>CANPGB010000008.1 GCA_947573485.1 uncultured Porphyromonadaceae bacterium | reverse complement strand
TCATGAAGCCCGAGCCGCCGTGAATCTGGATGCAGTCGTAGGCGTTCTGGTTGCAGTATTCGCTGCCAAGACCCTTGGCAAGAGGTGTGAGGGCGTCGGCAAGCTTGCTGTAATGTTTCATCTCGGCGCGCTCGTCGGCGGTGAGGCTGCGTTCGCGGGCTATGTCCTCGTAGATCTTGTACATGTCCACAAAGCGAGAGCACTCGTAGAGAAGGCTGCGCGATGCGTCGAGTTTGGCCTTCATAACCGAAAGCATCTCGGCAACAGCCGGGAACTCGATGATAGCCTTGCCGAACTGCTTGCGCTCCTTGGCATAGCCTAAAGCTTCGCGGTAAGCGATTTCGCTTACACCAACGCTCTGCGCGGCAATACCTAAACGGGCACCGTTCATCAGGGCCATCACATATTTGATAAGACCGAGGCGACGGTTGCCGCAGAGCTCGGCGGGAGCGTTCTTGTAAACAAGTTCGCATGTGGGCGAGCCCTTGATACCCATTTTGTTCTCTATGCGGCGAACGGTAACGCCACCGTTACGCTTGTCGTAGATAAACATCGAGAGGCCGCGGCCGTCTTTGGTGCCTTCTTCCGAGCGGGCGAGCACGAGGTGGATGTCGCTGTCGCCGTTGGTGATGAAGCGCTTGACGCCGTTGAGCACCCAGGTGCCGTCTTCTTTCTGAGTGGCCTTGAGCATTACCGACTGGAGGTCAGAGCCTGCATCGGGTTCGGTGAGGTCCATCGACATGGTCTCGCCCTCGCATACGCGGGGGATATATTTGGCGCGCTGCTCTTCCGAGCCGAACTCATAGAGTGTCTCGGCGCAGTCCTGAAGGCCCCACAGGTTTTCGAAACCGGTGTCGGCGCGGCTCACGATTTCCGCTGCCATGATGTAGGGGGTGATAGGGAAGTTCAGACCACCGAAACGGCGAGGCATGGCCATGCCCATGAGGCCGGCCTTGCGGCAGAGGTCAAGGTTCTCTACGGTACCGGCTGCATAGTGGGCGCGGCCGTCGGAGCATGAGGCGCCTTCGTGGTCTACACCCTCGGCGTTCTCGGCGATTTTGCCGCCGCAGAGGTCACCTACTATTTCGAGTACTTTCTCGTAGTTGTCCATAGCGTCCTCGAAGTTGGCGGGCGCGTAGTCGAATTTCTCTGCGTCGGTATAGTTGCGTTCGCGCAGTTCGACTATCTTCTGCATCAGCGGGTGATTCAGGTGATGCTTGAGATCGGGATTATCTGTATAGAAATTAGCCATTTCGGTAGCTTACTTGGAGTTTTTCTTGTAATATTTGATGAGCTTGGGCACGATTTCTTCCATGTCGCCGGTGATTACATAGTCGGCGATGGTGTTGATAGGTGCGTTGGGGTCGTTGTTGATCGAGATGATGATCGAGCTCTCCTGCATGCCGGCAATGTGCTGGATCTGACCCGAGATACCGCAGGCAATGTAGAGTTTCGGGCGTACGGTAACACCGGTCTGGCCAATCTGGCGGGCATGCTCTATAAAGCCTGCGTCGACAGCGGCGCGAGAGGCGCCTACCTCGGCACCGAGGGTGTTGGCAAGGTCGAAGAGGAGCTGGAAGTTCTCCTTAGAGCCCACACCGTAGCCACCGGCAACGATAATGGGCGAGTTCTTGATGTTGATTTTCGATTTCTCGATATGGCGGTCGATGATTTCTACCACGAAGTCGGCATCGTCAACATAGTCGGCGGCATTGAGGTTGATAACCTCGCCCTTGTGGTTGGCATCGTAAATCTCTTTCTTCATCACGCCTTCGCGTACGGTAGCCATCTGGGGGCGGCAGTCGGGGTTAACGATTGTTGCCACGATGTTACCGCCGAATGCCGGGCGGATCTGATAAAGAAGGTCGGTGTACTCCTTGCCGGTCTTGGGGTCCTTGTGGTCGCCGATTTCAAGCGAGGTGCAGTCGGCGGTAAGACCGCTGTGGAGGCACGAGCTCACGCGGGGACCGAGGTCGCGGCCTATGCAGGTGGCGCCCATGAGGCAAACCTGGGGCTTTATCTCTTTGAAGAGCTTGATGAGCACGGCGGCGTGGGGGTTCGAGGTGTAGGGGAAGAGGCGTTTGTCTTCTACCTTGTACACCGTGTCGGCGCCGTAGGGGAATATCTGTTCTTCGATGCCGTCGAGCTTGTCGCCGATGACTACGGCTTCAAGTTTTACACCAAGACGGTCGGCAAGCACGCGGCCTTTGGTAAGGAGTTCGAGGCTCACATCGGCAACGCGGCCTTCGTCGTACTCGCAGTAGACTATGAGGTTATTCTTGTCTGACATGATAATAATTGGTGTGAAGTGCGTTGGTTTAACCGATTGTGTGGTTGATGATGAGTTCTTTGATCAGGTCTTCAATCTGAGCGTCGTCGTTGTCGAGGCGGCGGCTCTCCTTGGCGGTGAAGACTACGTTCTCTACCGTTTTAACTTTTGTGGGCGAACCGGCAAGACCTATCTGCTCGGGGTCGGCCTCAACATAAGCTGCACCCCACTCCTGGATGTTGAGCTCGGGGTTGGCGGCAACGCGCGCTGCTGCGGTCTCGCCGAGGTTTTTGAGCTCGGAGGGCGAAGCGGCGTATTTGTATTTCATGAGGCGCTTGGCGTTGCGGGGACGGCAGTCGGCAGCCGAGCCGTTCACGGTGATGACGCAGGGCAGGGGAGCCTTTACAGTCTCAACGCCATGCTCCAGACGACGTTTTACAGTGATTTTGCCGTCGGCAATGCCGAGGATTTCTTCTGCATATGTTACCTGGGGTATGCCAAGCTTCTCTGCTATCTGAGGGCCTACCTGGGCGGTGTCACCGTCGATAGCCTGACGGCCACCGAGGATAAGGTCGCATTCGCCGAACTTTTTCACGGCCTGCGCAAGTGAGTAAGAGGTGGCAAGGGTGTCGGCACCGCCAAGGGCGCGGTCGGTAAGCACGATACCGGCGTCGGCGCCGCGGTAGATAGCCTCGCGGATAATCTCGGCGGCACGCGGCAGACCCATGGTGAGCAGCGTTACTTTGCTGCCGGGGTGTGCGTCTTTCAGGCGGAGGGCCTGCTCCAGGGCATTAAGGTCTTCAGGGTTGAAAATAGCCGGAAGGGCAGCACGGTTGATCGTGCCGTCTTCCTTCATTGCATCTTTGCCTACGTTGCGGGTATCGGGAACCTGCTTGGCAAGCACTATGATGTTCAAACTCATAGGATACTATATTTTATTTGTTAAAATTTATGCGAAATAAACGCACAAAATTAATGATTTTTGGCGGAGTATCAAAACTTTATCAAAAAGCAACGGCCTCAACAGTGTTAAAATATCTTATTGAGGCCGTTTTGACTGTCGTGCGCGTGCTTATTTCTTGCGGGCCTGCTTCTTCACCCAGTTACGGGCGTTGATAAAGGCCTGCAGCCATATGGTAACCTCGTCGTTGGCGCGGCGCGAGGGGTAGTAGGCCCACTGCCACGGGAAGATAGCGCGCTCAAGGTGAGGCATTATGGCAAGGTGACGGCCGTCGGCAGAGGCAAGGGCGGCAACGTTGCCCTCGCTGCCGTTGGGGTTGCCGGGGTACTCGCTGTAGGCGTAGGTGGCCACCACGGGCAGCCCTGCACCCTTTATGCCCTCGCTGAAGTGGAAGCGGCCTTCGCCGTGTGCCACCCAGATACCGGCCTTGGTGCCCGAGAGGTTGCCGAACATCACGCTCTCGTTCTTCGGTATCTTTATCGAGAGGAAGGTCGACTCGAACTTGCCCGAGAGGTTGTGGCGCATGGCCACCTTGGGCTCGCCGCTCGCTGTGGTGCCGGCACCGAGCAGGTGGAGCTCTATCATCAGCTGGCAGCCGTTGCACACACCCAGACTCAGGGTGTCGGGGCGGGAGTAGTAGCGGCGAAGGGTCTCGCGCGCGGTCTCGTTCCACTTGAAGCCCGATGCCCAGCCTTTGGCCGAGCCGAGCACGTCGCTGTTCGAGAAACCGCCGCAGAACACTATCATGTTGATGTCGTCGAGCTGCTCGCGGCCACTCATAAGGTCGGTCATGTGCACGTCGCGCACATCGAATCCGGCAAGGTAGAGCGCATATGCCATTTCACGCTCGCCGTTCACGCCCTTCTCGCGGATAATGGCCGCACGGGGCGCGTTCTTGCGGCGCGCGTGCGATACACCAAGGGTGAGAAGCGAGTCAAACTCGGCGGGGAAACGGTAGCGCAGAGGCTGGCGGTCGAAGTTGTCGAAGCGGCTCTCGGCGCAGGGCAGCGCCGTCTGCAGGGAGTCGAAGCGGAACGAGGGCTCGTACCAGCGGCGGCGCGCTGCAGGTATCGAAACGAGTATCGTGCGATTGTCTTTATGGCTTATGGTGAGCACGTTCTCCTTAGCGGGTGAGGCTATGGGGAAGAACTTCACGTCGGCAACCGTCAGCAGTGCCTCGGCTACCTTGCGGTGCTTGTCGGGAATCTGCAGAACAACTGCGGGGTTCTCGGCAAAGAGTATCTTCACAAGGTCGTCTTCGCCGTTCATGGCAAAGCCGTCGGTGTAGAAGTTGAGGCCGCCTTCGCTGTTGGCGAAGCACATCTCGAGCAGGGTCGTCACCAGACCGCCCGCGCTCACGTCGTGCATGGCGTCGGCATAGCCTAAGCGTGCTATCTCACCGAGGGCGTTGAAAGTCTTGGCAAAAGCCTTGGCGCTCTTCACGTCGGGGGTGGCGCCACCGGCCTTGCCGAGGGTCTGTGCAAGCACAGAGCCGCCAAGGGCAAGCGGGCAGCCGCTCATATCCACGTAGTAGAGCGTCGAGTTAAGCGATTTGTTGAGCACGGGCGACACCTGCGACCCTGCGGCGCCTGTCTCTGCCGAGGCCGAGATTATCACGGTGCCGGGGGCGGTAACCTTGGTGCCGTCGGGGTATTTCTGCGTCATCGAGAGGCTGTCTTTGCCCGTGGGTATGTTGCAGCCGAGCTCGCAAACAAAGTCGGAGCATGCCTCTACGGCGCGGTAGAGAGCGGCGTCCTCGCCCGGGTTCTTGCACGGCCACATCCAGTTGGCACTGAGCGATACGCCCTTTATTCCCTTGACACATCCGGCTCCCACGAGGTTGGTGAGGGCCTCGGCAACGGCAAGGCGCGAGGCGGCCTCTACGTTTGTCATGGCAACCTGAGGCGCATGACCTATCGAGGTGGCTATGCCGCTCTTGCCGCGGTAGTCGAGAGCCACCACGCCGAAGTCGCTCAACGGAAGCTGGAGCTCTCCGAGGCACTGCTGACGGGCGATGCGCCCTGTCACACTGCGGTCTACCTTGTTGGTTAGCCAGTCTTTGCAGGCTACGGCGTCGACGCTGAGCACGGCATCGATATATTCGCTCACCTTCTCCTGCTCGTACTCGGCCTCGCCGAAGAGAGGCGCTATGGTGGTGTCGGTGATGACGGTCTTGGGCGGGTTGCCGAGCATATCTTCCACGGCGAGGTCAATGGCGGCCTGGCCGTCTTTGCGGCCGAAATGCAGGCGGCGGTCATCGGTGGTCTCGCCAACGATATACATCGGCGCGCGCTCGCGCTGTGCTATGCGTTCGATGAGCGGTATCTGCTCGGCGTCAACCACAAAGCCCATGCGCTCCTGGCTCTCGTTGCCTATGATTTCCTTGTCGGAGAGGGTGGGGTCGCCAACGGGCAGAGCGTCGATGTTAATGCGGCCGCCGGTGCTTTCTATAAGCTCCGAGAGGGCGTTTAGGTGGCCGCCCGCGCCATGGTCGTGAATCGATACTATGGGGTTGTCGAGGCTCTCGGCGAGGCTGCGTATGAGGTTGGCAACGCGCTTCTGCATCTCGGGGTTGGCGCGCTGCACGGCATTGAGTTCTATGGCACCCGCGTAGCGGCCTGTGTCAACCGACGATACGGCGCCGCCGCCCATGCCTATGCGGTAGTTGTCGCCACCGGCAAGGACTACTGTCTGCCCGGCCTGAGGCTCGCCTTTGATAGCCTGCGACGCTGTGGCATAGCCCACGCCTCCGGCAAGCATTATCACCTTGTCGAAGCCGTAGGTGCGCTCGCCCTCGGCGTGCTCGTAGGTCAGGAGTGAGCCGCAGATAAGGGGCTGGCCGAACTTGTTGCCGAAGTCCGAGGCTCCGTTCGATGCCTTGATGAGGATGTCGGCAGGAGTCTGATAGAGCCATTTGCGAGGCTCTATGGCGCCCTCCCAGGTGCGTACGGCTCCCTCCATGCGGGGGTATGAGGTCATATACACAGCCGTACCGGCAAGGGGGAGCGAGGCGCGGCCGCCGCCAAGACGGTCGCGGATTTCGCCGCCGCTGCCAGTGGCTGCGCCGTTGAAAGGTTCTACCGTGGTCGGGAAGTTGTGCGTCTCGGCCTTGAGCGAGAGCACGGTGCGTATGCGGCGCTCGCCGAAGAACGAGGGTTCGTCGCCGCGCTCGGGGGCGAACTGGAATACCTCGGGACCGTTGACAAAGGCCACATTGTCTTTGTAGGCCGACACAAGGCCCTGGCTGTTCACCTTGCTCGTGCGCTTGATGAGCTGGAAGAGGCTCCACGGCTTTGTCTCGCCGTCGATTATGAAGGTGCCGTTGAAAATCTTGTGGCGGCAGTGCTCCGAGTTTACCTGCGAGAAGCCGAATACCTCACTGTCGGTAAGCGGGCGCCCGAGGCGCTCCGAGAGTCCGGCAAGGTAAGCCTCTTCGCTCTCGCTGAGGGCGAGGCCTTCGCGTTGGTTGTACTCGTGGATGTCATCGATAAACACGTGACCCTCGGGGCTTGCCGTAATCTCGAAAACGTCGGGCCCGGGGTTGGTGTAGACAGTCTGGAGCATGGGGTCGTAGCTCTCGCCCTCGCTCGCGGGGGTAAACATCTCTATACGAGAAATGCCGTCGATACCCATGTTTTGGGTAATCTCTACGGCATTTGTGCTCCAGGGAGTTATCATTTCTTTGCGAGGTCCGGTATAGCGGCCCTGCAGGGTGGTGCCGGGGGCGGCGGGTTCGGCGTTGCCAAAAAGCCAACGCAGGCGCTCAAGCTCGTCGCTGCCGAAGCTGCGGTGCGAGTCAACGGCATAAGCCGTGCCTTCGGGGGTGGTGAAGAATACTACCATTGCTGAAGTTTCAGGTTTCTTGGTTCAAGCCGCAAAATTACAAAAAATAATGCGCTTTGCCAAGTCTTTGACCGCGAAACTTTCAGTCGAAAAATCTACGAAGGTGGCGGTAAAGGGTGTGGAGCGGAAGCCCCATTACGTTGTAGAAACAACCCTTGATGCCGCTGATAAACGCTGCTCCTATCCACTCCTGTATGCCATACGACCCCGCCTTGTCGTAGGGTTTGAAGCGCTCCACATAGGCGGCGATGTCGGCCTCGCTCATATCGTCGAAGCTCACTTCGGTGTGCTCGGTGAAGGTGTCGAGCCTTTTGCCGCCCTCTGACATCAGCGTCACGCCGGTAACCACGGTGTGGGTGTGCCCGGCAAGGCTGCGCAGCATAGCCTCGGCCTCGGCGCGGTCGGCGGGTTTGCCCAATATCCTGCCCTCGTTTATCACCACGGTATCGGCGGTGATTATAACCTCGTCGGGCTCAAGCGCATCGGCATAAGCCATAGCCTTTTGACGCGAGAGATAGGCGGGCACCTCTTCTGCCGCAAGTGTGGCAGGATACGTTTCCTCGGCAAGACGAGAATCGGCAATTTCAAACTCGGGCACTATATAGTGAAGCAACTCGCGGCGACGCGGTGAGTTCGATGCCAACAAAATCTTTTTACCCTCATATGCAGCCGCAGGGTAAGGCGGTAGAACAGTAATCAAGCTGATATATTATTTAAGAATGAACAGAAATAGCAAAGCTCCCAACTTTATACTTTTGCCTTTTGACTTTTGCCTTAGCTTTAGCTTTAGCTTTAGCTTCAGCTTTAGCCGCCAAATGCTTTCCCGCTCTCGCCCCAGCAGCCGCGCACGCGCAGAATCTCCTCAAGCAGCTCGCGGGCCACGCCGTAGCCGCCGTCGCACGAAGTGATGAAAGTCGCCGCCTCCTTAACCTCGTGGGCCGCATCGCGCGGTGCCACGGGCAGCCCGGCAGCCTTCAGTACGGGCAGGTCGGGGATATCGTCGCCCACAAAAGCCACCTCCTCAGGGGTAAGGCCGTTGTCGGCAAGCCATTTCTCGAATATCGGAAGCTTCTCGCCCGCGGCAAGGAAAATATCCTGCACACCTATGGCGGCGAAGCGTTTGCGCACAGCCTCTGAGTCGCCGCCCGATATGATAGCCATTTTCAGACCGTTGCGCGCTGCCACCACCATGGCGTAGCCGTCGCGCAGATTTGCCATGCGCTGCGGAATGCCGTTGCTGTCCATGGGTACGGTGGCCGGTGAGAGTACGCCGTCGACGTCGAAGGCCACACCGCGTATCTTGCTTAAATCGTAGTTTATCTTACTCATTGCTGTGCTTGTGTATAATTAGCTCGGTGAGAGCCTTGTAGGTGGGTTTGAGATGCTCGGGCAGCGAAGCGAGCTGACGCTCTGTCACGGCGGTGTCGCCACGCCGGGCAGGCCCGGTCTGTGCGTCGTGCGGACCCATTGCAAAGGCTTTGTCAACAGTCACTTCGAGCAGCGGACGCACCACGTCGAGCGAATAACCCGCGGGTGCAAGTACCTCCTGCACGCTATCAAGGAGCACGTTGGTGAAATTCGATGTGAAAACTCCGGCGATGTGCAGCACCCGGCGCCGCGATGCGTCGGCGTGGTTTACCACGGGCGATATCGAGCGGGCTATGCTGTCTACAATCTCAAGGTCGGCCTCATCGGTGGCCTCGGTGAAAAATGGCACCTTGCTTATATCGAGCTTTGCGCTCGCCGAGAAGGTCTGGAGAGGGTAGAGCACGCCGGTGCGTGGACTGATAGCTTCGAGCGCCTCCTTGCCCACGGTGCCCGAGGTATGGAGCACCAACGGCTTGTAGTCGAGGCGACCGATTGCCGCCACGACGTCGGCCACGCCCTTGTCGGCGATACTGATTATTATCACATCGGGGTGGCAGTCACCTATCGTTTCGAAATCATTGCTCCACGCTGTGCCGCAACGCTCGCCGAGAGCGCGCGCACTCCTTTCACTGCGGCTCCATATGCCTTTGAGATTACTCCCCAAGGCAGGGGCGAGATGCGAGGCCACATTGCCGGCCCCGACAAGCGCTATTGTCAGTTCCGTTTCCAAAATCTATAATTACTTTAGCTTAAAGCCTGAAACCGTATTACTTAATACTTTAGCCTTTTGCCTTTTGACTTAAGGCCCCGGCCTTTTGCCTTGGGCAATTACCATTGCCCAAGATGAACCTTCTCCCACTTGAGCTTGGCGGGGTCTACAGGCTTGCGTGTCTCTGCCGAGTGGCCGAAAGTCATTATGCACTCAACAACCATATCGTGAGGAATGTTGAGAATCTCGCGCACTACATCTTCCGAGGGAGTGCCGTCGGCGCTCATGCGGCCGCGTACCTGCACCCAGCACGAGCCTATGCCGAGAGCCTCGGCCTGCAGGTGCATGAAAATTGCGCCTACAGAGGCATCTTCTATATAAGCTTCGCTCTGCTCGGGCGATGCCGTTACCACCACCGCAAGGCGGCAGTCTTTGATAGAGGCCGCGTAGGCAGGTTTGCACTCCGAGAGGCGGGCGAGGGTATCGCGGTCTTCAACCACCACATACTGCCACGAGCGGGCGCTCTTCGACGAGGGAGCAAGCAGTCCGGCCTCAAGTATGGTCTTGACGGCCTCGGGGTCTATAGGCTCTTCGGTGTAGCGGCGTATGCTGTGGCGGCGCAGTAGTAATTCGTGGAAATCCATAATTAAATAAGGTATTTGGCAGGCTGCCCGCTATCTGCCCTGTGGGCGGGGTGTCAGCGGCGGCAGACCCATGCCGATGGGTATGCTGAGTAAATGTCGCGGTCGCGTGCCTCGGCGCTGATTGCGTCGATAGTCTCGCCTGTGAGGGCATACACGCGCCAGCGTCCCTGTGTGGGAAGTATGCCGAGCGGGAAGTCGGCGGTGCTCCGCTGTGCCACAAACTCTTCGGCCTCGGCCTGCGAGGCGAGCGATGCCACTACCATCACGTAGCGGCCTGCTTCGGCCTGCGTCTTGTCGCGGCGCTGTTTGGCAGGTGCCACGCCGTCGGCGGGGGTGTTGAGAATAAGCACAAGGGCAGGCTCGGTGGCGCCGGGAGTCACTATAAGAGGCTCGGCTTCGCGAGGGGCTATGCTCTCTATGCCGAATGATGCTGTCTGCGGCTGGCGTTGCGAGCGACCCGGGAGTTGCGCCCAAATAAAGGTGATGAGGGCGAGCACGGCAATGGCAGCCGCGCTCGATGCCGTGCGGCTCAGCGAACGGATCAGGCTGCTGCGGCGCTCTTCGAGAGCCTCGGTGGCCTTGGCGATTTCGGCCTCCGACGCACGGCGCACTTCGAGAGGTTTAAGGTCGAGCGGACGCAACCAGCCGTTGGTGGCGAATATCCCGCCGGGGGTAAATTCGCTCCCCGAGCGAGCGGCGCTAAGGTCCCCCGCATTGCCAAGAGCAACGCTCTCGCCATGGTCAAGGCGCTTGCGCACCGAGGCACACTCCTGAGCCACGATGTCGGCGCAAGCCTCGGCGTCCATGCCCTCTCGGCGCATTATCGAGTCGGCAACGCTGCTGTCGGCAGTCGCATATACCGACGCCTCGAAAGCCACCGACGCGCAAGGAGCCGAAAGCACATCGCCGTCGAACGACGCGCTACGCCCTACTGGCATAAACGTACCGATGCCGGGCAGCGTCACTCGCTGTCCCGACACTAACATGTGCTCTATGTGGCGGTTAAGTGTTGTCATATAGCCTAATGCGCCGGGCCTGAACCCGTTTCGGACTACAAAATTAAGCAAAATATCCAACCCACGCAAAAAATACTTCCACTTTTTGCTCGCTTTAATTCACCATCACCTCCGTGCGAGCGCACAAAGCCCGAGCCCGACCCCTTACCCCTTTGAAGTTGTGCGAGGGCGGAAAGCCCGAGTCCCGCGCCACAAAATTTGTTCAAGCAAGGTGGCTTCAGCCACCGCCTTAGCCCCCACGCAAGTGTAGGCCGCTTTGGAGTCGTGCGAGGGCGGAAAGCCCGAGTTCGGGTTTCTAACACATAGCCACAAAAGGCCGAGCGCTATCTTTGCAGCACCACTTTATCCTTTACCCTTTTGCCTTTTGCCTTAAGGCCGAAGGCCTTCATCATTTTGCTAAAAGTCCCGCTCCCACATAGGCTCCGCCGCAGGCGTCCTCGCCCCGATATCACCGCCGAATTTCAGCGGTGGTACGGTTGTGCACTCCGTTGGTGGGAGCGCAAAGCCATTTACACATTAGAGCGCCAGCGCCGCGCAGGCCTCACAATCCGCGCACAAATCATCGACTGGCCCGGTACCGACACCACTCCCGTCCTAACTGCCTACATAAACTGGCTCCTCACCCGCGCCGACTGGGCAGAAGTAGCCATAGCCGCCAAAACCACAAAAGAGGCAAAAGAGATAGCCAAAAGCATCAACCGCAAGCAGGTTTTCACAGTCTCCCACCGCAACGCCGACCGGCTCCGAGGCTGCAACTTCCACATCTGCCTAATCCATAATCTCTCAAATAAAGACTGGCGAACAGTCAACTCAGCCCTTGCCCCCGTCCTACCAGACTACGGCATGGGCTGCGCCATTATCTACCACACAGGCAGTGGCACCCGTCGTCCCGAGCTCCCTCCCGCCTTCATACCACAACCCACAATACGAGAGTATCAACAGCTCCACCCTCACATACCCTTTGATCGCCCCGAGTCAATAGAAGCAGACCCCGACCCGCCCCCAAACAACTTCTGCCCTGAAACTCCTAACCCCTACCTCCTAACCCCTAACCAACCCGTAGTCTTCTACGGGTGTGCGGCAGCTGCCCCGCCCCAATCGCAGCGAAGTGAAACTTGACGTATTGAAATAGAAACAGCCCCGAGGCTTGGGCGCCTGCGGGGCTGAATATGGGTGTTTATAAGGCTGTGGTTCAGCGCACTGCTATAACTTCGATTTCAACGAGCACACCTTTGGGAAGCTCGCGGACGGCAACGGCCGAGCGGGCGGGGTAGGGCTCGGTGAACACTTTGCCGTAAACCTCGTTCATGGCGCCGAAGTTTGCCATGTCGGAGAGGAAAACGGTGGTCTTCACTACGTTGGCCACGGTGAGGCCTGCAGCGTCGAGAATAGCGCATACGTTGGCGAGCGACTGGGCGGTCTGAGCCTCGATACCTTCGGGTATGTTGCCGGTTGCGGGGTCGAGGGGAATCTGGCCGGAAGCGTATACGAAAGTGCCGGTGTCGATAGCCTGCGAGTAGGGGCCGATGGCTCCGGGAGCCGAGGTGGTTGCGATTACTTTTTTCATGTTTCTGATATATTGGTTTTGGGTTTGTCGCTAACTTCGGGCACGGCAAAGTCGGCAATGAGCATGTCGGAAGCCACGCCTGCAAATGCCTTCTCTATCTTGGCGAAGGCGGGTGCTATGCCGGGGAAATTGGTGCTGAAATCGGGTATGAAATCGGAGTTGCCCATTGAGTAGAGCTGCGCGGTGAGCGACGCCACGGTAAGCCCGGAGGGGTCGGTGGCGAGCTGGAAGCCGTATTCATCTTTATTCTCGGGCATGAGCACGCGGTTTATGATACCGGCGGCCACGAGGCGGTCGGTTATGCCTGTCACGAGGCGTGCGGGCAGGTCGTAGACGTTCATGAGGTCGTGAGCCGTAGCAGGCTTGTCGTGCTCTATGAAGCGCCTTGTTATTACGGCAGTTATGGCTAAAGTGACCATGCCGTGATAGCGCGACGATATGTTGCTCACCTCATTATCAAGACTGAAGGCGAACACGTTCTGCGAGGAGTAGCACACCACGGCTCCGGCAAGGCATATCACCCACGCGAGCTGCATCCAAATGAGCATGAGGGGCAGGAAAGCGAAGGAGCCGTATATGGCGTTGTACTTGGTTACATATAAGGTACCCGACACAAAGAGCCACTGAAGCACAAGAAAGCCCGTGCCTGCCAGTGCGCCCGATATGAAAGCGTTGCTGAACTTGACGCGCGCGTTGGGTATGAGCATATAGGCCGCGGCGAAAAAGAGGAAGGTCATGAGCACCTTGAGACCCTCGAGGAAACCCGTTATCACGGGCGTCATGAAGCTGAAATGGAAAATCGTGCTCAGGGTGGTGCTCAACAGCAGCGATATGCCGCTCGCGCTTATCATAAGCACTGGCAGGATGAGCAGCATGGTGGTGTAGTCGCTTATCTTGCGCCACAGCGAGCGGCCCGTTTTCTGCCCCCATATGTAGTTGAAAGTATCTTCCACATTGCTTATAAGCGAAATCAAAGTCCAGAGCAGGAAGGCGATGCCCACGCCGAGGAATATGCCCTCGCTCGTCTGCTGCAGGTACGAGTCCACAAAGTTCATGGCATAAGAGATTGCCACCTTCTGCGCCGGGAAGAGGCTCAGAAGCTCCTGCTGCAGAACTGATTGTATGCCGAAGCCGCGGCCTATGGCTATGAACATCGCAAGTGCGGGCACCACGGCGAGCATGGTGCGGTAAGTCATGGCGCAGGCCTGCGTCTGGATATCGCGGTTGAGGAAAGAATTAACCGATAGGTTGAGGGTGCGCAGCACGTTAATCCACCATTTGCGCCTGGGGTCGCTCCACACGCCGGTGTTGAAATAGTTCCATGCCGCCATGGCGCCTGCTGTGAGGCGCTGCACCCGTGACGGTTTCTTTGGTGATGAATTATCCATATTCTATATCGGGGGCGGGCTATGAACGTTTCTGCTCCGCAAATTTACAACATTCTTTTGGGCTAAAGCGTTCATAAAAGAAAAATTCCTGTGATAAAAATTGAACAATCTATTTTTTCTGACTAATTTTGCACACGAATTATGTGCCTGACTAAAACCAAGGATAATTCCAAGCCCTCGGCGAATGCTGCAGATTCCGCCCAAAGCTCCGGCCCGAAGCCTTATAAGCTCGGTCTGGCATTGAGCGGGGGCGGTGCCCGTGGCTTTGCTCATGCCGGTGCACTCATGGCAATAGAGGAGGCCGGGCTCAAGCCCGACGTCATTGCCGGAGTAAGTGCCGGGTCGGTTATCGCCGTGCTCTATGCCGCAGGTGTCACTCCCCTGCGTATGGCCGATATTTTTGCCCGCACCGGTTTCCGCGACTTCGCCGAACTCTCGCTCGGTGCAGGCGGTCTTTTCAAAATCGAGAAATTCAAAGAATTTATACTGCGCTCCCTCGGCGACTACCGCAGGCTCGAGGAGCTGCCCATCCCCACCTATCTCGGTGCCACCGACTTCGACCACGGCCTGCCCGTGGCCTTCTCAGAGGGCGAGATAGGCCCTGCCATGATGGCCTCGTGCTCGATACCCATAGTGTTCCAACCGGTGGAAATCGACGGCGTGAAGTATGTCGACGGCGGCGTGCTCCGCAACCACCCCGCATGGATTCTGCGCGACAAGTGCGAGCTCCTCATAGGCGTCAACGTAAGCCCCCTCAAGAAGGCCCCGCGCTATAAATCGATAATAGAGGTGGCCCTGCGCACATATAATATAATGGCGAAGGCCAACCAGGCCGTCGACATGGCCCTGTGCGACATATCCGTGCAGACCCCCGAAATTGCCGACTGCGCGGTGTTCGACCTCAAAAACATAAAACGTATTTTCCTGTCGGGCTATATCCACACCCGCGCCGCCCTCATCGAAGCCGGCATGTGGAAGCCCTCGGCAGCCGATGCCGACTCCAAAACAGATAAATAAAATCATGCCTACTCCCAAGCCAATCATTTACCAACTGCTCCCGCGCCTCTTCACAAACTACTGCGACGCACCCACCGTTGGTGGCACTCTCGCCCAAAACGGCTCGGGAAAGCTCAACGACATCACCCCCACCGTGCTCGAGGCCATACGCGACCTCGGCACCACCCATGTGTGGTATACCGGCGTGATAGAGCACACGCACGACGCCGACTACTCGCGCTACGGCATAGCGCCCCACAACCCCCATGTGGTCAAAGGCCGCGCAGGCAGCCCCTATGCCATTTGCGACTACTACGACATAGACCCCGACCTGGCCGTGAACGTGCCCGCACGCCTGGCTGAGTTCGACGCCCTTGTAAAGCGCACGCACGACGCCGGCATGAAAGTGATTATCGACTTCGTGCCCAACCACGTGGCGCGCCAGTACTACTCCGACGCCAAGCCCTCGGGGATTGAGGACTTCGGGCAGGGTGACAACCACGACATGTTCTTCACCCCGTCCAACAACTTCTACTATCTCACCCGCCAGCAGTTCGCACCCCACATCGACCTCGGCAGCGGACCCGGCGCCTACGTGGAGTTCCCCGCCAAGGCCTCGGGCAACGACTGCTTCACGGCCTTCCCCGGGCAGAACGACTGGTACGACACCGTAAAACTCAACTACGGCGTCGACTACGGCAACGGCAGCCACCACTTCGACCCCGTGCCCGACACCTGGCTCAAGATGCTGCACATACTGCGCTACTGGGCAGCCCGCGGCGTCGACGGCTTCCGCTGCGACATGGTGCACATGGTGCCCCTCGAATTTTGGCACTGGGCAATACCTCAAGTAAAAGACAAGTTCCCCGGCACTATCTTCATTGCCGAGATATACGATGTAGGGCTCTACCGCCCGTTTATAGAATACGGCGGCTTCGACTACCTCTACGACAAGGTGAACCTCTACGACACCTTGCGCGCCGTGGAGACTCAGAACCACTCCGCCGCAACCCTTACCAACTGCTGGCAGACCGTTGAGGGCATAGCCCCCAACATGCTCAACTTCCTTGAGAACCACGACGAGCAGCGCTTTGCCTCCACCTTCTACGCAGGCGATGCCTCGCGCGTGCTCCCCTCGCTTGTTGTAAGCACCATGATGAGCACCGGCCCCATGATGATATACTTCGGTCAGGAGTTGGGCGAGCCCGGAGCCGACGCCGAAGGTTTCAGCGGGCACGACGGCCGCACCACAATCTTCGACTACTGGAGCGTGGCCTCGGTGCGCCGCTGGCTCAACCGCGGCAAGTGCAACGGCCCACTCACAGAGCAGGAAAGCGAGCTGCGCGCCCTCTACCGCCGCGTGCTAAGGCTCGCCAACGCCGAAGAGGCCATAGCCAAAGGCAGCTTCTTCGACCTCATGTATGTGAACTACGAGAACCCCGCGCTCAACCCCCACCGCCACTACGCGTTCCTGCGCCATGAAGGCGACACCACACTTGTGGTGACGGTGAACTTCGGCGACAGCGACTCGGAGATAGCCGTCAACATACCGCGCCACGCCTTCAATGTGCTCGACCTCCCCGAGGGCTGCGACCCCGAGGCTGTGGAGCTCCTTTCGGGCGTCTCGGCTCCCAAGGCTTTCTGCTCAACCGAGCCTTTCCGCACCACCGTGCCCGCCCATGGTGCCACCGTGTGGAAAATATCGTCGGCCCGCATCGAGCCCCTGCGCAAACAAACAGCGACTAAGGTAAAAACAAGAAAAACGAACAAAAACTCCAAATAGTAAACCAACACAAATCCCATGGATTCAATGCTTCCAACCTTTAAGATTTTCTCAGGTACAAAATCGCGCTATATGGCCGAGGAAATCTGCAAAGAACTCGGCGTCGAGCTCGGCAAAATGAAAATCGAACACTTCGCCGACGGCGAATTTGAAGTTTCATTCGAGGAATCGGTACGCGGCTGCGAGGTTTATCTTGTGCAGAGCACTTTCCCCAACTGCGACAATCTCATGGAGCTTCTCCTTATGATTGACGCCGCCAAACGTGCATCGGCAAAGAGCGTTATCGCCGTCATGCCTTACTTCGGCTGGGCACGCCAGGACCGCAAAGACAAGCCCCGTGTGTCGATTGCCGCCAAACTTGTGTCGGACATGCTCGTTACCGCCGGTGTTGACCGCGTGATAACCATGGACCTCCACGCCGACCAGATTCAGGGATTTTTCAATGTTCCCGTCGACCACCTCTATGCCTCTTCGGTGTTCATCCCCTATATCCAGAGCCTCAAACTCGAAGACATGGTAATCGCCACCCCCGACGTAGGCGGTGCCAAGCGTGCCAACAGCTACGCCAAGTATCTCGACGTGCCCCTGGTGCTCTGCCACAAGCAGCGCGCTAAAGCCAACGTGGTGGCCAAGATGACCGTTATCGGCGACGTGAAAGACAAGAACGTGATTCTCGTTGACGATATGGTGGACACCGCCGGCACCATAACCAAGGCCGCCGACCTTATGATGGAAAACGGCGCCAGGTCGGTACGCGCCCTTGCCTCGCACGCTATCATGAGCGACCCCGCCACCGAGCGCGTAGGCGAGTGCTCGCTCACCGAAATGATTTTCACCAACTCGATTCCCTACACCAAAGATTGCCCCAAGTGCACCGTGATTTCGGTAGCCCGTCTCTTTGCCGACACTATCCGCCGCGTGCACTGCAACCAGTCGATTTCATCGCAGTACCTCATCAAATAAATGAAACTCGTCTGCCTTGACGGCTATTCCTTATACCCCGCCGACGACAGTCGGTGGGGCCTTTTCGCTGAATACGCCGATGTTGAGATCTACGACCGCACGGCGCGCGAGGAGATTGTAGAGCGCGTGGGCGATGCCGAAATGGTGCTTACCAACAAGGTGCCTTTCAATGCCGCCACCATTGCAGCCCTGCCGTCGCTGAAATATATAGGCGTGCTTGCCACGGGCTATAATATTGTTGATACCGAGGCCGCTGCCAAGGCCGGAATCACGGTGTCGAATATCCCGGCCTACAGCACGATGTCGGTGGCACAGCAGGTGTTTGCTCTCATCCTTGCCATAACAAACAGGGTAGAGGACTACGCCCGTGGCGTGAGCGAGGGTAAGTGGAGCAGCTGCGCCGATTTCACATACCGTGAGCGCGAGTGGCCCGAGCTTGCCGGCAAGACCATGGGAATAGTGGGCTTCGGTAATATTGGCAAGGCAGTGGCTGCTATCGCTGCCGCCTTTGGCATGACAGTGGCCGTGTTCACCTCCAAGCGTGCCGACGAGCTGCCTGCAGGCTATGTGAAAATGGAGCTTGACGAGCTTTTTGCCAAGGCCGATGTTGTGAGCCTGCATTGCCCGCTGACTCCCGAGACCCGCGGTATGGCTGACGCCCGTCGCCTCGGCCTTATGAAGCGCAGCGCCATACTCATCAACACCGCGCGCGGTCCGCTTATCGACGATGCCGCTCTCGCCAAGGCTCTTGCCGAGGGCAAGCTGTATGGCGCCGGTCTCGATGTGATGTCGAGCGAGCCCCCTGCCGCCGACAATCCTCTGCTGAAAGCCCCCGGCTGCTTCATAACACCCCACATAGCCTGGGCTTCTACCGAGGCCCGCGACCGCCTCATGCGCATAGCTGTGGGCAATGTGGCGGCATTTGTGAGCGGCAAGCCTGTTAATGTAGTCAATTGACTTTGCCATAATAAAAAAATATCGTAACTTTGTGGCGACAAAGAGCAAGGGAATCCGGTGAGAATCCGGAGCAGTACCCGCTGCTGTAAGTCGCCCCCGCCCGTGAAGGCGGAAATCCCGCGGCACAAAGCCATTGGAGCGCGTCTCTGAGAAGGCGCCGCGGAGATAGGAGGCGGCGAGCCAGAAGACCTGTCTTTTGTCGCGACGCCACCACAAGAGCCTGCGGGAATATGGGCATGGAATAAGTCGTCGGAGCCCGGCGGCTTTTTTCCGTCTAAGGCATCCGCAGGCTTCGTTTTATCCATTGTACAGCTCGGTGAGGCATCACACTTGTAGCAATGGAAAAATGAAAGATTCTTTCAAATATTTTATTCTTGCAACGGCAGCCCTCGCGCTCCCCGCGGTATCCCGCGCCGGAGAGGAGAGCGACTCTGCCATTACGACCTTGCGTGAGGTTGTAGTCACGGGCCGCCGCGTGGCTCCTCCCGAGATAATTCCGGCGCAGGTGCTGAGCGGCGATGAGCTCCGGAGGCTCAACAGCAACAGCGTTGCCGACGCCCTGCGCTACTTCTCGGGCGTTCAGGTCAAGGACTACGGCGGCGTGGGCGGCATAAAGACAGTGAACATCCGCTCGATGGGCACCAACCATACCGGCGTTGTGTACGACGGCGTGGAGCTGGGCAACGCGCAGAACGGGCAGATAGACCTCGGGCAGTTCTCGCTCGACAATATGGAGGCACTGTCGCTCTACAACGGGCAGAAAAGCGAGATACTGCAGCCTGCCAAAGACTTCGGGTCGGCGGGTTCGATATATATGCGCACGCGCAAGCCGCATTTCGAGGCCGGGGAGACCTGGCATATGCGCGCGACGGTGCGCGCGGGGTCGTTCGACCTCCTCAACCCCTCGGCGCTTATGGAACTGAAACTCGGCAGCCGCGTTACGGCGTCGCTGAGTGCCGAGTGGCTCACATCGACGGGCAAATACAAGTTCCGCTACCGCCGCGTGAACCCGGCCGGCGAGCTTGCCTACGACACCACCGCCGTGCGCCAGAACGGCGATATCAATGCCACGCGCATCGAAGCCAACGTCTACGGCACCCTCAACACCGGCACATGGAGCGCCAAGGTTTACAATTACAACAGCGAGCGCGGCGTGCCCGGTGCCATTGTGAACAATGTATGGCGCCGAGGCGAGCGCATCTGGGATAACAACTCCTTCGCGCAGGCGCGATATACCGGCTATTTCGGCAAATTCACCTCGCTCAACAATGTGAAATATGCCTTCTACCGCACCCACTACGTGAATAACGACGACAAGCAGGTGAAGATAGATAACCTCTACAAGCAGAGGGAGATATACCTGTCGTCGGCCAACGAGTACCAGGCCGCGGATTGGTGGCGCATCTCCCTCAGCTACGACTTTATGTGGAACACGATGAGCGCCGATATGTATGGCTTCGCCAAGCCCGACCGGTTCAGCCACTACCTCAGCGCCGCCACCGCGCTCGACTTCAAGCGCTTCAAGGTGCAGGCGAGCGCCCTCGGCACTTTTATCCACGACGAGCTCCGCGGGCAGGAGTCGCCTGCCGACAAGAAGGTGTTCACTCCGGCCGTCTACCTCTCTTTCAACCCCTTGCGGAGCACCTCGGACCTCACGCTGCGAGCTTTCTACAAGCGCTCGTTCCGCATGCCCACCTTCAACGACCTTTATTATGCCGATATGGGCAACTCCAAGCTCTCGCCCGAGCGCGTGACACAGTATAACGTGGGAGTGCTCTATAACCGCACCCGCCGCGGTTTTGTGAGCGCTGTGCGTGTGAGCGCCGATGCCTACTATAACAAGGTGCGCGACAAGATTGTGGCCTACCCCAAGGGGCAGCAGTTCCGATGGACTATGCTGAACTTAGGGCTTGTAGCCATAAAGGGCGTTGATGTATCGGGACTTATAACCATAAATCCCGTGCGCGATTTATTTGTGACCGTTCGCGGGCAATATACTTTCCAGCAGGCCATCGACGTAACGAATCCTGCCGACAACTATTACCGCGACCAGATACCCTACATCCCGCGCCACTCGGGCTCGGCGGTGGTTAACGCGCAGTGGCGTGGCTGGGGACTGAATTACTCGTGGATATATGTCGGCGAGCGCTATAACCAGCAGGAAAACATACGATATAACTATACTCAGCCCTGGTATACGTCGGATGTGTCGCTGAGCAAGGATTTCAGCCTTGGCAAGGTGCGGCTGCGTGCTCTCGCCGAGGTTAACAACCTCCTTAACCAGGACTACGACGTTATCATCAACTATCCCATGCCGAAGCGCAACTACCGCTTCACCCTCAATGTCGAAATATGATTCTGAAACGGATACTATTATATTTTCTGCCGCTCCTTATGGTTGCCACGGGCTGTCGCGACGACGAGCTCGTGGTGCCCACGGAGTATGATATAGTACCCGAGACCATGGCAGCCGACAGTGATATACGCGGCTTTTACCTTGTGAACGAAGGCAATATGGGCTCCAACAAGTGCACCCTCGACTACTTCGACTATGCCACGGGGCTCTATGCACGCAATTTCTATGCCGAACGCAACCCGCATGTAATTAAAGAGTTGGGAGATGTTGGTAATGATATAGGTATCTACGGCTCAAAGCTTTACGTAGTGGTCAACTGCTCGCATAAAGTTGAGGTCCTCGATGCCCGCAGCGGTGTTCGCATAGGTCAGATTGATATTCCCAACTGCCGCTATGTGCGTTTCTACCGCGGCAACGCCTACGTGAGTTCGTACGTGGGGCCAGTGCTTATCGACCCCAATGCACCCAAGGGAGCCGTGTACCGCGTGGATACCCTGTCGCTGGCAGTTACCGGCAAGGTTACCGTGGGCTATCAGCCTGAGGAAATGGAGATTGTGGACGACTATATGTATGTGGCCAATTCCGGGGGCTACCGCGCGCCGGAGTACGACAACACGGTGTCGGTAGTGCAGATGTACGACTTCAAGCAGGTGCAGCAGATACCCGTTGGCATAAATCTTCACAGGCTCAAAAAAGACCGCTACGGGAAACTGTGGGTTACATCGCGTGGCGACTATCAGAGCCGCCCCTCGCGGCTGCATGTGCTTGAGAAACTGCCCGGCTATAACCGCATGGCCGTGACCGATACGCTCGATGTGGCGTGCTCCAATATGGCTTTCTTCGGCGATTCGCTCTACTACTATGCCACAGAGTGGAACAATTTTACGGCCTCTAATACCGTGAGCTACGGCATAATAGACATACGCACCCGCAAGGTGGTGTCGACCAACTTCATAAGCGACGGTACCGAGGCCGAAATCACGATTCCCTACGGTATTGCCGTGCATCCCGAGACGGGGGATATTTTCGTTACCGACGCAAAGAATTATGTGTCGTCGGGCACCCTTTACTGCTTCGACCGCCACGGGCGGCGCAAGTGGAGCGTGCGCACCGGCGATATTCCCGCTCACATAGCCTTTTTACCGCGATGAAGAAAAGAGTATCACTTGCATTGGTATCGCTCGGCCTCATCACGGCGGCCTGCACGCACGATACACCGTTGCTCAATCTCGGTATCGACGATGTGTACTACATCTACCGCATGCAGAAGCTCGAGCTGCACCCCGCGCTCACGGGCAATGAGTACTCGTGGACCCTTGTGCGCGAGGGGCTGCCCGACTCGGTGCTCTCGCGCAGCCGCGACTATATTTTCATGACCGACAGCGAGGGTTGTCACCGACTGCGCTTCGACATAATCGACCCCTCGACGCCGTATACCTTTGATTTTGAAGTTAATGTGGTGCACGAAGAGGTGGAGTACAGTCCCTATATAGCGCGGGTGTATGAATACTGTCCCGCTCCCGGGCAATTTGTGAACGAAATGCCCCGCTATGAAGAGGGCGACACTTATGCCACCATGCTTCAGAAAGCCGAGGATTGCATTTCGGGCACCAATGATGTGATGATAAGTCTCGGAGGCTTTGGCGGTTACGTTACTTTCGGTTTTGACCATACGGTTGTTAACGTGCCGGGGCAGAACGATTTCCGCATCTGGGGAAATTGCTTCTATGAGCTTCTGAACCCCGACCGTAAGGGAGGGTCGGCAGAGCCCGGAATAGTGAGTGTGAGCTACGACGCCAACTGCAACGGGCTTCCCGATGACCCCTGGTATGAACTCGCGGGCAGCGAGTATGCGTCGGCGGCTACACGCCACGGATATACAATGACTTACCTCCGCCCCGACCCTGACCGCGAGGTGATAGCTGATGACGATAACTCGATAAGCGACCTGCACTATATTGCATGGACCGACAGCGAAGGTGGCTCGGGTTATATGCCCAAGAATATTTTTCACAATCAGGAGTATTACCCACGGTGGGTGGCTGCCGACGAGCTGAGTTTTACCGGTGGTTGCCTTGCGCCTAACGGCGAGGATATAAGCGGCTACGGTGCCTACTATGTGCTCTACAGCTATGCGTGGGGCTATGTGGATAATCACCCCAACGAGTACGCCGAGCTCAATTCTTTTGATATTTCGAATGCCGTGGACGCAGCGGGGAACCGCGTGTGGCTCCCCGGCGCCGACTTCATACGTGTACACACAGCAGTGAACCAATATTGCGGCTGGCTCGGCGAGACTTCAACCGAGATATGCCGCGCGCAGGACCTTCATATTGCCATAAACCCGCAAATACCCCCACAACCGCTATAAGACAAACATAATAAACTAAATACGATTTTGCAATGAAGAAACAGTTACTCCCGTTGATAGCGGGAACGGCCACTCTTATGTCTGTGGCTCACCCTATCGACTTCGGGCAAATCCGGCACTGGACCGGCTCCGGCCCCAACGAGGCTGCCCTTGTGGTGCAGTTCAACGGCGACACCTACGGCGGCGACGCCTATGTGTGGGGCTACCGCTGGGCCGACGGCACCACGCCCACGGGCGAGGATATGTTCAAGGCTATCTGCGCCAACAGTTCGCGCCTCTCTCTTCTGACCCAGTATACAGGCTCAATGGGCGCCACCGTGGCCGGGGTCGGCTACAGCCTAAACCAGAGCGCCCTCGACAATCTCCTTTTCGATTTCGAGAAAGCCAAGAACTTCGAGTTTATCAATTTCGACTACTACGCATCCGGCAACAAGTTCGGGCAGACCGACGCTCCCGGCGATAATGCCCCTGCCATGGCAAAAGCCGCTATCGACGAGGCTCGCGAGTGCAGCCATGTGGTGCAGCATCCTTTCGACTACAAAGCCTATGGTTATCCGGCCTACGACTACGACTGCTGGATGCTTGCCGACGGCACCGTGAACCTTCAGGGCGCCAACACTACCGATATGAAGTGGATGTCGCACTGGTATGAGGGCTACTGGAGCTTCTGGAGCGCCAATGCCGCTGAGCAGGACTTTATGTATTCGGGTACGGGTTTCACCGGCCGACAGCTGCGCAACGGTGCTGTTGATGCATGGAGCTTCACGGCCTTCGACGAGCCTCAGGTAGGAGGCATGGGCGAGGGAGTGGCACCCTGCGAGGACGGTGTCATTGTATATATGCCCGAACGCTTAGTGGAGGGTGGAGTAGAGCTCTCCAAGGCCACCCGTGTGGCCGGGTCGGGTGAGCGCACGATTCCTGTAGTGGTATCGTTGGGCAATCCTGCCAAGGTTGACAATGTGGTTTACCGCTACAACTTCAACGACGTTTTCCCTGATGCTGCCACACTTATCAGTACCATTGCCGCTGCCGACCCCGCGTTTACAGCGGAAGCCAAAGGTAATGGAGTGACAGCGATTGCCCTTGACACCAACGGCGACGGCGCCGCTGATGTAGAGGCTGAAGGCGAGTGGAAACTCGAGGAATATGAGGACGCTCTCTATCTCAGCCTCGACCCCGAGGTGAAGCCCTCGTATCTCTTCTACCTGCCCGCGGTAGGTGAGGTTGGCGCGTGGTTGCCCGAGTCTATGACGCTGGCACTCAGCGACGCCGATGCTTATATACCTGTGTTCGTGCAGCCTAAGGCTGAGCACGACGCGCTTAATTATTCGTTCTACCGCCGTGCCGACGAAAGTTTCGTCCATAGCAGTAACTCGTCGGATATTATCGGTAGCGTGGGTACAGGTAGTACCAACTTCGGCAAGCTGACTTTCAAAGGCGATAAGGTAGGCGATGTGTATATGCACGTGCGTGTGCGCATCGGCAAGGGCGCCGACTACACATACAGCAATGTGTGCAAGTACACTCTTCTTCCGCCCGAGATTCCCATTAGCAGCGTGAGCTTTGCGGTTGCCGAGGTAGAGTCGGCTCTCAACCGCAAGATTGAGAACGCAGTGACAGTGCTGCCAGAGAACGCTACCTTTACCAAGCTTGTATACTCATCGAGTGACCCCAAGGTGGCTACAGCATCCTCGACAGGTGCTTTCTCAACCACCACAACAGGCGGTACTGCAGTAATCAGCGTGGCGAGCGCCATCTCGCCCGAGGTAAATGCGTCGTTTACGGTTAATTCGCGCCTTATGAACCCGGTGACCGACATCCGCATAAAGGGTGTGGAGGGCGATGTAATTGTGCTCAACCCTAAGCGCATGATTGGAGTTATCGGCGAAATCACTCCCGCCAATGCCGACATCACCGACTTCGATGTTGTTCTCGAAGGTACCACTAACGACAAAGCCACGATGACGGCTTCGATGTATAAGGTAAACTACTGGGATGAGAATAACACGCGCATACAGTTCTATGAGCTGAGCGGCCATCGTGTGGGCGAGTGCAAACTGACGCTTACAGCCAAAGACGGTACCGGCGTGAGCCGCACCTATACAGTTCGCGTCGAGGAGCCCGACCGCACACCTCTCGAAAACGGTTATACCGACGGCACAATCATCCTCAACGAAGAGTGGTTCGGGCATACCAACGGCGGCCTCAACTATATTACCCCCGCAGGTGAGATGATTTACCAGGCTTACGAGCGCGAGAACCCGGGCATGTCGTTCGGCGCCACCTCGCAGTATGCCACCATCTGGGCAGGCAAGCTCATAGCAGCCTCCAAGCAGGCCGTTGACGGCGGTGACCCGCTCCCCGGCGGCGGCCGTCTTGTGGTAGCCGACGCCTCGACCCTCAAGCGCCTCGGCAGCCTCGACGACCTCATGTTCGGCGACGAGACCAAGAGCGGCGACGGTCGTGCCGTGGCAGGCGCCACTCCCGAGAAAGCGTATGTGGGCACTACTCAGGGAATTTATGTTGTAGACCTTGAAAATATTGCCATTGTGGGCAAGGTCAAAGGCAGCGAAGACGGCGAAGGCACCCTCTACGAGGGGCAGATTGGCGATATGATTCACGCCGGGCGCTATGTGTTCGCTATCAAGCAGGCTACCGGCGTGTTCGTTATCGATACTCTCACCGATACCGTTATCAAGACCTTTGCCGACAGCAATATACAGGGTGTGACTCAGAGCGCCGACGGCAATGTGTGGTTTGCTACCCTCGAAGGCGGCAGCTCTAAATTTGTGTGCATCGACCCCGAGACCCTCGAAGAAAACGAAGCACTCAGCGCCACCATGCCTGCAGAAATCGGCACTGTGGTGTGCAGCTGGGGAGCCTGGCGCACGACGCCTTTCTCGGGCTGCCTGAGCGAGAACACGCTTTGGTTCGTGCCCGGAGCAGGTGGTATTACCGGTGGCTCGGGCGGAAAGTACTACCGCTGGGAAATCGGCAGCGACCCCTCGGGCCTGCAGCCCGTGTTCGACCTCGAGGCTGCCGCTCTTCAGGGCTCTAACAGCCGCGTGTCGCAGAAAACCTACGGCGCCCCGCGCTACGACGACCGCAGCGGAGAGCTCATAGTCATGACAACAGAAAACAGCAGCTCGGGTCACTACCGCTATAACTGGACGCACTTCATTGACCCTGCCACGGGAGCCATAAAGCGCACCATAGCCCTTGAGCCTTACTACTGGTTCCAGTCAATGGTTCTCTTCCCTGACCGTCATCTTGCCGAAATCAATCTTGGCGATATTGAACTCTACGCCAACGACGGTGCTCTCGAAATAGACCTCGGCGAACACGTTACCGACCCCGATAACATAGACTACAACATCAAGTTCGCAATACTTGACGAGCCTTCCGCTCTTGCCGATGAGGCTGAGGCCGAAGAGGTAGCCGACATTAGCCTTGAAGGCCGCAAACTTACCGTGACACCTCGCGCCAAGGGTGTGAAAACGTTCACACTCGCAGCTGAGTCGGCAGGCCGCACTGCCACCGGTACCGTTGCGATAAGAGTGAAAGACATTCCCGCCGGCATAGAAGAAGCCGCCACAAGCGCGGGCAGCATCTGCTGCGCCGGACGCCGTGTGCTTTTCAGCGGTCTCGCCGGCGAGACATTCGGCCTCTATGACATGAACGGCAAGCTCATGGCAACCATAGAAGTTGACAACGACAGCTACACGGCTGAATTTGGTTTTGCCGCCGGAGTCTATGCACTTCGCGGCGATAAAGGCACCACGGCCAAAATCGTGCTCAACTGATTATGAAAGTTCTTAAAACACTCTTATTGGCCTCCGTGGCTGCAGTGGCACCTGCCACTGTGGCTGCGGAGCCCGATTATACCCGCGGCATAATCTTCGTTAACGAAGACTGGTACGGGCACCGCAACTCCACGTTGAATCATCTCAAGCCCGATGCCACCGACGGCAACTACTGGGACTACTGCATATTCCGCGCCGAGAACCCCGGTTGGGAACTCGGGTGCACCAACCAGTACGGTGCAATATGGAACGGGCGCCTCTACCTCATTGCCAAGCAGGATAAAGACCCGGGTGCCACCGTTCAGGGCGGTCGCATCACCGTTGCCGATGCTCGCAGCATGAAAGTGCTTCACCAGCATGCGACAATCGACCCAAGCGGAGCTCAGTGCGACGGCCGCGGCTTTGTGGGCGTTGACGAACATAAAGGCTACATATCGAGCAGCAACGGCGTATGGATTTTCGACCTCGATACCTACACCGTGAAAGGGCAGGTTGAAGGCACCGCCAACCCCAACGCAGGCGACGACCGCCCGAGCACCGACCCCACGGGCTCGCTCTACCATGGGCAGACGGGAACAATGGTTGCCGCGGCAGACCGCATTTTTGTAGCTCACCAGCAGTACGGCTTGCTTATCGTTGACCCGGTCGCCGACAGCGTTACGGCCACAATATCAATGGATATTGTAAGCGAGGGCGCAGGAATCGGCTCTATAGTGAAGAGCAAAGACGGCATGCTGTGGCTCTCCGTGGCCAAGAACGTGCAGGGCACAGGGGCATCGCTGCCTTACCTTGTGCGCCTCGACCCCGAGACGCTCGCAACCGAGGTTATCGCGCTTCCCGAAGATATGTATGGCCCGGCCAACTCGTGGTATGCCTGGACTCCCGACGCTTTCGTGGCCTCGCAGGTGCAGAACTGCCTCTATTGGAAAGGCGGGGCTAACCGCTGGTTCTCAGGCACGAAGATATATAAATTCGATATTGGCAAGCGCGAGCTCACGCTCTTCATCGACCTCGGTGCCGAGGGCGAGGACTGGAAGCTCTATGGTTGCTCTATGGGCGTTCACCCCGTGACCGATGATATTTATATGTCGCTCTACCACGAGTTCGGTACCGACACCTATATCACCCGCCGCTACTCGGCGTCGGGCGAGAAACTCCGTGATTATCCGATGATTGACGCCTACTGGTTCCCGTCGCTGCCGCTCTTCCCCGAGGGAGAGCAACAGTCGGGAGTGGCAAACATTGCCTTGCCTGCTGAAGGGCAAGCCCTTATGATATACGACCTGCAAGGGCGCCCTATGGGCACCGATGCCACTTCGCTCGCTGCGGGGATATATATACGCGGCGGCCGCAAGATTGTGGTGAGGTAGCACACTGAATAGGACAAGAAAGATAAGTCGGACGGGGCTTTTAAAGAGAGCTCGTCCGGCTTTTTTAATATGTTTTTACGGCGGTGATATACGCTGAATAAAAAATAATGAGTAATTTTGCAGTTGAAACTAACACACACGCAATAACAATGAAAAATGTTGCCCGTCTTCTTGCAGAGAAACTTCTGAAAATCAGTGCTCTCAAACTTCAGCCTGCGAACCCGTTTGTATGGGCTTCGGGGTGGAACTCGCCTATCTACACCGATAACCGCCGCACGCTGTCGTACCCCGAAGTGCGCACCTTTATCAAGGTAGAGCTCACGCGCCTGATTATGGAGCAGTTCGAGGACGCGGACGCAATAGCCGGTGTAGCCACAGGCGCCATAGCTCAGGGCGCATTGGTTGCCGATGAGCTTAACCTGCCCTATGTGTACGTTCGTTCGACCCCCAAAGACCATGGTCTTGAGAATCTGATAGAGGGCGACCTCCGTCAGGGTCAGAAAGTAGTGGTGATCGAAGACCTTGTTTCTACCGGCAAGAGCTCACTCAAGGCCGTTGAGGCTATCCGCAATGCCGGCTGCGAGGTAATAGGTATGGTTGCACTTTTCAGCTACGGTTTCCCCGTAGCCGAGGAGAATTTTGCCCAGGCCGGTGTTAAACTCGTTACGCTGAGCAACTATAACGCCATGCTTGACGTTGCTCTTGATACCAAATATATCGGAGAAGGTGACCTTGAGACCCTCCGCCAGTGGCGCGAGGACCCTGCCAACTGGACGCCTGCCCGATAAAACACTAAAAATATGTCGAAATACTCATCGAAGCCGACGGTAGTAAACCGCCCGGCAGAAGAATTATACAGCAAGTTTGCCGACTTTACCGCACTCCAGGCAGCGCTCGACGGCCTCGACGCCGAGCAGCGTGCCAAGGTAGGCGATGTGTCGTTCACCCCTGACAGCATCTGCATAAACACGCCGCAGGTAGGCCAGATAGAGCTAAAAGCCGTGGAGCGCACTCCCGAGCTTATCAAGCTCCAGGCCATGAACTCGCCGGTGCCTATGAACCTCCTTGTGGAGTTCAAGCCTCAGAGTGAGAGCAGCACCGAGGTAACCGGCACGATAGATGTAGAGCTGCCGATGATGCTCCGCCCGCTTATCGGCCCCACCCTTCAGAAAGCCGCCGACCAGTTCGGAGGCCTCTTTGCGAGCCTTGCGTAAATTTTACAAGCATATGGTCGCCGCCGCAATAACGGCGGCGCTTGCTTTTGGCAGCCTCTCGTGCGACAGTCTTGATGACGACCGGGTGCCTGTGGCACCTGTCAACATCGTTTTCCCGACCGTTGCGGAGTGGAACGTTTATGGCGTGTCGGGCGCGCTGACGTGGAAACGTTTTATCCGCGAGCAGCGAGTGCCTTCGAACTTCCCCTATGTAGCTACAACTTATACCGGCTTTGGCGGCGTGCTCCTTGTGTGCGATGTTGCCGGAACGCCTAAGGCCTACGACCTCTCGTGCCCCGTAGAGCGCAAGCAGTCGGTGCGGGTATTCATCAACACCGACGACGAGCACCTGGCCGAGTGCCCCGAGTGCGGCAGCCGCTATAATGTGTTCTCGCTTGACGGGCACCCTGTGAGCGGTGTGGCCGCAGAGAAAGGTTACGCCCTGCGCGACTACAATGTAGGCCCCGGCATGGCCGGAGAGTATATGGTGGTGAGCTTCAAGCGGTAAGCCCTCGCTCCTAACTCCTCACTCCCAACTCCTCACTCCTAACCCCTAACTCCTAACTCCTAACTCCTAACTCCTAATCCCTAACTCCTCCCATTGAAGCCTCACTACATATCGCTGTGGTTGCTGCTGCTCTCGGCTCTGGCCGTATTTGTGGCGGCAGAGGCTCTTGATATGCCCGAAGTCTGCGAGCATAAGTTTAAGAGTGCGGGGTTTTTGGAGGCTTTTAGCGAGCCTACGGCCGAGGAAGAGGCTGTTTCGGCCGATACGCTTTTCGTGTCGCCCGACACTGTGCTTGTAGATATTCAGCAGGCTTTCCCCATGCCCTGTGACAGTGCGGCGCAGACAATTCTACTCATAGGCGACTCAATGCTCGAGGGCCTCGGTCCGCGCCTTGCAGCCTATGCCGAGCATAACGGGCACACGCTTTATACGGTGATGTGGTATAGCTCGACCTCTGAGAAGTGGGGTAAGTCGGATAAACTTCGCCGCTATATAGCCAAAATAGAGCCGACGTTCATCGTGGTTTGCCTCGGTGCCAACGAGCTGCTTGTTAAAGACATAGAGTCCAAGCGAGAGAAATATGTGCGTCAGATTCTCGCTGACATCGACACTATACCTTTCCTTTGGATCGGGCCTCCCAACTGGCGCGAGGATACGGGTATCAACCGCCTGATATCGAAGAGCACACCACAGGGAACTTTCTTCCTGAGCAACGGCATGAGCTTCGAGCGCGCCAAAGACGGCGCTCACCCTACGCGCAACTCCGCGGCTGAGTGGCTCGACAGCGTGATACGGTGGATGCCTGCCAACGCCCTGCACCCCATACGCCTTGATGTGCCGGAGGTGCAATCGGGTCGCGCCAAACGCATATTCGTACATCAACCCGACGAGGATTGACCCATGGAACTTTTGCGTAAGGCATTTGAGTTTCTGAGTTACGACCCGACGGCACCGATGTTGTTTTCGTCGGGCACGTTTTGGGTGCTGTTCCTCATATTTATGCCGCTCTACGGGCTTTTGCGCAGCCGCTTTTGGCAGATGTGCGGCTTTGTGGTGGCGTTCAGTTTCTTTTTTTACTACAAGAGCAGCGGGCTTTTTGTGCTTATGCTCGCGGGCACGTCGCTTTTCGACTGGTTGCTGTCGCGGGTTATAGCTACGCCCGGACGCAGCCGGCGTGTGCGAAGGCTGTGTGTGGCGCTGTCGCTTGTGACGTCGCTCGGCATACTTGCCTATTTCAAGTATGCCAACTTCTTCCTGTGGAACTTCAACGCCATGATAGGCGGCAATTTCCAGCCTCTCGACCTTGTGCTGCCGGTGGGAATTTCGTTCTACACCTTTCAGTCGGTGAGCTATATAATCGACGTCTACAAGGGTAGGGTCGCGCCCACGCCTACATGGCTTGAATATGCGTTCTTTCTCTCGTTCTTCCCTGCGCTCGTGGCGGGCCCTATAGTGCGTGCCGATTACTTCATACCGCAGATACGCGAGAACCGCCATGCCACGCGCACCGAGGTGTATACGGGCTTGTGGCTCATAATTTTAGGTGTTATAAAGAAAGCAGTCATAGCCGATTACATAGCTCAGTACAACGACCTTATTTTCGATGCTCCCGGCGCTTACTCCGGCTTCGAGACCCTAATGGGTATAATAGGCTATACCATGCAGATTTACTGCGACTTCTCCGGCTACTCCGACATGGCTATAGGCATAGCCCTGATAATGGGCTTCAGGCTCGCGCAGAACTTCAACTTCCCCTATAAGGCTCAGAACCTTAGCGACTTCTGGCGCCGTTGGCACATATCGCTCTCGAGTTGGCTCCGCGATTACATCTATATACCTCTCGGAGGCAACCGCAAGGGCACCGCACGCACCTATCTGAATAATTTCGCCACTATGGTAATCGGCGGCCTATGGCACGGCGCGGCCTGGAAATTCGTTTTCTGGGGAGCCATGCACGGTGGCGGACTTGCTCTGCACAAGGCATCGAAACCGTGGCTGAAGAGGCTACCCGACAATTTTGCCGTGCGCGCCCTCTGCTGGGGTGCCACCATGGCTTTTGTGGCACTGCTGTGGGTGTTTTTCAGGGCAGCGTCGTGGAGCGACTCGGTTGAGATAGTGCGTGCCGTGGGCCGCGATTTCTCGCTTTCCTATTTTCCGGCATTTGCTTCGGCGCGCATGCTTTGGCTGATATTGATGCTTGTAATAATAGTGGGACATGCGCTGCCCACCTCTTTTTGGGAGCGTGCACAGAGAGCTTTCGTTTGCTCGCCGTGGTTGGTGAAGCTTCTTGTATTCATCGTCACCGTGCAGCTTGTGCTTGAGTTGCGCACAGCCGATGTCTCGCCATTTATTTATTTCCAGTTCTGATCAAAACAATAGTCGCGCGCGGCTTGTTTAAGAAATATAACGACAAATTCATCACAATTATGGAAAATACACGCCCGCTGATTCTCATTACGAACGACGACAGCATCGACGCTCCCGGTATCCACCACCTTGCCGAGTGTGTGCGATCGCTTGGCGACATCTATATCGTAGCTCCCGCCCATCCTCACTCAGGTCAGTCGTCGGCACTTACCGTAGGCTCGCCACTGCGCATCACCGAACTTCCTTCCGACAAGGAGGGTGTGCGCCTCTTTACTGTCAACGGCACGCCTGTGGATTGCATCAAACTCGCTCTTCACGCCATTGTGCCTCGAAAACCGGACATCGTTCTTTCGGGTATCAACCACGGATCCAACTCTTCGGTCAACATCATTTACTCCGGTACCATGGGAGCGGTGCTTGAGGCCTGCATCCAGGGTATTCCTGCCGTTGGTTTCTCGCTGCTTCACCACTCCCTGAAAGCTGATTTCACTTTCTCGACGGCTTTTGTGGCTGCTATCGCCTCGAAAATACTTGCCACGGGACTGCCCGAGGGAGTGTGCCTCAATGTGAATATCCCTGCCAAGGTCATACCTGAGGGTATCAAGGTTTGCCGTGCCGCCCGCGGCCGCTGGACCGATGAGTATAAGCGCTATCTCGACCCCATGGGGGTGCCTTTCTATTGGCTTACAGGTCATTTCATCGACGAGGAACCCAATGCCGACGATACCGATGAATACTGGCTTCGCCGTCGCTATGTGACGGTAGTGCCCGTGTCGGTGGACCAGACGGCTCTCGGTGCCATAAAAGATATAGCAGCTAAATTTGAGTAGCCAGTTCTAAGAATCGGCTCATCTCTTCGCTATGGGATACAGGCGCAGGTGTCACGCTCAGGCGCGGCATCTGTGCCGCTTTTATTATGGCCTGAGCGAGATTGCGTGCAGAGAGCTCGTCGTGCTCCTCACGGCTGCGTGGAACGATAAGAGCGTTTTCCACGTCGGAGAGCTGCTCACGTGCACCGGTGAAATCGAAAGATACTATCGGTGTTCCGAAAATTTTCGCTTCGCCTATGGTGAGGCAGTAGCCCTCGTGGCGTGAGGGCTGCGCGTATATATCGGCCTGCTTCATGAAGGGGTAGGGGTTGGCTTGGCTGCCGTAGAAGCGGCAGAAATCCTTCAAACCAAGTTGCTGCGCTTTGGTTTTGAAGAGGTAGGCATGCGGGCCGTCGCCAACGAAGTGCCATACTGCGTTCAGGCCCATACTGCGTAGTTGCGCGAGTGCGAGGAGTGCGATGTCGTGCCCTTTTTCGATGCGCAAACGCCCGACAGTGACAATGTTACATGCACCGCCGACAGGAGAGTATGTTGAAGTTTCGGCCCCCATTTCCATTATTTCCTTGACATCTACCAAATTATGGAGTACCATGGCTTTTGAAGCAGCGTCAGGGAAGTGACGGCGGAATACCTCGCAGGCTTGCTCTGAGACGCAGAAGACGCGGTCGACTTTGCGGTAGAGAGCGGCTGAAGATTTCGGATTATATTTTATGTTGTCGAGGTCAAAGTGGATAAAAGAGCAACGCCTGTTGGCCTTGACATGGTCGCTTATGAAGTACGACAGCCATTCGCCGGGAGGGCCGGGAAAGTCGACAGCGAGGTCGAAGGGCTTGTCGAGTGCGGGGTTCGCGCCCGCTTGTCCCGGTCGGTCGTTTCGGAGGAGCCATGCGGCATAGGAGTTCAGAGAACCTGATAATTTAGCACAGAGGTAATGCCATGCAGCCGGAAGCGTGGAAAGCAAGCGACCATGCAGAAGCCTGCGTGGAATCTCACGGGAGGGAGCGAGCAGGGCGGGGTCGGAGCTGTAGCCGTGTATCTCGTGTATCTGCACGTGGGCGGGGATTTTGGCACGGAAGTCGCCCTTGTTGTGTATCAGCGCAAGGTGTATCTCAAAAGAGGCCGGGTCGAGAGCGTTGATGAGGCTTACAAGAGCCTTTTCCACACCTCCTATTGCGAGAGATGTGCTCACGAAAAGTATTCGTTTTCTATTGCTGCTCATCGGATTACGCGCTCGCGTAGAGACTTGTATAATTTTTTACGCATGGTGCCGTCGATAGCGAAAATCCATGTGAGGGCTGCAAGGACTGCAGAGGAGATAAGGGCCATTACAATCAGCTGCCAGATAGTTGAAGTACGCTCGGCTACAATAAAGTAGGTGATTGCGAAACTTGCGGCCATGAGTATCACCGGGAGCAATATTCCCCGCCACCAGAAAGATATGATGCGGAATTGTGGAAGCTGCACTTTGAGAATCCATGAGTCGGCCATGACAATAAGCACAATCATGGCCAGATGCACGGTGTAGACCACCGGCGGGTTGCCGGTGAAGGTCAGCAGCCACCACATGAGGGGCAGTTCGAGCAAGAACATCGAGCCTGATATGAAACTTATGCGGGTGACGTTGCCGGTAGCGTGAATGCCGATCGCTATCACGGTGTGCATTAGCTCGCCGCAAACGGCTATCAGTGCAATACGGCAGAACGCGGTAGTGTAGGCAGGAGGGTCGATGAGCCATATGCGCAGAATCGAGTCCATACCAATTATCAGGGGTATGATCAGCAGGCCGAGCAGGAGCATGGAGTAGCGTGCGCAGTTATTCAGCAGTGTGAGCATGTATGCGATGTCGCCTTTCGCATACTGCTGTATAATCTGCGGGCGGAAAGCTGTGATTATAGAGCCTGCGAAGCTGTTGACGGTGCCTGCCACGGTAGCGCAAAGACCACCTGCGGCATTCAGCACAGTCCCGCCAAAGCGGTTGAGAATAACAAGAGTGCCTTGAGCGCGGGCGGTGAAGCACAGGTTGCCGTAGGAATCCCATGAGCAAAATTTCAGCATATCTTTCATTATGGTTTTATCGCGCGGATACTGCCAGTGGCACTCTGTGAAGCGGTGTCGCGAAAAAATGATGTACATTGCTGAAATAATCAGACTTACGGCGAGGACGAGCGTGGAGTAGAAGATGAGATTGTCGGTAGAGGGAAAGAATAGGATAATGAGCACTATACCGAGCTTGAGGAAAGAGTTTGAGAGCGCCACCAGGGCATAGTATCCCATGCGCTCGTGAGCCATAATTGCCGCGAGATAAGGTATTTGCAATACGGTGCACACAGAGGCCAGAATCGACATCTGGTAGGTCCAGTTGGCAGCCCACATCCTTTCGGGCGCTATCACAAGGCGTGTGTTCACGTACCATAGGCCCACGGTCTCGGCGAGAATAAGAAGAAGGACGGCAATGCCAACGTGCACAGTGAGCGCTGCCGAGAAGGTAGCCTTGAGCTCATCGGAGTCGCCACGGCCGAGAGCATAGCTCATGAAGCGCGAAGTTGCTCCGCTCATGGTTCCGTTGAGGAAGGCGAGTAGCATCACTATGCCGCCGACGACGTTGTATATGCCGTAGTCGGCAACCCCGAGGGCGTTGAGCACGATGCGTGAGCTGTAGAGCGACACGAAAATAGTGAGCATCATGCGGCCGTAGAGGTACATGGTGTTTTTTGCTATCCGTTTGTCGTTGGGGTTGCTCATCCGCTATATCAGGCTTAGATTCAAATCGGGTACAAAGGTAGCGCTTTTTTGCCGTAAATCGCAGCGCCGGTATTGTAAAACTTACAACGAGCCCTGCAGGTAGGCCTCGAAATTGCTTTCGAAGTTCATTGATTCGGCGTTGACGGCAACGGCAATCTCGCGGCGCGAGAGGAGCCGGAAGTGGCGGAGAAACGAAAGGATGACGCCGTCGGGGTCGCGGCTCATGCCTATGGCGAGGCGCTTGCGGGCGCGTGAGAAAGCCACGTAGAGGAGGCGGGTGTGGTCGTCGTCGGTGCCGTAGCGGGCGGTGACGTCGTGCACGATTACGTTGTCGGCTTCGAGGCCCTTGGCTTTGTGGACTGTCATTACCGAGATTTTTTCGTCGACAATCCCGGAGGCGAAGAGGTCGGACTCGTGGTATGTGAGCAGGTCGTAGAGGTGCTGCGAGAGCATGTTGCGCAGGTGAGGGGGCGTGGCTTTGCGGGCCATGAAACTATCTACGAGCGCGCATATGTAGTTGAGGTGACTTATGGGCGGCATGAGGCCCTGCGAGGTGAAGAAGTTGTGTGCGCGGCATATGGCGTCGCTGAGCGAGCCTCCGGGCTCTTCGAGGCGCTGTTTCTCGCGGGTGTAGAACTCTCCGTATTTCTCGGCGAGGAGTGAGGAGAGCTCTTTTATTGATTCGTCGGCGCGTAAGGCTTTGATTTCATATAATTTTAGACGGGCAACCGGGGCGAGCGCCATGAGGAGCGCTGCCGTTGCGGCGGTGTCGTCGTCGGCCATGTGGGAGTTTGCTCCGGCAATGCAGAGGGTGCCGAGCAAGCTGCCGAGTCGGTGGCTGCGCAGGCGCGGAAAGAGGAGGCGGCTTATGCGCAGGCTGTCGATATGAGTTGCGTCGGTTGAGAGTGGCTGCGGGAGCGGGAAGCTTGTGCGGCGCTGAATATTGTTGCGGAGAATAGCGAGGTCGAAGGCAATGTTGTGTCCGGCGAGGATACTGTCGACGCCGATGTAGTCGGCAAGGCGGGCGAAAGCGTCTTCGGGCGACAATTTCTCGGCATGGTCGTACAGCGCAAGCAGCGGATTCGGAGTGCCGTCGGCGAGAGTGGGCGGCAGTGGTTTCTCGCTTTCGATAAATAGGTTAAGCTCAGAACCTTCGACTATCTTACCGCCTTTGATTCGGAGCGCTGCCAGTTGCACTACGTCATCGCCGAACACGTCGAGGCCTGTGGTTTCGGTGTCGAGTACGACTATCGTGCGAAAGCTGTCGTAAAAGCTCTCGGCAAAGGCCGTGATGCACTCGTTGCCGGGCTCTGAGAGGAGGTCGTCGGGGGCGAGAGCGGCGTCGCGGAGCCTTGCCACTATTGAGCGGGAGTCTGTGAGTGTCTTTGCGCCACGGAGAGTATGAATCAGCCGTACCCACGCCCCTGCGTTTCCCTGAATGATTGCCGCGAGGTGCGACCAGATGATTTTAAAGGGACTTTGGTGGAATAAATCCTGCTTGGGTATGTGGAAGTGGCTGAGGCCGAGCATGCCGAATATGGCCGATAGCTCGTCGGCCTCGGCGTTGGTGCGTGTGAGCACCATGAGCTTTTCGTCGGGGTTTGCAGCTCTCCAGCGGCGAGCCATGGCGGCTGTGAGGATGCGCAGATTGCCTGCGGATGCCTGCCAAGCCACCAAGGGGTCGGTGGCAGATTCGCGGGCGACGGCTGCAGGGAGTAAGCCCGGGTCTATACCGAGCCATGCTGTTGCAAGGGCATTGCAGAGCGCGACGAGGGCTGGGGAGGATCGGAAATTGCGGGTGAGGTGAAGAATCTTTTCGCCGCAGAGCTCTTTGAGGTGAACGAGAGCCGTGCCTCCTGCGCCGGTGAAATTGAAGATAGCCTGCTGTTCGTCGCCGAGGAAGAGGCTTGTTCGCCCGGCCGGAGTGCTTACGGCTTCGATTATGGCGAGTTGGAGGGGAGTCATGTCCTGCACCTCATCGATCTGCACCCATGTGTAGCCTGTCAAGGCAAAAGGCTGCCTGTGGCGGTTCATGAGCGCGGTGTATGTTATGAGGAGGATATCGTCGAAGTCTATAAGCTTGTGGTCGCGCTTGTATTCAGAGTAGGCCTGGTAGCGCGCCACGTCGGTGGCCGTGACGGGAGTGTGCGGAGCGCGCCGAAGGTGTTGCGGGTGTCCGTTTTCGTCCTGATAGATATATGCGGCTTTACGTAAGAAATCGTCGGTCTGCACGCGGCTCCTCAGACCGAAAGTCGCGAGCACCTCGCTGCGGTCGTCCTCGTCGAGAATTGCTGTGTCGGGTGGCAGGAGGGAGTTTTCGGAGAGGAAGCGCAGGCAAAAGCGGTGTATGTTGCCCACGAAAAGGTCGTGCGGCGTGATACCGGTGCGCGCTTTTATGCGTGTTAGCATCTCGCGGGCGGCGCGGTTGGTGAAGGTAACGCAAAGCATGCGAGCGAAGGGCACCGCACGGGCCTCGTGGGCGTGGAATATGCGCTCAGCCAAGAGATGAGTCTTGCCGCAACCGGGTCCTGCGAGGACGAGTGCCTCGCAGCCGTGGAGGGTGAGAATCTGTTGGCGGAGAGCGTCGTCGGGCATTACTCTTCGTCGAGATACGGGCGTAGGATGTCGCGCCAAATGATGTAGCCGGGGGCGAGCAGGTGGAGGCCGTCGTTGGTGAGGTCGGCGCGGAGGTTGCCGTCGGCATCGGTGAAGTGGGAGTGGAGGTCGATCCATGTGGCTCCCATGGCCTCAACGCGGGGTTTGAGCAGGGTGTTGATGTCGCGGATGGTCTGCTCTTTGCCGAAGATGCGTTTGTAGCGGCCGAAAGAGTTGTTGATGGGCAGGAGCGACTGCACATAGACTTTTGTTGAGGGCGAGCCCTTGCGTATGCGTGCAGCGATGGCCGCCACGGCACCGGCAATGGAGTCGGCGCTGAGGTCGTGGCTTACGTCGTTTACGCCACAGAGGAGGAATACTTTGGCGGGGTGCCCTTCGATTATGGGATTGAGGCGGAGGTCTATTCCCTCGGCGATGTCGCCGTTTATTCCGCGGTTGAGGGCGTTGGGCATGCCGAGGAGCTCGTGCCACTCACAGCCGTGCGTGAGGCTGTTGCCGAGGAAAACGACCGAAGTGCTGTCGACGGGCAGCGCCTCGAAGAGAGAGGCACGCTGGTAGTATAGCTCGCCGAAGTCGCTTGCGGGGAGAGCGAAAGCCGCCGCCGAGAGAGCGGCGGCGGCTAAAGTATATTTCAGATTTTTCATTCTTCAGTACCGCGGTAAGCGTCGACAGCTTTTTTTACCGAGCCGTGCATGAGGAGCAGACGCTTGGCGTCGTCGTAGGGCATGCCGAGTTCTTCGATAATCATGCGTGTGCCACGGTCAACGAGTTTGGCGTTGGAGAGCTGCATGTTCACCATTTTGTTGCCTTTCACGCGTCCCATTTTAATCATGGTGGCGGTGGTGATCATGTTGCATATCATCTTCTGGCCGGTGCCGCTCTTCATGCGCGAGCTGCCTGTAACGTACTCGGGGCCTACTATCATTTCGATAGCGATGTCGGCGGCTTCCGAAACGGGGGCGTCGGGGTTGGAGGTTATGGCTGCCGTGAGGATACCGTGCTTGCGGCACTCTTTGAGGGCGCCGATAACGTAGGGTGTAGTGCCCGAAGCGGCGATGCCGATAACGGTGTCTTTATCGTTGATGTCGAATTTCTCGAGGTCGCGCCAGCCCTGGAGGGTGTCGTCCTCGGCGTTTTCAACGGGGTTGCGGAGGGCAGTGTCGCCGCCTGCTATAAGGCCTATCACCCAAGTGGGCTCCATGCCGAATGTGGGGGGAATCTCCGATGCGTCGAGCACGCCGAGGCGGCCCGAGGTTCCGGCACCCATGTAGAAGATACGGCCACCGCGCTTCATGCGGGGTACGATTTCGCTGACGAGTTTTTCGACGGCGGGGAGGGCCTTTTCTACTGCGAGGGCCACTTTTTTGTCTTCGGTGTTGATGTCGTGGAGGATTTCACCCACCGATTTTTTCTCAAGGTCGTTGTAAAGCGAAGCCTGTTCGCTGATTTTTACGAAAGCCATTGTTATATAGATGATTATGAATGGAACTCGATAAGCCCTTCCATGGGGCTTTTCACTATTTTACCTACCGTGCAGCCTTCTGCGGCGGCGGCTTCGCGGAGCACGTCGGCGAAGTAGTAGGCTATCGAGCCGATGAAGTTGACGGGATGTTTGGTGTAGTCGGTGTAATTTTTGATGTTACGACGGAAGAATGCGCGGAAAGCGTTGAGCACGAGTGCGTGAATCTCGGGCACGGCAATGTTCTTGCTGAGGAAAGGGGTGACCGATGCGAGGAAGCGGTTTGCCTGGGGCTCACGGTATACACGGCGTATGATGCCGAGGAGGTCGAGGTCGTATTCATCGAGGAATCGCGCGCATATTTCGGCGGGGAGCTGTTTTTTGAGGACATCGCCGAGGAAGAGTTTGCCGAGAACGGCACCGCTGCCTTCGTCGCCGAGGATGAAGCCGAGTGGAGAGACGTTGGAGGCTATTCCCTGCCCGTCGTAGAGGCATGAGTTTGAGCCTGTGCCGAGTATGCAGGCGATGCCGGGCTTGCGTCCGCAGAGGGCGCGTGCGGCGGCGAGGAGGTCGGTGTACACCTCTATTGTCTCAGCTCCGGGGAGGTTTGCCTTGATAGCGCGAGCAACGTTGCCGCAAACCTCAGCCGAGATGCAGCCGGCGCCGTAGAAATATACGGCTGTGATTTTGGGAGCGATGTCGCCGAGCTCGGGCATAAGCTGCGAGGCAATGCGCTCACGCATCTCTTCTTCGGTGAGCATCACGGCGTTCATGCCCATAGTAAAAACTTGTTTGGCGACTTTGCCGTCGGCCAGTGCGCACCAGTCGATTTTGGTGCTTCCGCAATCTGCAATAAGTATCATATTTTGATGTATATTTTTTTACGGTAGAGAATAAGGCCAATAAGCCATATGAGAACCACGAAGAGGAGGGCGAAGAACAGCGACGCGAGAGTGTCGTCGCCTGCGCACAACGGTACGAGGGTCTCGGTGTATATGAGGTTTTTGATAGTTATCAGTCCTTCGGTGTTGTTGCTCCAGGGGAGTTTTACCGACGCCACGATGTTGGCGAGGATGCCGGCTGCGCAGAAGAGAAAGAGGGGGTTGATGCCGAACACCTCGAAGAATCGACTCCAGCGGCGGTAGCCTTTGATGTCGATAATCCATATGAGGAGACCGAGGAAGCTCGACGCCAGGCCGCATGTGGTGAGCACGAAAGTGGGCGACCATATCTTTTTGTTGATAGGCAGACCGTAGCTGAGGAGGAAGCCTGCGAAGGTGAGCACTGTGCCCACTATGAAGAGCCTGTTGATGCGCTCGCCATTGTCTTTAGTGCCCATTATGAGACTTCCGCAGTAGAAACCGATGAGCATGTGTGCAATCGAGGGCAGGGTGCTGACGAGGCCTTCGGGGTCGAGGTGGAGGCGGGTGCCGTCGATAACGTCGGTGTAGAGGTGCGCGGGGCCTATCAGGGCGTTGTCTACAATATAGATAATGTTGTTTTCGGCGAAGGTGTAACCGTTTCCGAGCAGCAGTAATATTGCATAAACGGCAAGTATACCGCCTATTACCCAGCCGAGGCCTTTGCGTGGCACCAGGAGAGCCACCACCGAGCCTATGCCGTAGCAGAGGGCGAGGCGCGGCAGCACTCCGAGGAAGCGTATGCGGTCGAAGTTGAACACGGCTTCATAGAAGGTGAGGTCGCTGAGCACCCCGCGTAAGAAGAGCCCGAACCAAGCCAGACCGATGCCGATGAGGAATATCAGCACCGTGCGGCGCGCAATCTTCCCGAAGCTCTGCCATGTGAGTTCGAAGTTGTATTTCCTCAGCGAGAAATAGGTGGATATACCCATTATGAACATGAAGAAAGGAAACACGAGGTCGGTAGGGGTGAGACCGTTCCACTGGGCATGGCGCAGGGGTGCGTAGATGCTGCCCCATGAGCCCGGATTGTTTACCAGAATCATGCCCGCGATTGTAATGCCACGGAGCACGTCGAGCGCGAGCAACCTTGATGAGGGTTGCCGTGCGGCCTGAACCGTTTGCTTTGCTGTCATAGAGGAATGATTGGTTTATTGATTTTGTAATAATTATTTCAGGGGAGTGGTACACTCGTCAACGAGATATACAATCGACTTGTAGGGTATGCCACCGTTGGTCGAGAGGCCAATCTCGCAGGTGCGGGAGTTTGAGTAGCCGTATTTTATGCCGGCCTCCTCGAGCTGTGGGCGTAGTTTGCGCAGGCCCCATGCGTTGAGCTCCGGGTGGGTGAAACCCTTGTCACCTGCAAAACCGCAGCAGCCTACCTCGGCAGGCACAAGAACTTTAGCGGAGCATTTCTGTGCCAGTGCCACAATCTTGTCGTGCAGACCCATACGGCGGCTCGAGCAGGTGATGTGCACGGCAATGGGCGTGTCGTGGCGGTGGAATTTGAGGTAAGGTGCGAGGTAGTCGTGAATGAACTCTGCGGGCTCGTGCATTACGAGGCTCTTGATGTGGTCGCGCATGCGGTGGAGGCAGGGGCTCTGGTCGCATACAATGGGTATGCGGCCGCCGTCCGAAGCCTCGGCGAGGGCAGCCTCGAGCTCGGCTGTCTTTTGGTCGGCGATGTCGGGCATGCCTTTGCTCTCCCAAATCATGCCGCAGCAGAGATTGTCGATGTTCTTGGGGAATATAACCTCGAATCCGGCTTTGTGGCAGAGTTTTACAAAGACCTCGGGGAGCGGTCGCACGCGGGTGTCGACCTCCTCGCTCTGCCCCATGGTGCGGTTTATGCACGAGGGGAAGTACACCACCTTGCGGGGCTCCTCGGGCTGAGGAGCGCGCATGGTCTTGCGAGGATTGAAAGCCACGGGGAGCGAGGGTGTCCACAGAGGCACGCCTATCTTGTGCAGCGCCTTTCCTGTGGCGGCAACGCCGCCGTCGCCTATCACCTTGTGGGCTATCTCGGCACCGGAGAGCATAAGGCGCAGGCCCGACGATATGCCTGCGAGGTGCGCGGCAGCCCAACGGCCGAGTTTCTTGCCCGTGGGGCTGAGGTTGCGCTCGCGCACATGGTGTATCATCTCGCCCGTGTTTATGCCCATGGGGCATGAGGTGCTGCAGAGGCCGTCGCCGGCGCAAGTCTCGTTGCCGAGGTATTTGAAGCCGTCGCGCAGTTCTTTGAGGCGAGCGGGGTCGGAGCCGTCTTCCTCAAGACGCGAAATCTCGCGTTGCACCACAATGCGCTGTCGTGCAGAGAGCGTCAGGCCGCAGCTCACACAGTTCACCTCGCAGAAGCCGCACTCAATGCAGCGGTTCACTTCGGGGTCGGTGAGCGGCAGGGGTTTCATGCCGTGTATGAAGCAGTCGGGGTCATCGTTGAAAATCACGCCCGGGTTGAGTATGCCTTTGGGGTCGAAAGCCTTTTTGAGGCGTTTCATCATCTGCCATGCCTTTGGCCCCCACTCGGCCTCGACGAAAGGCGCCATGTTGCGGCCGGTGCCGTGCTCTGCCTTGAGAGAGCCGTTGTAGCGGCCTACCACGAGCTCTTCGATGCGCTCCATGAGGTGGCGGTATTTCTCGATTTCGTCTTTGGTGTCGAACGACTGGGCTATGACGAAGTGGTAGTTGCCTTCGAGGGCGTGGCCGTAGATGCAGGCATCGTCGTAGCCGCACTCCTCGAGGAGGGCGGCGAGTTCAACGGTGGCCTCGGGGAGGTTGTCGATGTGGAAGGCGATGTCTTCGATGAGGGCTGTTGTGCCCAGACGGCGGGTGCCGCCTACGGCAGGGAAAACGCCGGAGCGCATCTGCCACCATGCGGCCACTTCGGCGGGGTCGGTGGAGAAATGCGCAGGCCGGTAGAGCTTGAATTTACTCAATACATCGAGTGTGGCGGCGATGTTGCTCTCGAGAACCTCGGCGCTGTCGGCCTCGGTCTGTATGAGCAGTGCCGTGAGACCGGTGCCGGTAGTGTCGTGCACTGAGGCGAGCGACTTCTTGTCGAGCAGCTCGCATGCCTGGACGGGTGCGTTCTTACGCATGGCAACCACGGCGCGGCAGGCCTCGGCCATATCGTCGAAGTAAACCATTGCCGAAGCCGTGAAAGGCATTTCGGCGGCGGTGTTGACCGTGACCTCGCTGAGGAAGGCAAGGGTACCCTCGCTGCCCACCATGCAGTGGGCCATAATCTCGAAGGGGTCGGTGAAGAGGATAAATGGCAGGAGGTTGAGGCCCGTTACGTTTTTAATCGAGTATTTGTTGCGTATCAGCTCGGTGAGCTCGGGGTCTGACGTGATCTCGCTGCGTATTAACTCGATTTCGGCAATGAGCTCGGGGTGCGATTGCTCGAATTGGCGTCGCGAGAGCTCGTCGGCAGTGTCGAGCACGGTGCCGTCGGCAAGAACTATGCGCACCGAGCGGAGCACACGGTCGCTGTTGGCATGAGTACCGCACTTCATGCCCGAGGCGTTGTTAATGACTATACCGCCCACCATTGCCGACTTCTTCGAGGCCGGGTCGGGGGTGAAAACGCGGCCGTAGGGTTTGAGAATCTCGCCTACGCGAGTGCCTATGATACCCGGCTGCAGAGCTATGGCGTGTGCAGCGGGGTCGAGGATGCGGTATTTTTCCCAAAACTTGCCGGCAACCACGAGAATCGAGTCGGAAATGGCTTGGCCCGAGAGGCTTGTGCCTGCCGCACGGAAGGTGACGGGCAGCTCCATGAGCGAAGCCGTGCGGAGCACCTCAATCATTTCTTCTTCGCTTGCCGTGCGCACTATCACTTTGGGCAGCATGCGGTAGAAACCGGCGTCGGTGCCCCATGCGAGGCATCGGAGTGCGTCGGTGTAGATGCGGTCGGGCGCTATGTGGCGCTTTATGGCTTTGACGAAATCGTTATATCGGTTGTCGGTAGTTTCCATCGGGAGGGGGAGAGTAGGGTTTATTTATAAAGGTGGTATTTGGCCGAAGCCGCGCGGAAAGGCTCAACATCTTTGTTCCAGTAGCTTTCCATATCGGCCACCTTGTAGTTGCGGGTGAACCGGCGGCGTATTTCCTTGCTTCCGCATACCTTGTCGAACATATTGAGGCGCGAGCTGTCGGCGATGTCGAAGAGCTTGCGGTCGGGATACATGTCGGCCAGCTCTTCCATTACATAGAACTGGGTGAGGGTGAGGGGCGCGGCGTCTTTGTCGGTGACGTAAGCTTCGACTCCCTGCAGGTTCTCGCCTTTGCCTGTGCTGTAGAAGGGTTTGATGTGAATCGGGCGGAACATGAGGCCGGGAATATTGCGCGCGTTGAGGCGGCGGCTGAGCTCGGCGGCATCAATCCACTCGGCGCAGAAGAGCTTGAAGGGCAGAGTGTAGCCCACGCCTATCGACATGCAGTAGAGCTCGCCGAGGATGCCCGACATGGGGTAGTAGAGTGCAGTCTCGGGGTTGGGGATGTGGGGCGAGGGGAGCACCCAGGGCATGCCTGTGTCGCGGAAATCCATATCGCGGGTGTAACCTTCCATAGGCACAACGCTGAGTTTCACTTTCTGGCCGCCGGGGAGCAGTCCTTCCTCGTTGAGGTAAGAGGCGAGTTCGCCCGGGGTGAGGCCGTAGAGGTAGGGTATTGCAAACTGGCTTACGAAAGAGAAGCAGGAGTCTTCAACCAGGTTGCCCTCAATCTTATTGCCGCCCACGGGGTTGGGGCGGTCGAGTACCATGAACTCCTTGCCGAGTTCGGCGCAGGCCTCCATGGCTTTGCCCATGGTGGATATGAAAGTGAAAGAGCGGCAGCCGTTGTCCTGGATGTCGTAGAGGAGAACGTCGACGTCTTTGAGCATCTCGGGAGTGGGTTTGTGAGTCTTGCCGTAGATAGAGTAGACGGGAACGCCGGTGGCGGGGTCGACGGCATTGTCGACGTTGTCGCCGGCGTGCACATCACCGCGCACGCCGTGCTCGGGAGCGAAGAGGCCAACGAGCTCAACGCCCGGTGCTTCGGCGAGGATGTCGACGGTGGATTTGAGCTTGTTGTCGACGCCCGAGGGGTTGGTGATGAGCCCCACGCGCTTGCCCTGTAGCTGAGCGAAACCGCCGTCGCGGAGAACCTCAACGCCCGGTTTTACCTGGGCTGCCGAGGTGAGTGCGGCAAGTGCCGCTATGGCTGTTGCAATGATATATTTTTTCATGAGATTCATTTCTTGCGACCGAAGTTAGGGTCGATTTTGAGGAACGCGCACACGCCTATGGTAGCTGCGCAGCAAATCATTGTCCAAATAAAGAAGTGGCGGTAGCCGATGGTCTCCTGCAACCAGCCTGCGGCCATGCCCGGCAGCATCATGCCCAGAGCCATGAAGCCTGTGCAGATAGCGTAGTGGGCGGTTTTGTGCTTGCCCTCGGAGAAGTAGATGAGGTAGAGCATGTAGGCCGTGAAGCCGAAGCCGTAGCCGAACTGCTCAATGAAAACGCAGATGTTGACGGTGATCAGCGAGGGCGCGTCGGCGTAGCTGAGGTAAACAAAAGTGAGGCAGGTGAGCGACATAGACCAAGCCATGGGCCACAGCCACTTGCGGAGGCCACCCTTGGCAGCCACAATGCCGCCGATGATGCCGCCGATTGTGAGGCCGATGATGCCTACGGTGCCGTAGACGAGGCCTACCTGGCCGGTTGTGAGGCCGAGGCCGCCTTTATCTATGGGGTCGAGCAGGAAGGGGTTGATAAGCTTCACGAGCTGAGCCTCGGGGAGGCGGTAGAGGAGCATGAAGGCAATGGCAACCCATACCTGGGGTTTGCGGAAGAAGGTGCGGAAGGTCTCGAAGAACTCGCGGAAGATACCCGAGGCGGTGGTGCCTGCCTCGTTGGTGCCGTCGGAGGCGGGGCGGGGGAGCGCCCAGCTGTGGTAGGCGGCGGCCACGAAGAAGAATGCCGAGAGTACTGCGAAAACGGTGAGCCATGCCATGGGGATGTTGCCCGATGCGCCCTCGAAGCTCGCCGATACTTTCTCGGTGAGTTTGTGGTCGGCCTCGTAGAAGAGCCAAGCGGTCTTATCCCAGTTGTTTTCGTTGAAAACGAAACGGGTTGAGAGTGCTGCCTGCTCGAGTTTAATGCTCTGGTCGCCCGACTTATGGGTTACGTTGAGGATAATCTCCTCGCCCGGAGCCGGTTGACGGTTGAGACGCAGACCTACGACGGCAATGTTGTTGTTACGCTCTGTGTAGGGCTCGCGTTCCTCTCCGAAAACGTCTTTAACCCATTTGGTAAAGGCGCCCGGGCCTTTGTCGGCGACAATAGGAGCGCCTTCGGCTGCGGGAGCCTTGGGTGCCTCGGCGGCGGTAAAGCCGTTGCGCTCGTTGGAGTGCTTCACGGAGTCGCGCATGAGAGCGGCATAGGCCTTGAAAGGCATCTTCACCATTTCGCCGCCTTGCATCACCTCAACCTCATCGGGCACGGAAGTAGCCACACGTACTGTGGGCGAGGGAGTTATAAACTGCATCTCACCCTGAAGGTCGGCTTCGGTAGAGGCAATGGCAGTCATGTCGGGGGCGGTCCACTCGGCAGCGGGGTCCGCATCGACGCTGATAGTGAGCGGTGTAAGGCCTGAGTTCGACTCTATCAGGCCTGCCAATATTACGAGCAGACCTTGCCCTGCTACGGTAGCCACGCGGTAGAAAGTTGAGCGTATGCCCACGTATAGCGATTGCTCATGCTCTGTGAGAGCAAGCATGTAGAAGCCGTCGGCTGCGATGTCGTGTGTTGCCGAGGTGAATCCCACGAGCCAGAAAATGGCGAGGGTGAGCTGGAAGAATATCGAGGTTGGTATTGTGAAGGCTATGCCTGCAAGGGCAAAGGCAATGAGCCACTGCATGGTGAGAGTCCACCAGCGCTTGGTGCGGATGATGTCGACAAAGGGGCTCCAGAAAGGTTTTATCACCCAAGGGAGATAGAGCCAGCCGGTGTAAAGCGCGATGTCGGTGTTGGAAATACCGAGGCGCTTGTACATGATTACCGAAATTGTCATCACGGCCACGTATGGCAGACCCTGCGCGAAGTAGAGCGTCGGAATCCATGCCCACGGGTTGCGTTTCGAGCTTGTTTTCATGGTGCTGAGAAGGGATTAATAGAGTGTTTTGAGGCTCGCTCCCGCGAAGTAGTGCATGAGAATTTGATCGAAAGTGGCACCGTTGGCACCCATTACCGCTGCACCAATCTGGCAGAGACCTACGCCGTGACCCCAACCTGCGCCGTGGAGGGTGAACGCCGAGGGCACGCCGCGGCTGTCGTCTTCGGCAGCTTCGGCAATGAAGGCCGAGGAGTAGAGGTGCGAGGTAGACAGGGTGCGGCGAATCTCGAGCTCCTTGCCTATGATCATTGTGCGTTTTGTGCCTACGATGCGGAGTCGCACCAGGCGGCCCGAAGTGCCGCGTTCAACGGGTTCGAGCGCCTTGATGAGGCCGAAGTCTATGCCCGAGCGCGAGGCTATGAGGGCCGAGAGCTCGTCCTGGGTGTAGCGCACGGTCCAGCGGTAGAAATCGTGAGTCTCCTGATCGTAGTTGTTGAGCACCTGGCCGAGGATTTCGGCGTCGGTTGTGTTGCAGTAAGCGTCGGGGCTGCCGAGAATCCACTCGCGTGCGTTTTCCTCGATTGTGAGGTCGGGGAAATTGCTGCGGTCGGCACCGTCGCGGGCAGCTTCGAGATAGTGGAAGTGTCGTGGCTCCCAGCAGGCTTCGAACTGCTCGAATACGCCGCCGCACGACTTTGAGAAGCGGGCGTCGCAGAGGTGTCCGTCGCGGTCGATGAGCACGAGGCCGCGTGTTGCCTCCACGGCTTCTTTCACAGTAGCGGTTGTCTGGCGGGTGGTGCCCTGGTAGCGCTGGCAGTGGTCGTCGGCGCAGACATCGAAGTTCACGTGGTCCTCGCGGTCGTACCAACGGATAATCTCATTGTCGTTGACGGTCATCGAGCTGTAATTCTCGCCGCTGTCGGCAATGCGTTTGTTCTTGTCGATCTGGGCAAGGAGCCAACTGCGCGAAATCACGGCGTGAGCTTTGAGGAACTCAGCCGAGGCTGTGGCGCTCATCTCCGATGAAATCACGCTCTTGAGATAGTCTTCAACGGGGAGGATGTTGACGAGAGTGAGCTTGTCGCCCTCGACAATAATCTTTAGGGCACCGGCAAAGCGCTGTGTCTCGCGGCGTTCCCAATGGAAGTTGACGCCGATAGTAACGTCATATACCTCGAAAGAAGTGCCTTCGGCGGTAGGGGTGAGGAGCACTTCGTCGTGCTCCATACCTTGCCATGCCACCTTGCCGTCGGGCGAGAGTGAGAAGGTCTGAGGGCCGCGCACAGAGGTGTGTGTGGGCTCGTGGTGGTAGGGAGCCGGCAGGCTCACGCGGATTTCGGTGGCAGAGAGGATGCCTACGTTAATATCGGGTTGGCGTTCCATGGGGTTTCAGATTTTTTCGGCTATAGCCTCGGCCTCATTGGTGTTGAGGCACAGTTCATTAAACAGTTTTATTATAGTATCGGAGTCGATGCGTGCGAAGTCGGCGGGGCGCGGTGTGATGAAAACGCCGCCCATGTCGACCGATGCGGGGCTTATGAGCATGCAGTCATCGCCCTCTGTGCCATAGAACGAGGGGCGGTGGCGCTTGCGGGGTATGACAGCCATGCGGAGTCCGGCGGCTGTGGTGAAGCAGAGCACGTTCATCATGGGTTCGCTTTCGCCTTCGGGCACGGGGAGGGCAGCGTAGAGCCTGTCGAAGAGGGCGGCTCCGGCTTCGGGGTTGTCGGTGTCGATTACGAAGACAGCCATGGGCAGGCCGTCGGCGAGCGAGAGGGTGGCATTGCCTTCGGTGGCGATTGTGCGCAGCACGGCGTTCTCGAGGGCGTCGCCTATAGTGAGGAAGTCGGAGTTCCCGGCCTGGAAGTGCATGTGGTCGGGAGCCGAGGCGCCGCAGCGGGGGCCGTTGTAGAACACGGTGTAGCCCTCGAGGTCGGCGGCGAGCTCAAACATATCGGCAGCGCGACCGGCTATGAGCTGGTCGGTGTGGCTGTTGTCGGGTATGGTGAGGTGGCGGGGAAATATAGGGAAGGGGTTTATGAGTATGGTATACCTTTCGCCCCAGGGCATTCCCGACTGCTCGGCAGGACGGTTTGCGTCGCAGAGGAAGCATTTGCGCGCTTTAAGCGAGGCGGCGTCGACTTTTGCAGCCGACGACACCATGCGTGCGGGGTTGAACTGTACCTTGATGTGCATGCCGGGCACGTCGAGCTCCTTGACCTCGACGCCTTTCAGTGCCTCGAAGTTGGCAGCGGCCATGGGCCATGCCTCAAGCTGTGCCTTGATGAAGGCTTCGGTATGCTGTGCGTCGGTGCGGTTCATTGTGCTTTGCTGCGGTTAAGGTCGCGTCGTGCCTGAAGCTCCCAGGTGCGGATGCGGTCTTTGTAGAGGTTGTTGGCGTTTGTCTTGTTGATGTCGAGAGCGTGGTCGGAGTTGTCTTCCCAACGGCGGCAGAGGTATACGACATCGTAGACGCGGCCAATCTGGAAGCGGCGCGAAATGGCGAGGCCGAGGGCGTAGTCTTCGCCATATGAGGTGTTGGGCACTTGAATCTCGCGCAGCACGGGGGTGTAGAAAGCGCGGGGTGCGCCGAGGCCGTTGATGCGGAGAGCGTTGTTGCGGCCGTTTTCGGGAGTCCACTCGCGATGGTCGATTACGCCCGGCGGTATCATGTTCATGTCGATGTCGGTGAGCATGTAAGAGCCTACTACCATAGCTGAGTTGTTGTCGTAGAAGGCCTTGACCATTTTTGCGAGAGTGTTCTCGTCGGCGTAGACGTCGTCGGAGTCGAGTTGCACGCAGAATTTACCTGCCTCGGGGTGGTTTGCGCCCATATTCCAGCAGCCACCGATGCCGAGGTCGTCGCGCTCGGGAATTATGTGTATCACTCGGGGGTCGGAGGTAAATTCCTCAATGGCCTCCGAGGTGCCGTCGGTAGAGTGGTTGTCGATGATGATGAGGTTGAAGGGGAAGTCGGTTTTCTGCGAGAGCACACTGCGGATAGCGTCGCGGATAGTGCGCACGCGGTTGCGCACGGGGATTATCACCGAAGCCTCGTTTGCAAATTCGCCGCGGTTAAATTCGATAGGCTCGAACACCGGCTCGAGGTATGCGCCCACTGCCTTGAGGTGGTCGGTGCATGCCTCTTCCATTTCGATCTGCACGCTGCGGTTCTTGGGATCGACGTAGGCGAAGTGGCTCTCGCCGTCGGAGGCTGTAGCTGCGGCGATGTCGGTGTAGAGGTATTCGTTGATGTGTACCATTGCGCCGAGGCGGCTTATGCGCAGACGCAGGTCGTAGAGGCCTGCGGCGTGGTATTTGCGGTCGATGCCGGCAGCGGCTCGCTTGAAGTCGGCGGCGTTGAAGAGCATGAGAGGGCCGAAGTTGAAGTCGTCGCGGAGGGCGCCTTCCTGCCAGTCGATAACTGGAGTGGCTGTCTTTTTGCCGTCGGTCACGGTGTAGTAGTCGGCATATACCATTGCTGCCTTGCTGTCGCGGGCGATTTTCACCATGCGGTCGGGGGCGAGGTAGCCGGGCAGGAGAGTGGTGGTCTTGGTGAAGAGGAGTATAAACTCGGCGTCGGCATGCTCGGCAATCTTAATCATTGTAGCCGAGGTGTTTATGCCGTCGATAGGCATGATGTCGCAAGTGCCGAATGCCTCGGCAGAGGCGTCGGTGGGCATGAGGGTTATCTTGCCTATGAGTTTGCTTTCGGCGAGGGCTGCCACTGTGGCTTCGGCCTGCGCTTTATTTATGTAAGGTATAAATGCGTGTATCACTGTGTTTTATTCGGTAAAGAAGTCAAGAATCTGTTTCATGAGGTGGCTTCGCTGAGCATCATCTGTAATGCTCTCGAAGGGGAAGCCGATGACGGCTGTGCGGTAGTTGCCGCCGTCGAAGAGTGTGCCGGCCACGAGGTTGTTCTCGCTGTAGCGCATGAAGGTGCAGCCGCGCGAGGAGTCGGGGGCGTAGAAAGAGTCGGGCGACTCCACGGCATAGAAGTCGGGGCTGAGGGTGTTGTTGAAGGTGTAGTCACCCTTGCCGAAGTCGTCAAAACGAGTGGGTACCTGGTAAGCCTCGCCGGTGACCGAGGCCTGGCCTACGCGCCAGTTATAGCCGAGCACTTCGCGGGCAAATTTCTTGTCGGCCTCGGCGGTGGCTTCGTCGGAGTAGGGGTTATCCCATATGTCGGTGGCTACGTAAGAGCCCGAGACAAAGAAGTCGGTGCCTTCTTTCGCCATGGCGGCGATGCGGTTCTGGAGCTCTGAGGGGAAGGCTTTGAAGCGGGTGCCGTAGACGGCGCGTCCCTGTGCTATTTCTTTCTGTTTGCCGAGGATGAGGTCGACGATATCGGCTTTGGCATTGCCTGCCGAGAAAGCTTCGACGCTCGACGATATGAACGACAGGCCTGCCGCGCGGATAGCTTCGCCGTGGGTGAGAACGAAGTCGAAGGTGTTGCCTGCCACTACTTTATCTTCGTAGTTGGCACGAGAGGCACCGAAGCCCGCGGCATCGTCGTCCATCCAGGGTATGTCGCGGCGGAACTCGAACTGGCTGCCGATAAAGGAGATGTCGTTGATATAGGGAACACCGTGGTCGCGGGCGTCGTAGAAGCCTGCGATGTCGCCCGAATCGAAGCGGTCGGGGGCGCTCACGCGTGTGAATCCGTTGACTATCGTAACCGTGGCTTTGGAGCCGGGCATGTTGCATAGGGCGAGGACTTCAGAGGGGAAGGCCGTGCCGCCGTCGTTGCCTGCTATTATGCGGTAGGAGTGGATGTCGCTGTCACTGACGGTGAGGGTGTACGAGGTGTCGGTAGTAGTGGCAATGGTGGTGAACGCTCCGCGGCCCTTACGCTCCTGTATTATATAATAGGTGGGAGTTGCGGTGGGCTCGAAGCGGTCGGGAGTCTCGGCCCAGGTGAGTGTGTATGAGGAAGCGTCGGCGCGCTCTATGGCAAAGGCCTTGACGGGGAGGGGTTGCACCACGTAGGGGCGGCTGTCGCGCTCGGCGATGTATTTGAGCATACCTTTATATACTGCTCGCGACACCACGAAGCGGAAGGCGGGGTCGAGGCCGTAGGCCATGTCGGCGAAGTTCTGATGCGAGAGGAGTTCGAGGAGCATTGCGGGCACCTCGGGTACGCGGGCCTCGAAGTAGCTCTTGTCCCACATGCCGCGGCGAGTCCAGTTGGGCTCGAAAGAAGCGCGCACGTCGTCGACGATGTTTGTCATCACGAGGTCGGTGAGGTCGCGCGAGGCCATGCGCGAGCTGCCGTTTCCGGTTTTGTCGCCAATGGTGCAGTAAATGCCGAGGGTGCCTATAATGGAGTCGTTGCGGGTGGTGCCGGCGTCGGAGTGGAAGGCGAAACTGAGGTCGACGGGTATACCGAGGCCTTCGCGGCCGGGGAGCATCGATGAGCCTCCTGCGAGCCAGTTGACCCAGAGTGCGCGGCTCTTGTAGTCGTCGCCGTAGTCGTTTACGTAGTCGCTGGGGGTGAACACGCTGTCGGGGGCACCGGCCCACTGCAGGAAGTAGCGTGCGCCTTCGACGAAGCGGGGATATTTGCTCGTCACATACTGATAATCAATGCTGTCGATGGGCTCTTTTACCTTGCGGGCAACATTTCCCATGCCGCCGCCAATCTTCACGGCGTCGGCGGTGACAACTTTGCGTTTGTTCTTGCCTGCGTTCGAGAGTTCGACTACGGGCTGTTTGGAAGCGCTTTTGGCGAGGGGGAAGTGTCCGAGATAAATCCATGTGCCGCCGCCCATTTTCTGATTTATGGTGAAGCGGTGGTCGCCGTCGGCTGCGTGTACGGTGTATTGAGCCGCGTCGGTGCTCTCGGGAAGCGAGGCGTAGGCCACATATACGGCATAGCTGCCGTCGGCCGGAATCTCCGCGCTCCATGTGGCGGTAGCTGTAGCCTCGGAGGTTTTGCCTGAGAGGGGAGCGCTGAGTATGGTGCCGTCGGCAAAGGGGTGGTCGCCGTTGTGCAGTTCTGCTTTGGTGTAAGCAAAGCCCGCGGTGCTTCCGGACTTCCATTTGCCGGTTGTGGTGAAGCTGCCGGTGGCGAGAGTGCCGCCGTCGTTGTCGGCTATTATTTCGGTGCGGTTAATATCGCGCTCGCGGGGAGACATTACATATGCCCCGGCATTCTCAAGCATGGGCATGAGGTAGGGCATCACGTAGCTCTGTGTGTAGAGGTCTTCCACGGTCTGGAAGATGCGTGCGCGCTGCCACTCCCAGCGGTTGAGCTTGGGCTCGAAGTACCAGCCGTGGCTCTGCCAGAGTGCAATGTTTGCGCCGTCGAGGCCTTGGGGAGCGGCCTGCTTGCTATGGTCGATGATAAAGGGAGTTTTCTCACGCGGAGCCTTGTTGGTCTTGGGCGCGAAGAGCACGAGCTGCTCCATGGGCACCGTGTCGGCGTATAGCTTTATCTTGTAGCGTGAGGCGTCTTTGCCAAGCGATTGCAGGCAGGCGTCCTTGAGGGCTTGGAAGCTCGCTTGGTCGAGAGGGATGTATGCCGCGTTGGGGCTAAGGGTAACGCTCACAGTGCGTTTTGCGTCGTTGATGTCGACGTTTTTTGCTGTGACGGTACCGAATCCCGAGGTGCCGGGCATGAACGCTGCCACAGCGTGATTAATGTCGGTTTCATGGTTGCCCTTGGCTGTTTCGGCGGCTACGGAGCAGAGGCTTCCGGCTGCCAACATGAGGGCTATTGCACTTAAGTGTTTCATTAAATGGCTCTTAGCTTAGGCTTGCAAAGACGGTTTTGCAATTGCACAAAGTTAAGGCTTTTTGCGGAACTACGCCAAGTTTTAACGGCTCGGATTTACAAATATAAACATTATTTAATATATGGATACGTATTTTTAGGATTCGGAGCTGGCGCTAATTATGAAGTCAAAAGTCAAAAGTCTAAAGAAAAACTCATAACTCCTACCTCTCAACTCCTAACTCCTAACTCCTAACTCCTAACTCCTCACCCCTAACTCACCCCTGACTCAATCGTGGTGGTAGGGCTCGCCGCGCATGATTGTGCCTGCGCGGTAGAGCTGCTCGACAAAGAAGAGGCGGGCAAGTTCGTGAGGGAAAGTCATTTTCGAGAGCGAGAGCATAGAGTCGGCGCGGCGGTAAATTTCTTCCGAGAAGCCGTAGGGGCCGCCGATGAGGAAGACCAGCGACTTGGGCAGCTCCACCGCCTTGCGTTCGATGAACTCGGAGAAAGCCCGCGAAGTGAGCTCCTTGCCACGCTCGTCGAGGAGCACTACGAAATCGCCGGGCACAATCTCGGCCATGAACTTCTGTCCTTCGAGCTCTTTCTGCTTCGCGGGGCCTGCCGACTTGGGTGTGCGCACATCGGGTATGGCTACCAAAGAGAAAGGCCAGTAGAAAGGTATCTTTTTGGTATATTGTGAGATAAGTTTTTCGACTTCGGCGTCGCGTATGGCTCCTATGCAGGCGAGTTTTATTTTCATGTCGCAAAATTAACAAATTACGGGCAATTTTGCTTACCTTTGCAGTCGGTTTATACACCTGTACATAATATATAAGGCAATGAAAACTAAAGACCAGCTTATCGACGACCTCCTTAACCTCGCCTTTGCCGAAGACATTGGCGACGGCGACCATACAACCCTCAGCACTATAGGCCCCGACGCCATGGGGCGCCAGCACCTGCTTGTGAAAGAGGAGGGTATACTTGCGGGCGTCGACATTGCCCGCCGCGTGTTCGAGAAATTCGACCCCTCGCTGAAGATGACGGTGATGATTCCCGACGGCTCGCATGTGAAGCCCGGCGACATCGCTTTCGTTGTCGAAGGCCCCGTACGCTCGCTGCTGCAGACCGAGCGCACCATGCTCAATATCATGCAGCGTATGAGCGGCATCGCCACCACCACGGCGCGCTACCAGAGCCGCCTCGAAGGCCTTGCCTGCAAGGTGCTCGACACCCGCAAGACCACTCCCGGCCTGCGCATGCTTGAGAAAGAGGCCGTGAAGATTGGCGGCGGCTGCAACCACCGCATAGGTCTTTTCGATATGATTCTCATCAAGGATAACCATGTGGATTTCGCCGGTGGCATACCCCAGGCCGTAGCCTCGGCCAAGGAATACTGCCGCAGCAAGGGCAAAGACCTCCGCATTGAGGTTGAGGTGCGCAACACCGAGGAGATACTCCAGGCCATAGAGGCCGGTGCCGACCGCATAATGCTCGACAACTACACCCCCGAACGCACCGCCGAGGCTGTGAAACTTATCCGCGAGAAAGCTCCCGCCACCGAAATCGAGTCGAGCGGCGGCATAACAATCGACACCCTGCGCGCCTATGGCGAGGCCGGAGTCGACTTCATCTCCGTAGGAGCTCTCACTCACTCGGTAAAAGGCCTCGACATGAGCTTCAAGGCTTGCTGAGAAAATGTCTGTTCAAGTAAAAATACACATCAAATAATGAAACACATAGCAGTTCTCTGCGCCGCTCTTCTTGCCACAGGTGTGGCTTCGGCACAGTATATCAACATGGAGCCCGGCACCACTCTCGTATACACCGAGAGCATGGCCACCGATAAGGATCCTTTCACCGCCGACTTCACCTCTACCGTTGCCTCGGCAGAGACCGGCGCCGACGGCGTAATCACCGTGACGCTCAACGAGGTGCATAAGGTGCCCGGCAACGAGCTCGGCGAAATCAAAGCCAACGAATACTACACCTATAACCCCGCCGACGGTCTCACTGTGCACTATGTGCTGCGTGCCGACGACTATCGCGACCAAATGGTGGAATTTATGGTTGAAACTCTCAAGAGTCAGGGCCAGTATCCCTCGGAATCGGATATCGCGGAGCTCCGCAAGATGATAAAGGTGAAGGGCGACCTCAAGATGCCCCTCCCCGCCGAGACTCCTTCCGAGCCTAAAATCGCCAACTCTTCGATGAAACTCACCGCCGGTCCCACCTCGGTGTCGATGAACCTTTGGGAAGGCAAATACCTCGGCAAGGAGGGCATAGAAACTCCCGCAGGTAAATTCGACGACTGCGAGAAAGTGTCGTACACACTCAAAACCACCTCGCCCCAGGGCAACGAGCGCACCCTCAACACCGTTTGGTATGCCAAAGGTATCGGCATCGTGAAGCAGGTTGCCACCGACAAGAAAGGCAAGGAGATAAGCAGTGTAGTTCTTAAGGAAATAAAGAAATAAGGTAAAAATATTCCAATAGCGTATGCAGAAAATACGAAATGTAGCCATAATCGCTCACGTTGACCACGGCAAGACAACGCTCGTGGACAAGATGCTTTTGGCCGGAAACCTCTTTCGCGAGAACCAGAAGACCGGCGAACTCATACTTGATAACAACGACCTCGAACGCGAGCGTGGCATAACAATCCTCTCCAAAAACGTATCTATCGACTACAAGGGTTATAAAATCAATATCATCGACACTCCGGGTCACGCCGACTTCGGCGGTGAGGTAGAGCGCGTGCTCAACATGGCCGACAGCTGCCTCCTTCTTGTCGATGCTTTTGAGGGCCCCATGCCCCAGACCCGCTTCGTGCTTCAGAAAGCTATCGAAATGGGACTTAAGCCCGTGGTCGTTATAAATAAGGTGGACAAGCCCAACTGCCGCCCCGACGAGGTGCAGGAAATGGTGTTCGACCTCATGTTCAGCCTCGACGCCACCGAGGAGCAGCTCGACTTCCCCACGCTCTACGGCTCGGCAAAACAGGGCTGGATGAGCACCGATGTGAGCAAGCCCACCGACAACATCTGCCCCCTGCTCGACACTATTATCGAGAATATTCCCGGCCCTGCCGAAAATCCCGGCGACGGTCAGATGCTCATCACCTCGCTCGACTTCTCGAAGTACGTTGGCCGTATTGCCATTGGGCGAGTACACCGTGGCGAGCTCCGCGAGGGTCAGGAGATTGGCCTCTGCCGCAAGGACGGCAGCGTGTCGCGCCAGCGCATCAAAGAGCTCCACACCTTCGAAGGCATGGGCCGCAAGAAAGTTGAGAGCGTGAGCAACGGCGACATCTGCGCCATTGTCGGTCTCGAGGGCTTTGAAATCGGCGATACCGTGACACTCTACGACAATCCCGAGCCGCTGCCCCGCATCGCTATCGACGAGCCTACGATGTCGATGACCTTCACTATCAACGACTCGCCTTTCTTTGGCAAGGACGGTAAATATGTGACCTCGCGCCACGTGGGTGACCGCCTTACCGCCGAGCTCGACCGCAACCTCGCCCTTCGTGTGGAGAAAGGCAACCGCGAGGACGCCTGGATAGTGTATGGCCGCGGTGTGCTGCACCTCTCAGTTCTTATCGAGACCATGCGCCGCGAGGGCTATGAGCTTCAGGTTGGACAGCCTCAGGTTATCGTCAAGGAAATCGACGGCCGCAAGTGCGAGCCCGTGGAACTTCTCACTATCAACGTGCCCGAGGAATACTCATCGAAGATGATCGATATGGTTACCCGCCGCAAGGGCGACCTCGTGGCCATGAACGCTAAGAACGACCGCGTTCAGCTCGAGTTCCAGATACCTTCGCGAGGCATTATCGGTCTGCGCAGCAATATCCTCACCGCTTCGGCAGGCGAGGCTATCATGGCGCACCGTTTCCTCGAATACCAGCCCTGGAAGGGCGACATCGAGCGCCGTACCAACGGCTCGCTCATCGCCATAGAGTCGGGCACGGCCTACGCCTATGCTATCGACAAGCTCCAGGACCGCGGCCGCTTCTTCATCTTCCCCCAGGAAGAGGTGTATGCCGGTCAGGTTGTTGGCGAGAACGCCAAGGATAACGACATCCCCGTGAACGTGACCAAGAGCAAGAAACTCACCAACATGCGCGCATCGGGCGCCGACGACAAAGCCCGCATCGTGCCCCCGGTGGTGTTCAGTCTTGAGGAAGCGCTCGAATATATCAAAGAAGACGAGTATGTTGAGGTTACCCCTCACCACCTGCGTCTCCGCAAAATTATTCTCGACGAGACGGAACGCAAGCGCGCCAACCGCTCGTAAACACTCCCTTCGCAACGGTTGACACCCTTTAGCCTGAATATCGGAGGCCGACTCCGCGAGTACACGCGGCCGGCGGTAATGGGCATAATCAACATTACGCCCGACTCTTTCTACGCCGGTTCGCGTGCACGCACCGAGGCCGAGATTGAAGCGCGAGCCACCCGTCTGGTGGCCGATGGCGCCGATTTCCTCGACCTCGGAGCCTACTCCACGCGCCCCGGAGCCGACGATGTCAGTGCCGACGAGGAGTGCCGCCGACTGAAACTCGGGCTCGACGCCGTGCGCCGAGCAGTGGGCGATGCCGTGCCGCTGTCGGTCGACACCTTCCGCGCCGAAGTTGCCCTCAAAGCAGTGGGAGAGTGGGGGGCGCATATCGTGAACGATATTTCGGGCGGCACGCTCGACGCGGGCATGTTCGAGGCTGTGGCCTCGCTGCATTGCCCCTACGTGCTGATGCACACCCGCGGAACACCCGCCACCATGGGCGGCCTCACCGACTATCCGGGTGGCGTTACGCGCGATGTTATACACGAGCTGAGTATGCGTCTTGCCACCCTTGAGGAGCTTGGCGTGGCCGATGTTATAGTGGACCCCGGCTTCGGTTTTGCCAAGACCCTTGACCAGAACTACGAGATGCTCGCCCAGCTCGATGCATTCGGTCTGCTCGGCCGCCCCGTGCTTGTGGGAGTGTCGCGCAAATCCATGCTCACGCGGCTGCTCGGCGTCAGCGCCGACGAAGCCTGCACAGCCACCGCCGTCACCGGTGCTTTCGCCCTTGAGCGCGGCGCCGCCATACTCCGCGTGCACGACGTGAAAGAAGCCGTGCAAAGTGTGAATCTCTTCTCAAAACTCCAATCTCCCCGCAATGTTTGATTTCGGAATAAAAGACGCCATTGACATACTGCTCTTCGCAGTATTGCTCTACTACATCTACCGGCTTATGAAAGAGTCGGGCACCATAAATATTTTCTATGGCGTGCTCGCTTTCATAGTGGTGTGGGTGCTGGCCTCCGAAATCTTCGGCATGCGCCTCATAGGCACCATTCTCGACAAGTTCATGGCCATAGGCCTGATAATCCTTGTGATACTCTTCCAGGAGCCTATCAAGCGCTTTCTTGTCGAACTGGGCTCGCAACGGAGGTGGAAGTTTTTTAGCAACCTTTTCCACCACCACCGTGAGGACCTCGACCGCGAGGCTTTGGCGTGGGTAATGCCTATAGTATATGCCTGCATGAGCATGAGCAAGAGCAAGACAGGTGCGCTGATTGTAATCGAGCAGTCGATACCCCTCGACTCCTATGCCGCCTCGGGCGATATTATCGACGCCAACATCAACACGCGTCTTATAGAGAATATATTCTTCAAGAACTCGCCCCTGCACGACGGTGCCATGATAATAGCGCACAACCGCATAGAGGCTGCCGGGTGTATCCTGCCCGTGAGCCACGACAGCGACGTGCCGCGTACGCTCGGCCTGCGCCACCGCTCGGCCTTGGGCATAGCCCAGGCCACCGACGCCGTGGCCGTAGTCGTCTCCGAGGAAACCGGAAACATCTCCATTGCCCACCGCGGCAAGCTCTCCACCCGCGTGAGCACCACCGAACTCGAGCACAAGCTCAATGCCATAGCCATAACGGCTGCCCGCTAAAAAGGCACGCCTATGGCCCGCGACGTTTTTCTCAGCCATTCGAGCACCGATGCCACCCTCACCGCCGCACTCTGCAGGCGCCTTGAAGAGGTGGGTATCAGCTGTTGGATGGCGCCCCGCGACATAGTCCCCGGCATGGCGTGGTCGCGCTCCATTATAGCCGGACTCGACGAGTGCGCCGTAACCCTGCTTGTGCTCACATCCCGCTCCAATGCCTCCGAGCATGTGCTTAACGAACTTGAAATCGGTCATCGCCACGGGCGCCCTATTTTCGCTTTCAGGATAGAGGAGTGCGAGTGCGACCCCTTGATTGACAATCTTGCCGACAGCGCCAATGCCGTGGATTTCCATGCCTCCGACACCCGTTTTGAGGAACTTGTCGCAAAGCTGAAAGCCTATCTTACGCACTATCGGAGCAAGCCCCGCACTCTTATTACCGCTGAATGCGAGCTGAATGTGTATGCCGACGGCGTCTATCAAGGTCGGGTGATGCCGGGCGAGGAATTCATACTATTTCTGCCCGCAGAGGGCGATAAAACTATAGAGCTGTGCACCCCCGATGTGAGCTGTGGCCGCAAATGGCGCCGCGGTGAGCTTGCCGACCGCCTCCATATAACGTACGAAAGCCTTGTTGATTACTGCCGTAAGGCCGAGCTTGATACCCTCGACAACTATTGCCGCCGGGGCGCTGCTGTGGAGGGCGCTTTCAACGACGGCATCGCCTTTTTTGAACTGCCTTCGGGCGACTGTGGCGAAGAACGGTGGCTCGTGAACCGCTACGGCGAGAAAGTGCTGCGCCTGCCCGAGCGCTGCCATTACGATTTTCATACGGGCGGTTTCATTGTGCTGAGCCGCTACCGTGGCAATGATTTTTCGAGCAAGGTTTACCGCCTCTATCGCCTGCCCGCTCTTGAACGCGTGCCCGGAGAGTACAGCTTCGTATGGTATGCCCAAGGCGGTCTGCTACCCGTGCAGCAGGGCGAGTTGTGGGGCCTCATCGACAGCGAGGGAAAGATTGTTGTAGAGCCTTCGTATGCCGACTATCCCGTGCTCCCCGGCGCTATCGAAATCGAGGGCGAGAAAGGGCATAAATACTATGCGCATGCCGATGGCAGCGAGGCTTTTCCGGGGAGGTATTTCCATGAGGCCTTGTCGTTTACGCCGCAGGGAATTGCGTGGGTCTCCGATGCCGAAGGGCAGTATCTCATAGACCGCAGCGGGGCTATCGTAGCCTATGGCGACCGTATCGACCCCTTCTGCGAACCCACTTTCGCCTCCGGCTTCTATACAATTGAACGACAGGGGAAATCGGGCTTGCTTTACCCTTGGGGAAAGGTGTGCATCGAGCCACGCTATGATTCTCTTTTCGTGCTTCGCGGCGCCCGTGCCGTGGGGCAGAGCGGCAGTGACTGCGACATATTAGATATTTATGGCAAAGTGGTGAAACGCCTCGAAGGGTGCCGCGTGATTCCTTACGGACGCTCGCATCTTTTTGCCGCATATGAGAAACTCGGCAGCGGTCTGCACGGTCTTGTGCGCCTTGCCGATGGCGAGTCCGTGACCGAGGCTCTCTTCACCGACATAGACTTCGACGATTACTACATACACGTGTGCAAAGACGGACTCGAAGGACTTATAGATTATTCAGGGGCGCCCTTCCTGCCGTGCGTGGCAAAACGTTGCCGCGAACTGCGGGGCAAAGGTATAGTTGAAATTTCGATAGGAGCGCACAAGATAAGTCTGCAGCGCGACGGCAGTCCTGCCGGCCGCAGCATGAGTTTTGCCGAGGGCGATTCCGATGACTCGCATAACCGCGAGGCTTTCGACCTCTGGTTTGAAAAATTCTCGCATCTGCGCGAAGCCTTTGCAACGGCGCCCTTGCGGGAGTTTGCCGACGCCAACACGCGCGCCTACGAAGCCATGCAGGCCGAGGCGCTTTCTGACCCCATATAGCCATGAAGACCGTAAGTATATGTTATAATACCGACTCGACGGGCGACCGCGCCGTGGCCTCGCAGGTGGCCATGACACTCTCCGCCATGGGCTTTGAAGTATTCCTGCCCGAGGCAGGGGAGTACCGCCGACGCATAGCAGCGGTAAAAGGCTGCGATGCCTTAGTGCTCGTGTATTCAGGCAAAGCCAATGAGGCCGAGGAAGTGCTCTCCGACATCGACCTTGCTTTCTCGCACCGCAAGCCCATAGTGCCGTTTATTGTAGAGTCGGTGGAGATGAACGATGAGCTGCGCTACTATCTGAGTCGCAAGCACTTTCTTGTTGCCGATAACGACTGGGCCGCCAAACTCGAGGATCTTGCCGCCTCGGTGTGCGACCTGACCGGCGAGGAGCGGCTAAAGAAAAAGCTTGCCACCCTCACAATCCACCCCGACGATGATGTGCGCTTCTATGCCAATGGCGAATATATCACCACAATAGGCAAGGAGCAGGAGCTCCGCCACCCTTTGGCCTGCGGGGTCTGGAATCTTCGCTTCGGGAGCGTTGAGACCAAATTCTTTGCTGTGGAGTATGAGGCTTTCGAGCTGAGCGCCGACGCTGCTCTGCGCCCTCTTATCGGCCCTTTGCGCTCCGAGGCCGAAGCCATGAGCGCGCACAATCTCGCCCTCGCGATGCTTGGATATACCCGTGCCCTGCAACCGGAGAACGGCATAACGCGCCTCATAAAGGAGGCCGACGGGCATATTACGGGCATAGGGTATGTAAACCGCTACGGCCGTTTGCTCAACGGCGAGCCTTTCGATGACGGGTGGTCGTTCGAGCCCAACGGCCTCGCCGCTGTTTTGACAGACGGCCGTTGGGGTGTGATAAACCGCGACGGCGATTGGATTTTGCCGCCTGCGGTCGAAGGCGAGGTGTATCTGTACGACAACAAAATCAAGGTGCGCCACGGCTCCTGCCGCGGACTTTTCGGTGTTGACGGCCGTGAGTTGCTGCCTGTGGCATATCGGCGGGTTGAGACCGAGCCTGCGGGTTACGGCTTCAGCGCCACAATGTCGGCCTCCGATGAGGGCTGGGGCTACTACAACGACGAGGGCACGATGATTCTGCCGCATGAGTTTGATTATATACGCATCTGGCGTGATTGCAGGGCCGTGTATGCCGTGAAAGGCAGTGCGGAGGCGCTCTATACGCTTGACGGCGAGGAGATTATCGAAAGCACTGACATGCAGTTTCTCGGCGAAGCCGAGGGCACTTGCATAGTGCGTCAAGGCCAGCTCTACGGCTACTTCGATGTAGCACAGCGCCGCTTTATCGTTGAGCCTCGTTTTGCTGCTGCCGAGCCCTTCAGTCAAGACCTTGCCGCCGTCGAAAGCGAAGGTAAGGTGGGCATAATCGACCGCCACGGCGAGTGGTTTGCCCCGCCTGTTTACGACGGGCCACTGTCAGCCGCAACCTGCCGCCGCTCCGCCTCCGACAGCACCATTACGCTTAGGCTCGGCGGCGAACCCGTGGAGATTCTCAACACTCCGTGGCTCGAGAACGAAGAGTGGATCTAATCGCGATAATTGTTGTGTTAAAATTTGGTGGTTTGGCTTGAAGTCGCTAAATTTGTAAGTTGATAGCGGAGCTGTTTCCGCTTAGTTGAGAATAAGAAACTAACACCACCATACACACATGAAATTCAACGTTTCAAGCAAGACACTCTATAATGCCACCTCGGCAGTAAGCAAGGTAATCAACTCCAAGAACGCCCTCACTATTCTTGATAATTTCCTTATCACTCTCGAGGGTGAGACCCTTACTATAACCGGTTCTGACCAGGAGAACGCCCTCACGGCCCGCCTCGAAGTTACCGGCACCAAGGGTTCGGGCAGCTTCTGCCTTGGCGCACGCCGCCTTGTGGAGCTCCTCAAAGAGCTTCCCGACCAGGGCGTGAAAGTGAGTGTTGACGAAGAAACCCTTGAGGTGCAGCTCTCCTATGCTTCGGGTCACTACTCTTTTGTAGCCCTCCCCGGCGACCAGTACCCGCAGTTCCAGGCCGACACCGCCGGCGAGCCCATCAAGTTCAGCATCGCCACCGAGCAGATGCTCGCAGGCCTCGATAACACCATGTTTGCCGTGAGCACCGACGAATACCGTCAGATTATGCAGGGCGTGAACATCGACATCGCCCCCGACAGCATAACCTTCGTTGCCACCGACACCCGCAAGCTCGTGCGCTATATTGACCGCCGCACAGCTCCCGGCGTCACCGGCAGCTGCGTGCTTCCTGCCAAGCCCTCGACCGTTATCAAGAACGTGTTTGCAAAGGAGGAGTCGCTCAACATCACCATGAACGCGCGCAATGCCGTTATCGAGAGCGAGCATTACACCTTCCAGTGCACCTTCCTCAACGGCAACTATCCCGACTACAACCGCGTTATCCCCAAGGATAACAACAAGGTGCTCACCGTAGACCGCGCCTCGCTGCTCAACGCCGTGCGCCGTGTGGGTATCTTCGTTGAGGTTGACGGCGGTCTTGAGAAGTTCCGCATCACTCCCGACAATATCCTCATCAAGAGCAACGACCCGAGTTTGTGCACCAGCGCCCGCGAGCAGGTTCCTTGCTCCTTTACCGGCGGCGAGCTCACAATAGGCTTCAGCGCGAACTATCTCATGGAAATCCTCACCACCCTCAAGGGTTCGGAGGTGATAGTGAACCTCGGCGACGCAGGCCGTCCCGGCGTGTTCCGTCCCGGCGAAGAGCCTGAGAACACCGAGCTCGTTATGCTCCTCATGCCCATGACTGTGGGAGACTTTTAATTGGTTAGGAGTTTTTTGGTTAGGAGTTAGGAGTTTTTTGGTTAGGGGTTAGGAGTTGTTTCCTTTTGACTTCATCCTTTTGCCTTTAGACTTCACTCTGTGACTTCATCCTTTTGACTTTTGACTTTAAAAAATCTCTCTTTGCCCGAAGGGCATTTGCCACTAAATTTAGAAAAATGAAATTACAGCTTACCCGCCCTATAGTATTCTTTGACCTTGAGACTACGGGCACGAATATAAACACCGACCGCATAGTCGAGATTTCGGTAGTGAAGCTTTTCCCCGACGGAGAGGTGAAGTCGAAGACGCGCCGCATCAATCCGGAGATGCCTATCCCTGCCGAGGCTACTGCCGTGCACCACATCACCGACGAGGATGTGGCCGGCGAGCCCACTTTCAGACAGGTTGCCAACTCGCTGGCGCAGCTCATTTCGGGTTGCGACATTGCCGGGTTCAACAGCAACCGTTTCGATATACCTCTGCTCGACCAGGAGTTTGAGCGCGCAGGCATAGACTTCGACTTCTCACGCGCCCGCTTTATCGACGTGCAGACTATCTTCCACAAGAAAGAGCCGCGCACCCTCGTCGCCGCCTATAAATACTACTGCGGCAAAGACCTCACCGAGGCTCACAGCGCCCTCGCCGACACCACCGCCACCATGGAGGTGCTCCTTGCTCAGCTCGAGCGCTACGACGATCTGCCCACCGATGTGAACGCCCTCTCGGAGTTCGCGTCAAACAACAAGAACGTCGACCTCATGGGGCGCCTCGTGTACGACGAGCAGGGGCGCGAGGTAATCAACTTCGGCAAGCATAAAGGTCGGCTGGCCGAAGATGTGCTCACCACCGACCCCGGCTATTACAGCTGGATTATGGGCGGCGACTTCGCCAACAGCACCAAGAAGGCGTTCACCCGCATAAAGCTCCGCATGAAACGATGAACAATCTCGCAGGCAAGCATATTATTCTCGGCATAAGCGGCGGCATAGCGGCTTACAAGAGCGTGACACTCCTGCGTCTGCTGGTGAAGGCCGGTGCAGAGGTGCAGGTTGTCATCACGCCCAACGGCAAGGAGTTCATCACGCCCGTGACGCTGTCGTCGCTCTCCGGCAAACCCGTTGTGAGCGAGTTCTTCACCGCCAACACCGGCGAGTGGCACTCGCACGTGTCGCTCGGGCTGTGGGCCGATGTGATGATAGTGGCACCGGCCACGGCCTCCACATTGGCGAAAATGGCCAACGGCGTTGCCGACAATATGCTCATCACCACCTACCTCTCGGCCAAATGCCCCGTGTTTGTGGCTCCTGCCATGGACCTCGACATGATGGCTCACCCCAGCACCACGCGCAACCTTGCCACGCTCCGCGCCGACGGCGTTCGCATAATAGAGCCTGAGGTAGGGGAGCTCGCAAGCCACCTCGTAGGGCGCGGGCGTATGGAAGAGCCCGAGAATATCGCTACCGTGCTCAACGACTTCTTCGGCGAGAACAGCCCCCTGGCAGGCCGCAAGGTGCTCGTCACCGCCGGGCCCACCTATGAGCGCATCGACCCTGTGCGTTTCATCGGCAACTTCTCAACCGGGAAAATGGGCTATGCCATAGCCGCCGAGGCCGCCCGCCTCGGCGCAGATGTCACCCTCGTTAGCGGCCCCACGGCTCTGCCAGACCCGCAGGGTGTGACCACGGTGCGCGTAGAAAGTGCCCGCCAGATGCTCGAGGCCGCGCAGAAAGCTTTCGCCGACAGCGATGTTGCCGTGATGTGTGCTGCCGTGGCCGACTACGCCCCCGCGCATTATGTGGACCGCAAGATAAAGCGCGAGCACGATAAGGTTGACTCCATTGAGCTTGTGCGTAACCCCGACATCGCTGCCACGCTCGGCGCCACCAAGCGCCCCGGGCAGATTCTTGTGGGTTTCGCCCTCGAGACCGACAACGGCGAGAGCAATGCCCGCGAGAAGCTCAGCCGCAAGAACCTCGATATGATAGTGCTCAACTCCCTTGCCGACAAAGGCGCCGGTTTCGGCACCGACACCAACAAGGTTACTATCATAACCCGCAGCTCCGAGGAAATATTCCCTCTGAAGAGCAAGCAAGATGTGGCGGCCGACATTTTAAACCGGATAATCAAGGACTTATGACCCGATTCCTCTCCCTCATATCAGCCCTCTTACTCACGGCTCTTGTGCTGCCTGTGGCGGCGCAGGAGCTGAATTGCACTGTGACCCTCAACTCCGACCAGGTTGAGGGCACCAACAAACAGGTGTTCGAGACCCTGCAGCAGGCGATGAACGACTACATGAACACCACCGTGTTCAGCAACGCCCAGTTTGCCGCCAACGAGAAGATTGAGTGTCGCCTCTTTTTCACCATTACCGAGTATACCGACGATGTGATGAAGGGCGACCTGCAGATACAGTCTTTAAGACCTGTGTACAACAGTTCGTATACCACCACGCTCATCAACTTCCGCGACGCCAAACTCGAGTTCACCTACCGCGAGAACGAGCCCCTTGTGTTCTCGGTCAACAACTTCGAGAGCCAGCTCACGGCCATACTCAACTTCTATGCCTACCTCATCCTCGCGGTGGACTTCGACTCCTTCTCGCCGCGCGGTGGCGAGCCTTACTTCGAGCGGCTCGCTCTTATAGTGCAGCAGGCACAGTCGTCGGGCGAGACCGGCTGGAAGGCTTTCGAGGATACCAAGAACCGCTCGGCAGTGCTCTCGTCGTACACCGACCCAGCCACGCAGGGCATACGCGATATGCTCTACAAATATCACCGCCAGGGGCTCGACAACATGGCAGTGTCGGTCGACAAAGGCCGTGCCGCCGTCACCGAGTCGCTCGCCGAGATAGAGAAAGTGTACAAGGTGTCGCCTATGTCGGTGGCACTCTCCATGTTCAAAGATGCGAAGCTCGACGAGCTCGTGAACATCTACTCGAAGGCCCCGCAGGAAGAGCGTGAGAAAGTTTACCGAATGCTCGAGCCTATCTATCCTGCCGAGCAGAGCCGCCTCGAAGAAATAAAGAAAGGAGCGCAGCAACGATGATCAAAACCCTCCGCATTTCAAACTATGCCCTGATAAGCGAGCTTGAGATAGAGTTCGGCAAGGGCTTCAACATAATCACCGGCGAGACCGGCGCCGGCAAGTCGATAATCCTCGGCGCCCTCTCGATGCTCTTGGGAGGCCGTGCCGACACCAAGGCCGTGCGCGACCTCTCGCGCAAGTCGGTCATTGAGGCATACTTCGACATCTCCGACGCCTCGGGTGTGGCCGAACTGCTTGAATACTACCAGCTTTCCGACGGCACCGAGGAGTGCATACTGCGCCGCGAGATAGCTCCGGGCGGTCGCTCGCGTGCCTTTGTCAACGATACTCCCGTGACCCTGCCCGTGCTGCGTGAGATTGCCGAGAAGCTCGTAGACATACACTCGCAGCACCAGAACCTGCTGCTCGGCTCGCCTGAGTATCAGCTTAATATCATCGACAATCTTGCCGGAACCCGCGAGCTTCTCGACGACTACCACAAGGCTTTCGCCGCCTACCGAGTGACACTCAAACAGTATACAGAGACCCGCGAGCTCATACGCCGCAACCGCGATGATGCCGAGTTTTTGCAGTTCCAGTACAACCAGCTTGCCGAGCTCAACCTCCTGCCCGGCGAGCATGCCGAGCTCGAGAGCGAGCGTGAGATTCTCTCCAATGTCACCGAGATAAAAACCACCCTCGGGCAGGCTCTCGACCCGCTTGTCAATGATTCGCCCAACGCCCTCACCGCCATGCGTCAGGCCGTAGATGCCCTCGAGGAGCTCTCGGCCACCCTCGGGCAGGGGCAGGGCATACCCGACTTCCACGCCCTTGCCGAGCGCCTCGAATCGGCCCGCATAGAGGTGGCCGACATTGCCGACACCCTTGCCGACTACGACCTCTCGCTCGCCGCCGACCCCGCACGCCTTGCCGAGGTAGAGGAGCGCCTGAGCACACTTTACTCGCTCGAGCTCAAGCACCACGTGGAGAGCTCCGACCAGCTCATAGAGCTGCGCGACAAACTCAAGATGCAGATCGACGCCCTCGACGACAGCGAGAATGTGCTCGCTATCCTTGAGAAAGCCGCCAAGAAGGCAAAGAAACTCGCCATAAATCTCGCCGCTCAGATTTCGGAGAAGCGCCTTGGCGCCGCCGCCGAGTTTGCCGACGTACTGCGGCGCACCGCCTCGCCCTTGGGCATGCCCAACCTGCGCTGCGAGATTTTGCTTACCCGCGGCAAGCTCGGCGCCGACGGTTTCGATCAGGTACAGTTCCTCTTCGCCTTCAACAAAAACCAGAATCTCATGCCCGTGGGCAACACTGCCTCGGGAGGCGAGATTTCGCGCCTGATGCTTGCCATAAAGACCATAGTTGCCGAACGCATGCACCTGCCTTCGATAATTTTCGATGAGGTGGATACGGGCGTCTCCGGCGATATCGCCGCACGCATGGCCGCCATGATGGCGTCGATAAGCCGCTCGATACAAGTTATAACAATCACCCACCTGCCCGGAGTCGCCGCCGCCGGTACCACCCACTTCAAGGTGTACAAGGAAGACGACGACACCGCCACAACCACACGTATACGGCGCCTCGAACCCGCACAGCGCGAGGCCGAGCTCGCCCTCATGATAAGCGGCAATCCTGCCGATGAGGCTGCCCTCGCCAACGCGCGCGCCCTCCTCGAGAAAGCCGCAGCCCTTTATTCTTAAACAACCCCCAAGACAATGGATGCCAACGATTATATCTTCGGAATACACTCGGCGATAGAAGCCATAGAGGCCGGTCGCACTATCGATAAACTCTTTGTTAAAAAAGACCTCAACGGTGAGCTCGCCACCCGTCTGTGCAAGCTTGCCCGTGAGCACGATATACCCGTGCAGCGCGTGCCCGTGGAGCGCCTCAACAAAATCACGCGCAAGAACCACCAGGGCGTTGTGGCGCAGATTGCCGCCGTGGCTTACCACCGGCTCTCGCACATTGTGCCCACACTCTTCGAGGACGGCGTTCTGCCCTTCGTGCTCGTGCTCGACGGCCTCACCGACGTGCGCAACTTCGGCGCCATAGCCCGCACTGCCGAGTGCTGCGGCGTAAATGCCATAGTCATACCCTCGAAAGGCAGCGTGAGCGTCGGTGCCGACGCCGTCAAGACCTCGGCGGGTGCTCTTCTGCACATCCCCGTGTGCCGTGAGAACAGCCTCGTCAAGGCCGTGGAATATCTTAAAGAGAGCGGCTACCAGATAGTGTGCGCCACCGAGAAATCGTCGGAGAACTACACCTTGGCCGACTATACCACCCCCGTGGCGCTCGTTATGGGCGCCGAGGATATAGGCATTTCGCCCGAGATTCTGCGCATAGCCGACACCCGTTCGGCGATACCGATGTTCGGCCACATAGGCTCGCTCAATGTGAGCGTGGCTGCCGGTGTCATGATGTACGAAATTGTACGCCAGCGCCTTAACGGCAACCTCGAAATAATGTAACTTATACTATGGCACATCTCTCACTTAAACCTTTGGCACTGCTGCTTGCGCCGATACTGCTGTTGGCGCATAGCGCTTATGCGGGTATCAAGGCCGACATCTATCATGCAGGCACCGACAACGAAGTGGTATACATTTCAAGCGATGAATACCCCGAATTGAGCGACGGCGATTTTATTTCGCTGTCCTTCCTGTTCAGGCCCACACAGGCTACCATAAGCATAGGTGTGAGCGGCGGCAAGAATATCGCATACAGCGAATCAGATCACCCCGAAATGAAGATCACTTTTACCAACGGCGTATCGGTTACGACGCCGGCCACGCTGTTCCGCAACGGCAGTGTGATTACATTCGAGGGCAATCTCGAAGGGAAGAGCAGTTCCACTTCGTTTATCACCTGCCTCAACCTCCAGTTTTTTGCCGATAAAGATATAAAAACGATAAAGGTGGGCAATTACACTTTCAGTCCTATCGAAGGCACTGCAAGGATATGCGCCCCCTTGATAAATCAAGGAATCCCCAAACTCAAACATCGCAAGGCAGCCGCTTTTTATGCCCCTTACACCGGTTAAGGCATTTCATAATCCTCGGAAAAAATTATTTTGACAGCAAGGCTGCAACCGGTTATTTCTCCGGTTCAAGATATATTCCATTTTCAAAAAAATAAACCAGCCAGAGCAAAACCTTATGTTTCATCTAATAGCCGACAGCGGTCTTCAGTTCCTCACCACCGAGGCCGAATTCGACCCCGCGCAGCAGTTGGCGCTGCCGAGCGGAAAGCCGCTGAAGTATAGTTTCTGCAATCTAACCAACGAAATAAACGGCGAGAGGGTGTTCGACCTCCTCACCTACAATGCCTCTGTGGGTAAATATATACCCGTGAACGAAATTGTTCAGCAGGGAACCATGGAGATGCTTGCCGACGGTCGGGCCAAGCTTGACGAGAGCGGTGTGGAGACCATGCGCCCCGATGTCTCGCCCTCGCTCTACACCCAGGTGTCGCCCGGCGAGCAGGGCAAGATTTTCACCTTCAACTCGCCGGCTTCCTATACTACCGTCAACCCCTCGGCCGTACACGAGCGCGTGCCTGCCTTCGAGCTTCTCCTTGGCAAATGGCTGCCGATGCCTATGTTCGAGATGCAACACGGCGTGAGCGGCGAGGTGCCCTATGGCTGGTGCCGCGTGAAAATCGAGCGCATAGGCGAGGGTAGTGCCGCAGGCACAGAGCGCTTCCGCTTTGTGTGGGCCTTCGATACCGCCACCTCGCCCGACGATATGAACATGTTCCGCCCCACTTTCCCCGAGGTCGGCATCGACAAAATGGAATATTCGCTCTGCAACAAGGTGTCGAACCTCATAATGTTCATGTCGCCCACGGGCGATTTCAGCGTGTTCAGCCACTATATAGCGCAGCTCTTAGGGCTCGACGTGAGCAAGAACACATATAAATATATAGGTTACTACATATACCTCATCAACTTTATACGCCTCATAGGCGCGGCTCCCGAGGTTACGCTCCACCGTTGCCCCGCCGAGCGCCGTCTGCCCGTCGACCTCGTGCTCGACATCGGCAACTCGCGCACCTGCGGCCTCCTCTTCGAGGACGGCGACTTCACCAAGGCTGCCATGCTCGCCCTGCGCGACATCTCCGACCCCTCGGTGACCTACGAGAAGCCTTTCGATATGCGCCTCGTGTTCCGCCAGGCCGATTTTGCCAACGATATTGTAATAGAGGAGGAAGACCTCTTCCGCTACCCCTCGATGGTGCGCGTGGGTGACGAGGCCAAGAAACTCGTGTACCGCTCAGTGGAGAACGCCGGGCTGTGGGCGAGCACAACAAACTATTCATCGCCAAAACGTTACCTCTGGGATAACCGCCTGTTCAAGCAGAAATGGGAGTTTCTCACCACCGACAATGACCCCCTCTATATAAAGGAGGCCGAGAACGTGTATGTGCCCGGTCTCTCCGACCTCTTCGATGCGCAGGGCGAGATAATCCGCGACCCCTTCGACGTGCTTGAGAGCACCGACGGCCAGACGCATTACTCGCGTGCCTCGCTCATGACTTTCGTGCTTATCGAGGTGCTCCAGCAGGCCATTATGCAGATTAACAGTGAGGAGTTCCGCCGCCGCCACGGCGATGTGAACTGCATGCGCTATCTGCGCAACCTCATTCTCACATGCCCCACGGCCATGCCGCGCACCGAGCAGATAAAGTTGCGCCAGTGCGCTCTCGACGCTTTCGAGGCACTCTCGGCGGTGTACCCCGACGGCGCCCTCGCGTCGGTTGAGGTTTTCCCCTCGGTAGAGAAACTGTCGCGCGGTGCCGACGATGCCATTAACGGCATAAGCGATGCCACATGGAGCTTCGACGAAGCCACCTGCTGCCAGCTGGTGTACCTCTATGCCGAGATTGCCGAGCGCTACCGCGGGCGCGCTTCCGAGTTCTTCGACCTCAAAGGGCATGTACGCCCCGAGCTCGCTGCCGAAGGCTATACGGGCAAAGCTGTGACCGTGGCCTCGGTAGACATAGGTGCGGGCACCACCGACGTAATGGTTTGCAGCTACATGTGCTCGGGCAACGACGAGGGTATACTCACGCCGCGCCCCCTCTTCTGGGACAGCTTCTATGTTGCCGGCGACGATATTCTGCGCAATATTATTCAGAACATAGTGATAGAGGACGCTCCCCATGGCTATCAGGATATGGGCAGCGTGTTCTCGGCACTCTCGGCGCGCCTCGAAGCAATGGATACCGACGAGATTGCCGCAATTCCTTCGCTTGGCCGCCATGTGTTCTACCGCACCCTTCTCGGCGACCTGCGCTCAGCCTCCACTCCCGGCGAGACCAAGGCGATAAAAGGCCGCATGGCATTCTCGCTCCTGCGCGATTTCTTCGGTGTTGACAGCAACATGATGGAAGACCGCGACCGCCGTTGCCGCGTGGATTTCAACACCCAGGTATCGCACCCCATGGGGCAGTTCTTCATGGAGCAGCTGCGCCTGCGTCGCCCCACGCGTGTGTACACCTTCGATGAGATTTTCCCCGACATCAAGCCCTCCGGTTATCTCCTCGACTACTTCGCCGACCACTTCGGTTTCCGCTTCGAGAGCCTCAAATGGCGCTTCGACCCCGAACGCGTGGCCGACATCGTGAAGTCGACCATGGAGAAACTCATGAAGCAGATTTCGGTGGTGCTCTACGCCCACCACTGCGATGTGATAGTGCTCGCCGGGCGCCCCACCTCCATTGACGCCATAACCGAGCTCTTTGTGAAATATATGCCAGTGACCCCAGACCGCCTTGTGCGCCTCAACGAATACCGCGTAGGGCAGTGGTACCCCCTTGCCGACCCCCAGGGCTATTTCTACGACCAGAAAGCCGTGGTTGCCGTAGGTGCCATGGTAGGCCACCTTGCCTCAACCCAAGGCTTCAACGGCATGGTGATACGCTTCGACGATATGGTGAAGCACTTCAAGCCGACGTCGAACTACATAGGCCTCTACAAGGGCGACCGCCTTGGCGACACCCTCATGAGTCCGCAGCGCAACAGCGCCTCACTCACGCTCTCGGTGTTCCCGGCTTTCTTCGGCGGCAAGCAGTTCGATACGCCCCACTACGACGGTCGCCCCGTCTATGCCCTCTACAACAACAGCGGGCGCCGCTCGCTAAAGGTAACCCTCGCCCGCGATTTCATGGACGACCCCGAGCGGCTCACCCTTGAAGATGTAAGTGACGCCAACGGCGACCAGGTGCCGTTCGACCAGGTGGAATTTATGCCCCAGTCGATAATCAACGACGGTCAGCACTGGCTCGACAAGGGCGAATTTGAACTCGGCATACAGCCCGGGCAGTAGTCTCTCCTTTTCCTCCACATCACATTTCACTGCATCATAAAATGGCAATACACGACGATATAAAAATAATAAACGACGGTCTCGAGTGGCTCCGCACCCACAAGCCCGAGCAGTACGACCAGTCATTTTTCCAAATGGTGGACGGACGCCGGCGGCTGCGGCGCCAGGAGCGGGCGCTTGCCGAGAATCCTGCCATAGGAGCTTTCGGTGAGAGCCAGACGGGCAAGTCGTACCAGATAAACACGCTTCTCAACAGGCGCGACAAAGCCTTCGTGATAAAGTCTACCGACTATCCCGAGGGCGTGGGATTCGTGGATAAAATCAACCCTATAGGCGACGACCGCGAGGCCACCGGTGTGGTTACGCGCCTCACCAGTTTCCGCCGCGACCCCGGCAGGTATAACAAAGACTATCCCGTGATAGTCAAACTGCTCACCGTTGGGCAGCTCACCACAATACTTGCCGCCGGATATTACTCCAATATCCGCGACTACACCACATACTCCGATGATGAGCTAAAGGCTATATCGAAAGACATATACACCCGCTATGCCGCTAAGCCCGAAGCAGCTTCCACGCCCCTCGACCAGGACGATATCCTCGATATAAAGGCCTACCTCGGCACCTATGTGGAGGCTCCCACGCAGGGTCTGCTGCGCTCAAAGTATTTCGAGGCTGTGAGCAAGGTAATACGCAGCGTGCCTGCCTCTGAGTGGGTATCGGTGCTCAAATATCTGTGGCATGAGAACGAGGTGATAACGCGCCTCTTCGAGCGTCTCACCGCCGACCTCGAGCGCTTCGGCTACGCCCGCGAGGTGTATGTGCCTATCGAGGCAGTGATACACGGCGGCCAGAACCGCAACACTATAATGTCGGTGGCCTGCCTCAACGGGCTCGACGAGGCCGAGTGGGATGTGCGCACCGATGTGTTCGTGCCCGACAAGGCCGACCGCCGCAAGCTCACCCGCATCGCCGACTTCCCCACCTGCGACCTCTGCGCCGTGAGTGCCGAGATTATTTTCCGCATCGACCCCGAGTACCTCGACGAGGAGCTCGGCTATTGCTACGATGAGAGCCGCGCCGGTCAACCCGGCTGGCTTCCGGCTGCATCGAGGCGCAAACTGGCGGAAACGGTATCGAAAAATCTCCTTGCCGACACCGACCTGCTCGACTTCCCCGGCGCCCGCAGCAACGAGCAGCAGGACGAGGCTTTCTGCACAGAGGGCCAGCGCGATAAATCGGGTCAGTCGGTGATAGTGAAGCTCTTTCTCCGCGGCAAAATTTCGTATCTCTTCAACCACTACAGCGAGTCGCACGGCATGAAAGTGCTGCTCTTCTGCCACCACCACAAGCAGAGCGAGGTGAAGAACCTGCATATATTGCTCGACCAATGGGTGCGCCGCAATGTTGGTGCCACCGTTGCCGAGCGTGCCGCCACTCTCGCACGCACGGGCGGAGTGTCGCCGCTGCTCCTTGTGGCCACGAAGATAAACATCGACATGACGCGCAAGAACCATGAGTCGCACAACACGGCCACGGCAATCAACAACCGTTGGGAAGACCGCTTCCGTACTGTGCTCCTCGACGCCGTGCTCAACTGGAGCAATGTCGACTGGTTCCGCAATTGGTCGGCTCAGGGCGCCTCGTTCAAAGACACTTATCTGCTCCGCAGCTACGAATATTGCTCCTGCACCCCCGCCGGTAACCAGATGTTCAGCGGTTACGACGTGGCCACCTCCTCGCCCGAGCGCGAGCTTGTCATGGACGCCGACTACTACCGCCTGCTACGCAGCACTTTCGTTGGCAACGGCAGCGTGCGCGAGCTCTTCGCCGACCCCGAGCTCGCCTGGGATGCCGCCTCTACAGTGAATAACGACGGCGCTCTCTTCATCATCGAGCGTATGGCACGGGTGGCAAAGGCCGCATCGGAGATACGCGACGAGCAGATGAAGCGCGAGCGCGACGATATCATGCACCGCGTGCGCGACATCCTCGCCAAGGAATACGACTCCGAGAACGAGGGAGAGAAGCTGCTCGGCGCCATAGAGACGGCCCGCAACCTGCGCTGGGAGTTCGACGCCTCGTGCTCGTTCGACAGCTATTACTTCGGTCACCTGCTGCAGGCGCTTCAGGTTACCGAGGCCGAGTGCCTCGAAGTGGTGCATGAGCTTGTACACGGCACCGCCATAAACAACGACCTCAACAACCTGCGCGAGTACCAGATTATACGCCGCCGCTGCCGCAACTTCGAAGGCTGCGCAAGCGACGAGCAGCGCTGGGAGCTGCTGCAGCGCGCCTACGGGTGGCGCACACGCGAGCAGGCGCAGAGCGAGCTTTCGCGCCGCGGAATCGACGTGGCCTTGCTCTTCAACGGCTCCACACGCCCCAAGACAAACCAGGTGTTCATTGCCGACCATATCATGGACCTTTGGCGCGACAAGGTGAAATCCGACGAGCTGATGAACACTTTCACCTCGGCCGACGGCTTCAACCCCGTGCTCATGAAAGACCTCGTGAAGGCCCTCCTCGACAGCGCCGAGCGCCTCGGTCTTGCCGACCTTATAGCCGAGAAAATCCGCACCGAGGTTAGCGTGGCAAACCTCGCACAAATCAAGGAGAGCCTCGTGGCCGACATGATGGCCTCGACCCTCAATGCCTTTGTCAACGACTTCGGCTATGCGCTCCTGACCGACGAGCAGCGCTCCTCGGCCCGCGAGATTGCCGAGCAGAATTATCTGCCCCTCTTCGACTACATAGGCCGCGAACGCCTCTCGGCAGGCTCTCACGACGAGCTCGCCGCCATGTTCGAGCAGGTCTTCGAGAGCGGCGACGCCCTTGTGGAGTCGTTCGACAACCACTATAATGAGTGGCTGGAGTATATGACGGTGGCACTGATAGTTCACCTCAAGCGCTCCGACCTCTCGCCCGAGGCCAACCGTGCCCTCGGCCAACTCCTCAATGAAATATCTTTCCAATAACAAGATGTCATGAAGCGAATACACTTCGACAGCAAAGGCCCCGTGCGCTTCCATTACTTCTTCTGGCAACCCTGGGGATGCCTCGGGTGCCTGGGACGCGTGCTGCTTTTCCTTGTGCTGCTTTTCATTTTCTTCTTCCTGCTCAGCCAGTTCCGCAGTTGCTCGGAGCAGCGCGGTGGTGACGACGGCTACGAGCCTGTTGAGACACCTATAGACAGTCTCCTGCCCGACGAGGCCGACAATGTTATACCACCTATCAACGACGACGATGTTATCGACGACAATGGCCGTCAGATAGTGTCGAACCGCCTCAATGTGCTCTTCGAGGCGCAGGTGGGCGAGCAGCTTATGATGCAGTGGATTGAGAAATTCAAGAGCCTCTATCCGGGCGACGAATACAAGGTGCTTTTCTACGACGTGAACACCAAGCTCTTGGCCATAGAGGTGCCTGCCGACCGCCGCCGCGAGTTGCTCACGGCGCTGCCGCAGCAGATACCCGATATACCGTTCATGGTATTTGAGGAGAGCGTCATGAATCCCGGCTACCGTCCCGCCGACACCGCTTTCGGCAACCCCGACACCACGCCGTGGTACTTCGAGCCTATCAAGGCCTATGAGGCCTGGGATATAAGCAAGGGCTCGCAAGATGTGATAGTTGCCGTTGTCGACAGCTACTTCGACCTCGGTAACCCCGAGTTTGCCCGCAGCAGCATTGTGCAGCCCTACAGCGTTGTCAACGGTTCGTCCGATGTATCGGTACCCTCGTCGTTCGACACCTCCAATCCCTCGCCTGTGCTCAGCCACGGCACCATGGTTGCGGCTGTAGCCATAGGCGGCATGGATAACTCTCATGGCTCGGCGGGCATAGCTCCCGAGTGCTCGTTCATGCCCGTCTCGCTCGGCGACCGTTTCGGCTGTCTGGCTATGCTCCAGGGCTTGCTCTACGCCGTGAACCACAGCGCGCAGGTAGTGAATATCTCGGCAGGACTCGCTTTCTCTGACCAGCTCTCATCATTGACCGTAGAGCAGCAGATAGAGCTTGCCCGCAACGAGCTCCTCGCCCAGGAAGACGTGTGGAAATACGTGTTCGACATGTGCGAGAAATTCAAGGTGACCGTTGTGTGGGCGGCCGGTAACGAGAACCTTTTCACCGCCCTCGATGCCTCGAAGCGCGGCGAGAACACAATTAAGGTTTCAGCGGTGGACCGCAACATGAGCAAGGCCGATTTCAGCAACTTCGGCAATTTTGCCGACCGTAATATCTATGAGTCGACAATCTCGGCACCCGGTGTGGGTATCTATGGCGAGATACCTCTCTCAGGTGCGGGCGCGGCTGTCGACGGCACCAGCTTCTCGGCACCCCTTGTGGCGGGTGCCGTGGGCCTGATGAAGTCGATAGACCCCACGCTCTCCACCCCGGAGATTGCCTCCATACTGCAGCGCACAGGCCGCGAGACCACTTCGACTATCGGCCCGGTGATGCAGATAGCCCCCGCCCTCATGGCAGTGTACGACGGCCTTTTGCCTTTCGCCGACCTCAAAGCGCTGTACAACAGCTCGGGCTCGGTGAACAAGACGCTACCCACCACGCTCTTGCGGCCTATGATTCATATGGAAGGTGAAGATACTACAGCCTTAGCCGACCTTATTCAGATTAAATTTCGCTTCACTTCGCCTCGGGCAGGCAAGGTGCTGTATTACTCCAATCTTACTCCTGAACAACCATGGGAGGCCGACTTCAATATGTCGTATGACAGTTCCTCCGGCAGTTTCGTAATCAAGCAGCCCTCGGATGCCCAATCACCTCAATCACCGCAACAACCCTTTGCCGAAGCGGTTTTCACCGTAGTTCAGGGCCAATTCGGAAAAGCATATATCGAAAAATATGAAAGCCGCTCCAATCCCCGTGGGTATAAGGCGTTTATAAAGAAAGAAGGCAATGGAGAACAATAAATCAATATCGCTCGCGCTTATCATATCGGCGCTTGGCATAATACTTATCGCAGCTCTTGCATGGGTGGGCATGCTCATCAGCGGCATGGCCCTTGTGGAGGCCTCCGTTATTGCCGGGGTCGTTCTCCTTGTGGGTATAGCGGCCTCGCTGCTTGCCGTCAAGGCGCTCGGCGCGTCGGCCGGCTTCAAGAAGTGGCGCAGGGTAGAGTACGCCTCCCTCGCCGCCATGGTTGCCGTGATAGTATTCTCGGCTCATTGGGCTGTGATAGGCGTGAACTATGTGTTTATGAGCGACGACATCCGCCGCGAGGCTCACCGCGAGCTGCAGGCTTCCGGCGAACTTATAGATAATTTCCAGTCGGTGCGCAAGCGTCAGCTTGAAAGCACCGTGGGCGGCCTGCGCAACTTCCTCAGCTACGGCGCCACCACCACCGACCCCTCGCTCACAGCCTTTGTGAACAGCGAAGTGCTCTCAGGCACTGCCAATGCGCGCCTGAGCGAACCCGTTATCAACTCCTTCAAGAGCGAGAAGAGTGGCATCATAGAGCGGGGCTCCACGTCGGTCGATCTTATCGGTTCTTTCCGCCACGACAGCCGTCTGCTCGGCGTGATAATCGACAACCTTTACCCCTACGAATTGGCTCAACTCCCCGACACCCTCCGCGCCTTCCGCAGCGAGACCGAACTCTTTCTGAGCACTCTCGGCGGCACGCTCAATCTACCGCAGATTAAGAGTGTTGGCGGCGAATTCAGGATGCTCGCTCCCGAGCAGATTGCAACCCCGGGTGTTAGTGAGTCGCAGTTCTACACACTCATGGAGAATATCAAAGAGCCTCAAGGGCGCTCTGTTGGAGTCTTTGCAGTGCTCGTTTTCCTTTTTCTTTTCGACTATATCATAAGCCCGCGAGGCTTGCGCAAAGCTCTCGACAAAGGCCCGCGAAAGTCGGATAATTACGGTATTTTGATTTGACTATGGCTTTAGATAAACTCACCCCCTCGCAGGAAGCGTGGTGCCTGCGCGCCACCCCGGCGTCGATAGCTGCCAAGATTGCCGACGGCACCCTGTCGCTTGAGCTTATGCAGGAGCTTGCAGCTCGTCGGCCTGCTTTCGCGCCCAAGATGCGCAGCCTTGAGGCTCTCGCGGCAAGTATGCCTAACCCCAAGGAGGAGCAGGAATATAATACTGTTATGGCTCAGGTTGCCACCGATGCCCTCGGCGAGGCCACCGGCCGCATGCTTGCCGACTACATATCGCGCTGGAACTCGTCGGCACCCGCTGCCGAGCGCATCGCCGCCGCACAGGTTGCCTTAGCTGCCAACCGCGACGCACGCCGCGGCCAGATTGAAGAGCAATGGCAGAGCCTCATCGACTTCGACGGCTCAATAATGAATATCGCACCCGTCAAGGCGTTCCTCGCAGCGAACCCCGACTATATAGAGCGTGCCGACGATGCCCTGTGGGACTATGCCAAGGCGCAGGATAATACTGCCGCAGCCGTCAACGACTACCTCGCCACAGTAGGCCTTTCGGGGCGCCACCGTGCCGAGGCCTCGGCTCTCCTTGCCTCTCTCTCGGAGTGGAACGCCGTTGACCACAATAACTTCAATGACGTCATCGCATTTATAAACCGCCATGCCGGCGAGCCCGTGGCCGACACCGCCCGCCACAGCATAGAGCGCCTCAAAGGTGCCGAGCTCGACGCTATCCGCAACAACCGCATAGGCTATCGTCCGCCGCGCTTCCGCGAACTGTGGGCGAGCGGCATATACACCAAGGAAGAGCTCTGCGAGGCCGCCGACCTTACCGACGAAGACTTCGACCGCATAATAAATCTGCCGCAGATTGAGGCCGACCTCCCCGACGTTCCCTCTCCGGCAATCGTTGCAGGAGCCTCGGGGGTTACCGACATTATCTTCTTCGGCATACCGTCGAGCGGAAAGTCGTGCATCCTCACCGGCCTTTTCAACACCGATAATATCGACTTCGACCGCGTGAACTGGAGCGGTGTCTACGCCACCGCCCTCCAGGACTATGGCCGCGCCGGTGTGGCACCGCCTCCCACGAGCCTTGATGTGGTGGCGCTGGTGAAGTCGAGCGTGCGTGTGGGCAAAGATACCACCTACCACTTCAATCTCGTGGATATGGCAGGCGAATCGTACCGCACCAAAATCGCGCAAATGGAGAACCTCGATCAGGAGATTGAGACGAGCTTCGCCGACATGGGCGAGGGTGCCCCCGAGGTGCTCGCGTCACCCAACGACAAAGTGTTCTTCATAGTTCTCGACGCCACCGCCAGCGACCAGCGCAGGCGCATGCAGCGAGTGTCGCTCAACAACCTCATCTCGCTTATGTTCGGCACGCCCGAGGGCGGCAACCCCAATGCCGACATAATGAAGCGTGTGAGCGCCCTGCACTTCATTGTCACCAAGGCCGATACCCTTGAGGAACCGCGCCTCGACAAAGCCCGCGAGCTCCTCCACGACCTCATAAACTCGGCAGGGCGTGAAGCTCTCGTGCGCAGCTGCCGCGACCACGGCATAAACGCCACCGACAACAAGGATACCGACGGCGTGCCGCGCGTGTTCTGTTTCAGCCTCGGAAAATTCCACATGGGCAACACTTTCACTTACGACTCCTCAGACTCCGACAAACTCCTCGAAGTGATAAGCGACCACGTGATGCCCGTAAAAGACGCCGGTGTACTTTACTCCGTGCGTAAATTCTTTACAACTCCCATTATATGAGCAATATGGAAAAAATAGGATTTCAGCTTGCCGGACGCACGGTAAAAGGTTTTGAGAAAGTTCTCGCCATAAACTGGCAGGGAGCCGACCTTGCCGATGAGGCACCCTCGAAGCGCTACGCCGATAAAAGTTTTTATGCTGCTCATATGGCGGCCGACTATGCCACTTATGAGCTTGTGATATGCCGTTTTACGGCTCCCGACAGCCGCAAGACGGTGTTCAAGGCCGCCCTCCGTGTGCCCTCAAAGAGCATAATAACCGATGCCGCAGGCAATGAGGTGAGCCCCGTGGCTATCCTCGACGCTATCAAGGCTCAGCTTGCGGTAACGTATTTCGATACCGACAGCGAGGGCTATTTCTATAAGAACAACAGCTACCCCTCGGCTTTCACCGCCGATACCTTTGCCGCCGTTCTCGCCCCTTACCGCCTCGCCCCCCGCTGGGGAAAGGCCATAGTTATGCGCGGCAACCCCACCACGCAGCAGGTGTTCGTCGATGCCACTGCTGCCGAGGCTGCCACCGACATGCGGCAGCTCGCGCTGTGCACACGTCTTGAGGCTGCAGGCAGGGTGCTTATGGGTAAGTTCAGCTCCGATGTGCCCCTCTTCGCTTTCACCGAAGGCGAGCTTGAGGCCAAACCACGCATCGAGGTGCGTGTGCGCGATGCCTCGGGAGCTTTCAACCCCGAGCCGCTTTACCTCAACATGCCCCTCGCTCTCGACTCCGACACCTTCGGCTACAACCCCGTGGCATATGAGAAGGTGGAGCTCACCCTAAGCCGTCAGAAAGTGTTCGAGGCCCTCGATAACAAGGGCGTCTACCCCGCACCTGCAGGCGCTTCGGTAACACTCAAACCTGCGGCAGGAACCGTAACCGTGGAGTTCTCGCCCAAGTCTGTTGTCAAGACCTTCAACATATGTTTCGCCGGTCTTGCCAACCGCGACAGCGAGCGCTCGGTGTTCGATAAGCTCTCCTTCCTCAACCAGGGCAAGGCAATATCACTTGCCAAAGGCTGCCTCGCTTTCGAGGGTGAGAACATCATAAAATTCGAGCGCAGGGCAGGGCAGCCCGACTTCGGAAAGCTCTTTGAACTCTCGCCCGCGGAGGACCGCTACACCATTGGGAGCGCCACCCTCCTCGGCGATACCATAAGCATAGAGCTCAAACCGCGTCCGCGCCCGGCTGCCGTAAAGAGCACGAAGACGAGCGCGGCACCCGGCGTTCAGCCCCTGGTGAGCGATAATCCTTCGGCGCGACTTGAGGTGCGTCTGCCTCTGAAGTACCGCAAGGAGCTGCACAAGCTCAGTTTCACCCTCCTGCAGGGCACCGAGGGATTCGATTGCTACTCATATTACAACGATGTCAAGGTAAGCAAGAGCGAGAGCGGTTACCTCGCAACGGTAACAATGCCTGTTATGCGCGGTGGCTCGGCACTTGTGCGCATAGGCTCGCCGATAGAGTATGAGATACCCGTGAAACTCTCGACCAAAGGCGGCGAGGAAACCGAGTATCAGGCTGTGGCAACGAGTGCCGACCGCCGCAGTGCGTGGCGCCGCTTCTGCGACCTCTTCTCGTTCAAGGAGAGCGAGCATATATCGAACGCATCGTTCTTCGGCCGTGCCGGGCTTCTGGTGCTCCTCGTTCTCATTATTTTCGCAGGGGGTGTCGCTTTAGGCACAGCCTACAGCAGTGAGATAGCAGCTTTCTTCACATCTACCGAGGAAACTGCTCCCGCGCCCGAACCTGCAGTCATCCCCGCCGCCGCTCCCGCACCCGCCGAGGAGGTCAAGGCCGCGCCTGCCGACTCTCTCAAGGCCGTGCCCGACTCTGTGGCGAACGCAGCCGTCGTGCATGAGGCCGAAACTCCGGCAGAACCTAAAGCAGAGGAGGCTGAAAAATGAAAGGACTGCTTAAAATAGTGATGCTTGTGGCCGTGATAACGGGCGCGATATGGGCTTTTGCCCGCTTTGCGCTCGGCATCGGCGCCGGAGGCAGGCATACCGAGGTTGAGACTGTTGATCTCGCCTCAAAGCTTCGTGCGACTATCGACGAAATGGCCGGGCAAGTGACCGAGGCATGGGACGATGCGCCTTATGAGAACGCCCGCGTGGAGCTTAACCGCTATGCTCCCGACCTTACCGGCTCTGAAATCGATGAGCTCAACGACCGCATAGCCACAAAGTTTTTTGCGAGTGTAAAGAGCTGTATCGACGGCGCTTATATACCCGATATGCGGGAGTCAACGATTGCGGGCAACCGACGGCTCCTCGAAGCATACGCCGGTCTTGACCGCATTGCCGCCGATTACCCTCTGATTGCCAACTCCGAGGGGTTTGCAACACTGCAGGAGCGCAAGAAACTCCACGATGAGATTTATGCTTTCGCGCAGCGCGACTTTGTGCAGGGCGCCAAACTGCGCCCTTCTGTGGAGTGGCATGGTTCGCACCCCGACCTTTCGTACAACAACCTTCTCGACTACACGGCCTATGCCAACAGTCAGCAGAATTACCGCAAGGAGCTGCTCGCCAAGTTTGAAAGCTATCCCGAAATGCAGCATGCGGCATGGATAATAACAAACCTCGAAGAAGTTATCGTCAAGGGCAAACTTATTCTTGGTAAGACAAAATATTACCAGGCCGAGACAAGTGCCCTGCAGAACTTCCTGCGCACCCTCCCGGAGAGCGTCTGCAAGGCTCCCGCCACCCGTGGCTCGCTGCGTGACCTCACCGCGACCCTCGGCTCCATGAGCGATGACGTGCGCGCGCTCCCCGACCGTCAGGCTGTGAACAACGCTTTCAACACCTGCCGCAACAGAATTGCCGAACTATCACGTTCTCTACCCGACTAACACCGAATTATTATGGCCAAGTTAAAAGAAGTGCTCAGCTCAGAGGTTCACTGGCAGCTCGCAGGCTGGTGGCACGTCAAAGATCAAGCCAACTCACGCATACGCTCGCTCATGGCCGCCGATGCCGAAGTTTTCGCACCGGTATATGTAACCCATGGCGGCTACTACTGGTCGGACCCCGATGCCTCGGGCTGGACTATGCTCTCCGATGCCTCGGACGCCGACCGCCGCGATGTGGTTGCCGTGCTCGAAGGGCTCAAACGGAAGACCGTTGACCGCTTTCCGGCGCAGCGTGCGCGCATCGACCAGATATTCACCTATCCTAACGACGACTTCGTATTCTTCCGCCGCGATGCAGGCGGGCAACTGCGGGTGCGTCTCACCGGCTGGGGTTTCGCCAACTTCCACCGCGCCCACGGCGGCAGCATAGTCGATGTTCCCGACGACGATAAACTGCGCGATGTAACGCTGAGTTTCAACATCGACGGCATACGCGTGCCGCGCCGCCCCTTCGAGCTTTTCAGAGGCACGCAGTGGGTGAAACTCGACACCGACGCCCAGGGCCTCTATAACTTCGGGCGCCAGGCTCCCGGCGCTACCGTGCAGGTGCGCGACACCACCACCGGCATAGAGAGGATAGAAACCATAAAGGAAGACATGGCGCATATCGACGTCGATGTCACCGAATACCTCACCGTGAGGGTTACGGCGCGGCGCGACAACGAGCCTGTCGAAGGCGAGACGGCGTCGCTTACCTACGGGCACCGCTCCTGCGAGCTTACCCTCGCTTTCGGCGTTGCCGAGTGCCGCCTGCCGTGGCTCGAAGGCAAGACCTGCACAGTGTCGTTCGGCGGCGAGACCCAGGAGCGCGAGCTTGTGAAAGAAACGGTGAACACATTTGCCTTCGACTTCAAAAAGCCCGAAGAAAAGCCTGAGGAACCCGGTACAATCTTCGACGCCACGCTTATTGTGGAGAACGCCGACGGCAAGCGCATGACCAACTACCCCGTGACCGTCGACACCGGCGAGCCCGTCAAATATCTTACCGACGCCGACGGCAAAGTGGGGCTCACAGCCCTCCTCGAAGGTGAAGTGATGACCGTGAGCGACACTCAGCGCCCGCAGTATAACGAGAATTATATACTCTCGGCCGACCAACGAGAATACCTCTTCCGCCTGCCTTACCACGATGCCCCCGAAGGCCCCGTGACGGTGCGCGTGCTTGAGCTCGGAGGCAAGCCTGCCGAGGGTGTGACCATAATTCTCTCGCAACCGCAACGGCGCTTCTCGGGCATACTCGACAGCAAGGGAGAGGTACACCTCGACTTCGAGGGCTACGACTATAACCTGCCCGTGGATGTCGACCTCTACTGCACCCGGCGCACCTTCCCCAAGATGTCGTTCAAGCTCGAGACCGGCGAGACCGAGTATGAGTTGCGCGAGGTGAAAGGCCCCACCCCGTGGTGGAAAATCCTCGGCGAGATTCTTCTTGTGATAGCCGCCCTCTTCGGCCTGCTCTTCAACATGGTGCTCTGGCACGAAATTTACAGTAACATACCACTCCTCTTCTGATAACGATGACAACAGCGATATTCCGCGAAATATACCCTTTCGCCTACTGGATGTGCATAATAGCCTTCGCCGCTTTTGCCTACGACAAGCACCTTGCACTGTGCGCCAAGCGTCGCATCCCCGAGGCCGTGCTATGGCTCGTGACGGTGCTCGCCGGTGGCTTCGGCAGCCTCTGCGGCATGGTAATATTCAACCACAAGACACGCAAGAAAGCCTTTGCCATAGGGGTGCCCGTGATAGTGTTCCTGCAGGTGCTTCTTGCCGCCTATATCCTAACCCGATAGTGCCATGAACAGCAATACACGTCTCAAGATAACAATAGGAGGGGTATACCTCCTGCTCATAATCCTGCTCCTGCTCAACGGCTGCTCGCGTCGCTCTGCACATCAGCCCGACCCCGAGCCTGCCCCTGCCGATACGGTGGTGGTTGAAGATACCGTCGACCCCGAAGAGCGTGCCCAGGAGATAGGTAACGACGGCGAAATAAAGATTACCCTGCTGTGGGACTTCCCCGGCGATGTTGACCTGCACGTTACCCAGCCCAACGGCAACGAGCTCTCTTACCGCAACATGCGCGACAGGCGCACCGGCGGCGAGCTTGATGTCGACGACCTCGAGGGCGGACGCGGCTCTGCCGAGAATATCTACTGGCGCAACCCTCCCGAGGGGCGCTATAAAGTGGATGTGGTGATGTACCGCATGAGCTCGTCGGCTCCGCGCGGTGGCAACGTCAAAGTTGTGGTGAAAGTGAAAGGTGAGAGCCGCACCTATAGTGTGAATCTCTCGCGCGACAGCCAGCGCGAGAATGTCGATACTTTCTATTATCAGCCTTGATTACATCTTTTTTTCGTAATTTTGCAGCTTGAATTGACGTTTTACTGATGATTTCGATAAATAATCTTTCGGTGGAGTTCAGCTCCCAGCTGCTTTTCGATAACATAAACTACGTTATCAACCCCAAGGACAAAATTGCCCTTGTGGGTAAGAACGGTGCCGGAAAGAGCACCATGCTCAAGATTATCGCCGGGCTTCAGAAGCCTACCGGCGGGTCGGTGGCCGTGCCCTCGGGTGTGACTATCGGCTATCTTCCGCAGCAAATGGTGCTTGCCGACTCTACCACCGTGCTCGATGAGGTACGCAAGGTGTTCGCTTTCGTCGACGAGATGCGCAGTCGCCTCGACCGCCTCAACGAGGAGCTCGCCACCCGCACTGACTATGAGTCGGAGAGCTATCACGAGCTCATAGAGAAGGTTTCGAACCTCACCGAGCACCTCGCCATAGTGGCCTCCGACAACTTCGAGGCCGACATCGAGCGCACGCTCCTCGGTCTCGGCTTCGTGCGCACCGACTTCAACCGCCCCACTTCGGAGTTCTCGGGGGGGTGGCGTATGCGTATCGAGCTCGCCAAGATATTGCTTCAGCGCCCCGATGTGCTGCTGCTCGACGAGCCCACCAACCACCTCGACATCGAGTCGATACAGTGGCTCGAGAACTTCCTTATCACCAAGGCAAAAGCCGTGGTGCTCGTGAGCCACGACCGCGCGTTCATCGACAATATCACCAACCGCACCATAGAGATTACCTGTGGCAAGATTTACGACTACGCCGTAAACTACTCCAAGTTCGTGGCTCTCCGCGCCGAGCGCCTCGAGCAGCAGATGCGCGCCTACCGCAACCAGCAGAAGCAGATTGCCGATACCGAGGAGTTTATAGAACGATTCCGCTATAAAGCCACCAAATCGGTGCAGGTGCAGAGCCGCATCAAGCAGCTTGCCAAGATAGAGCGCATAGAGGTCGATGAGGTGGATACCTCGCACCTCAGCCTCAAATTCCCTCCGGCACCCCGGTCGGGCGATTTCCCTCTGATTGTCGACGACCTCGGCAAAGCCTACGGTGAGCATCAGGTGTTCGACCACGCCACTTTCACCCTCCGCCGCGGCGAGAAAGTGGCTTTCGTGGGTAAGAACGGCGAGGGTAAATCGACCCTCGTAAAGTGCATAATGGGCGAGATACCCTACACCGGCAGCCTGCGCATAGGCCACAATGTGAAGATTGGCTACTTCGCCCAGAACCAGGCCCAACTCCTCGATGGCGAGATTACCGTGTTTGACACTATCGACCGCGTGGCCGTGGGCGACATACGCACTAAAATCCGCGACATCCTCGGTGCCTTCATGTTTGGCGGGGAGGCTTCCGATAAAAAAGTGAAGGTGCTCTCCGGCGGCGAGAAAACTCGCCTGGCGATGATAAAACTTCTCCTTGAGCCCGTCAATCTCCTTATTCTCGACGAGCCCACCAACCACCTCGACATGAAGACCAAGGATATTCTCAAGCAGGCTATCCGCGACTTCGACGGCACGGTGATAGTGGTGAGCCACGACCGCGAGTTTCTCGACGGCCTCGTGCAGAAGGTGTATGAGTTCGGAGGTGGAGAGGTGCGCGAGTGCCTTGGCGGCATCTACGAATTTCTGGAGAAAAAGCGCCTCGGCTCGCTGCAGGAACTCGAGCGCGCCCGCCCCGTGGCTGCACCCGCTCAGCCGGCCAAAGATCAGGCGGCACAGCCTAAGGAGGAGGCTCCGAAAAGCGCTCCTAAGCTCTCATATGCCGAGCAGAAAGAGCGCGAGAAGATACTCAAACGCGCCGCCCGCAAGGTAGAGGAGGCCGAAGCCGCCGTTACCTCGCGCGAGGAAGAGCTTGCCGCCGTTGAGGCGCGTATTGCCGCCGGCGAAGTGGCTCCCGAGGTCTTTGCCGCGCATGCCGATGCCACCAAAGCCCTGGAGAACGCCATGAGTGTGTGGGAGCTTGCCCAATGCGAGCTCGATGAATTGAAAGAGAAATACAATCACAACTAAAAATATTTTTAATAAACCAATGAAATCAGTCAACAGCATGATTCTTCTGGCTACAGTCGTTGCCGCAGGTGCTTTTGCCTCTTGCTCAAAGAGCGCAGCCCCCAAGGGTATCGACACAGCCAACCTCGACACTTCGGTGTCGCCCAAGGCAGATTTTTATGATTACGCCTGCGGTGGCTGGATGAAAGCCAACCCCCTCAAACCCGAGTACTCGCGCTACGGCACATTCGATGCCCTCGGCGAGAACAACCGCGAGCAGGTACGCGAGCTCGTTGCCGGTCTTAACCGCAACGCCGAGAAAGGCACCAACGAGCAGAAGGTTGCCGACCTCTACGACCTCGGCATGGACAGCGTGCGCCTCAACAACGACGGCCCCGCTCCTATCGCTGCCGACCTTGCCACCATTGCCGAAACTCCACGTGAAGGCATTGTGAACCTCATGGCTACCATGCCCGGCCTCGATGTATTCTTCGGCACCGGCGTGCAGGCCGACCTCATGAACAGCGACATGAACACCATGTACTGGGGTCAGGGCGGCCTTGGTCTCGGCGACCGCGACTACTACCTCGACAACTCTGAGCGCTCGCAGAAAATCCGTGAAGCCTACACCACCTATCTCCGCACCCTCGCCGGTCTCGTAGGCTACAACGAAGAGCAGGCCGCCCGCCTTGCCAACAACGTGCTCCAGATCGAGACTGAACTCGCGCAGAAGCACCTCTCGCGCACCGAGCAGCGCAATATCGAGATTCAGTACAACCCCAAGGCTGTGGCTCAGCTCGCCAAAGATTATCCTTCGGTCGACCTCCCCGGCTACTTCAAGGCTCAGAACCTCGACGTTGACACAATCATCGTGGATAACCCCGCCTACTACGAACTCGTGGCCAACACCATTGCCAAGGCCGACGAGCAGGTGCTCCGCGACTACATGACCGCCTCTTACCTCTCGAGCGCAGCTCCCTATCTTAGCGACGATTTCATCGACGCACAGTTTGAGCTCCGCAAGGTGATGAGCGGTGTAGAGCAGCAGCAGCCCCGCTGGAAACGCGCTATCAGCGTGCCCAACGGTATCCTCGGCGAAGCCCTCGGTCAGCTCTATGTTGAGAAATATTTCCCCGAATCGTCGAAAGAGCGCATGGAAACCCTCGTTGCCAACCTGCAGGTTGCTCTCGGCGAGCATATCGAGAACCTCACATGGATGAGCGACACCACCAAGGCCAAGGCTCTTGAGAAACTCAACGCTTTCCACGTGAAAATCGGTTATCCCGACACCTGGCGCGACTACTCCAAGCTCGATATCGACCCCGAGCTTCCTTACTGGAACAACATACAGCGCGCTATCCTCTTCAACGCCGACTACAACAACTCTGACTACGGCAAACCCGTTGACCGCGAACGCTGGCTCATGTCGCCCCAGACCGTAAACGCTTACTATAACCCCACCACCAACGAAATCTGCTTCCCCGCAGGTATCCTCCAGCCCCCCTTCTTTGACCCCAACCTCGACGACGCCTGCAACTATGGCGCTATCGGTGTGGTTATCGGCCATGAGATGACCCACGGCTTCGACGATCAGGGCCGTCAGTTCGACAAAGACGGTAACTTCGCCGACTGGTGGACTCCTGCCGACGCCGAGGCTTTCAACGCCCTCGCTGAGAAGCTCGCCGCACAGTTCGACAGCATTATCGTAGCCGGTGACACCCACGCCAACGGTCACCTCACCCTCGGTGAGAACATCGCCGACCAAGGTGGTCTCCGTGTGGCACGCACCGCATACCACAACTCGCTCAACGGCGCCGAAGGTCCCGTTATCGACGGCTTCACCCCCGACCAGCGTTTCTACCTCGCCTATGCCAACGTATGGGCCGGCAATATCCGCGAAGACGAAATCCTCGCACGCACTATCGACGATCCCCACTCTCTCGGCCGCTGGCGTGTGAACGCAACCCTCCGCAACATCGAGCCCTTCTTCAACGCCTTTGAAATCACCGAAGGCGACGAGATGTTCCGCCCCGAGGCTGAGCGCGTTGTTATCTGGTAATAATATATTAGAATAACCGATTTGAGGCCGGCCGCAACCACCGCAGTGGAGCGCGTCGGCCTCATGTTTTCAATGTAATACTATGATCAACCCTATCTATTCGCCCGCCTCCGACCGCTACGAAAGCGGCATGAGCTACCGCCGTTGTGGCCGCAGCGGCATACTGCTGCCCGCAATATCGCTTGGCCTGTGGCATAACTTCGGCGACGTCGATACCTTTGCCAACTCGCTGCGCAAAGCACATTTCGCTTTCGACCAAGGCATAACGCACTTCGACCTTGCCAATAACTACGGCCCCTCGTTCGGGTCGGCCGAAGAAACTTTCGGGCAGATTATGAAGAAATCTTTTGCCCCGTACCGCGACGAACTCTTCATATCCACCAAGGCGGGGCACGACATGTGGCCCGGCCCCTACGGCAACTGGGGCTCGCGCAAATATCTCATGGCAAGTCTCGACCAGAGCCTGCGTCGCATGAACCTCGACTACGTGGATATTTTCTACTCACACCGCTACGACCCGGAGACTCCCGTTGAGGAAACCATGCAGGCGCTCGTCGATATTGTCCGTCAAGGCAAGGCTCTATATGTGGGTATATCGAAATATCCTGCCGACAAAGCCGCTATAGCCTACGACTACCTTGCGGACCACGATGTTCCTTGCCTCCTTTACCAGGGACGTTACAACATCTTCAACCGTGAGCCACAGACCGAGGGCATACTCGACCAGGCGGCAGCCAACGGTGCCGGTTTCATAGCGTTCTCGCCTCTTTCCCAGGGGCTGCTCACCGACCGATACCTCGGAGGTATCCCCGCCGACTCGCGCGTGGCCCGCGGCGGCTTCCTCAAAAAGGAATCGCTCACCCCCGAGACCCTCGCGAGCATAAAGGCGCTTAACGAAATAGCGGCGCGCCGCGGCCAGACCCTCGCCGAAATGGCTCTCGCGTGGCTCCTGAAAGATAATTCGGTGACGAGCGTAATTATAGGCGCAAGCTCGGTAGAGCAGATGGCCGATAATCTCAAAGCTCTGCGCAACACAAGTTTTACCTCCGAAGAGCTCGCCGAAATCGACCGCGCGGCTGGTTTATAATATTTGATTTTTCATACTCCTTCGGGCACGACGGTCTCAGCCTCCGCCGTGCCCGTTGCTGTGCGGCGGAACAGGCGGTCGACAATGAGCGTAATGGCTGCGTCGCCGCTCACGTTGCAGGCCGGGCCATAGCCGTCGAGTGCAAGGTAGATAGTCATGAGCAGGGCGCTTTGCTCGGGGCTGAATCCTAGAACCGATTCGAGCAGACCCACCGAGGCCATGAGCACGCCGCCCATAACGCCCGGAGCCGCTACCGACGAGATTCCTTGCAGGAGCACGAAGTTGGCAAAGAGGGCGAAGCTCGGCTCTATGCCGCTGATAAGCATTACGGCTACGGCTGTGGTGGCGAGCTTTATAGTGGAGCCGCACATGTGCACGGTAGAGCAGAGGGGCACTGTGAAGTCGGCAATCTCGCGCCGCACGCCGTTTTTGAGTGTGCCTTCAAGGGTAACGGGAATCACTACCGAAGAGGAGCACACCGAGAAGCCGGTGAGATAGGCGGGAACCATGTTCCAGAGGCAACGGGCGGGGTTGCGTCCGGCTATCGTGCCTGCGATAAGGTACTGTATTATGAGATATACTATCGAGATTGCTATGCCTGTGCCTATCACTTTGGCCCCTGTGCCCATAATAACCGTGAGCTGCCCACCGGCGCTCATCTGGCAAATCATGGTGAAGATGTAGACGGGCAGCAGGGGTATCACGGCACGCTCAATTGTGAGTTTCACTATCTCGCCGAACTGGTCGAAGCCGCTCTTTATAATGTCGGCGCGCGTGAAAATTATGCCCACGCCTATCATGAACGAGAGCACAAGGGCGGTGAGAATATCGCACACCGGGGGGATAGAGAGGCTGAAATAGGGCTCGACGGCGCTGGCAGCCTCGCCGCTGATGTCTACCTCGCCCGCGCTTATGTAGTGGGGCAGGAGCGAGCTTGCGCACTCGAAGGCGAAGAAGCCCGCGCAGATTGTGGAGAGATAGGAGAGACCTACCACTGCCATGAGCATTTTGCCGGCGCCGCGCCCGAGGTTGGCAATGGCCGGAGTGACGAGGCCGAGCACGAGCAGAGGCACCACGAATTTGAGTATCTGGGCGAATAGCACGTTGAAGGTTTTGAGTATGCGCAGCATGAACTCGGGCATTATAAGCCCGAGGAGCGCACCGAGGGCTATGGCCACCACCACGCGGGGGAAGAGGCCTATCTTATGTCGTTTTTTTGTCGTTGTTTCCATGGCTTTACACAAGGCGGGGGAGACGAATCTGTTACAATCGGTCTCCCCCGCCGGAGTCATCTTGGATTTGTAGCTTACTTACTTCCTGGTGCTTACTTTACAAGTCTTTTATAAACCTTAGAACCTTTGCGCACGATATAAATGCCTGCTGCGGGGTGCTCAACCTTCATGCCCTGGAGGTTGTAGAACTCTTCGGGGGCATTGGTGTCGTCAGCGCCGACGGCGGCCACGCCGGTGCCGGTCTTGAGGCAGAAGTTCACGTAGATGCCGGTGATGTAGGCACCGCCTTCGCAGTCGATGTAGCTTTCCGAAGTGCTTTCTGTAGGAGTCCAAGTCACGGTGTAGGTTTCCTCGTCGGCGTAGATTTTACCGGCGGCATTGCTCACCATGTTGGGGGCGGTAGATTCCCACTTCGATGTGTAGTTTTTGTTGATGTCGAGAATCACGTCGTAGAGAGTGGCGCCTTCTTCGGTGGGGCGGATTACCATTGCGGTGCCGTTGCCGAGCTGTAGGTTGTTCTGCTTGCTCGATGTTGTGGCGCGGAGATTACCGTGGCCGCTCTTGCCGTCCCACTTGAAAGTGATTTCGGTGTTATCCTGCTTGATAGTGAGGGGCTTGAACTGCGAGCCTGCAGCGTAGGAGCCTTCTTCGCTTTCGTTGGTAGTCCACCACACGGTTGTGTTGCCGTTGTAGGGGATGTCGGGGTAGTTGGTCATGTAGCCCACCTTGTTGTCGTCGATGGTGAAGGCGGTGAAATCGTAGTAGGCGGTTTTCTCGCCCTCGCGTTTCACGGTGAGGGTGTACGAAGCCTCGCCCCAGTCATAGCCGTCGGCGGCATCGCAGCCTGCAATGATAGTTGTGACGCCGGGGTTGTGGAGGGTGATAGCGCCGGTAGCGGCATCGACGGTTGCAACATCTTCGTTCTCAGAAATATAGTCAACGGCTGCAGTGGTGGTCTTGGAGAGGGTGGGGTAGCTGTTATCACCGTTGATATAGGCCGTGAACTCCTTGGCGCTCCAGCGGAGACCGGCTTCCTTGAGGTTCGAGGCCTCGTAGGTAACCTCGATCTGCGATATAACCTGTGTGCCTGTGGGGTCAGTAATGACAATGGGGCCTGCGCTGTTGCACATTGCCGTGCGGGTGGTCTGGTTGAGAGCCACACCGGTTTCTATATGGTTGTAAACCTCGCCGGTTTCCTCTTCGGGTTCGAGAGTGGTCTCGCCCTCGCTTACATAGAGGTTTGAGGCTTTTGCAGTGGCGGTGTAGATAGTTATCTCCGTCATCTTGTAGCCCGGAGCGGCGGTGAAAGTAATGGTTGCGTCTTTGTATACGAGCAGACAGTCGATGCCGCCGAAAGCTTTCTGGTTGAGGCGGCGGAATTTACCGTTGAGCGATATAGTAATTGGAGCTTCAACGCAGGCGAAAGGCTTCTCGGAGTCGTCGATGTAGCCTGAGGCGTCTTTTTTCAAGGTGTTCCAGCCGAAGCAGTTATCGGTCACGTAGTCAAACGTGGCTGTCTCTGCCCATGCGCTTACAGCGAGCACGGCGGCCACTAACGAAAGTAATAATTTCTTCATAGGTTTTAGTTAATTAGATTCAGGGTAGTGTATAATGAGTACTACCCTGAATCCGGTTTTACGTAAGGGGCGGTATTAAAAAAGTCAGCGGATAATGATTTTCGACACTTGGTTGCCGCAGCGGCGGAGATAAATCCCCCGCGCCGGTCTTCCCGCCACCTTGATGCCCTGCAGCGTGTAGTACTCAACTTCGGCGCTTGCGCTCTCAGATACCCCCGGAGCTGCCACCGAACTTTCGTCGACAAACTCATAGGCTCCGTAGCTTGCCGAGCCGGTGGTGCTTCGGGCAACTCCGCGCTGGTCGGTATCGTTGGAGTTCTCCTTGTGTATCTGTCGGTCGCCGTTAAGGTCGGTCATCACGGTAGTTTCCACAAAGCGCGTAGTCTTGAGGCTGTTCAGAGCTGTTGTGCCGAAGTGCGGGTAGAGTATCGCCACCGTCGGGGTTGTGCCTCCGTTAAGGGCTGTGTTGGCCGTCAGCTCGAGGCCCGAGAGCGAGCAGTCGAGGGCGGCGCCGAGCCATGTGGCGGCTTCGGTGTCGGAAGAGGCATAGCGGTCGCTGCTCTCGGGGGCATGGCTGACCGAGGTCTTGGTAGAGAAGATGTTGTACTTCGACTTATCACGCACGACTGTAGAGGCATCGGCTGCGGCCACGTCGCAGTAACTGTCACCTGCCAAGTTGCAGGCAAGGATGTTGTTGTTGAGGTATAGCGAGACAGTGGCGTCGATGTCAACGGCTGCCGTAGCCGATTTGTTGCCGGCGATGGTGTTGGATGTCAAGGCCAGACCGGCTCCGCTTTTCATGCTCCATGCCGCGATGGCCGAGCCTGCGGCCGCGGCATTGTTGTTCACAAAAGTGTTGTTGTAGAAGCTCAGAGTCGATACCGCTTTGTTGCCGGTAATGGCTAAGGTGCCTTTGCCCGTGGCATTGTTGCTCTCGAAGCTGCAGCCTCTGACGTCGAGCCACAGGGTGCTCTTCACATATGCTGCCGAGCCTGCCATGGCGCTGTTATTTGTAAACGATGTGTTTGCAAACGTATGTGCCCATGGCATTACAGAACCGTTGCAGTCGGTGTATGCACCGCCTCCGGCGCCTTTGGCTTCGTTGTTGTAGAAGCGGCAACCCTCGGCCACAAGCTGACCGTAGGCGTACACGCCGCCCCCGTAAGCCTCGGCGTAGTTGTCGTGGATGTCGGTGTCGGCGAGCGTCAGGCGTGGCCCCATGCAGTTTATACCACCGCCGTTGCCGCCGCTCTTGCCGCCGCAAATCTCGAATCCGGCCATATGCACTGCCGAGTGAGAGTCGACGGTCACCACGCTCTCAGAGCCGTTACCTTTGAGCACGGTCTTGCCCTCGGTTTCGCTGAAATCGGCTTTGTAGCCGCCGAGCAGGCACAGCGAGCGGTCAATCATGAGAGTAGACGCAAGCTCATATTCTCCTGCCGAAATCATGAGGGTGTCGCCGTCGCAAGAGGCCGCGATACCGTCTTCAATAGTTGCGAAGGGTGCCGTTTCAGAGCCGTCGCCACCGGCGGGGGCAGAGGCATCGACGTAGCGGCGCTGAGTGGTCAGAGGTGCTTCAAGTTCTACCTCGATGCGCACGGGCAGGTGGTCGGAGGGAGCGAAGCCGAGGTCATATTTCTCGTTGATTACCTTATAGTCGGTTACGCGGGCACGGCGCACCCATATGTAGTCGAGGCGCGATGTTTGAGTTTCAAGCCAGCCCGAGAAGGTTCCGAACGAGCCATCGGTTTTCTCGGCAACCGAGCGACTGTCAGCAAAGAAAGCGCTGTAGAGATCATAAAAAGGTTTGCGGGAAGTTGCGCCATTATGGTCGCCGCAGATAAACACGGGGTAGGGGCCTGCAATCTTGCGGCCAAGGTCGACGTTGAGGCGCGAGCCTTCGTTGCGTGCCATGTCGCCGGTGTGGTGCAGGTGCGTCTCCATGAAATAGAAAATCTCGCCACTCTCTTTCACGCGGAACTTTGCCCACAGCGTGCCGCGGGCCTTGTTGCCCATATCCCATACATCGCTTGCATAGCGGTCGGTGGCGGGGGAGTGGTAGAAGAAGCCTTGGTCGAGCACCTCGAGCACTGCCGGGCGGTAGATTATGGCGTGGATAGTGGTTTTTTTACGGTCGAAAGGAATACTGCTCGCGGTGACAAGAGCCCAGTCGGGAGCGGTGAAAGCCGCCTCTATATCCTGGAGCATGGAGTGGTTGTCATACGAAACATCGTCGGTGAGTTCGTTGATAGCCACGGCGTCGAAACCGGCGTCTTTTATTGTGCGGCATACGGCGTCGGCGCGCACGTCCCAGAATCGGTTTGTGGCCGGGTCTTCGGTAAGGTCGGTCAAGGTGCGCATGCGTATGTTGTAGGTACCGAGCACAAGCTTTGCATCGGCATGGAACGAGCATAAACCCACGAGTGCGCATAAGGCGCTTGCAAGAAATTTTCTCATGATTATCTGAATATGATTTTGCGTGATACAGAGCCGCGGCGCTCTATGTAGATGCCCGGCGTGAGACGGTTGGCGTGGACGCGCATGCCGCTGAGGTTGTAGTATTCGGGCTCGCCGTCGCTCTCCGTGCTTACCGAGGCAGCCCCGGCAGGAGCTCCGCCTTGGTACTCGTAGGCACCGCGTGTGGCGCTGCCGTTGGTGTCGCGGAGCCAGCCGCGCTGGTCGGTGAGGCACTGCGAGTAGTCAACTATCTGAAGGTCGGCGGTGAAGTCGGCCATGGCATTTTTCTCAACAAGGGAGGTGGCGCTGAGGTCGTTGAGAGGCGAATCGCCGAAGAAGGGCGAAAGTACCCGCACTGTGGGCGTGGCTCCGTCGTTGCCCGCGACATTAGCGGTAACCTTGGCTTCGGCAACGCTGCAGTCGAGGGCTCGGGCGAGCCATGTGCGGGCAGTGGCCGCGTTGGCTGCCTTGAGGTCGCCCTCGCCGGTGGCGAAGTTTATGGTGTTCGAGGCCGAGAATACGTTGTAGCGGCTGGATGCGCCAACTATAGAGGAGGGGTCGGCGAGGTAAACGTCGGCAATAGTGCCGCCGTCGCTGTGGTTACCGGCTATGATGTTGTTGTTCAGATATACGTCGATGCCGTTGTTCACGTTCACGGCAGCAGCCTTGAAGTCGGCGGGAACATCGCCCGCCTCATAGAGGCAGCGGTTGGCAATGATTGTGTTGTTGGCCATAAGGAGGCGAGCCTTGGGGTCGCCGTCGCTGTCGCTGTCCTTCATATCCTGTATGAAAATTGCCGAACCGCCCTTTGTGGCGTTAGAGAGGGCGTTGCGGCTCACCATAGTGTTGTTGGCGAAAGTGCTGTTGGTAACGCTTACGGTTGAGTAGGTCTTGTTGCCTGTCACGGCCACGGTGCCGCGGCCTGTCACGTTGTTTTCATCGAGGCAGCAGTCGGCAATGCTCAGCCACATTGTGCTCTTCACATAGAGAGCCGAGCCTGTGAGACCCTCGTTGCCCCTGAAGTGGCTGCCTTTTACAATATGGCTCCAGGGCATGGTGGACGAAGTGGCATCTACGCCTATGGCGCCGCCCTGACCTGTGCCAATGTTTCGCACGAAGGTGCTGTTGTACACCCTCAGACCACCTGCGGCATAGAGGCCGGCGCCCATGTTCGACGAGCGGTTGTCGTGAATATAGCAGTTGTCGAGCACGAGCCGGGGGCCGTTGCACTGCACGGCACCGCCGTTTTTGGTGCGCCCGTTGCCTCCTGAAATCTCTATATTAGTGAGTTCGAGGGCGGCGGCCTTGTTTACAGTAATTACACTATAGGTGTCGTCGGCCGAGGGTGCGCCGTCGCCGTCGAGGTCGCCGCACAGGTGGCTGCGGCCAGCCGTTGAGCTGAAGTCGCTGTTGTAACCGCCTATGAGTGTCAGCGATTTATCGACCTTGAAAGTGGGGCGCGCCGTGCGTCCGGCGTCGGAGTAAGTGGGGAAGTAGGTGCCGCGTGCTATCTTAATGGTATCGGCGTTCGAGGCTGCATCGAGAGCGTCCTGTAGGAGTTTGAAAGGAGCGGCAGCAGAGCCGTCGCCGCCCTCGGCAGCCTCGGCGTCGACGTGCAGCGATCCTGCGGGGAGCTTGTCGTCGAGCTTGACAACTATGCGCACGGGGAAATGGTCGGAGGGATAGAAGTCTTTGTCGAATTTCTCCTGAATCGTTGAGTAGTCGAGCACGTGTGCGTTGCGCACCCATATGTAGTCAAGGCGCGAGAGCGAGCCTCCCTTCCACACGTTGCAGGTACCGTTCGAGCCATCGGTGCGTTCGGCCACCTGACGGCTGTCGCCGAAGTAGGCGCTGTGCAGGTTGTAGAAAGGCAGTCGGGTGGTGGAGCTGTTGTGGTCACCGGCAATGAAGGCGGGGTAGACACCGGCAATGCGTCGCACGGCGTCGATATTCTGTGCGCTGCCCTCATTTTTCGATATATCGCCCTGGTGGTGCAGGTGCGTGCTGAGGAACACAAAAATCTCGCCCGTGGCCCTCACCTTGAACTTGGCCCAAATGGCTGCCCGGCCATAGTGGGCGTGGTCCCAGACATCGGTGTGGAAGTTATCGGGGTCGGGTCCGAGGAAGTAGAAGCCGCGGTCTATGAGTTCGACGGCGCTGTCGCGGTACATTATGCCGTAGCAGGTATAGTTATAAGTATCGAGGTGCGACACGAAGCGCCACTCAGGCGTAGGAAAAGCCGCTTTGAGGTCGTTGAACATCGTGCGCCCGTCGTGCCGCGGGTCATCGGTCATCTCATTGAGCGAGAGCACGTCGAAGTCGCCGAGCCGTATTGTCTTCGCAACATTTTCGGCACGCGCATCCCAGTATTTATCGGTTGCGGGGTCTTCGGTGTGGTCGGCCAGGGTGCGGTAGCGTATGTTGTATGTACCCAATGTGAGGGTGGCTTCGGCACCGGCTTGGAGTGTGGCGGCAAGGAGCAGTGCCGCCGCAAGAGAGAGCTTATTCATGGTCATTGAGCAGTGTATTGAGATAAGAGTCGTAAATCCATTCATAGTTAGAAACGAGGAGGCCGTAGGCCGAGCGCCCTTCAATTTCCTCGGGTTTGATTTCATAGAGCCAGGGGCCTGTGTAGCCCACTGAATAGAGCGCATCGATTATCGCGGGCCAGTTGTTCTTGCCTTTGCCGGGCATCCAGTGGCGGTCGGCTTTGCCGTCGGAGTCGGCTACGTGGAGCGAGCGTATGCGGCTCCCCATGGCTTTGATGAGCTCCTCGGGGTGGTCGATGTGGTTGAGGTCGATGCACACGTAAACGTCGTCGGGCATGGCGGCCATAATTGCCTGCATCTCCTCGACAGTGCGCCCGAGGCCTCGCTCACGACCGTTCTTGCGTGTGAGTTGCGGTCCTCGGAGATTTTCTATTAGGATGTTTGCGCCCATGGCTTTTACCGCCGGGTTTATGTTGCGCACGGTCTTTGCCAAAGCGGCTATGCGCTCCGGGCGCTGCCCGGGCTCGGGGTCGCTTACCGAGGGGTGGAAGAGGATATACTCGGGTTCAAGCACTTTCACGGCACCGAGGTAGCCTCTGATATTTTTCTCAGCCACACGACGCTTTTTCTCGTCGGGCTCCGAGGGGTCGGCCTCGGGGTGGTAGGGCATGTGTATCGAGCGCACGTTCACGCCGTAGCGGTCGCACCACTCCTTTACTTTGGCGAGGCGGCCTGCGAGCTCTTTGTTGCTCATGGCGTCGGGACCGTTGACAAGCCCGGTGAGCGATATTTCGAGCTGACGGATATTGGAGTTTGCGAGGCGGCGTATGGCATGACGGTCGAGCTTGCCGAAGCCGCCCACGGTGCCGAGAGTTGTGCCTACCTCAAAGCGCGCGGGCAGCGAGTCGCCGAAAGCCGCATAGAGCGGGTCGGTGTCGAACTCGTCCATTGCCGAAACCTCGAATGGATTGCGTATGGCCTTGTGAGCTGCCGCGCGGCACACGGCTGCCTGATAAGGCGTCAGCTCCTTGGGGTGGTAGGGCAGCCCGAGCACAGGGCGCCCGGTGAGAGCCTCATACCATGTGCATGCGAGCACATAGCGCCCGCGGTTCATGTTCATGTGCAGACCGTCGCGGGTCATGCGGTCGCCATAGAAGGTGCCGCGAAGGTTCTGCACGGCAGTGCCCGCAGGTATAATCACATCTATCCCGGCGTCGGCGGCAGCCTTGCGTGTGGCAGCCACCACCTCGCGATACATGCGCTCCTCGTCTCTGCCGTATTTCTCGAATTTGTCGTTGCCCGAGTCGGCGTCGTAAGCCCATGTCATGTAGAGGGCGAAGCGTATTTTCTCGGGCTCGCGCGCCGTGGTTTTCACCCAATCCATAATGTTTTTAAGATAGGGCATGTAGCTGTCTTTATCGTCGGAGCCGCGGTTGTATTCCTGGAGCACTACCCAGTCGTAACTGTCGTCGCGGAGAGCCTCCGACATGGATTTCCGGCCGAGCCTGTGCACCTTGCCGCCAATGTTCTTGCGGTAGTTGTATATGGCCGTATCTGACTGTATAAATTGCCAGTGCTCTTTGAGAGAGGTGCCACCGCGATAGGGGAAACTCACCTCGATGGTCACGCTGTCGGAGGCTGCAAGGGGCACGAGTTGGTCCTGCACGGCGTCGACAGTAAAACTGTTGCCTATGGCGAAAATCTTTATCGGACGCCCGGCATAAGCGCTCACAGCCATTGTGGCGGCTGCCAAGAGTGTTATTATTTTCTTGTGTATTCTCATATTGTGAATGTGATAATCACCGGTTTATCAATCTTTTGCTCAGGGACGGAGACAATACGGCGCCCGCCATTTTCCGTAACTTTCGCACGTCGGCCGTTTACGCGCAGGCCTTCAACTTTCTCAAAGCCTGCGAGCTCGAAGGTGTACGAGCGCGACTCCGGCTTGCCTTCGTAGCTGCCTTTTCCCGGCAGTACCGAGAGCTCTACCTCGCTGCCATTGCGGCGGAAGAGGAGAGCTGTCTTGCAGTATTCGCCACGTGTATAGGCCTCGCTCACTCCGTCGTCTTCGTATAACTCGAAGCTGTTGTCGCAACCGTCGGCGCCGGGATATACGCGCAGCACGAGGTGCTCCGGTTGCGAACTGCCCGGGCGCCGTGTGAAAGGCTGCATGGGCAGGAGCGTGCCCCCGCGCACGAATAACGGAAACTCAGCCAAGGGCTTGGCCACTTTTGCCGTAGTGCCGCCCTCGTGACGCTCGTCGCTGAAGAAGTCGTACCAGTCGCAGTCTGCCGGGAACCATACCTCGGAGGCGGCGGTGAAATCGTCGCCCTCGCCTTTGGCCGTTATAGGAGCCGCAAGAAGAAGGTCGCCGAAAAGATACTGCCCGTAGCGGTTGTAAGCCTCAGCTTCGGTGGGGTAATCGACGAACATACAGCGGTTCAGCGGCAGCATGCTTTCGTGCGTGCGCCGCACTGCCGAGTAGATATATGGCATGAGTCGCGAGCGCAGACGGTAGGAAGCGCGCATGCTCTCGGTAGCTTTATCGCCCCAGATCCAGGGACGACGGTCGGCCTCGGGGCCGCGGTGCGCGTGGGTGCGAAGAGCCGCCGAGAGTGCTCCGAACTGGCACCAACGGGCAAGGAGCTCAGGCTCCGACTTACCGGCGAAGCCGCCGATGTCGTGTGCCCAGTAGTAGCCGCCCTGATTGCCTGATGTCTGCGAGAGCTTGACCTCGAAGCGGAGCACGTCCCAGTTGCTGCGTGCATCTCCCGAGAAATGTATGGGGTGACGGTGGTCGCCCCAGCCACCCCAGCGGCTGTATCCGGCGCCACGCATGCCGCCACGGCGCGTATCTTCGTAGAAATTGCGGTTGAGCCATTTCACATGACTCATCTGCGAGCCGCGCACCTTGGGGTAGAGGTAATCCTGCTGCCAGTCGAGCCACCAGAAGTCGACGCCCAATTCGCGGTTCTCGGCGCGTGTAGCCTCGAGGTAAGCCTCAAGGTATTTTTTATCGCCGGCGTCGAAGAGCAGCACCGTATCGGTTGCCGCCGGGTAGCCCATGAGCTCCATGAAACTGCGGTAGCAATCTTCGTGAGGACGCACGCCGTCGTGCGGATGCTCGTTGACGCACACGCGTATGCTGTCGGCATGCAGGCGTCCTATTGTGGCCCCGGGGTCGGCGATCAGCGAGCGGTTCCATGTGAAGCCTGTCCAGCCGAGGGCGGTGTTGTTGTGCCCTATGCCCGTTCGGGCGTCGGCTATGGTGTGCCAGTCCATATCCATGGAGAGCACGTCGAGCGGGAAGCCCTCGCGGTCGAAACCCTCGACGAGCTCATTGATATAATTGTCGTCGTAGGGATACCAGCGCGAGTACCACACGCCGTGCATATATTTGCGTGTCATGGGCACTTTGCCCGAGATTACGCCAAGGTCGTGGAATGGGGCGTGGAAATCGTCGCCGTAGATGAAGCAGTACTGGTCCTGCACCGACTCGCGGGGGCGCGGGGCAAACCAGCCGTCGGCGCCGATAATGTCGCTGCCGGTGTCGATGAGGTAGTACCAGCCGTCCTCGCTCAGCAGGCCGTCGTCGGTAGGAATCTCAGCCGAGACGGCGTCGAGCGTGGCCACGCTGCCGCCGAGGTTCAGGCGCCGCGTCTTGGAGTGGAGGTTGCGCCCCGTAGCGCTCGACTCCTTGCCGTAGCGGGTGAAAAAGAAGCGGGTGTTGCCCTGGCCGAAAGGAAGGTTATCGTCGGCGAAGACCATGCGCACCTTGCCGGTGTTTATTTCGACCTGCCGCGTGCTGTCGATGCGCGTTACCGTGTAGCCGTCGTGCATGAGCGAGTCGCGGTTTATGGCAAACATGGTAGGAGCGTCGGTGAATCGGCCCTGCTCGGCATACTCCAGGCGCAGGAGGGTAGGGGTGATGATGCTTATGCGCTTGTTGCCGAAGACAAGCGGATTTGCCGCCGCCGGGAGCGTGGTGGCGGCAAATCCGAGTGTCAATGCAAGCAAGACTGTTGCTTTAAGATGTGGCATTTACCAATTGGGGTTTTGGGTAAGGGTGCCACCGGTGAGCTTGATGTCGTCGGTGGGCAGCGGGAAGAGGTAGTCGCGGTCCTCGTTGAAGCCGTGCGTTATTCCGTAGACGCCTACCACATAGCCTTTGCCGTTGTCGCCGTCGGTGAGATAGATGTCGGAGCCTATCTTCTTGCCTGTGACGCCGGTTACGCGTATGGGACGGTCTTTGTATATCACGAAATCTTTCTTGCCGTCGCCATCGAGGTCGTAGGAGCCGGGGCCGCTGAAGTAGGCGCCGGTGAACTCGTGGGTCATGCGCTGACCCTCGCGCCAACGCATGAGGTCGGGCCAGCGGAAACCTTCGCAAACGAGCTCTATGGAGCGTTCGCGGCGTATTTCGAGGATAACACCCTTGAAGGGGCTCTCGGGGACGTTGACATAGCCGTATTCAGCCGACATCAGGAAGGGATCGGGGTGATTGTTGGCATAGTCGAGCTCGAGCTCGGGCATATCCACGCGGTCGCGGAGCAGGTTGATGGTGTCGTCCACATCGTCCTGCGTCAGGGTCTGCAGCTCGGCCTTGGCCTCGGCGTAGTTGAGCAGAACTTCGGCATAGCGTATTATGGGCATGTCCTGGGTGGCGCTCTTCTGGTTGGCGGGACCCTGGTTCATTTTCATAAAGGGGTAGCAGGTCTCTGAGTACACTATCTTATAGTCCATTTTCTCGCCTGTAGCCCATTTTCCCGAGCCCGGGCCTATGAGAGTCTGCGTAAGTCGCGGGTCGCGGCCCTCGAACTCATCGGGAATCTCCATGGTCTCCCAGCCGGGAATATCGGTGAAGCGGGTGCCGTCCTCCATAAGATACGAGGCAACGAGCGCTTTGGTGGCGCCGGTCTTGTTGCCACCGCCGCTGAACACGTTGTAGTTCACCTGCGAGGTGATAGAGCCTCCATAGCTGCGGGCGAAGATATACTCTTTGGCAGGCGCCTCCTCGGCTACGAAAAGGTCGTAGTAAGGCCGCGAGTTGCTCTTCACGAGCGAGTAGCGACCGGTGCTCATCACAGCCTGCGCGCTTGCAGCGGCATCCTCCAAGAGCGGGCGCCAAGGCAGCTCCTCTTTATTGAAAGTTAGGCCTGAGTGATATTTGCGGAAAGTGCCCTCGAAGAGGCATACCCTCGAGCGAAAAGCCAATGCTATGCTGCGGTTTATGTGGAAGCAGTCGCTGCTCTCGGGGAGCACGTCGGCGGCGAATTTGAGGTCGGCGAGGATGCTGTCTACAACAAGGGCGCGCGAGTCGCGGGGCTTGTTGAGCAGCTCGGTGTCGGCAGAGCCTATGGGGGTGTTGTGCCAGGGTACGTCGCCATAGCGTTTGAGCTTGTCGAAGTAGAACCACGCGCGCCAGAAGCGGGCTATGGCGTCGTACTGCGCGCGTGCCTCGGCGTCGTCGCAGTTGGCTGAGTGGGCCAAATAGTAGTTTATATGGCGCAGGGTGCCCCACGACCAGCCGCCGCCCGAGCCGGGCACGGTGCGGATGTTTGAGTAATAGAGGGCGTTCGACGAGCCTTTGTCTACCGCAAGGTCGGAGGGCTCGCTTACGATGTCGTCGAACGAGGGCTCCTGCAGGTAGAAGCGGTTGGTGGCAAGCTCGAGGTCTTTGGCTGTGCGGAAATATGTTTCCGGCGCCAGCGACGACTCGGGAGTGAGGTCAAGGGCATCGTCGCAGCCTGTCACTGCCATGGCGGCAGCTGCCGCTATTATTGTGAGAATACTGTTCTTCATAATGGTTGATGGTGATTAGAAGGTGATGTCCAGGCCCACCGAATAGGTTTTGCTGAAGTTGTATACCTCGCCGGAGTTGGTGGTATCGGAAATGCCGGAGACGGCGCCCTCGGGGTCGATGTACTTGCAGTATTTCTTCATGGGCGACCAGTAGTGGAGGTTCTCGCCGGTGAAGTAGATGCGAATCTGACTGATGTACTTTTTGAGCACGGGCAGCGTGTAGCCTATGGTCACGTTTTTCAGACGCAGATACGACACGTTCTGCAGGTAGCGCGTGTTGGGCGAGGTGAGGGTATAGTGCGAGTTGCTGGCATCGAAGGTGGTGTTTGAGTTGCCCGAGTAGGCTTCCATACCGCGGGGGAAGGGGAAGTAGGCGTCGGGGTTCTCGGGCGACCATATCTGATCGACGAGCTGCTGGCTGAGGAAAGTGCCGTGGGGGCGGCAGTAGGGACCCCAGAAGAGATTTGAGAAACCTCCGCCGGGATACCAGTCGCGTTTGCCCACTCCCTGGAAGAGTATCGAGAAGTCGATACCGCGCCAGTTGGCATTTGCGCCGAAAGTATATGAGTAGCGGGGCAGTATGTTGCCGATAACCTTGCGGTCGCCGGGGTCTTCCACTGTGTTTTTGCCGCGGCCGAGCTTGCCGTCGCCGTCAAGGTCGACGTAGCGGAGGTCGCCGCCAACGAGTTTCTTGTATTCGGGGGCGCCTTTGCTCATGATACGTGTGAGGAAGTAGTAGCAGTCCACGGCTTCCTGGTAAGCGGCAGCTTCTTCGTCGGAGGCGAAGAGGCCGTCGACCACATAGCCCCATATTTCGCCGAGGGTCTGGCCTTTGTAGCTTGTGCCGTCGATGAGTCGGGTCTCATTGTTGAAGCGGGTGACCACGGTCTTGTAGTCGCCAAGCGAGGCATTTACGCCGTAGTTGAAGGCATGGCCGCCGAGGGTGAGACGGTCGCGCCAGTGGATAGCCACTTCCCAGCCGTTGGTGCGCATGTCTGCGCTGTTCTGCTTGGGAGCGCTTACGCCGTAGACGCCGGGGAGGGCGGCGCCGGGCATCATCATGTCGGTGGTGCGGCGTATGTAGTAGTCGGCGCTGAGGTCGAGGCGGTTGTTGAGGAAGCTCCAGTCGATACCCCAGTCGTAGGTTGTCACTTTCTCCCATGTGAGGTCGGAGGCCACAGGGTTCGATTCGGAGGCATACTGCAGGCGGTCGTTGCCGTTGAAGGTGAAGCCTGAGTCGAAGTTGCCCGTGTCGATTTTATCGAAGAAGAGGAAGTCGCTCACCTGCTGGTTGCCGAGCGAGCCTATGGAGAAACGGAGCTTGGAGTTGTTCCACCACGACGATACGCCTTCCCAAAATTTTTCCTGGCTCATGCGCCAGCCGAGCGAGCCCGAGGGGAAGAAACCCCAGCGGTTGCCGCTGCGGAAGCGAGAGGTGCCGTCGGCACGACCCGAGAGTTCAACGAGATAGCGGCCGTCGTAATCATAGTTTACGCGGGCAAAGAAACCGAGGGTGCGGTAGCGTGTCTTGCCGCCGGTGAGCTTGTATGTGTCGCCTGCGGCGAGGTCGAAGTCGTCGAGGTCGTCGGTAACGAGGCCGTCGCGGGTGATTGCCAGCGAGCGCTTCTTGTATGTCTCATATTGGGCGCCGGCCATGGCCTTGAAGTTGTTGAGGCCGCCGAAGCGCAGCGAGTAGTCGAGGTAGCCTTCGAAGATGTGGCGGTAAGTGCGGTTGTGCTTTTCCTGAAGCTGATTGAGGAAGTAGCCGGTGTCTACCGTCGTGAGCTCGCCTGCGGTGTGCGAGTACTGGGCGTTGGCGCGGCGATGCGACTCATACTCCGACTTTGTGCGGTAGGCGTGGCTCAGGTGAAGAGCAAGGCCTCGGTAGAGGTCGAAGTCGAGGCTGTTCTTTATCGAAATATCGTTGTCTTCGTCGATATTTCGGTTGTTGCCGCTGTGAATAAGCAGGTTGTAGTCACCCGAAACGGTGGCTCCCTGGTTCACGACGTCGGTCTTGTGTACAATGGTGCCGTCGGGGTTGAGGGGCGAGAAGAGCGGAGAGTTGCCGTAGGAGGTGGTGGTGAAAGTGCGCTCTATGTCGTTGTAACCCACCCATGTGGTCTTGCCGTTGAAGTAGTTGACGTTGGTGGAGAACTTTACCCACTTGGCGATGTTCACCGTGAGTTTGGCACGGAAATTATAGGAGCGGAAGGGGTCGTTGACAATGTTCATCATGCCGTCGGCGTGGTAGTAACGGCCACTAACATAGTATTTCACGCGGTCGTTGCCACCGCTTAGGGTCACATTGTGCTCCTGCTGGGGGCGCGTGCGGCGGAAGTAGTAGTTATACCAGTCGAAGTTGCCGTAGTACTTGTAGTTGCCGTCCTCGCCCACTACAACCCAGGGGCGCTCGGGGTTCTCGGTCTTGTCGTAGCGGCGTGCCTCGAGCTCGGCCCAGTCGTCCTCGCCATATTTGAGGTAGTTCTGGTTGGAGTAGATATAATTGAAGCGGTCAACAACCTTTCCCCACTCGTAGCCTGAGGTGATGTAGTCGGTGGAAGTGGTGTTCTGCGCCCAGCCGAAGCGGCCGTTGTACGATACCGTGGGGCGCGACTCCGTGCCGCTCTTGGTGGTGACGAGCACAACACCGGCCGATGCCTTGGCGCCGTAGACTGCCGAGGCCGATGCGTCTTTGAGAATCGATACCGACTCTATGTCGTTGGGGTTCACGCGGCTGAGGGGCATCTCCACACCGTCGACGAGAATCAGCGGCGAACTTGAGTTGAGCGAGGCGGCGCCGCGGATGTCGATAGTATAACCGGCGTCGGCGCGGCCGGAGTTTATGCCGATGTTCATTGCAGGGTCGAGGCCCTGCAGTGCTGTGGCGGCGCTCGCCACCGGGCGACCGTTCACTTCGTCGGAATTGATTACTGAGACAGCGCCCGTGAGGTTCATCTTTTTCTGCGTGCCGAAGCCTACGACAACCACTTCGTTCAAGGCATTGTTAGCCTCCGAAATGGCCACGTTGAGGGTGTCGCTGTCGCCAACCTCGACATCGGCAGGATTAAAACCCACATAACTCACGCGCAGCTTCTCGCCCGGAGCGGCGGCTATGCTGTAGTTGCCGTCGATGTCGGTGACCACGGCCTGCCCGGTGCTGAGATTGGTGACGGTGGCGCCGATTAGGGGCTCGCCGACATTGTTCTCGTCGGTGATTGTGCCGGTGAGGCGCGGGCGGCTTTTCTTTTCTGGAGCAGCCTTGCCGGCGGGAGCCACCACCAGGGTCTTGCCCGAGTAGGTGCAGTCGATATTCTGACCCTTGAAAATGCTGCGGAGAACATCTTCGGGTGTGCGGTTGCGTGCGTTGACACTCACGGTGCGGTTCATGTCGAGCTTGTCGGCGTCGACGCTCACCGAGAGGCCGGTCTGCTTCTGGAAGAGGAGCACGGCCTGCCGCACGCTCGTGTCGGATACTTTGAAGTCGATTGTCTGGGCATAGGCTGCGCCGCAGACTACAAGCCCTGCCGCCACTGCGAGCAGACGCGGACGGGCGCGGTGTAGAAATTGTGACAGTTGATTCATATTAGTTTTAAGGTTTGATTTCTGTTGGTCAGCGCACCTCTATGGTGAGGCTGTCGGGCTGGGCTACCACCACCGAGGTGCCTGCGGTCACGGCGCGCAGAATTTCTTCGGGCGACTCGTTGTTTGAGAATATCGCCAGCACCCTGCGCGAGCTTATTGCCGGATTGCGGATTATAATGTGCTTGCCGGTGCGGCGCTCGAGCTCGGTGGCGATATCGGCTATGCGGCGCTCGAAAAAGACGTGGGTGCCACCGTTATCCTCGTTGTTGTCGAGGTCGGGCACGTGCATGGTGCTGAGAGCGCCGGTGGCCTTGTCGACTTTTACAATCTCGCCCGGCGAGAGGGTAATGGTGTCGCGTCCGGGACCCATTTCGGTAGAGAGGCTCACCTTGCCGTCGTAGAGCGCTACGGTGAACTCGGAGTCGTCGTCATGCGATGAAACATCGAAGCGCGTGCCCATTACGTGCACCGAGGCGCCGTGGCACTTTACTTCAAAAGGCATGTCGGCACCCTTGCGCACTGCAAAGTAGGCGTCGCCGAAGAGCATCACCTGCCTGTGCCCTCCGAAAGAGGTGCGGTCGTAGATGATGCGGCTGCCGGGGTGCACCACCACCTCCGAAGAGTCGGGGAGCAGAGTGTGCGAGCTGCCGGTGCCTATGGCTGCTATCTCCACAAAGTCGGGCGAGTAGATTTCGGGTTCTGCCATGCCGCGCCCCGAAAGATATGCTGCCGTGACACATACGCCCAGGACGAGGGCGGCTGCGGCGGCCTTGAAGCCTATGCGGAAGAGGCGGCGTCGGCGGGGCTCGCCGGGGTTCAGGGCAAGACGGCGGCGGAGGTGCTCGAAGGCCTCGCGGGCGGCACTGTCGTCGCTGTAGGCGCCCATGCGACCTATTACCGGGGTGCACAGTTCCTCAAGCTCGGGATTATCGATGTTTTCTACAAACCACCGTTCAACCTCCCGGCTTTCTTCTGCCGAGCACTTGCCGAGAAGATAGTTTTCTATGGTGTTTGGATTCATGACTTTAAGGTTTAAGAGTATAATAAGAACGGGCTTACGGCGCCTACTACGTAAATCAGCGCGGGCTGAGAATGGCCGCGAAACCACCTCCGGCAACCATGCGTGCAACAAGGCCGTCGTTATTGCTCACTATGCCTTTGCTGCAGCGGTAGTCGGAGGCATATGAGTCGGCGTTTATGCCGTCGCTCATTATCACGGCGTCGTAAACGGTTCCCTCGTCAAGGAAATCCAGGTCGAGTTCGAGTTCGAGAGCTTCATTCCCGGTCATGGCGCCTATGTACCACGTGCCGTCGGCGCCGCGGCGTGCCATGGCTATATGGTCGCCTACTTTGCCCGCGAGCACTTCGGTGCGCTCGAAAACCGTGGGAATTGCCGCTATGAAAGCCGTGCTCTCGGGCTCGCGCATGTAGTTGCCGGGCGAGTCGCAGAGCATGCTCAGGGGCGAATCGAAGATTACAAACTCGGCGAGCTGGCGGCAGCGTGTGCCCTGGCTCATGGGGTTGGAGCGGCAGGGGTAGTACTGATTCAGAGGTGCGTTGCGCATGGCGCCCTGGGTGTAGTCCATGGGTCCTGCTATGCTGCGGATAAAGGGCAGGGTTACGTCGTATGTTATCTGGTCGACGCCCGGCTTTGTCCACTTCATCTGTTCGAGGCCGAACACCGCTTCGTAGTTTATTACATTGGGATAGGTTCGCTGCAGACCCGTGGGCTTGGGGCAGCCGTGGAAGTCGACGAGCATCTTATGGCGCCCGCACAGCTCTGCCGTGCGGTACATGAAATCAATCATCGGTTGGTCGTCGCGGTTGAGGAAGTCGATTTTGAAACCTTTCACGCCCATATCGGCGTAGCGGCGCACAACCGCCTCCATATCTTTTTCAAAGGCGAGATAGCCCGCCCAGAGAATAATGCCTACTCCGCGCTCCTTGGCATACGAAATAAGCTCGGGCAGGTCGATTTCGGGTACTACGTCGAAGAGATCGCACTTGCCTTTGGTAGCCCAGCCTTCGTCGAGAATCACATATTCTATGCCCTTGTCGGCGGCGAAGTCGATATATTCCTTATAGGTGTCGTTGTTGACTCCGGCCTTGAAGTCCACGCCGTAGAGCCCCCAGTTGTTCCACCACTCCCAGGCCACCTTTCCCGGGCGTATCCACCTGGTGCTGTCGAGGCGGCAGGGCGCTGCAAGACGGTAAACCATATCGGAGGCAGGCAGCTCCCGGTCGTCGCGGCTGACGATGAAGAAGCGCCAAGGGAAAGTGCGGTCGCCAGCTACGCGCGCTATATAATTCTCGCGTTCGGTGACGAGCATCTCAAGGTCGTTGTGGCCGCCCTGCACCGTGGCGGCGGGGTAGGGCGCGCTCACACCGTGGAGGGCGAGAGCGGCGGTGTCGGCGGCAAGATACATGCCGGGGTAATCTTCGACGTCGGCCTCACCGAAAGCAACAGTTACGCAGGCGGCGCTGTCGGCAGCTAAGAGGGGTGTGAAGAAAAGCGAGCCGTGACCTATTGCCGAGAGGGGAGATACGGTGTATTGGTTTTGCATATCGTTCCAGAAAAGCTCGTGGCGCGAGGCCTTGGTGCGCTTCTTGCGGTTGCGCACGCGAGGGGCGTAAAGGGTGTCGTCGGCGCCGAGGCGGTAGGCAGCCGTCTCGCTCTGCACCTCGCCGCACTTGCCGCCGGTGCCCGCAAAGCGGTAGGCAATGCCGTCGTTGTAGGCGCGCAACTCGAGGCTGTAGCCGTCGAAGTTGAGGTTGAGTGCATTGTAATTATCCTGCACCTCAGCCTTTTTATAGAAAGGAGATGCTATGGTGGAATTTGCCTTGCTGCGGCGGCTCTTCTTTACTTTCTCGCCGTCGCCCCAGTAGTCGCCGTCGTTCCATGCTATGCCTATGGTGGAGGGGCGCAGCAACTCTTTGCCGCTTGTGGCGTCGGTGAGACTTATGCGGAGGCTGTCGGCAGTGGCTACGTCAAGTAACAGTTTGCCGTCGGGAGAACTGAGGCTTATGGCGTGCATCGGTAGCGCCAGCGCGAGGGCAAAGGCGGCGGTGAGGGCGTTTTTCATAGGTCGAAGTGGCATAGAATGGGATAATGGTCAGAGATATATAAGGTGCCGAAACCGGGGTAGTCAACGGTCTCGAAGAGGCGCGGCGTGGCGTTGCGGTAGAAGATGTGGTCGAGATTCTTTCCGCGTATTTCGGGGGAGATGCGTCCGAAGCCGTTGAAGCTCGAGCGGCAGTTGCTGAACTCGGCATCGCGCCGCGCCGCCCCCATATAGGCAAAGTATGGCGCGAGACTCGGGCTGCGCGGGTCGTCGGGGTTGTCGGAGGCGTTCATATCGCCTGTCACAAAGCAGGCCGCGCTGTCGCCCGCTATTTCGTGAATCTTGTTGCAGATCAGTTGCGCGCAGCGGGCACGAACCTCGGTGTCGACAGGTTCTTTCTTATAAGGGAAGTGGGTGGTAAAGAAATAGAACTCATCGCCCGATACCTTGTGGCGCAGCTTTACCCACACACAGCTGCGGTAATGGCGGTCGGTGGAGTTCCAGGGCTTCGATGCCACCTCGGGCGTTGCGCTAAGCCAGAAATAGCCCGAGTCGCAGGGCTCGAATAAGTCGCGGCGATAGGCTACTGCCACATCGCCTGTCATGCGGTCGCGCACATCTTCGCTGTGCGGTATGCGGTAGTAGGCATAAGCCGGTGTTAGGGCGTGCAGTCCGCTTTCCATAGAGGCGAGCAACTCCTGCATGCCTACCACGTCGGGCGCCTCCTGCTCAAGCATGGTGGCGATTGCCCCGCGACGGTTTTCCCACGAGAGCTCGGCGGTATCCTTGGGGGTATCGAAACGGATATTGAACGACATAGCCTTTAGCCTCGTGCCACCCGCCACTGCCGTAAGCGAGCCTAAAAGAGCCACCGCGCCAAGCACGATGCCGCGTGTCAGAATATTGAATTGCATAATATGTGAAAACTTACTATTATTATATGCATGCTGTAGCGCAACCGCTCCCTTATATGGCGCAGGGCAAGCTCTATCTGCTTCTCGACGGTGCGGGCCGAGATGCCCAATTGCGCAGCAATCTCCTTGGCCGATTTAAGCTCGTAGCGGTTGAGGCGGAAAATCTCGCGCCGCCGTGCAGGCAGCTCCTCAATGGCAGCCTGCAGGTTAAGTTCAAGCTCGGTGTAGTCGTAGATGCGGTCGGGAGAGGCTGCCGGGCCCGTGCTGAAAGGCATGTGCTCGTCGAGTGGAGAAGTGATGTGCGCCCGGCGGTAGCGGAGCCACGTGTAAATCTCATTTTTTGTGAGCACGAAGATGAAAGTGCTCACCGGAAGGTCTTCCTTCAGCGAGTCGCGATTGACCCACAGCTTCAGGAATACGTTCTGCATTATATCGTCGGTAGCCGACTCATCGCGCACGAAGCGGAACGTGAAAGCCCTGAATCGCGGGTAGTAGCGCATGAACAGATGCTCGAAGCTGCGCGGGTCGCCCAGCTTGATCATCAGTACCAGTTCGCGGTCGCTTGTTGTTGTGTGTTTTTCAAAGATTGCCATTCCGCGGTATCTATCTGTGTTTAAGGTACGGTGAGAAGGGCAAAAGTACGTAAATAAGTATGAAGTGGGAAAGAACTATTGTATTGTGCGTAGCGACGCACGGGGCAAAACATCTCAGATAAATCGGAATCTCCGAGTACCTTGGAAGTATCCCCGCTGAAATGGTTATACCGTACCTCCGGCACGGCATCGCCTATAGATATGACTGGCCCCGGGTGGCATGCACCCGGGGTTAACGAGCTTCGGAGGGTGTTGCAGAACTTCGTGTGATACGTCTACATTTTCTAAAATTCGAAAACTGTAGGGACATGCCTTTGGCATGTAAAGGTCAGGGAATCAAAGCAAAATCAATCAAACATGCCAAAGGCATGTCCCTACATCGACGCTCGAGATTTTGATCTGATTTTTAGGATTATACACGAAAAAAGCTGCGCCGGATGCGCAGCTTTTTTTATAGGGTAACATAGTATGAACTGACTATTTGGCGGCTTCCTCTTTCTTTTTCTCGAGGAACTCGTTGATGCCGCAGAGGTGCTCGCGCACGCGTCCGCCGCCGAACTCGTAGACCTTGGTCACGAGGCCGTCGAGGAAGTCGCGGTCGTGGCTTACAACGATCAGGGTGCCGTCGAAGTCGCGCAGGGCCTGTTTGAGAATATCCTTGGTCTTGAGGTCGAGGTGGTTTGTTGGCTCGTCGAGGATGAGGAGGTTGACGGGTTCGAGCAGAAGCTTTATCATGCAGAGGCGCACGCGCTCGCCACCCGAGAGCACCTTCACTTTCTTTTGGTTCTCCTCGCCACCGAACATGAAGGCGCCGAGCAGGTCGCGTATCTTAAGGCGCACGTCGCCCACGGCAATGTCGTCGATAGTCTGGAAAACGGTGAGCTCGCCGTCGAGGAGCGAGGCGCTGTTCTGGGCAAAGTAGCCAATCTTCACGTTATGGCCGAGGGTGAGTTTGCCGTCGTGGGTTATCTCGTTCATAATGGCCTTGACCATTGTGGATTTACCCTCGCCGTTGCGCCCTGCAAAAGCGACCTTATCGCCTCGCTCTATCATGAAAGAGGCGTTTGAGAACACGGGCACGCCGTCGTAGCTCTTGCCTACGCCCTCGGCTATCACGGGGTAGCTGCCGCTGCGGGGGCAGGGCGGGAATTTGAGGCGGAGAGCCGAGGTATCTTCTTCGTCTACCTCCACAATCTCGAGTTTCTCAAGCCACTTCACCTTGCTCTGCACCTGGTAGGTTTTGGAGTACGTGCCTTTGAAGCGCTCTATGAACTCGCGTGCCTCGGCAATCTGCTTCTGCTGATCGTCGTACTGCTTCTGCTGTTGCTGGCGGCGTTCCTTGCGCAGCTCCAGGTAGTGGCTGTAGCGGGCTTTGTAGTCATAGATGCGGCCGAGAGTGACTTCAATGGTGCGGGTGGTGATGTTGTCGATAAACCGGCGGTCGTGGCTAATGACAACCACGGCCATGGGGCTGTTGATAATGAAATCTTCGAGCCAGCCTATCGACTCTATGTCGAGGTGGTTGGTGGGCTCGTCGAGCAGCAGCACATCGGGGTTCTGAAGCAGGAGCTTGGCAAGCTCGATGCGCATGCGCCAACCGCCCGAGAACTCCGAGGTGGGACGCCCGAAGTCAGAGCGCTCGAAGCCGAGGCCGAGCAGGGCTTTCTCAACGTCTTCCTCGAAGTGGGTCATGTCGATAGCGTAGAACTTTTCGCTCACCGATGCCACTTTCGCTATGAGAGCCATATAGGAGTCGCTCTCGTAGTCGGTGCGTGTGGCAAGCTCGTTGTTCATGGCTTCGATTTCGGCCTCCATTTCCTTGAGGTGAGCAAAAGCCTGCGAAGCCTCTTCAAACACCGTGCGGCCGTCTTCGGTCATCATATGCTGGGGCAGATAGCACACCGTGCAGTCGCGGGGCACCGATACCGAGCCACGGGTGGGCTGGCGCACTCCGGCAAGGATTTTGAGGAGGGTGCTTTTACCGGCACCGTTCTTGCCCATGAGGGCTATGCGGTCTTTGGGATTGATTACAAAAGAAACGTCTTTGAAGAGGGTGGTTCCCCCGAACTCTACTGTCAGGCCGTCGACTGATACCATGCTATATTATACGCTATCGGAATTTTTGATTTCTGAAATTTTCGGCAAAACTACTAAAAAACGCCCGTTTATGCAAATATGGCCCCGACAGCCGTGTGCTGCCGGGGCCATAATATAATAATGTGTACTTATTTGCCGAGGCGCGCAGCAATTGCGATACACTCGCGGCACTTGTCGGTGATATACTGCCAGTCGCCGGCGGCGATGCGGTCGGCGGGG
>CANPGB010000007.1 GCA_947573485.1 uncultured Porphyromonadaceae bacterium | reverse complement strand
GGCGTCCCGGCGGACGCCATGCGAGGAGGTGCGCAATCCGGGCACGCCTCCGCCTACGGCTTCGGCGTACCCGGTTACGAGATTAATCAGCGTCCTGACGGACGCGATGTAGCCCGCTTACTTTTCCGGGCACGCCTCCGCCTGCGGCTTCGGCGTACCCGGTTACGAGATTAATCAGCGTCCTGGCGGACGCGCGGTTTGCGTCAGGCTTTTGCGATGGTGCCTTCGGGGGTGATGACAATTTTTTTGTCACGGTAGAGGTGGCCGACGGCTTTCTTGAAGTCTTTTTTGGAGCATGAGAAAATCATTTCGATGACTTCGGGGGCGAGTTTGTCGCCTACGGGCACGGCGTCGGGACGGTCGAGGTACTCGAGGATGCGGTCGGCGAGCTCGTCCTGGCGGCGGCGAGCCTTGTCGTTGAGAGTGAGGTCGATTTTGCCGTCGGGTCGCACCTGTTTGACATATGCGGTAACGGTTTCCTCGAGCTCTATGGGTCGGAAAATTTCGTTGGAGTAAATGATGCCTCGGTGGAGGTTCTCGACAATCACTTTGTAGCCGATGTCTGAGTGCTCGGTTACGAGGGCTGTCACTTTCTGGCCGGGCTTGTAGTCGGGGTATACGTTTCCGAGGAATTTTTCTACCTTGGCTGAGGCTACTATGCGGTTTGAGGTGGGGTCGACGTAGATATACACGAGGTATATGCCGCCGCGGCGCATTTTCACTTTCTGCTCGCTGTATGGCACGAGAAGGTCTTTGGGCAGGCCCCAGTCCATGAAGGCGCCGACGTCGTTGACGGCATTTACACTGAGGAAGGCGAACTCGCCGACAGTGGCGTAGGGGTGCTCGGTGACGGCCACGGGTCGGTCGTCGGAATCGTTGTAGACGAATACCTCAAGAGATTGACCTACAGTGGCGTCTTCGGGTAGGTAGCGGGCGGGGAGGAGCACTTCCTCGTCTTCGCCCGGGCGCGAGAGATATGCGCCGAAATCTACAAATCGGCGAATCTCCATTATCTGATATTTTCCTAATTCTATCATTGATATATAGTTTAAAATACAAAGTAACGCTTTTTATTTGACGCGACAAGCGAAAAATGCGTAATTTTGTGGAGTATATAACATAAAACATTCAAGACACATAATTGTTACCCGAATATATATGGAAAGCGACAACCTCGACATAATAACGAAATATTTCCCGAACCTGAGCGAGCGCCAGCTAACGGCCTTCGGTGCCCTCGGCGAGCTCTACAACGAGTGGAACTCGAAAATCAATGTGGTTTCCCGTGCGGATACGGGTAACCTCTATTGCCGCCATGTGCTTCATTCGCTTGCTCTTGCCGCTTTCTTCGGCGAGCTTGCCGAGGGCACTACCCTGCTCGACCTCGGCACGGGGGGCGGCTTCCCCGGCATCCCCTTGGCGATTTTTTACCCCGAGTGCCGCTTCCACCTTATCGACCGCATAGGCAAGAAGATACGTGTGGCAAGCGAGATTGCCGCGGCCATAGGGCTCGACAATGTCACTTTCCAGCACGGCGACTCGGGGGAGTGCCACGAGCGCTTCGACTATGTGGTGAGCCGCGCCGTGATGCCTCTCGACGGTCTGCTGAAGGCCTGCTCGCGCAATATCGACACGGCGTCGGCGCGCCGCAACCGCTATGCTCCCGGCCTTGCCTGCCTCAAGGGGGGCGACCTCGCCGACGAAATCAAGGCTGTGAAGCGCACTGTTGTCGAAATTCCCATTAACGAGTATTTCGCGGAGCCTTTCTTTGAAACAAAGGAGGTCGTATACGTCCCTTTCCAAAAAATCAAATAGAGCCATGATTAAAGTCAAACAATTTGTATTCAACCCTTTCGCTGAGAACACTTATGTAGTGTGGGACAGCACGAGCCGCGAGGCCATAGTTGTTGACCCGGGCATGACCTCGGCAGCCGAGACTCACCTCTTTGAAAGTTACATCGAGGATAACAAACTCGAGATAAAGCAGATAATAAACACGCACCTGCACCTCGACCACTGCTTCGGCGACAACTATGTGCGCGACCGCTATGGTGTGAAGGTTGCCGCCCACCTCGGCGACGCTCCTTTAGGAGCAGGCCTCGGCTCGCAGGCACGGCAGTTCGGCATGGTACTTCCGGCAGGTGCCGACGCAGGTGTGAGCATCGACGTGCCCCTGAAGGAGGGCGACGAGATAAGCATAGGCAATGAGAAGCTATATGTGATAGAAGTTGCGGGCCACTCGCCCGGCGGCATTGCCCTCTACTGCCCCGAGGGCGGCTTCGCTCTTGTTGGCGACAGCATTTTCCGCGGGTCGGTAGGGCGCACCGACCTTCCCGGCGGCGACCATGCCACACTTATAGCCAACCTGCGCAACAAGATTCTCACCCTGCCCGACGGCACACAGCTGCTGCCCGGCCACGACCGATTCACTACCGTCGAAGCCGAGAAAGCCACAAATCCGTTTTTGAGATAGACAGGGGGCGCCTACTTGAATAGGGCGTCGGCCTTGGCCTTCGATAGACCGAGCTTCACGGCTCGGTCGGCGTCGGCATGTGCCTGGTCGAGGCTGTAACGGTCGCGGTTGAGCATGGCACGGTAATAGTATAGCTCGGGGTCATCGGGGAATTTTTTCAACCCCTCGCCTATGGTTCCCGATGCTTCGGAAAGGCGCTGGAGGGCTAACTGGCAGCCTGCGAGCCCGGCATAATACTCCGCCGAGGGTTCGACCTTAATCAGTCGCTCGAAATAGGGAATAGCCTGCAGGTCGCGCCCCGAGAGGGAATAGAGCGCCGAGAGCGCGCGTGCCGTATCGGTGCCTTCGGGGTCTTTAGATGCAAGCACGGCAAAGTCGGCTTCGGCACCCTCGAGTTTGCCCGAGTAGAGCGATATTGTGCCGTGGTAATAGCGCGCCTCAAGGTTGAGCGAATCGGCCTCAATGAGGCGTGCGAAATCGTTGAGTGCATCGCGGTCGCGCCCCATTTTGAGGAGCACACGTGCGCGGTTTGCAATCACGGTGCGCATGGCGGGAGCGCGGCGGTGCGCCTCCTCGAGTGTTGCCAGGGCGAGCGAATCGCGGTCGAGGCAGCTGTATATCATGCCGAGATTGGAGAGCAGGAGTACGTTCTCGGAGGCCGCCGGGCGCACAGCCATGGCGTCGATGAGACGGGCGGCAGCCTCTTCGTAGTTGCCCTCGGCTATGGCCTTGTCGGCCTGGCCGCATAACAGGAAGTAGGGGTCTTCCTCATCGTCGGGCACCTGTGAGGCAGCCACGGGCACGATGAGAAAGGCAGCGAGAGCTATGAGGAGGAGAGACAGGTATCTATTCATTTTTCAAGATTTCTTTGCGGGCTTTTCCGGGGCGTAGCGGTTGGGGTAATCGAGCTTTATGCGCTTGTGCGTAAGTGCCCACACCACGAGGAAAACACCAAGGAGGATAAAGGGTATGCTGAGGAGCTGACCCATGTTATACTTCATTGTGGCCTCGAACGCCACCTGGTCGTTCTTGATAAACTCAATGAGGAATCGGGCGCCGAAAGTACCGATGAGGAAGGTGCCGAAGAGGAGGCCGGGGCGCTCGCCTGCATTGCGGCGCCAGTACATATACATCATAAGAGCGAAGAGTGCAAGATAGCACAGCGCCTCGTAGATTTGCGTGGGGTGGCAGGCAAGACCTTCGTAGAGTGCGTGCCACTCCTGCGAGCGTACGAATTTGAAGCCCCAGGGCAAGGTTGTGGGATAGCCGAAAATCTCGGAGTTCATGAGGTTGCCGATGCGTATGAGGCAGCCAACGAGGGCGATAGCGACCGTGAGACGGTCGAAAGTCCACAGCGGATTTCGCTTGGTGGTGAAGATAGAGAAGAGAATCACCGCTATAATGATGCCAATGGCACCGCCATGGCTCGCGAGACCGCCCTCCCATGTAGCAAGAATCTTCCATGGGTGCGCGCTGTAATAATCCCACTGATAGAAGAATACGTGGCCGAGACGTGCACCCACAATAGTGGCGACGCCCACGTAGATGAGCAATATACCCATCCAACGCTCGGGGGCACCCTCGCGCTTGAACATGCGGGCAACGACGTTGAAGCCTATCCAGAAGCCTATTGCGAACATAAGCCCGTACCAGCGTACGGTGATAAAGCTGTCAATTATGGCGGGATTTACATCCCATGTGATAAAATCGGGAAGCATGGCTGTGAAGCTTATTCTTTCGTGTTTTTATTCTTTTTGAAATGCTCGGCAGTGACGCGTCGCACCTTCGGACTGAGTGCGAGCACTGCAATCATGGTGGGTATTGCCATGAGGGCGTAGAAGAGGTCGCAGGCGCCTACGGCAGCCTCAAGAGGCACCACGGCGAAGACCACAAGCGAGGCAAGGAAAGCCCAGGAGTAATATTTGGCGCGCTTGGAGCCAAAGAGATAGCTTGCGCAGGTGGTGCCGTAGAACGAGTATGAGAACATCGACGACATAGCAAAGCATATCACGATGCACATGAGCAGGATGTCGCCTGCCGGGATTGCCGAGCTGAACGCCTGCATGGCCACTTCGAGGCCTTTTACGCCCTCGACGTCGATGTTTCCGCAAAGCAGAATCGCAATGGCCGTGAGGGTGCATACGAGGCCGGAGTCGATACTCGGGCCGAGCATAGCCACGAGGCCCTCGCGCACGGGGTTGTCGTTCTTCGAGGCGCCGTGCATGATTGAAGCGGTGCCTATGCCCGCATCGTTGACGAGGGCTGCCCGTCGGGCACCGATAATGGCAATGCCCACGAGGGCTCCGAAGCCGGCGCGGAGGTTGAACGCCTCGGCGAAAATGCTTTTGAAAACAGCGGGCACGCCGTGTATGTTAGTGATGATAATGTACAGCACCATAAGGAAGTAGAGGCCGACCATGAAGGGCACCATTACGGTGGCCACGCGGGCTATGCGCTTTATACCGCCGAGAATAACCACGGCCACAACAGCCGCCACGGCACAGCCGAAGAGGAGACGGAAGGTGCGCACATTATCGAGCCCGAGCCAACCTCCTGCCGTACCGAGGAAATCGCTTCCGGCAATGCCCTCGGGCGTGGTGAAAGTGGCCATGAAAGCCTCGGTGAGCTGGTTGGCGTTCATAATGCACATTGTGCCGAAGAGGCCCGCTATGGCAAAGAACTTGGCGAGCGGTTTCCATTTCATGCCGAGCCCCTGCTCTATGATGTGCATGGGGCCGCCCTGCGGACGGCCGGCATCGTCCTTACCCTTATACATGATAGCGAGCACGCCCTCGTGGTACTTGGTAGCCATACCCACAATGGCGCTTACCCACATCCAGAAAATGGCACCGGGGCCGCCGAGCACGAGTGCTATGGCCACGCCCGCAATGTTGCCAAGGCCGATAGTGGCCGCAACAACGGAGGCAAGGGCCTGCACTGATGAAATCTGCCCGTCGTCTTTAGTACCCGTGGGCTTGCGGCGCAACTCGGCGAGAGCCGCCGGAAGGCGTCGCACCGACACTGCACCTGATGAAAGAAAGAGGTAGAGACCTCCGCCGATGAGGAGAAAGAAGAGCGGGTATCCGCCCAGGACATCGGCTGCATTTATAATAAATTGTCCTATTTTATCCAACATAGGGTGCAAAGGTACGAATAAGCGAGCGCAAAGGCAAATTTATTTGATCTTTGCCGAGCGCAGAAGTACCTTCGGCAACTTGCCAACGGTACGAATAAGCGAGCGCAAAGGCAAATTTATTTGCAAACAAGCCGGGCTTCGACTCGTCCGTAGGACGATGATTAATCTCGTAACCCCGTACGCCGTAGCTTTAGCGGAGGCGTGCGGGGGCGTGCGGGGATAGCCGTGCCTACAGGAGTGGCGTCCGCATGGACGCCGATTAAGATGAGTATCAGCGCCTTACGTTTTTAATCGGCGTCCTGACGGACGCCACCTGCGAGGGTATCACTAACCCCGCACGCCTCCGCTAAAGCTCCGGCGTACGGGGTTACTGGATTAATCAGCGTCCTGGCGGACGCCCTACACACTGCCGGACGCGCTCACGTGAGCCGCTTCTGTTCGGGCACGCCTGCGCTAAAGCTACGGCGTACGAGGTTACGGGTTAATCTGCGTCCTGGCGGACGCGCTGTGGAATACAGCTGTTTCTACTTATTTTCGCTGCAAGGAGCTGTAGCATAGGGATTAATCACAGGGAGCTCTGTACCGCACCTCCGGCGCGGCAGATCCTTTTATGCATCTACCCACGGGCGGCAAGCGCCCGCGGTTAACGAACTTAAGGCCCTCCGGGCCATTACATACGGGATGATTGTGTATTTCGCTACCCCGTACGCCGGAGCCGCAGGCGGAGGCGTGCGGGGAGCGAGCGCAAAGGCAAATTTATTTGAGCGCGAGCTTACGTCCTGCAAGGAAATATATGCCTGCGGGCAGGGGTACGGCAGTTGTGCCGGGGGCGTAGGCCACTGTGCGCAGAGCGCGCCCGTCCATGCCGTAGAGGGTCGCCGAGCCCTCGGTGTCGGCCTCTATAATCAGCTCATGACCACGGCTATATACTTCAAGGCCGTCGCGCACGGCGGGAGCCCGGGCCGCCCCGGTGCGCACCTGCACACCGAGCACACGCGAATAAATCGACTCGGTATCCTTATACGAAATGCCCTTGAAACGGTACTCGAGGAAGCCATCGACAACATCGAAGTCACGGAAATACATATAACGGCCATGGGTGAACTCGTCGGGCGTGATGAAGTCTATTTCCTGCCATGCTCCGCCGTCGACTCGCCTCTCCACGGCGTAGCCTTTGAGTGTCTCGCCATTGGGGTCGGTGAAGTCGATGCGCACTCGGCCGTCGGTAAAGCGTATTTTTGTGACTCTCGGAGGAGCTATGCGCCACAGGTGTACGTACTCGGTGCTGCGGTCGAAAGCGGGGCGCGAGTTATAGGCCGCGAAGAGCTTTCCTGCCGGGGTGAGCTTGCCGTCGAGCTCGAGTGCGCGGGCGTCTTCCACCCAGTTATAGAAGGCGTGTCGCTCGAGCCAGGGGCATTTGTCGAAGGCGTCGAGGGCTTTTGCGAGCCATGCAACCTGCACGTCGGAGTTAGCCTTTGTGTGGGGGCGGGTCACCGTTGGCGACTTGCCGATCGAGTCGTAGACGATATTGAAGTCGGCGTCGCGCTTCGAGCCCTTGGGGTTTGGCCAGGCCTCGCCCGTCCAGTTAGCGCCGTTGTTCCACTCGGTAATCCACATGGGGCGGCCACCGTAGGTGTTGCGGCAGAGCGAGGCGATGTTGTCGGCCAGGCGGTAGGGGTCCTGCGAGTCCCAGTACATATGCGTTGCCACGAAGTCGACGCGGTAGTTGAGCGTGTCGGCCTTGGCGAGGAACTCGTGGAGCCACTGCTTGTTGATATTGTCGGGGGCGGGGGAACCGATGCGCAGGCCCGATTTCATCATCTCGGGCCACAAGTCGATAGCGATTTCAGTGCCGAGGTCCGACTGGTCGGCATGGTCGGGCTCGTTGAAGCCGAGCACAGCCGAGGTCTCGGTGCGCGAGCCAATGTTTTCCCACGAATCCCACCAGCGGTTGTGGCGCATGGGTACATACTCGTAGTCAGCTGTCGATGAGGCACCGGCGCCCCAGTCGTAGAACCATGACGAGCGGGTCAGCGCGGGGATGTCACCTCCCGAGATACCGCGTTTGCCCACCCAATCGAAGCGGCATACACGCACGAAAGAGGCAAAGCAGAGGCCGTCGGGCATGGTGTCGACAACGAGGTCGGCGTCGTTGGCAATAAATACACGCGAGTAGCCAGTGCCGTCGGGGTTATTGGCTAAGGTACAGGAGAATCCGCGTTTGAGGCGGAACGATTTGATGGCGTTGTCGAAAGCGCCGAGCTCGTATTCGGGCAGTGTCGAGGCCTCGCCGAGCAGCTCGCCACGATAGAAGCAGTCGCGGTCGAGCACCATGGCCTCGCCGCTGCAATTTTCCTGCGAATAAATAGTGAGAGGAGCCTGCCAGCCGTCGGCAATCACAATGGCACCGTTACCGTAGACCGACAAGCGGTCGCGCGCGGGGTCGAAAGGACGGTCGCCCACGGTTATGGCAGCTGTACTCACCTCGGAGCACAGCACGCCCTCAAAAATGTGTGAATCGCCGGCAGCAGCGAGATGCACGGGCTCGGTGGCCACGGCAGGGAGTGCCAGGCAGGGCAAAGCAAACAGTAGATATGGCTTCATAGCTTGATTTTCGGTTAATTAGCAAAAGGATACACTGCACGGGCAGTCTTTTTCACTGCAAAATTAATCAAATACCGGCACAAAAAAAAATCGGCTGTCTCCCGACAACCGACAATCTTTAACCTTAAATCTAATACCATGAAAAAACACAGTGCAAAATCAGTAATTTGAATTTAGAACCCCGGAGGAAGTTGAAAGGTTCATGAGCGCGGGAGGTATTAACACATCTTAACATTGTATCCGCTAAAAAATGGCTAATTTTACGGCTCGAAACATTATCACACTCCAATATACTCTCTCCCGCATATCCAATGAGAACAAAGATATTAGTTATTGACGACGAAGAAGCACTTTGCGAAATCCTCAAGTTCAATCTCGAGAAAGAAGGCTATGAGGTAGACTGCGCCTACAGCGCCGAAGAGGCTCTCGATCTCGACAATCTCGAAACATATTCACTCTTTATGGTAGACATCATGATGGGCCAGCTGAGCGGCTTCGACTTCGCCAGCCGCGTGCGCAACGTGACGGCTACCGAAGAGACACCGATACTTTTCTGCTCGGCTCTCTCCGACGAGGACTGCGTGGTGAAAGGCCTCAACATCGGTGCCGACGACTATGTGACCAAGCCTTTCAACATAGGCGAGGTTCTCGCCCGCGTGCGCGCCGTGCTGCGCCGCACCAACGCCGCCCAGAAGCGCTCGGCAGCCGACATCATAGAGCAGGAGTCAATCTACGAGCCCGACGTGGTGTTCAAATCGCTGCGCATCGACCGCAACAGCAAGGAAGTGTTCCTCGACAATGAGCCCGTGCAGCTTACGCGCACGGAGTACGACATACTGCTCTTCTTCCTGACGCACCGCAACCGCATATACTCGCGCGAGGAAATAATAAAGAACGTATGGGGCGACGAGGTTGTAGTCACCGGCCGCACTATCGACACCAACATCACCCGCCTTCGCAAGAAACTCGGCGACAGCGAGAAATACATCGTTACACGCCAAGGTTTCGGGTATGGATTTAAAGAGACGCATTAACTATCAGTGGCAGCTCTTCATACCGCTTGTAGCCACGCTGTGGATTATAATCTTCGGCATGACCTACTGGCAGGTGCGAAACGAGCGCAACTACCGTGAAGATGCCATCAAGGAGCAGCTCGCGCTTGTAAACCAGCGAATTATCGCCGCTTACGACACCGAGCAGGACCCGCGCAGCTTTATCGACTTCGTGGTCAAGTATTTCCGCGAGAGCCCGGTGTACGACCTTCTGCGTGTGACCGTATACCAGAACGGTGAGCCTATACGCAGCTGGGGCGAGCCCATAGGCCTCTCGGCTGATGAGGCTGAGCTCGAATCGGGCTACACGCGCACGCCGGAGCTCGACCGAAACCCTGAGGACGCCAATCCGGACGACCACTATTTCTTTTACATGAAGAGCGACAGCCCCGACGGCAACATGACCGTAATCACGCTGCTGCCATTTGACAAAGATGTGATCTCGGCCTCACTACCCCGCTCCGATATCTACTGGATAGTGCTTGCCATAGCCGTGGCGGTGACTATCCTCTCGTATTTCTCGACGCGCTACTTCGGGCGAAACATCACGATTCTGCGCACCGTGGCCGAGCGCGCGGCCACCGACCCCAACTTCATGCCGAAAATGGACTTCCCGCATGATGAGTTGGGCGACATCTCGCGACGCATAATACAGATGTACAACGAGCGCTCGGCGGCCATGCAGCGGCAGAAACGCGAGCATGCCATAGCCCTCCACGCAATTGAGGAGAAGGCCCGCGCCAAGCGCCAGATGACCAACAACATCAACCACGAGCTGCGCACGCCTATAGGCGTTATCAAGGGCTACCTCGACACCATACTCGACAACCCCGACATGGACGCGGACTCGCGCACGCACTTCCTGCGCAAGGCATCGGAGCACACCGACCGCCTGGTGAACCTCATTGCCGACGTCTCGGCCATTACGCGCCTTGAGGAAGGCGGCGAACTCATTGCCACCGAGGAGCTTGACTACCACGACGTGGCCTACACCATTGCCAGCGACCTTGAGGAATCGGGCGCCTTGGGGCAGATGACTTTCAGCTTCGATGTGCCGCTCGACTGCAAGGTGAACGGCAACTACAACCTTCTCTCGGGCATGCTCATAAACCTGAGCAAGAACGCGGCAGCCTACTCCAAGGGCACCATGTGCGAGCTTGTGATGACTGCCGAGGACGAGCGCTTCTACCACTTCGAGTTCCGCGACAACGGCGTGGGCGTGGGCGAGGAGCATATACCGCACCTCTTCGAGCGTTTCTACCGCATCGACTCGGGGCGATCGCGCAAGGCCGGCGGCACGGGTCTCGGACTGCCTATCGTGCAGAACACCATACTTGCCCACGGCGGCACCATAGAGGTGTGCAACGGGCCCCACGGCGGCCTCGTGTTCAAGTTCACTCTACCGAAATACCGCAAACCAAAACGATAGAAAACCATGGAAAACAACTCTCCCTTCCCTCCCGAGCCTAAGTACACCATGCGTTGGCTTGGCAAGCAGACCATGTTCGTGCTCATAATCACCTTTGTGCTCTCGGTAATCACAGGCTTTGTTGACAACCTTGCCTACAGCCGCGTAAACCAAGGCCTGATGAGCGACAGCTGCCGCGACCTGATAACGGAGACCACCACTTACCGTTTTGTGGCTATCGCCATAGTGATGATTACGCTCATGCTTGTGGAGATTGCTTTCCGCAAGTCTATCAACTATGTACAGTATGGGCTCATAGCCTGTTCGATGAGTCTCTTCTACCTGCTGCTGCTCGCCATGGCCGAAAAGATGCCTTTCTGGGTGGCCTATATCATAGTCACCGGCATGACTGTGGCGCTCAACAGCCTATTTGTGAAGGGTCTTACGCAAAGCGACAAGGCCATGCGGCTCATCACCGTGCTGCTCGTGGGCGAATATGCAGCCACATTCATGCTCGTGTACCTGGGCTCGATGGCTCTGCTCATAGGCAGTCTGCTCATGTTCGGCATAATAGCTGTGGCAATGTACTTCACGCTCAAGCTGAAGGTAGAGAACGACGAGCTCGTACTCAAATAAGAGCGGCCCGATCATGAAAAATATTTCCTACGGCAAGAAGGTTGTATACCTCGGCCTGCAGTGCTTTGTGCTCATGTTCTCGGCTTTTATAGTGTGGGGCATGGCCTACTCGCGCGAGGAAACCAACAGGAGCACGTCGCGCAGCATCACCTCGGAGTGGGGAGGGCCGGTGACGATGACAACACCGACACTCGGTTGCAGCACCGACAGTGTGGCGGGCATAACCCCACTGCAATACCGCTGCGAGGCTGCGGTAGAGGCGCAGTCGCTTCACCGTGGAATATATGAGGCAGAGGTGTACAACGCCTCGGTGACTATCTCGGGCACCTTTAGCAAAGCAGAGCTGCCGGTATGCGCCGACAGCCTTGCGACTCTCAAGCTTACCCTTCCTGCAGCACAGCTCGTGCGCACGGGAGAACTGCGTATCGCCGGCCACTCGCTCAAATGGAAAAAGGAGGCCGAGGGGCTCAGCGCCACTCTGCCTTGCGACAGTCTGCCCGAGATTATAGATTTTGCCACCGTTCTCGAGATTCGCGGCTCCGGGGCTCTGCGCATAGGCTCGGAAGCTGCGTCGGCGGAAATCACCATTGCGGGCACGGCGCATGCGCCATCGTTCCACGGTACGACGCCACCGGCTCAGCGCAGCGTAGAGGGCAGCCGCTTCAGCGCCACTTGGGTTGAGGAGGACTCGACCAACTCGTATGCGTCCACCTCTTTCCTGACAGGCGTAGACCGCTATCAGAAAGTGTGCCGCTCTATAAAATATGCTTTCATGCTCATCCTGCTCACGTTTATATGCGTGATGTTCACCGAGATTGTGCTCGGGCAGGTGATACCGATGCTCAATTATTTCCTTATCGGCGCGGCACTGGTACTCTTCTACTGCCTGCTGCTGTCGTTTGCCGAGCATATGACCTTCGGTTATGCCTATCTCGCGGCCTCAGCGATGATAATACCGCTCATCACGGCCTATATGTGGCTCATGCTGCGCTCACGCAAGGCGGCACTGACAATGGCAGGCCTTCTGACGGCGCTCTACGTCATTTGCTACATAATGCTATGCCTGAGCGATTACGCCCTGCTCATGGGCAGCCTGCTGCTCTTCGTGGCATTAGCAGCGCTCATGTATGGGTCAGTGAACCGGCGGATATAGGATTGTCGTTATATCAAAAGTTATTGCTATCTTTGCAGAAAAATAAATCTTAATTTGAGAAGCGGCGCGGATTGTAGTTCCGCGCAAACACTATCAAATAGCCCTTTTGGTGAGAGCCGCGGATTGTAGTTCCGCGGAGGCGCTGCCAAAAGGGCCTTTTCGTTTTTTTTGCAGGGTTTATTTGTGATACCCGTTCAACCACTCATGAGGCCACCGGCGCATCACTCCTCGGGTTTAGCCGAAAGCAGTTGAAATAAAATCATGATTTATTGGTAACCATTATGTGGCTAAGATCGGGTACCGCACCTCCGGCGCGGCATTAGCTTTGAGTCATGAGTCCGGCGGTGGCTTGCACCGCCGGTTAACGAACTTCAGGCCCTCCGGGCCATTACTCGAGGCATGATTTAGCATAAACACACCTAATTCTGATAGCGCGGCTTCAGCAGGATGCAACGAAGCAATTGCGAATAAACATATCCTCCGTACAATTTATTCTTACAGCATCGTACTGCAAACAGAGGCGCGCTCACTTGTTACCCCCAGGCGCAACTTAAATAGAAGGCGATTATGGGTCGCATATACATAAAAAAAGAAGACCGAAGATTTCTCTTCGGCCTTCACCTGCTTTTCTTTAGTCGGGGTGACTAGACTCGAACTAGCGACCTCACGCCCCCCAGACGCGTACTCTAACCAACTGAGCTACACCCCGTCTTTCTCAAAAGCGATGCAAAGTTACGCACTTTTTTGGTAGCCTCCAAATTTTTTGGCAACTTTTTTTCATAAAAATTTCACTAAAATCGTCATTACACTGTATATCAGCGAGATAATTTTTGCATAAAAATGGTGTCGACAGCGATAGCCACTTCGTAAGGGGTGGCTTGCGAGGCGCGGGCAGGCACAACAGAGCGCATATAATAAAAGTTAAATTGCGGGTCCCACGACTTTATGCTCACTTGACGCGTCTCTCCGGCGGGAATTTCGACGGCACTGTGGTGCGAGGCTTTGTGGAGCATGCGGCGCTTGGTGTCGTAATATGTAATGGTGTACGAGAGCGCTTGGAGCGTATCGGCGGAGTTGTTGGTGACGAAGAACACTTCGCGGCGCGAGCGCAGGGGCTTGTCGTAGCCGTTGATGTCGACGGTGTGAGGCTCGGGTGCAACTATGGTATCGGTATATGCAACCGTGGTAATGGACTGCGCAGCCTCGGCGGGAGCGTTGGCTGTCACAAGGCCACGGCGGGTGGTCTTCTGGGCCACAATAGGGAGTGCCGCCAGGGCTATGCAGGCGGCGAGAGGGAGAAGTTTCATATCGTTATGGTTTGTGGAACAGGGGCGGGATAAATGCGCGTGGCGGCATCGATATCGCGCGGACGCGTGTTGACATCGCTCACACTGAGCCTGAAGAGGTAAGGAAGCCAGCGGAGGATATTGATGCGCTTGCCTTTCTCGTAGGGGCGCATGCTGAGCGAGGCTCCGCCCTCGGCGAGGGTGAATATGTAGCGACGGGTGCGCTTGACGGCTCCGGCCCTCAGCGCGCCTGCGGGGTCGTGCAGGAGCTCTGCGTCGTAGTTTTGCCCGGAGCCGGTGTGTTTCATTTGTCCGAAGGGTGTGCCGGGCGTAATGGAGAGATCGGGTGATTCGACAATGAAGAGGTCGTAGACGCCCTCTACCCCGCTGCGCTGACGTACTTCAAAGAGGGCACCGCCGGCCCCTGCCTGCCAGATGCCGACGGGCGAAAAAGCGTCGGCGGCCTGCGCATGCTCCACTGCAAGCACCTCGGGAGGTGCCGCCGTGGCGCGCAGAGCCGCCGCAAACAAGGAGAGAGCGAATATTATTCTCACAGGCTGCTGAACTTATAACTGAAGCCTACGGAGAGGATTTCCTTGACCTGGAGTTTCTTCCAACCGGGGTCGTCGCAGGCGGGGGTACTTGTGTCGTAGCGCGCATGGGCGTAGACCTGGGTTGAGAGGAAGCGGTTTATGTCAAAGGTGAGCTTGTTTTCCCAGTCGGCCTGGAACGAGGAGTAGTCGCTGAAGGCGAAGAGGCGGGAGGTGAAAGATATGTTGTAAGCCAGTTTCCAGAAGAATTTCAGTTCGGCACTGCTACCGAAGCTGTGTGACGTGGTGCGTCCCTCGTCAATGCTGTACTGCGTGGGGTCGATGCGGTGGTTGATGCAGGTACGGAGGTTGTACGACAGCGGAGCCAAAGAGGCGTCGAAGGTGACGGTTTTCTTTTCGTTGGCGTAGTTGTAGGTCATACCGACACCGAGAGTGAGCTCGGCGGGCGAGAGGAAAGCCGAGCGCAGGGTGGTGGAATTGCTGCCGTAGGAGTTCAACACCTGGGTCTTGAACTGCCCGGTGAACGAGTAGTACCACCTGTTGGCAGCTTTGACACCGAAAGTTGTGTTGACCTGCAGGAGGTCTTCCGATATGCTGTAGTTGTGCACCGAGTCGTCGGGGGCGCTGTTCATGCCAAGTTTATATTGCATCGTGGTCTCGAAGAGGAGATTCTTGTGAAATTCCTGGTTGAGCTTCACATTATAATATATAGTGGCGAGCATGTTGAGGTTGTTGTTGCCACCCTGGTACCAGTTTGGCGACACATAGGCCTGCGAGAACTGGAGCAGAGCGTTGAATGTGCGTATCCAATGGCGGTGCTTGACGGGGGCAATGTCGATTATCGCGGATGAAGGCACTTCGGGCACAACTTCCTCAATCTGTATGGTGTGATCCTCGGGGTTGAGCACAGCAATGTATTTCTTGGGAGCCTCGGGCAGGAGGTTGATGTTATATGCCGTGTGCTGGGGATAGTTATAATAAAGGTGCTGACGCATGCGCTGCATGGCCTTTTCGGTTGCGTTCTGCTCTTCAATCCAACGCATAGCGGGGTTGCCCGAGAAGTCGGGCTCGAGGAGCGATGCCGAGTCGGAGGGCACATAGTCGCTGTATACAGCGGGTATAAAGAATACGTTTGGGAGTGGGGCGAGCGACACCACAGTATCGTAAGGCACCGAATCGAGCTCGGCCAGAAGCAGCTCCGCCTCTATTTGCTCAAGCGAGCGTAGCTGAGGCACGTCGGTGACCACGGTGTCGGGCTTTGAAGCCGAACTGAAAAACATGGCCTGGGCGGCAGCCGGAATTGCGGCTACATTAAGCAGGAGAACTGATATAAGAAGTGCGAAATAACGGTTCATGTGATGAAGAAAAGTGATTTTCAATCTTTTACAGCGGTGTAGAGTGTGCATACACCGAGGGTAAAACATCGGAAGGAGGCTGCGGAGAAACCGGCGGCAAGCATGATGTCGGTCATTGCCGAGCGCTGCGGTGCGGCGGCTATGCTCTCGGGGAGGTAGGAATAGGCGCGTGCGTCGTGCGATAGGAGGCGCCCAACAGCCGGGATGAGCGTGCGTGTGTAGAGGCGGTACATGGCCAGGGGCAGCTTTGCCACGGGTGTGGAGAGCTCGAGCACGCACAGTTTACCGCCGGGGCGGAGTATGCGGAACATCTCGCGGTATCCGCCGGCAATGTCGGCGAAGTTTCGCACGCCGTAAGCCACGGTAACGACATCGGCCGAGGCGTCGGGGAGGCCTGTGCGGGTGCCGTCGCCCTGCATGAAGCTTATACGCTGTGCCAAACCGCTCTCGGCGGCCTTGACCCGGGCTTTGTCGAGCATGCCCTCCGAGAGATCGATGCCGCGGATAGCGGCCTGCGGCAGGCGGCGTGCAAGAGCCAGAGCCACGTCACCTGTGCCTGTGGCGATGTCGACAATCTCCCGAGGTTTGGCTGCGGCCACTTCAGCCACCAATCGCCGGAGCCACAGGCGGTCGAGACCGCCTGTCATGGCCCGGTTCATGAAGTCGTAAGCGGGAGCGATTGCGTCGAACATCGAGCGCACCTGCTCGTCTTTGGCGCGGTTGTCGTCGTGGTAAGGGTTTATCTGCTCAACATGCGGCATGGGCTCACACATTGAGGTTGGCGAGGAAATCGAGGACACCTGTCTCTATGCGGCGTGCGGCATCGGTTTCGGGAGCGGGCACGAACTTGCGGCCTGTGATATGCTCGTAGAGCTCGATGTAGCGGTCGGAGATAGCCTTGCAGACCTCGGGAGTCATCTCGGGCACGGTCTCACCGGGGCGACCCATAAAGCCGTTCTCCATAAGCCACTGGCGCACGAACTCCTTGGAGAGCTGACGCTGGGGCTTGCCTGCCTCGAAGAGCTCCTTATATGTGTCGGCATAGAAGTAGCGCGAGGAGTCGGGGGTGTGTACCTCGTCGATGAGAATCACCTTTCCGTCGTGCTTTCCGAACTCATATTTGGTGTCGACGAGCACAAGGCCTTTCTCTGCGGCCATGCGAGTGCCAATCTCGAAGAGCTTATAGGTGTATTTCTCCATTACGGCGTAGTCTTCTTCGGAGACTATACCCTGTGCTATGATTTCTTCACGGGAGATGTTCTCGTCGTGTCCGGCATCGGCTTTGGTGGTGGGTGTGATTATGGGCTGAGGCAGGCGCTCGTTCTCGCGCAGGCCTTCGGGGAGCTTCACGCCGCAGATTTCGCGTTTACCGGCGGCATAGTCGCGCCATGCGCTGCCGGCGAGATAGCCGCGCACAATCATTTCGACGCGGAAACCCTCGCAGCGCACACCTGCTGTGGCCATGGGGTCGACTTCAGCGAGCTTCCAGTTGGGCACCTCTGCCGAAGTTGCGTCGAGGAAGAAGTTTGCAATCTGATTAAGAACCTGCCCCTTGTAAGGGATTCCCTTGGGAAGCACGACGTCGAAAGCCGAGATGCGGTCGGTGGCTACCATAACGAGGATGTCGCCTTCGATAGAGTATACGTCGCGAACTTTGCCGTGGTATACGGGAGCGTTCTGGTGGGGAAAGTGGAAATCAGTGCTTGTAAGTGTCATTGCCTTAGATATTGATGATTGGTTGAACGTGTGCTGTTATTCTTCGATGATGTTCTCGAGAGCGGAGGCAACCTCGGCGCGGCGTTTGCGGGCTTCCTCCTCTTCTTCGGCGTCGTGCCGCTCGTATGCCTCGACAATGCGCTGCACCAGCGAGTGGCGCACGATGTCTTTCTTGCCGAACTCCACGCGCCCCACTCCGGGCACGCCTTCGAGCACGCGGAGTGCCTGCACGAGGCCCGACTGGGTTTTGTGGGGGAGGTCGATCTGCGTGACGTCGCCTGTGATTATCATCTTGGCGTTCATGCCCAGACGGGTGAGGAACATCTTGATCTGGTGGGTGGTGGTGTTCTGAGCCTCGTCGAGCACGATAATGGCGTCGTTGAGTGTGCGTCCGCGCATAAAAGCGAGGGGGGCTATCTGTATCACCTTCGTCTCCATGTACTCCTTGAGCTTCATTGCCGGAATCATGTCTTCGAGGGCGTCGTAGAGCGGCTGTAGATATGGGTCGATTTTATCTTTCATATCGCCCGGGAGGAAGCCGAGTTTCTCGCCGGCCTCAACGGCGGGGCGCGAGAGTATCAGTTTGCGCGCCTCGCGGTTTTTCAGCGCTCTTACCGCCAGGGCTATGGCTATGTAAGTTTTGCCCGTACCGGCGGGGCCAAGGGCAAAGGTGAGGTCGTTTTCGGCCACCGACTCCACGAGTTTCTGCTGGGTTGGGTTGCGGGGCGATATAGGCTTACCGTTTATGCCATAGATGATTACACCGTCGCGCTTGCGCTCTTTGGGGCCTTCGCCCTTGACGATGTCGATTATAACGTCTTCAGAGAGGGAGTTGTAGCGCTCAGTGTATGCGCAGAGGTCTTTGACTTTCGCCTCGAAGTCGGCGGTCTCGCTTTCCTCGCCCACAACACGTATCACCGAGCCGCGCGCCGAGATGCGCAACTTGGGGTACAAATTCTTGATAAGCTGCATATTGGCGTTATTCACGCCGTAGAAAGAAAGAGGGTCGACGTTGTCGATGATTACGATGCGTTCTATCATAGTTGCTTGGCTGCGTTAGCGCCTTGCGCCCGCGCTGCAAAGATACGAATAAGTGAGGGCAATGCCAAATTTATTTGAGTATTGCCGAACGGCAGTATCTAAGACCGCAAGGTCAACGATACGAATAAGTGAGGGCAATGCCAAATTTATTTGGGTTCTCTTTGCAAATCCCGGCCTTCAGGCATTAAACAATTTATATAAATTTTAACGCCCGTTGCCGCCGATTGGTTCAAGAGGCCGTATAGCCGCCGTCGACGAGATAATTTGCACCGTTGCAGAAGGCCGATTGGGCATCGTCGGCAAGGAAAAGCACCATGCGTGCAACCTCGTCGGGCGTACCGGCGCTACCGCGGAGGAATAGAGCGTCTTCCTCGGCCCACAGCTCTTCTTTGGAGGGACCTCCGGCAGCGGCAACGCGTTCAAAAAGACTGTCGACCAGGGGTGTATGTACCGTAGAGGGGCACACCGCATTAACCCTCACGTGCATGGGGGCGAGCTCTATGGCCGCTGTGCGTGTGAGTTGGCCCAGGGCGCCTTTGGTAAGGCCGTAGGCAAAATTGCCGGGCTTGCCTGCGAAGACCTGCTCGGAGGCATTGATAACCACGGCGCCACCGCCCGACTTCGCTATTGCGGGCACGGCAGCGCGAAGGGTGTTGACGGTGCCGTAGATATTGGTTTTCACCACGAGGTCGAATTCCTCGTCGGAGACGCCGAGAAGGGTGTTGCGGCGGTGGATACCCGCGTTTGCAAAGAGAGCGCCAAGACCTCCGAAACGCCCGCATGCGGCCTCGACGGCGGCGTCGAGCTCGGCGCGGCAACGTGTGTCGGCGTGCAGATAGATGCAATCATGGCCAATAGCGGCAGCGAGAGCCTCACCGGCCTCGTCGTTAATATCGGCCACAGCCACTTGCCAGCCATTTGCGGCGAAGAGGCGTGCGGCAGCGGCACCTATGCCGGTGGCACCGCCGGTGATGAGTATGTTTTTATGCTGTTTGGTTGTTTCCATATGCAAAAGTAAATAATTCCTGCTAAATAATGCAAAGCCCCGTGGCAAATGAGCGGCAGGATTGTTGTAAGGATACACTGAAAAATATTATCTCTATGAAATTTCTCACTGACGACAAACTCGTAATCTCCGGCGCCGCCGGTATGATAGGCTCCAACATGGCACAGACGGCCATGATGATGGGCCTCACCCCCAACATCACTATCTACGACCCCTATGCACCGGCGCTCGAAGGAGTTGCCGAAGAGCTCTATGCCTGCGCCTTCGAGGGCGTGAACCTCACTTTCACCTCCGATGTGAAAGAGGCATTCACGGGAGCTAAATATATAGTATCGTCGGGTGGCGCCGCCCGTAAGGCCGGCATGACCCGCGAAGACCTCCTCAAGGGCAACGCACAGATTGCCGAGCAGTTCGGCAAGGACGTGCGCGCCTACTGCCCCGATGTGAAACACGTGGTTGTGATTTTCAACCCCGCCGACATCACCGGCCTCATCACCCTGCTCTACTCGGGTCTGAAACCCTCGCAGGTGTCGACGTTAGCTGCTCTCGACAGCACCCGTCTGCGCTACGAACTTGCCAAATATTTCGGCATCAGCCCCGACAAGGTAGTGAACCCGCGCACCTACGGCGGCCACGGTGAGCAAATGGCCGTTTTCGCATCGACAACCACCGTAGACGGACACAATCTGCTCGACATCATCGGCACTGAAGAGTTGCCGCAGACCGATTGGGAAGCCCTGCGCCAACGCGTGATCCAGGGTGGCAAACATATCATCGACCTCCGAGGCCGCTCGTCGTTCCAGAGCCCGGCATACCTCTCTATAGAGATGATTGCCGCCGCCATGGGAGGCAAGCCTTTCCGTTGGCCTGTGGGCACGTATGTGGATAACGACAAGTTCCAACACATAATGATGGCAATGGAGACTACTGTTGACTCCACCGGCACCCACGTGCAACCTGTGAAAGCCACCCCGGCCGAGGAAGCCGAGCTCGAAGCCAGCTACCGCCACCTGTGCGAGCTGCGCGACGAAGTGATAGCCATGGGCGTGCTGCCGCCTATCGACAAGTGGCACGAGCTCAACCCCAACATCAAGTAAATACCACTTTATATCTAAAACCCACAGCCCCGGTTGCCGAAGCAGCCGGGGCTGTGGGTTTCTTGAATCGTTATAGCAGAAGTAAGTAGTTTATATTGGCTTAGGTTGTTGAATTTCGGTTATGAAAGAGGTGCGTAATCAAGCACTTGAAACGGCAGCGATGAGTTTAGCGGTAGTCGCTGAAACGTTCCTGGAGCTTTTTGCGGGCGGTGAAGATGCGGCTCTTCACGGTTCCGAGAGGCAGACCGATATGGTCGGCGATCTCATTGTATTTATAACCGGCCACGTGCATCGAGAAGGGGATGCGGTAGTCGTCGGAGAACTCGTTGATAGCCTGCGAGATTTCGGCGGCGCCGTAGCTCTCTTCGGGCGACTCAATGCCGGAGTCCTGGCTGAGGTTGAGGTGGTAGAGGTTATCGGTGGTATCAACAACAGTGGCAGCGCGCACACCGCGGCGGTAGTTGTTGATGAAGATGTTACGCATTATGGTGAAAACCCAACCCTTGAAGTTGGTACCTTCGGCGTATTTCTCTTCGTTGTCGAGCGCCTTCAGGGTAGTATCCTGGAGAAGATCGTAAGCATCGTCGCGGTTAGAGGTGAGCATGTACGCGAAATTGAGCATGTTGCTCTGGAGATTCATAAGATTCTGTTGGAACTTTACGCTTGCCATAGTGCTTGATTTTTTGAGGTTGGAAGTAGTAGTTTTTTCGTTTCGATGCTCAAAGTTAAGGCCGTTTTTGCGGGTGACAAGTATTTTAATGTTAACGTGTGTTAACAAGCAAAAGTTTCTTAAAATTATCTTTTATTAAACTGGCTATCAATGTCTTACAAACCGCAATTATTGTTACATAATTGTTACACGATACGTCATGTAATTATTTTGTAACAGTTTACACACCCAAAACCAACAAAAGCGAGATAGTAAAAAAGCGGTGCGTTGCGCACCAACGACACACTATTTTAGTTAAATTTGCGGGGCAAAACAATTTCGATATGAGATACCATTACGATTATCTTGTGATAGGGTCGGGCATAGCCGGCATGAGCTTCGCTCTCAAAGTGGCCGCCAAGGGCGCCAAAGTGGCACTTGTGTGCAAGACAAGTCTTGAAGAAGCCAATACGGCACTTGCCCAGGGCGGCGTAGCGTCGGTAACCAATCTTGAGGTTGACGACTTCGACAAACATATTCACGACACCATGGTTGCCGGCGACTGGCTTAGCGACCCCAAGGCCGTGGAGAAGGTGGTGAAAGGCGCCCCCGAGCAGATAAGGCAGCTCCTGGAGTGGGGCGTTGACTTCGACCGCCGCGACGACGGCGAGTTTGACCTCCACCGTGAGGGCGGCCACAGCGAGTTCCGCATCCTCCACCACGCCGACAACACCGGCTTCGAGATTCAGGAGAGCCTCATCAAAGCCGTGAAGCAGGATAAGAACATTGATATATATGAGGGTCATTTCGCTATCGAAATCATCACCCAGCACCACCTTGGCAAGATAGTGTCGCGGCGCTCGCCCGACATCACCTGCTACGGCGCCTATGTGCTCAACGTTGCCACGGGCGAGGTCGACACCTTCCTTGCCAAAATCACTGTAATGGCCACCGGCGGCGTGGGAGCCGTGTACCAGACCACGACCAACCCGCTCGTAGCCACGGGCGACGGCATAGCCATGGTTTACCGCGCCAAGGGCACGGTGGCCGACATGGAGTTTATCCAGTTCCACCCCACTGCCCTCTTCCACCCCGGCGACCGCCCCTCGTTCCTCATCACCGAGGCCATGCGCGGCTACGGCGCGGTGCTGCGCAACCTCAAGGGCGAAGAGTTCATGCACAAATACGACCCGCGCCTCTCGCTGGCCCCGCGCGACATTGTGGCACGCGCCATCGACTCCGAAATGAAGCTCTACGGCGACGACCACGTGTACCTCGACGTAACGCACAAAGACCCCGAGGAGACCAAGAAACACTTCCCCAACATCTACCGCAAGTGCCTTGAGCTTGGCATCGACATCACCCGCGACTACATACCGGTGGCACCGGCGGCGCACTACCTCTGCGGCGGCATACGCGTTGACCTCAACGGCGAGTCGACCATCAAGCGCCTCTACGCCCTGGGCGAGTGCTCGTGCACGGGGCTGCACGGGGGCAACCGTCTGGCATCGAACTCGCTCATCGAAGCAGTGGTATATGCCGACGCCGCCGCAAAACATGCCTCCGACGAGCTCAGCCACCTCTCCTATCGCGACGATGTGCCCGACTGGAACGACGAGGGCACAAGCCACAACGAGGAAATGGTGCTTATAACCCAGAGCATACGCGAGGTGAACCAGATTATGGGCACATATGTGGGCATCGTGCGCTCGAACCTGCGCCTCGACCGCGCCTGGAACCGCCTTGACATACTCTATGAGGAGACTGAGCGCCTGTTCAAATGCTCGAAGGCTTCGCGCGAGATTTGCGAGCTGCGCAATATGATTAATGTGGGCTACCTAATCATGCGTCAGGCCAAGGAACGCCGCGAGTCGCGCGGCCTGCACTATACCCTCGACTATCCGCCGACGAAGAAATAAAAGAGGCAATCGAAAGAAGTAAATGAGGCAATCGAACATCGAACTTCTGCGCATCGTGAGCATGCTCATGGTGCTCACTGTTCATGCCGACGGTGCCGCCCTCGGGCTTCCGGCTCTGGCGGGCAAGCTTGACACGGCCACGGGCTACGACCTTGGGCGGCTCGCCGTAGAGTCGGTTGCGATAATCGGCGTGAACTGCTTCACTATGATTTCGGGCTACTTTGGCATACGCCTCAAGTGGCGCAGCGCGGCAAAGTTCCTGTTCCAATGCCTGTTCTACGCGGTAGGCATCTACGGGGCCGTGTGCGTGGCCTTCCCCTCGATGTTCTCTTTCAAAGGTCTGCTCGACAGCTGCATGGTGCTCACCCACACCGACCTCTGGTATGTGCCTGCCTACTTCGGCCTGATGCTGCTGAGCCCCGTGCTCAATGCCGGTGTTGATGCCATGGACCGCAGGCAGTGTTCCACGGTACTGGCAGTTTTCGTTTTATTCAACATATGGTGCGGGTGGTGGTGGCAAGGAGCCTTCAACCCCACTGGCTATACCTTGGTGCAACTTATAATGGTATATCTATTAGGCCGCTATCTGAGGCTGCACGTGAGCCATGACGCCGTGTGCCGTCAACGCACACTGATTGGCGCACTCTATATTATGTCGACCGCCGGTGTTTTTGTATCGTCGATGTACCTCGACCCGCTTAAAGCCTTCGCCTATAATTCGCCCTTGGTACTGTGCTCTACGGTGAGCCTCTTCATGCTCTTCACCACCTTCGACTTCCAATCGCGCGCCATAAACTATGCGGCGAAATCGGCATTTGCCGTCTACCTCATTCACAAGGCGCCTCTCATATGGGGCAACGTAATGCGCCCGGCGATACTCCGCTTCGAGGCAACCCTTCCCACATGGGAATTTATTCTCGCTACCGCCGGAATTGTGGTGGCTTTCTACCTCCTTGCCATGCTGATCGACCCGCTGCGCAGGGCGATTTCAAAAGCTATTCTGTAGCACGTCGGCGCGTGGCAGCTGTTTCGGTTATACTTAGGATATTACAGTGGCCTGCAGCGCCTTACGTTTTTAATCAGCGTCCTGGCGGACGCTTTCCTGTGTGTTGTTTCTATCCCCGCACGCCTCCGCTAAAGCTCCGGCGTACGGGGTTACTGGATTAATCAGCGTCCTGGCGGACGCCATGCTAAATACTCTTTGGCCTTATGCATGTTTACCGATGAGCTGTATCCGAAAAGAACGCCGACAGCACACCAGCATAACAACAAAGCTAAAAGTTCGCCAGACATAGGCTTTCTCAGCTCACTGCAGGCGAGGCAGAGCGAGGCGCCCGTAAAAATGACGAAGCCCATTTTATTTATCCACCTTATCAAGCTATTATCCATAGCGGGAAGTAGTGCAAGCCCGAAGTTGACACCGGCATAAACTATCGGAGGTATCAGCGCCAGCAACATGGTTGGCACGTCGAAGCGGCGGTAAATCAAGATAATAGCAATCGCGGCAGCAGCGAGTACTGACAAGCTTGCGCACCGGGTTGCCCGGCCGGCGACAGGGGCGGAGACTTTATCAACACTTATTTCCTGCACTCTTTTGGGAGTCCAAAAGAGTGTGGCCACAATTAACAAAAGGAATACGCTGTCGAAATACCCCACCGCCAACTTATTGTAGGCTATCACATGGCGGATGAGCAGAGACACCAACTCAAGGGCTCCAAACAATACACAAAGCACAATATTAACGGCGTGGCGTGCTTTGCCTGAAACCGAAAGGACAGGAACATCAGAATTATACACCAGGAAGAGCAAGGCACACACTCCAAGAGGGTCGAAGATTGTAAGATGCGAGCTGCCAACCGAGGCATAGACCCACATCACAGACAAAACCCCGACCCATAGGCAGGAGGCGTAGCCGAGGAAGGCGTTTATTATATTCAGTGGCAAGAGCTTTTTAGCGGCCATTACTCTACGATATTTGAGTTGTAGTTTCCTCCGTACTACCGGCCATAACAGCCATACACGTCATCACAATAACGAGTTATCCATACCTTGTAGTCGGCTCCGGCATATCGGAGCCTCACGTATTTAAAATCGCCCTCGTCGGCTTGTAAAAGAGCAATATGCCCTTCTACCGAGTCGGTGGGAATTTCCATTAATACGGAATCTTCGGCAGGGGAGGTATACAGCTTCATCAATCGCCCGGGAAAGGGATTGAACCCTACTAATTTCTTTTCAATCCAACCGGCGCGAAAGCATGAATCGGAATTACAAAATTCAGACTCCAGATGTGGATTATATCTTATATAGAAGCGATTGCCGGAATCCGCAAGCACATATATATTATTGTAGAACGAGTCGGCATTACAATTATCACTCTGGTATAGAACCTCTATGCAATCGTTGCCCTCGGGACTGCTATATATTGGCATTTGAGTATTGAAATGTACCAACAAGGCCTGCGTCTCGGCCATGCACCATAGCATAGCCGCCGCGAGGGTCAACAATATTATGAATATCTTTTTCATTTACGACCGTTTTTAGTTTTAACGATATTTTTTCATTGCTCGAACTCAATCTCTTGGCCATTGCGGCGCTTGATTTTAGCCAATCGATAAGTAGCTCCATTTTTATAGGTATACTCAACGAGGCCGTAAGGGCGGCACCATACAAACTTATCTATTAAAAGGGCGTCGCGACGCATAGGTTCTTCAAAAGTCAGGCTATCCGGGTCTATCTCGAATTTAGGACAGCGTTCATTATTGAATTCAATAACTCCGGATGGCTCCACTGTATCTAATTGAATTTCAGCGTGCTCCCAAAAACCGTAAAGCGACAATCCTTTGAAAAAGCCCCTTTTCTCAAAAAAAAGGGATCCAAACCAATACTCTTTGCCATTTGATATTTTATCCATACTATATATCAAGGCAGACGCTTTATATATATGATTATTATTGAACATGGGCAACCGTCCTTCCCAATCTAATGGAAAAATATTCTTTGGAGAATCAATATATAAATCCTGAATTGTTATCGAATCGGTATATTCACCAGATTTGTAAATAAGTGTATCCATGGGTTGATATATTCCAAACCACTCCCGATCATCCTTAGAAAAGGGAATTTTTATGCGATACATCGGCATGATTAACTGGAGCAGTAGCAGGGCTACTATCCATATCACGATTCTTTTACTTCTTCTTTTTAGTATCATCCTCAAATAATTTAGGGTCTAAAAAGTTAGCATACTTCAACGGCGCTTGCGGATTTTGACCGTCGACAGCAATGGGCGCACCAAGGCTGAGTCGGGAGGTGCCGGTGCGGAAAGTCCCGTACTGATTTCCGCGACGGGTTCTACCACGGGGCCTTTGGGGCGGATGTCGGGCGGCAATAGCGACCAATATACCTTATTCAAAATCCACTTGTTATTGAAGTGAGACAAACGGTCGAAAAAGATTCTGCCGCCCCGATATTCAAAAAACCAAGATGCGTAATCGTCATTCATCAAGAGCAGGTTGATATAAGGCGGCGAATACATGCGGTGCACACGGGTTTTACGACCCGTGAACTCTACAAGCGGGCATCTTGGCGTTGAATTTATGATTACAGGCAGACCCGAGCACCACCATATTGATATTTTCTGATTGCGGCCGGGGGTGACAAAAAAATAGGCATTATCGTCGCCTGTAGTAACATCTATCGAAATATTCCAATCAGCCAGACTTCCGGCAGGCCTAAAATCCACTTCGATAGAGCTCCTCGACATATCGAAGTCGAAAGACTTTGCAACCGGCACTACTACATCACGTATAAATGCGTTCAGCGGCTCGAGTTTTATCTTACCTTCGGGCAGGACATAAACCGAGTCGTAAGCGCAGAGGCGGGCGGAGGCAGGCACCACAGCCATGCAACTTAATATTATCGGTAACAAAAATCGGAAGAGTTTCATCGCTTGCTTGGGTTAGGGTTTATTCCAGTTCTATTATGCCTCGCCCGGCTTTGTTGCGGTAATCGGCATCGGGGTAGAGCCATATCGAGTCGGGCTTCCAAGGGCAGAGGTGTGCACCGCGCGATTTCAAAAGCTATTCTGTAGCGCATAGGGGTGGAGCTGTTTCGGGTCTGATTTGGTACAAGTGCGTCTGAAAGACGCCAATTAACCCGTAACCCCGTACGCCGAAGCCTGCGGAGGCGTGCGGGGTCAGTCCGACATGCGTTTGTGGCGTCCGCATGGACGCCGATTACAGAGGTTTTCAACGCCTTACGTTTTTAATCAGCGTCCTGACGGACGCTTTCCTGAGTGTTGTTTCTATCCCCGCACGCCTCCGCTAAAGCTCCGGCGTACGGGGTTACGAGATTAATCAGCGTCCTGGCGGACGCCATGCTAAAGTATTTCATCGGCTAATCTCTCCAATTATTCGTGTAATCGACCCCATATTCACGGCACAGTTCGCCGAGTGCGGGCAGCTTAGAGTCAATTGCAGAAGTATCGCCACTGCAATATAATTCGAAATTCACATCGGAGGCAGCCTTTCCGAGAAAGCTCTCCCTCAAATTTTCATCTAACACGTTGGCAACTGTAGCAATATAGACGCAGTTACCGGGGTGCGCGAGCAGTCGGAGCGAGAAATACGAGGCTATGCTCTCCGACATACTTTCATTATTGCTCATAGACACGAAAGCGATGTAATAGGCCAATGCCTTTTCGTCGAAATCGAGCTCTATAGCTTTAAGTTCACGCTCCGTGTCTATCGCCAAATCATCGTCGCCGAGCCCGCATCGGCTCCGCTCACCGGCATAAGCGGTCTTAATCGAATCGAGAACAAATTCAAAATAGGTCGGATTGAACTCTGCCTTGGTGTCACTGATTGGCACAATCGCCGCGCTGTCGGCAGGAGCAAGCTCCGCAGCAGCAGTAGCCCGGCCATCGCCTGCCCTGCAGCCAGACAAAAGCAAACCGAATATCGCGAAAAAGATAGCTTTTAAAATAATATTCATAGCTTGACAAAACGGTTTAAACAAGATGTAAGTTTCGGTTCTGAATACTGTAGCGGAGCGACAGAATGGTACCGCACCTCCGGCGCGGCATTATCCGTATAGGTCTGCTGCCACGGGCGGCAAGCGCCCGCGGTTAACGAACTTAAGGCCCTCCGGGCCACTATTTGCGGCGCGAGGCTGCCTAAACAGGGCGCAGGATATGATATTCGAAAAAGGCCGGAGACGGATTTCAGCGATAGGCCGGAGGCCTTAAAGATTGTTAACCGCGGGCCCTCGCCGCCCGTGGATGGCCGTGACGCAGAAGATACCGTGCCGGAGGGGTCGAAGACGCCGCCGGGGAAGCGGGAGTACACCAAAGTATCGCCACGGAAGATGTGGTCGCTGGAGTAGTACCTCATGGGCATCAGTTTTAAGGTTGGTACCCAAAACTACGCATTTTTAGTTTATCTAACAAATATTTAACATTTATTAATGTGATAGTGTCAGATGTGAAAAAGCCCGGGGAGGCAGGCTTCCCGGGCTGAGCGGAGGGGTATTTTTTACTGCCCTTTGAGGAGGCTGCGGTAGCGCTGCTCGTCGTTGATAAGGTCGAGGGCGGTTGTGAAGTCTTTGTTGAGTTTGCTGAGCGGTCGGTAGTATGAGCCGTCGTCGTAGAGGTCACGGGCTATGAGGCCTGTCATTATGGCTTCGACGAGTGGCTTGGAGCGCTCCCACTGCTCGGCGTTGTACTCCACTTTATCGTCAGTACCGGCTTCGATGAGCTTGGTGATGAGTTCGTCGGGGAGGGTGAAGTTGCGGTTGAAGTCTTCGTGAGTGGGATATTTGGCTTTGAGGGCAGCACGGTTGGCGTCGACGTAGCCGATGACGGTGCGGTTTACGGCACCTTTTGCAACGAGGTCGCGGTAGTATACGCTGTAATAAGAGGTATCGGCGGGGACGAATACGTCGGGGATGATACCTCCGCCGCCATACACGGGCCGGTGGTTCTTGAGGGTGTAGAACTTGAGGGAGTCGGGGCGCTGTATGCTGTCGGCACTCCAGAGTTCGCCGTCCTGGTAGCGGTTGAGGAGTTCGAGCTGGTATTCTTCGGAGTGGCCTTTGTCGTAATGCTTCTGTATGCAGCGGCCCGAGGGGGTGTAGTAGCGCGATACGGTGAGGCGTATCATAGAGCCGTCGGGGAAGGGGAAGGGTCGCTGCACGAGGCCTTTGCCGAAGGTGCGACGGCCTACGACGAGGGCGCGGTCGTTGTCCTGGAGGGCTCCGGCGAGAATCTCGGAGGCTGAGGCCGAGTTCTGGTTTGCCACCACCACCACGCGGCCATCGAGGAAGGTGCCGTGGTTCTCGGTATTATAGGTGTAGGGGGGCGTTGCGCGACCTGCGGTGCTCACCACGGGTGTGCCTTTGGGCAGGAACTGGCCTGCAATCTCGAAAGCTGCGCCGAGGTAGCCGCCGCCGTTGTCGCTGACGTCGAGGATGAGGTTTTTCATGCCCTGAGCGCGCAGTTTGGCAATTGCCTGTGCCACTTCCTGAGCCGTCTCCTCGGCGAATCGGGTGATGCGTATGTATCCTGTGGTGGGGTCGGCCATGAAAGTTTCGTCGACACTGTAGAGGGGGATGTCGTCGCGGGTTACGGCGAAGTCGATATACTCCTCGCCGCGTTTCACTTTAAGATTTACCACCGATTCCTTGGGGCCGCGGAGGTGCTTCATGACGTCGGTGTTCTTCATTTTCTGCCCGGCGATAAGGGTGTCGTTGGCTGCAACGATGCGGTCGCCGGCCATGATGCCTACTTTCTCGGAGGGGCCGCCGGGGATAGTCTGGATTACATAAACAGTGTCGCGCAGCATGTTGAACTGCACGCCAATTCCGCTGAACTTGCCCTGCAGGGGCTCGGTGAACTCTTTGGTCTCTTCGGGAGAGGTGTAGGCCGAGTGAGGGTCGAGGGTCTTTATCATGGCCTTGATGGCCTCGGTGACAAGGGTGTCGGAGTTGACGTCCTCGACATAGAAATTTTCTATAACGTGCCTTGCGGCGTCGAGTTTCATCGAGGGGCTGATAGGGCGGTTCTGCGCAGAGAGCAGCAGAGGCAGCAGGAGGAGAAGAAGAAATGTACCTGAAAATCTTTTCATTGTTGAATCGTGGTGGAAATCCTACGGGAGGAATTGTGAGACATCGTGTCCGTAGCTCTCGAGCTCACGCACCACCGACGAAGATACGGCAGCGAGCTCGGGTCTGCTGAATAATATAACGGATTCGATGCCCGAAAGTTGACGGTTGACGTCGGCAAGATCGCGTTCGTATTCAAAATCGCGCACATTGCGCACGCCGCGAAGCAAAAAGCGGGCACCGCAGGCGGCAGCGAAGTCGATAGTAAGGCATGAATATGCCTCGACGGTCACCCTGGGCTCATCGGCGTAGAGGGCGGCCACGGGAGCGACGAGGGCGGCGATGTCGGCCACGCTCTTGGCGGGGTTCACGCCTATGCCTATCACTATGCGGTCGAAGAGCTCAAGGCCTCGGGCAACGATGTCGGCATGGCCGGCGGTGAAGGGTCGGAAGGAGCCGGGGAAAAGCGCAATGCGCTCACCGGTCGATGTTTGTGTCATCTTCTATTACAAGATTGTCGATAATGAAGTTCTGGCGCTCGAGGGTGTTCTTGCCCATGTAGAACTCGAGTACCTCGGCCACGCCGTCTTCCTTTCGGAGCGAGACGCGGTCGATGCGCATATCGGGACCAATAAAACCGCGGAACTCGTCGGGCGAGATTTCACCGAGGCCTTTGAATCGTGTGATCTCGGCGTTGTCGCCGAAGCGTGCTATAGCATCGAGGCGCTCCTGGTCGGAGTAGCAGTAGACGGTGTCGTCGGCGGCTCCGTCGGCTTTGCGTGCCCGTGCGGTGCGTTTGGCTGTCTTTTTGTTGCGGACACGGAAGAGTGGCGTCTGCAGCACATACACATGGCCTTTCTTGATGAGGTCGGGGAAGTACTGGAGGAAGAAGGTGAGCATGAGCAGGCGTATGTGCATGCCGTCGACGTCGGCATCGGTGGCGATAATCACCTTGTTGTAGCGCAGGCCCTCGATACCCTCCTCGATGTTGAGAGCGGCCTGAAGGAGGGCAAACTCCTCGTTGGCGTAGAGCTCTTTCTTGGTGGCACCGTAGGTGTTGAGGGGCTTTCCCCGGAGCTTGAACACGGCCTGGGTCTCGACGTTTCGCACTTTCTCGATAGAGCCGCCTGCCGAGTCGCCCTCGGTGATGAAAATCGAGGAGTCGGATTTCTTCTCTTCGCTTCCGCGGGAGTCGTTGAGGTGCACGCGGCAATCGTTGAGCTTGCGGTTGTAGAGGCTGACTTTCTTGGCAGTCTCGCGGGCCTTTTTCTGTACACCGGCCATGGCCTTGCGGTCGCGCTCGCTGTCCTGAATCTTTTTGAGCATTATGTCGGCGTCCTCGAGGTGGCGGTGGAGGTAGTTGTCGAGCTCCTTGCGTATGAAGTCGCCCACGAATTTAGCCACCGAAGGGCCGTCGGGGCCCATGTCGCGCGAGTCGAGGCGCGTCTTTGTCTGCGACTGGAACTGCGGGTCCTCGACCTTGACGGCTATCGCGGCCACGAGGCCGTTGCGGATATCGGCAGGGTCGAGGTTCTTGCCGAAGTACTCCTTGAGGGTCTTGGATACGGCCTCTTTGAAAGCCGCCAGGTGTGTGCCGCCCTGAGTGGTGTGCTGGCCGTTGACAAATGAGTAATACTCATCGCCATACTGGTTTACGTGGGTAATGGCAACCTCTATGTCGTGGCCTTTGAGGTGGATTATGGGGTAGAGAGGCTTTTCCTGCGTCATGTTGGCCTCGAGGAGGTCGAGGAGACCGCGGCGCGAGTAGTAACGGCGCCCGTTGTAGATGAGCGCCAGACCGGTGTTGAGGTAGGTATAGTTCTTGATGAGCGGCTCGATAAACTCGGAGCGGAACTCGTAGTTGCGGAAAATATCAGATGAAGGGGTGAAGCGCACGAGAGTGCCGTTGGGCTCGGGAGAATCAGTTATCTCACTCTCCTCCACAAGGTTACCCATATTGAAGCGTGCGCACTTGGTCTTGCCGTCGCGGAAAGCGGCAATCTCGAAAGAGGTAGAGAGCGCGTTCACGGCCTTGATACCCACACCGTTGAGGCCCACCGACTTCTTGAAGGCTGCGGAATCGTATTTGGCGCCGGTGTTCATCTTAGAGGCCACGTCGACAAGAGCGCCCAGGGGAATACCGCGGCCATAGTCGCGCACCGACACTGTGCCGTCGGCGATATCCACGGCAATCTGCTTGCCGAAGCCCATCATATACTCATCAATGGAGTTGTCGAGCACCTCCTTGAGCAACACATAGAGGCCGTCTTCGGCTTTGGAACCGTCGCCGGGGCCACCGATATACATACCGGGGCGGCGTTGGATATGTTCTTTCCAATCAAGGGTCTTGACGTCGTCCTCGTTATATTCGGCCGTACCTTCGGGGCGCATGTCGGCGGCCTCAAAGAGGTCGTCGTCCTGCATTTCCGGTTCTTCGTTATAGTCGCTCATAGTTTTCTACGGTATGTGTGTTCGGTCAAAGATACAAAAAATCTTCGAGATGATAATAAAAAAAGGCGTTTTTTTGCCTTTCAGCCCTCCAGGAGAGCCTTTGCGGCCCTGATATCGGATGCGTGGTCGATGTCGATAACCTTAGTGAAATCGCAAGCGGCAATGCGCATGCCGCTTGCGAGGAGCGCGCGCTGGAAGTCGCGCATGCGGTGCAGGCCTGCCTCAAAACAGCCGTCGAGCACACGGCGAGCCACCGGACTTATGCCATAAATTCCCGCCGAGACGAAGCGGTCGTTGCCGCAAGGCTTGTCGCGGAAGGCACTTATGCAGCCCCGGGCATCGACGTCGACGTAGAGTGGTTTCTCGTCGTCGATATACGATGTAATGCCGAAGCAGAAAGCACCGCTGCCCTCCTCCATGGCCTCGAAGGCGCTGACGTAGGCAAGAAATTCGTCGGGACGGAAAACGGTGTCGACGGTCGTCACTATCATCTTGCCCTCGGCAAAGCCCTCGGTGACAGCGGCAAAGCTGTGCATTGAGCCGGGAGTTGGCTTCTCGATAACGCGCACGGCAAAATCATAGTCGTCGGCCATAGCACGGGCATAAGCTGCCACCCCGGGCAAGGCCGGATTGACAATGACGGTGAGCGACTCGGCACCTGCGCTTGCAAAAATGTCGGCAAGCCTCTTTATCAGGGGCTTGCCGTTAATCTCAACGAGAGGTTTGGGGGTGGCGATACCCTCAGCCGCAAGTCGCGAGCCCTCGCCTGCCGCTATAATCGCGTAGTGCATGTTCAGCGGTTTGAGCTCTGCTGGGGTTTGAGGGGCGATTTGTGAGCCTCGTCGTGGTTTTGGCGGGCGCGGTAGATGTCGAGTGCGGCATAGAGGGCACTGCGCATTGAGTCGGGCGAGGCCTGACCCTTGGCTGCGATGTCGTAGCCGGTGCCGTGGTCGGGCGATGTGCGCACGTAGGGGAGCCCTGCGGTGAAGTTCACACCGGCGTCCATGGCAATGGTCTTGAAGGGTGTGAGACCCTGGTCGTGGTACATGGCGAGCACGCCGTCGAAGGCCGCGAACTGGCCGCTGCCGAAGAAGCCGTCGGAGGGATAGGGCCCGAAAGCGAGGATTTTCTTGGCTCGGGCCTCTGCGATAGCGGGTGCTATCACCTCGCTCTCCTCACTGCCGAGGAGGCCGCTCTCACCTGCGTGCGGGTTGAGCGAGAGCACGGCAATGCGGGGCGAGTGTACACCGAAGTCGCGGCGGAGCGAGCTGTCGAACTGCTCGATGCGCTCGAGCACCAGCTCTTTGGTAATGGCGGCAGGCACCTTTGCAAGGGGCATATGAGCCGTTACGAGAGCCACGCGGAGCTTATCGGCGCAGAGTATCATCAGAGCCTTGGCGGGCTCATCGGGCGTTGAGAACGAGGCCTCGAGATACTCGGTGTGACCGGGGAAGGAGAAGGACGACGACTGTATTGAGTGCTTGTTGATAGGCGCGGTGAGCAGCACGTCGATAGCGCCGTTCTTGAGGTCGGCGCAAGCGGCGTCGAGAGCCGCGAGAGCGGCAGCCCCGGCAGCCTCGGTGGCCACACCCGGCTCAATCTTGAGGTCTTCGCCCACAACATTAACTATATTGAACACGCCGTCGCGTGCCTGCGAGGCACTCTCAACCTTGTTGAACTGCACCTGAGGCAACTCCATGGCCTTGCGGTAGAACGCCGCGGCCTTGGCCGAGCCATAGACGGTTATGGTGCAGAGGTCGCTGAGGCGCGTATCCTCAAGGAGTTTGAGAATCACCTCGTAGCCTATGCCGTTGGTATCGCCGTGGGTTATACCAACCCTTATCTTATTATCATTCATCGGTTTTGTTATTATTCGTTTTGGCTTTACCGGCGAGCATGCCGCAAGCAGCCATAATATCCTCGCCGCGCGAGGCTCGTATAGTGGCGGTAATGCCGAGCTCGTTGAGGCGGTCGCGGAAGCGCTCCATAGTAGAGCGGTCGGAGGGCGCACCCTCAAATCCGGGAGTCTTGTGGAAGCGTATGAGGTTAACGCGGGCGTCGGTGCCGCGCAGCAGGCGGGCAAGGGCGTCGGCGTGGCGCATGTCGTCGTTCAAGCCTGCAAACATGGTGTACTCCATGGAGAGGCGGCGCTGGTGTGCGAAGTCGTGGCGACGGAGTTCAGCCAGCACATCGCGGGTGGCGAAGGCTTTCTCTACGGGCATAATACCCTCGCGCTCGGTGGGGAAGGGCGAGTGGAGGCTCACGGCAATGTGAACCTGAGTCTCATCGAGCAAGCGGCGAAGGCCGTCGAGCTTGCCAATGGTCGACACCGTTATGCGGCGCGGACTCCATGCGAGCCCCCATGGCGCGGTGAGAATCTCAACGGCGCGAAGCACAGCCTCGATGTTATCGGCCGGCTCACCCATACCCATAAACACGATGTTTGTGAGACTCTCGCTCTCGGGTATAGAAAGCACCTGGTTGATAATGGCACCTGCATCGAGGTTGCCCTGCCAACCGCCCTGCCCTGTCATGCAGAAACGGCAACCCATGCGGCAGCCCGCCTGCGACGACACGCAAAGTGTGGCGCGCTCGCGGTCGGGGATATACACGGCCTCGATATCGCGACCGCCCACACCGCGGAAGAGGTATTTGGCCGTGCCGTCGGTGCTGCGGGCCTCGGCTACGGGCTCCTCACGCCCGACAGTCCACCCCTCTTCGGCAAGGCGTGCGCGCGCCTGCTTGGGGAGGTCGGTCATGGCCGCGATGTCGGTGACGCGCTTCTGATATAGCCACGCCGCCATTTGTTTGGCTGCAAAGGGGCGCAGGCCAACCGAAGCTGCCACCTCGCCGAGCTGCGCGAGATTAAGACCGAGAAGCTTTTTCATCAGTCGAGGTTTCGTGCTATGGCAGCGAAGGCGCGTGGCGCCGACACACCATTATACAATATGCTGTAAACGGCGTTGAGGATAGGCATCTCAACTTCGTAGCGGGCGTTAATCTCTGTTATGCACTTGGCGGCGTAGTAGCCTTCGGCGGTCTGCTCCATTTCCATTCGTGCGGCTTTCACTGAGTAACCGCGGCCTATCATAGAGCCGAAGTTGTGGTTTCGGGAAAAGCGCGAATAGGCCGTGACGAGGAGGTCGCCAAGGTAAACGGAGTCGCAAATCTGACGCGGACGCGGCGATACGGCATCGAGGAAGCGCTCCATTTCGCGGATAGCGTTGGAGATGAGTATGGCCGTCATGTTGTCGCCGATTTTCATGCCGTGGATAATGCCTGCGGCAATGGCGTAGACGTTTTTGAGGACGGCGGCATACTCTATGCCGTCGACATCGCTCGAGGTTATGGCATGCGAGTGCTTGCCTGCGAGGCAGGCGGCGAACTGCGCGGCACGGTCGAGGTCGGAGCAGCCTACGGTGAGGTAGGAGGGGCGGTCGAGAGCCACTTCCTCGGCATGGCAGGGACCCGAGATAACGAGCATGCGGTCTTTGGCGACGCCGAAGCAGCGCTCCATATAGTCGGTGACGAGCTCGTTGGTGCCGGGCACTATGCCTTTGATAGCCGATACCACCGACTTGCCCGAGAGGTCGACGGTGATTTTATCGGCGTGGTCTTTGAAGTATGGCGATGGCATGGCCAGCAGGAGAGTGTCGGCCACGGTGCATACGTCGTTGATATCGCTCGAGAAGTTGATTCGGCTGATATCGAAGTTGACGTCGGTGAGGTAGGCCGGGTTGTGGTGGAGCCGCTTGAAATCTTCAATGCGGTCGTCGCGCCTCATATACCACGTAATGGTGTCGCATGTCTGCATGAGCAGCTTTGCCAGCGCCGTGGCCCAGCTGCCTCCGCCCATTACGGCTATATGTCCCGGGAATCGGATATTTTCCATAAGCAGGACGCTTTATTCTTCAGTTTTCTCGGCAGCGGCACGCTTCTCGGGTCGCATCTGGGGGAAGAGGAGCACTTCCTGGATAGCTGTCTGGCCTGTCATGAGCATCACGAGGCGGTCCATGCCTATACCCATGCCCGATGTGGGGGGCATGCCGTACTCGAGGGCGCGGATAAAGTCGGCGTCGATAATCATAGCCTCGTCGTCGCCCTTCTCGCCGAGACGCATCTGCTCTACGAAGCGCTCGTACTGGTCAATGGGGTCGTTGAGCTCGCTGTAGGCGTTGGCAAGTTCCTTGCCGTTTACCATAAGCTCGAAGCGCTCGGTGAGCTCGGGGTTGTCGCGGTGGCGCTTTGTGAGGGGCGACATCTCGATAGGATAGTCGGTGATGAAAGTGGGCTGTATGTACTTGCCCTCGCATTTCTCGCCGAAGATTTCGTCGATGAGCTTGCCTTTGCCCATAGAAGCGTCGACCTCGATGCCGAGGCTCTTGGCGGTAGCGCGGAGAGCGTCCTCGTCCATGCCGGTGATGTCGACCCCGGTGTGGTCTTTGATCGCCTGCGCCATGGTCACGCGGGGGAAGGGGGCCTTGAAGCTGATGAGGTTGTCGCCGACCTGCACTTCGGTGGTGCCGTTAACGTCGAGACAGATTTTTTCGAGCATGCGTTCGGTGAAGCCCATCATCCAGTTGTAGTCTTTGTAGGCCACATAAATCTCCATGCAGGTGAACTCGGGGTTGTGGGTGCGGTCCATGCCCTCGTTGCGGAAGTTCTTTGAGAACTCATACACGCCTTCGAAGCCGCCCACGATGAGGCGCTTGAGGTAGAGCTCATCGGCGATACGGAGGTAGAGGGGTATGTCGAGCGCGTTATGGTGCGTGATGAAGGGGCGAGCCGAGGCACCGCCGGGAATCGACTGGAGGATAGGGGTTTCAACCTCGATATAACCGGCATTGTTGAAGTACTCGCGCATGGAGGTGTACACCTTGGTGCGCTTGAGGAAAATCTGCTTTACGCCGTCGTTGACCACGAGGTCGACGTAGCGGCGGCGGTACCGGAGCTCGGGGTCGTCGAAAGCGTCGTATTTCACGCCGTCTTTAACCTTGACGATAGGCAGGGGGCGGAGGCTCTTGCTGAGCACGAGGAGCTCACGGGCGTGAACGGAGATTTCGCCGGTTTTGGTGCGGAACACATAGCCGCGCACACCGATGAAGTCGCCAATGTCGAGGAGCTTTTTGAAAACAGTGTTATAGAGTTCCTTATCCTCGCCGGGGCAGATGTCGTCGCGCGAGATGTAGAGCTGTATTCTGCCGCGAGAGTCCTGCAGCTCAACGAAAGCGGCCTTACCCATTATACGGCGGCTCATTATTCGGCCAGCGACAGCCACTTCGCGCTGTGGCGCATCGTCGCTGAACGACTCTTTAATTTCATCGCTGTGGCCGGTGACCACAAATTCGGGTGCGGGATAAGGCTCTATGCCCATTTGGCGCAGCTGCGCCATGCTGTTGCGGCGGATTTGTTCCTGCTCACTGAGTTCGATGTTGCTCATATATTATACTGTTTTATTATCAAGTGATTAGGCCTGAAAAAGCGATGTTCTTCAGGCACTGCGGCGGCCATATGGCCGCTATTAACGGCAAAGTTACAAAAAATTTCTTTAGCCGACAACCCCGGCACGGCAGCGCCGGAGCGCCACGGAGCCGGGGTTGGCAAACCTTGCGATGGAGAGGGTTTATTTACAGGAGCTTGAACTGCTTTTCGAGGAGTCGGCGGCTGTCGGGGCCTGCCATTACCACGAAGTCGCCGGGCTCGGCCACGAAATCGAGGTCGGCGTTGTAGAATTTCAGAGCGTCGGGGGTGATAGCGAAAGTGACGTCGGCGCTCTGGCCGGGTTCGAGGCTCACGCGCTCAAAGTGCTTGAGCTCTTTTACCGGGCGGGCAACCGATGCGAAGAGGTCGCGGATATAGAACTGCACCACTTCGGTGCCGGGGCGGCTGCCGGTGTTCTTCACAGTAACGGTGGCGTTGATAGTGCCGTCGGCGTTCATACTCTCAGAGTCGAGGCGCAGATTGCTGTAATCGAAGTCGGTGTAGCTCAGACCGTAGCCGAAGGGATAGAGGGGCTCGTTGGTGGAGTCGATGTAATTCGAGCGGTAACGCTGGAAGTTGGGGTTGGCGGGGTCTTCGGGGCGACCTGTGTTGAGGTGGTTGTAGTAGATAGGAACCTGGCCGACATTGGCAGGCATGGTGGCTGAGAGTTTGCCCGAGGGGTTGACATCGCCGAAAATAACGTCGGCAATTGCGTCGGCTCCCTCAGAGCCGGGCGACCATACGTTGAGAATCGCGGGCACATTGGCGGCCTCCCACACCATTACGGTGGGGCGACCCGAGAAGTTGAGCATCACCACGGGTTTGCCGGTGGCGAGCATAGCCTCAAGGAGGGCGCGCTGGTTGGCGGGGAGGGTGAGGTCGGTACGCGACGCCGACTCACCGCTCATCTCGGCGGCCTCACCTACGGCAGCCACAATGACATCGGCCTGGGCGGCCACGCGGCGAGCCTCGGCGAGGAGCTCGGCGTCGGAGCGGGGGTCGCGGGTAGAGCCGTTGGGCGAGATGCCGTCTTCCATGGCCTTGTCGGAGTAGAAGTTGGCACCCTTGGCGTAGAGCACGCTGCCGTCAGCGCCAAGGGCGTCGGCAATGCCTTGGCGCACCGACTTATATTTGGCGGGAGCGGCGGCCACCGACCATGTGCCGGGCATGTTGAGGGCGTTGTCGGCCATAGGACCAACGACGGCCACGCGGCCTTTCTTGGCGAGGGGGAGCACATTGCCTTCGTTCTTGAGGAGCACGAAGGTCTCGGCAGCTATGCGGCGTGCCTCTGCGCGGTGCTCGGGGGTGTAGATCTCGCGAGCCTCGCGGAGGGTGTCGGAGTATTTGTAGGGGTTGTCGAAGAGGCCGAGCTTGTATTTGCACTCGAGGATTCGGCGCACGGCCTCGTCGATAGTTTTCTGCGACACTTTGCCATTGTCGAGGTTCTCTTTGAGTGTGCTGATGAAGCCGAAGGAGCACATGTCCATGTCGGTGCCTGCGTTGAGCGCCATTGCCGAGGCGTCGGCAAGACCGGCCACACCGTGGGGTGCCATTTCGGCAATGGAGCCGTAGTCAGTGACCACCATGCCGTCGAAGCCCCACTGGTCGCGGAGCACATCGGTAACGAGCCACTTGTTTGCAGTGGCGGGAATACCGTCGACGGTGTTGAAGGAGGTCATAACGGTAGCTGCGCCCTCATCGACGGCAGCCTTATAAGGGGCAAAATACTCATTGTACATGCGGTTGCGGCTCATGTCGACGGTGTTGTAGTCGCGGCCTGCATCAGGGGCACCGTAGAGGGCGAAGTGCTTGACGCAGGCAAGGATATTGTCGGGCGAGGAGAGGTAGCCCTGGTAGCCGCGCACCATGGCGCGGGCTATTTCAGAACCGAGATGCGGGTCTTCGCCTGCGCCCTCCGACATACGTCCCCAGCGGGGGTCGCGGCTGATGTCGACCATAGGGCTGAAAGTCCAGTTTATACCGGCTGCGGCCGACTCTTTGGCGGCAATCTGAGCCGAACGCTCCACGGCCTCCATATCCCATGAGCAGGAGAGGCCGAGGGGTATGGGGAATACGGTCTCATAACCGTGGATAACGTCCATGCCTATGAGCAGGGGTATGCCGAGGCGTGTGCTGTCGACGGCAAGGCGCTGCAGCTCATAAATTTTCTGAGCGCCTTTTATGTTGAATGTGCCGCCGAGCTTGCCTTCGGCCACGGCAGCGCCTATGGGGCTGTTAATGGCGTCGCCCGTGGTGATGTCGCCGCCTGCCACGAGGTTGAGCTGGCCGAGCTTCTCGTCGAGGGTCATGCGGCCCATGAGGTCGGAGATAAAGGCGTCCATCTCAGCCGTCGGCGTGTCGGCGCTCTTCTGGCAGCCGGCAGCCGCCAGACACACGAGGCCCGCTATCAATAAGTTTTTCTTCATGCTATTTAAGGTTGAATTTCAGTGTTGACTTGATATCGTCGGAGGCAGCGCCCACCGATGCGATGAACTGGCCGGGCTCGGCCACCCACTCATGCTTGTCGGCGTCGAAATATGAGAGGTCGTCGGCCTTAACGGTGAACTTGGCCTCACGTGTCTCGCCGGGTTTGAGTTTGAGTTTGGCGAAGCCTTTGAGCTCCTTGGCGGGGCGCATCACGGTACACTTGGGGTCGGAGATGTAGAGCTGTACCACTTCCTCGCCCTCGCGGGCACCTGTGTTGGTAACGGGAACGGTGATTGTAATGGTGCCGTCGGCTGCCATTTCTGTGGCATCGGCAGTAGCCTTGCCGTAGGCAAAGTCGGTGTAGCTCAGGCCGTGGCCGAAAGCGAAGAGGGGCTTTACTTTCTTGGTGTCGTGCCAGCGGTAGCCCACGAGTATGCCTTCTTTATATTCGAGGTCGACTATGTGGCTGTCGGCACGCTTGACACCGGGGTAGCTGCCGGTGGCGTGGGCGCCGTTGTCGGCAAGAGCCACGGGGAAGGTCATGGGGAGCTTGCCCGAGGGATTGACAGCGCCGAGGAGAACGTCGGCAATTGAGTTGCCGGCCTCGGAGCCGAGGAACCATGCCTGCACAATGGCGGGCACTTTCTTCACCCAGGGCATAGCCACGGCGTTGCCCGAGATATTTACCACGGCAAAGTTGGGGTTGGCGGCGGCGAGAGCCTCGATGACGGCATCCTGGCCGTAGGGGAGCTCGAGACCCGCGCGGTCGGCGTCCTCGCAGTCCTGACCGGCGCTCTTGTTGAGACCGCCGAAGAAGATTACGAAGTCGGCGTCGGCAGCCTTTGCCACAGCGTCGGCTATGAGCTGCTCGGGCGAGCGGCTGTCGGCGAGGTTCTGGCCGGTGGTGACGCCATTGTATTCGCCGGTGACGTCGCCTACATAACCGCGTTCAAAGTCAACGGTTACATCGGCAGGGACGGCGGCGCGGAGGCCGTCGAGGGGCGAAATCTCATGCTGGACCTTGAGCGAGGAAGAGCCACCGCCCACGGTCATCATCTTTATGGCGTTCTCGCCCACGACGAGAATCTTCTTTGCCTTGGCGACATCGACGGGCAGTGTGGCCTTGTCGTTTTTGAGGAGCACGATGCCTTCGTCGCCGATGCGGCGGGCAATGGCGTAGTGCTCGTCGGAGCAGAGCGAGCCGTAGCCATATTTGCTGTCCATGGCGGTGCGGAATATGAGGCGGAGCACGCGGCGAGCCTTGTCGTCGAGCTCGTCGGTGCCAACCTTACCGCTGCGGATGAGGTCGAGGTAGGGTTTGGCGAGGAAATAGTTATCGTAGGCGTTGCGTGTGCCTGCCGAGAGGCCGTTTGTCCACGAGCCGAACTCGAGGTCCATGCCGTTGGCAATAGCCTGCGGGGTGTCGTGTACACCGCCCCAGTCACTGATTACGGCGCCGTCGAAGCCCCACTCTCCTTTGAGGATGTCGTTGAGCATGCGTTTGTTATGGCAGAGGTGCTCGTCGCCGTAGAGGTTGTAGGCGGCCATTATCGACCATGCCCCCCCCTCCTGCACAGCAGCCTTGAAAGCGGGGAGGTAGATTTCGTAGAGAGCGCGGTCGTCGAGGATAACGTTGGTGGTGTGGCGGTTGACCTCATTGTTATTGAGCGCGTAGTGCTTTACGCAGGCAGCCACGCCGTTGTTCTGCAGCGCCTGCACATAGGGCACCACCATTTTCGAGGCGAGATAGGGGTCTTCGCCCATGTACTCGAAGTTGCGACCGTTGAGAGGCGTGCGGTAGATGTTAACGCCCGGGCCGAGGAGCACGTCCTTGCCGCGGTAGCGGGCTTCCTCACCGATTGCAGTGCCGTACATGAGCGCCATTTCGGGGTCCCACGAGGCTGCAAGACAGGTAAGTGCGGGGAAGGCCACGCAGGAGTCGTTAGTCCAGCCGGCCTGGTCCCACTCGTCCCAGAGCACCTCGGGGCGTATGCCGTGGGGGCCGTCGGTGGTCCATAATTCGGGAATACCGAGGCGCGGCACACCTGCCGACGAGAATTTTGACTGTGCATGTATTATTGCCACCTTCTCCTCGAGTGTCATGCGCGAGAGAGCATCTTCAACGCGCTGCTCTATTGGAGCCGAGGGGTCGGTGTATACGGGTCTTTTCTTGGGTATGGCAGCTGCCGGGAGGGCAAGGAGGGCTGCCATGGCTATTATTGCAAGTTTTTTCATGGGAGAATCAGTCGATATTAAGCTTTATAGATTGGATGTAAGATTTCTGAGGCACGCAGTTTGCGGTGCGGGAGTTCTTGATGAACTCCCTGAGAGCATGGCGTGTGAGAGCCGTGTCGGGGCGGTTCTCGCGTATGCGTGTGTATGAGCTGCGGTCGCTCTCGGCAAAATCTACCACAGCCTGCCACGCTTCGGGGCGCTCTATGCCCATCATGCACGAGCCGTCGAGCTTCTTGTAGGGCCAGAAAGTATAACCTATATTATTGTCGATGAGAACGTCGCAGAACTTCGACTGCCACTCGTCGGTGTTATGGCCGATTTCGCCCATGTACATGGGGAGGCCGGTGGAGTCGCGGAAAGCAATGAAGCTGTCGATAGCCTCGGCAGTGGGGTCGCCGCCGTAGCGGTGGCAGGTGTACATGAGTTTATCGTCGTAGTTCCAGTCGTTGAAGCAGCTGAAATCGGAGTTCCACACGGCACCGCCGAGGAGTATTATGTGGTTGTTGTCGTGCTCGCGTATGGCGTCCACGGCCTTTTTGTGCACGGGTTCGAGAGCGGCCTTGAGCTCGGGGAGCTTGTCGCCGAAATAAGGTGCCACGGGCTCGTTGATAAGCTCATAGCCGAGAATCACGGGCTCGTCTTTATACTTTTGGGCTATGCGGCCCCAAATGTCGCAGTAAAGGTTTTGGGCGCGCTCGCTTTCGAAGAGCCAGGGGTATGCGTAACTGTCGTCGATATTATCGCCTGTCTGTCCGCCGGGGGCGTCGTGCATGTCAAGGATAAGGAAGAGGCCGTTGTCGCGGCACCACTCCACCACGCTGTCGACGCGGGCGAATCCGTCCTGGGCAGCTGTCAGTCCCATATAGTCTTCATCGGTAAAGAGCTTGTAGTGGAACGGCAGGCGCACGGTATTTGCTCCGGTCGAGGCAATGAACTCGATGTCGTCGCGGGTAATGTAGTTATCCTTGAAATCTTTCCAGAAGTCGGCGGCAGCGTCCTCACCCACCATTTGGCATAGCATTTCGTTGATCATGCGTGCCGAGTTGGTTTTCGAGAAGCCGAACATATAGCCTTCGGGGTTGAGCCAGTTGCCTAAGTTTGTGCCTTTGATGAAAAGCTTTGAGCCGTCGGGGGCGATCAGGTCGTGCCCCGAAACAGTTACGAAGGCTTGCTCGGGTGCTTGGGCAGCCTCTTTAGAGGCGCAACCGGTGAGTGCAGCCCCGGCAATGAAGAGAGATGCGATAATGGACAGTTGTTTCATTTCGGTTTATGTTTCAGTCAGTTTGCTGTCTTTTGGAAAATGCGCACATAGTCTACCTCCATAGTTGCGGGGAGGACGCTTTCGTCAACGCCCTGAGCTCCGCCCCAGTCACCGCCCCATGCGAGGTTGAGTATGAGGTAGAAGGGTTTTGAGAACGGCCATGTTGCCACGTTGCCGGTCTTGTCGTTGTTGAAGGAGAGAAGTCGCACGTCGTCGACATATGTGCGAATATAGTCTTCGGTCCACTCCAGGCGGTAGATGTGGAAATCTTCCTGCGCTCCGCGAGTGAGACGTTCGGCGGTTTTCTGAGTGCCTTTCACGTGGTTGTAGGCGTCGCAGTGAATCGATGAAGAGGTATAGTCGGGGTTGTAACCCACCTCTTCCATGATGTCGATTTCGCCGCAGCGCGGCCACCCCTCGTTAGCCCAGTCGACGGTGACGGGCATCATCCAGTAGGCAGGCCAAGTACCACGACCTTTGGGAAGCTTTATGCGTGCTTCAAATATGCCGTATTTCCAGCCGCTCTTCACATTGGCGTATATGCGGCCGGAGTAAACCTTACCGGCTTGCTTGAAGCAGTTTATCTTTAATGTTCCATTGGAAACTTCGGTTACGGGCGAACCGTTGAAAGAGCCGTTGACGTAGGTCTGCAGCTCGTTGTTGACCCATCCCGGGCCTTGCACCTCGTGAGTCCACGATGCGGCATCGAGAGCGGCGCCGTCGAACTCATCGTTCCACACCAGCTCATAACCTTCGGGGACGGTGATAGTGGGGTCTACAGGCTGAGCGGCTTTGCCTGCCTGCGTTACCGAGACTGTAGCACGCGCCGAGCCCGACATCAGGGTTATCGAGCCTGTGCGCTCCTTGCGGTCGGGGTTTGCGGCCGCTGTGAGCTCCACGGAGCCCGAAGTGCTTGTAGTGCCGGTCTTTGCAAGGCGCAGCCATGCGTCGGTAGTTGCGGCATCCCACTCGCCGTTGGCGGTTACAGTAAAAGTTTTTGTGCCACCCTCGGTATCAAAGTCAATAGTTTCTACCGAGGCAGCCACGGCCGAGGGTGCCGGTTCGGGGCTGTCGCTGCCGCCCGAGCAGGCCACGGCTCCGGCCATGAGCATTGCAGCAGCAAAAGGTGCAAATACGTTATAGTACATCTAATTAAAAGTAAGAGACGTGATTTTTGAAAAAAGCACGCGGCCCGTCAATGCGATAACCGGACCGCGTGCCAGTATGGTCCATCAATCGTGGTGAACCTGTAGTATTATATTGCTTACGGTAATCTCAGTGCCTGCGGGATTACCACCGAAGTCGAGCACGAGCGATACAGCGTGCATGGCCGTGCCCTCGTTGGGGAGGCAGTTTGCCATCCATACTTTGGTAACGCCGTCGTTCACGGGAACTTCCTCGGCAAAGAAGAAGTTGTTATCGTGTTTCACCTCGGTGCTCTCGTCGGTCTGCACGAGTTTGAACATTGCAGCTCCGAGAGCGACGTTGCTCTCAACGGTGCAGCAGAAGTCGTATGCCACGGTGGGGTCGGCGATAGCGAGGTCGGTGTTGAAGAGCACCTGAGCCTGCCAGCGTTCGAAAGTAGCTTCGGGGAGGGTAATGGTGTAGCTGCCGCCGTTATCGGTCACCACGGGGTCGGCGATGGGAGCCCAGCCGGGAGCGTAGTTGAAGGAGTTGGTGTAGCTGATACCGTTCCAGAGGTTCTCGGGGTTCTCGGGGCTGTCGACAGCCACCCAAGTGGGCTCGGGAGTGGTGGGGAGGACGGGGAGCTCGGTGCCGTCGTCGTAGGAGTGGCTCTTGAGCACGAAGTTCTCAACGTTGATTTCGATGCCTGCGGGGTTGCCGCCGAAGTCTAAGGTGAACACGAGGTTGTTCATGGGCACCACGGCAGTGAGGTCGCTGAACCAGTAGGTGATGGGCTCACCGGCGGTGACGTTGATCTTCTGGTTGAAGAAGAATGAGTGAGCGACGTCGTCGTCACCCTCGGGGTGAATCTTGAGGGTGATGTTGTTCATATCCTGTGTGGCGGTGAAGATGAATGAGCCGTCGTAGCTCTCACCCTCGTTGAGGCAGATGTCGGTGCCGATATGAGCCTGAGCCTGCCACTGGTCGGTGGTAGCCTCGGGGAGGACGATATTGAAAGTCTCACCGTCGAAAGAGTGTGTCGGGTCGGGGAGCTGGGCCCATCCGGGAGCGTAATAGAAGCTGTTGATCTGCTTGGTGGCCTTGAGCCAGAGGTTGGCTTCAGATTCGTAGACGTAGCCGCCGAAACCGGTCATCATGGTTTTGTCGACGGTGAAAGTCTTGGTAAGTGTGCCGGTGCTTATGCCGTTGGCATTACCGATCTTTACTTCAACCTGATAGTCGCCCGCCTTGCGGTAGTAGCGTGAGAACGAGGGCGCGCTGCTGTAGCTCTTGCCGTCGATAATCCACACGGGATATACACCGGGAGCGGAGAATGAGAAGTATGCAGTGTTGGTATTCTGGTCAACGTCGATAGTGATGGCATCGGCGTAGTCGGCAGCCTGGGGCACACCGTTGATGTCCACTTCGTACACTTTCTCTTCGGAGCAGCCTGTAAAGGCCATGGCGCCTGTGCAGGCGAGGGCTGCCACCGCTAATGCTTTGATATATTTTTTCATAGCCTTGTATTAGTAGGGATTTTGAGTGAGTGTGCCCATCGAGCGGTCGATTTCGCTCTGAGGGATGGGGAGGTATTTCTTGTTGGGAGTCCAGGTGTTTGTGCGGTAGCCGTATTCGTCGGGCACGAGCACAGATGCAGCCTTGTCGGTGCGGATGAGGTCCCAGTAGCGTTTGCCTTCGCCAACGAACTCAAGGTGACGCTCCTCGATGATGTTGTCGAGGGTAGGTTCGAGCTGGGTGCGCAGACCGGCACGCTCACGAACCTGGTTGAGGTAACCCTTGGCTTCGGCGGAGCTGCCACCGGTGGCCACGAGGAGCTCTGCAGCGTTGAGGAGAGCCTCGGAGTAGCGGTATATGCGCCAGTTGTTGTTGAAGTTAAGCTCGCCGGAAGCTTTCTGACCGGCGTTGCCACCATCTTTACCTATGTATTTCTCGAGGAAGATGCCGTAGTCCTGATAGCGCTGTGTGTAGTCGGCCTGGAAGTCGCGGAAGTCGGCGCAAGTTGCATCGCGGCGGACGTCGTCGGCAGAATAGCGCTCGTATGTTTCGAGGCGCACGGGAGCGAATCCCCAGCCGCCACCGGCATAGCCGTTCTTACCCGAAGGCCAGTTGTTGGGGCCGATAAGAGTGGGGAGCACGGTACCGCCGGCATTGAGGGGAGCATCCCAGTCGCGCACGGCGTTCTCGGATATGTAGTTGATTTCCCAGATTGATTCCTTGCACCACTCGCCTTCTTCTTTGAAGATGCGGGTATAGTCGGGTTCGAGGTCGTAGTCGGCCGATGCGATGATTTCCTTCATGTACTTGAGGGCCTGGGGATAGCGGGCAGTATCCTTCTGGTACATGACGATTTCGGCATAGAGCATGTAGGCCATTGCAGTGGTCACGCGTCCGGCCTCGGCGTCGGAGGCACGGAAAGCGAGGGTCTTGAGAGCGAGTGCGTCCTCGATGTCGGCCACCATATGCTCATAAAGGTTGTCGGCGCTCATCTGCTCCTGGATATAGGGCTCGGTGAGGTTGCGCTCGTAGTAAGGAACATTGCCGTAGAACTTCCAGAGCCAGTTGGCATAGAAAGCGCGGAGCACCTTTACCTGTGCGGTGTAGTAGTCGAGCTCGGCCTGGGTGGCATCTTCGATACCGCCTTCGATAGCCTCGAGGACGTCGTTGCAACGCTTCACGCCGCTGAAGCCGTCGATCCAGAGGCTGGTAACGACTTTAAGAGGAGTGGCGGAGTAGTTGAACATCATATGCCAGTTCTCGTTGTCGGTGGCGTTTGCGCCGCCCACCCAGAGGTCGTCGGCCATGATGTCGCTCATCAGCGTGAAGGGAGCGTATTCGTTCATGCTCCAGTCGGTCCACTGCAGGGGATCGTAGGCGGCGACTACAGCCTCTTCGAGGTGATCCTTGGTGGAGAAGTATTCGTCGGAAGGAATCTGTGTGGGAGAGTCGACGGTAAGGAATCCGTCGCCGCAGGCGCCCATGGAGACAGCGAGGGCGGCCATACCCATATATTTATATATCGATTTCATAATGATTGTCATGATAATAGATTAGAAAGCGAGGTTGAAGCCTACGGTCCATACACGGGCCTGGGGGTAAACGCCGTAGTCGATACCGAGCGATGTGCCACCCGACGAGATTTCGGGGTCGTAGCCGTGGTACTTTGTCCAAGTGGCGAGGTTCTCGGCAGCCACGTAAACGCGGAACTTGGAGATGAAGGCTTTCTTTGTAAGCTTCTGAGGCAGAGTATAGCCGAGCTGGATGTTCTTGAGGCGGAGGTAGCTGCCGTCGTACACGTAGAGGTCGGAAGCCTGCCAGTTATAGGGGTCGGCCTGCACGTAGCGGGGCATGCTGTTGGTAGTGCCCTCGCCTGTCCAGCGGTTGAGCATGTAGGAGGGGAGGTTCATCGAGAAGGCATCGATACGGCGGGTGGCGTCGAAGATGTCGTTGCCCGAAGTGCCCTGGAAGAAGATGTTGAAGTCGAACCCGCGCCACTCTGCGCTGAGACCGAAGCCGAAGGTCCAGTCGGGCATGCCGCGGCCAATCATTGTGCGGTCGTCCTCGGTGATGGCGCCGTCGCCGTTGACGTCGGTGTAGCGAACGTCGCCGGGCACGAGCGAAGTGCCGTACTTGCCGTTATACTCGGCAGCCTCGGCAGCATTCTGAAGGATGCCGTCGGTCTTGTAGCCGTAGAAGTAGGGGAAGGGGAGGCCGTTCTGTGCACGCGATATTGTGCCTACGCCCTGGAAGCTATCGAGGTTAGCCCAGCCCTGCTCGTTGCCGTAGGCAATGAGTTTGTTGTGGAGGTAAGAGGCGTTGGCGTTCACGCGGAGGGTGAGGTCGCCGAAGTTCTGGCGGTATACGGCGTCAAATTCAACACCGGTGTTGCGCATCTTGCCCACGTTGCCCACGGGGATAGACTCGCCCACGTACTGGGGCAGCGACATTGTCATAAGCATGCCGTCGGTGTCTTTGCGGTACCAGTCGACAGAGAATGTGATTTTGTTCTGGAGGAAGCCGAAGTCAAGGCCGACGTCGGTCTGAGTCGATTCTTCCCAGCGGAGGTCGGGGTTGGGGAGCTGAGTGGGCTTGGTGCCGACGATCACGGCGCCGTCTTTACCGAAGATGTAGTTGTTGCCGGTGGCTGTGAGGGCTATGTACTGGAAGTTACCGATGTTCTCGTTACCGTTCTTACCCCACGATGCGCGGAGCTTGAGGTTGTTGAGCCAGGGGCGCTGAGCTTCCATGAAGTGCTCGTTCATAATGTTCCAGCCTGCCGATACAGAGGGAAAGGTAGCCCAGTGGTTGTTGGAGCCGAAGCGGCTCGAACCGTCGCGGCGTACGGTAGCCTGAATCATGTAGCGCTCGTCGAAGTTATAGCTTGCGCGGGCGAAGTAGGAGGCGAGTTTAGCTTTTACCGAGGGTGCACCGCTTGCGCCCATGTCGCCGTTGGCTGCCTGGCCGGTTGCGGCGTCGATGTAGGGGCGGTCGTAGCTGATAAGGTGGTTGCGGCTTGCGCCTACGCTGTAGCCGCTGTTTTCTTTAGCCGACTGGCCGAGGAGGATGTTGAAGGAGTGGTCGCCGAGGGTTTTGTCGTAGGAGATCACATTTTCAATCTGCCATACGAGGCCGCGGCTGCTGCTCGACCAAACGCTTGAGAAGTTCTGGCCCTGGCCTGAGCGGAGGTAGTACTTGGGAGTGTAGCCGTCGGCGCCCCAGAACGAGAGGTCGGCACCGTAGCTGATGCGGTATTTGAGGTTATCCCAAATCTGGAGTTCACCGATGAAGTTGCCAACGAACTTGTGGCTCCAGCCTTTTTCGCCGGGGAGGCTCATGTTGGCAATGGGGTTGCTCATTTCCTGGAAGTCGCCGAAGGCGGTGGGCACCATGAGGAGGCGACCGTCGGCACCGTACATGGGCACGTAGTCGGCCTGGCCGGAGAGGTATGCGAGCTGCTTGGCCTCGTCGGCGCTGCCTTTTTCAAGGTAAGGAGTCAGGATAGGCGACATTGCGAGCGCCGAGCCGAGGGGTGTGCCCCAGGTTTCGTTTACCGACACGCCTTTGCTCTTTACGCGTGCATAAGAGAGGTTGGTGTTGATAGTGAATTTGTTGAGCCAGTTGCGCTCTTTCGAGGCATCGAAAGCGGTGATGCCCACGTTGCTGCGCATGGTGAAGCGCTGGTAGTTGGAGCGGTCGAAGTTACCGCCTACGATACCGTCCTGGGTGTAGTAGCCGAGCGAGAGCATGTAGTTGACACGCTGCGAGGCGCCGCTGAGGGCCACCTGGTGGCTCATGACGGGCGCGCCGTTATTGAAGACCTCTTCCTGCCAGTCGGTGCCTTCGCCGTACTGGGCGGGGTCAACGTAGAGGGGGGCGAGACCGGCGTTGATAGCGCCTTCGTTCATCATCATGGCGTATTCCTGAGCGTTGAGCACGCCACGTTTCTTGGCAGCGCTCTGCCAGCCGTAGCTGAAGTCGTAGCTGAGCTGAGCGGGACCTTCCTTACCCTGCTTTGTGGTGACGAGCACAACACCATTGGCGGCACGCGCACCGTAGACAGCACCCGAGGCAGCGTCCTTGAGCACTTCTATCGAAGCGATGTCGTTGGGGTTGAGGTAGTCGAGGCCGCCTTCGATAGGCATGCCGTCAACAATATAAAGAGGGTCGGAGTTGTTGATGGTACCGATACCGCGGATGCGCACCTGAGCGGCTGCACCGGGCTGGCCCGACGATGATGTTACGGTAACACCCGAAGCAAGACCCTTGAGGGCGTTGTCCATACGCACGGGAGCGGTAGCAGCGAGCTCGTCGGAGCTTACTTTGGCGATCGACGCCGTTACGACGCTCTTCTTCTGAGTGCCATAACCTACGGCCACAACCTCGTCGAGCATCGTGCTGTTCTCTTTAAGAACGATGTTCATGCCTGTGGCAGCCTTGGCTTCCACGGCATCATATCCGATATAGGTGAATACGATAGTGGCATTGTCGGCCACGTTGATTGCGAACTTGCCGTCGAGGTCGGTGGTAACGCCGTTCTGAGCGCCCTTTTCGACAACAGACACGCCAATCAGGGGTTCCCCCTGGGAATCGGTCACGGTTCCCGTTGCTGTAATGGCGGCCCAGGCACCTGCTGTGCCGAGGAGCATCATCACAAGGAATAGCGACAACGATTTTGCTGTGCAGATAAGTTTTTCCATTGAAGGTTTTTTAGGTTTAAGATAAGGTTTGTTGTTTTCTGTGGCAAAGTTACCGCGCTTGTTCATATATATAATAATGCGGTAAGGGGTATAAGTAAACACCTGTAAAAGATATTTAGCAGATTTTAAGCCAATTATGTAGTTGTTTCAGAGTCGAATCGGTAAAGAGAAGGAGGGGCTGAGGGAGGTCAGCGCGAGCGCTTTCCGAGCTTCTGCACGGCCTCGGCGAAGTGCTCTTTGGGCACTATGGCCTTGTTGCGAGTCTTGAGGCGGGTGTTGTAGACGGTCTGCGGCGACACGTGCAGAAACTTGGCAATCTTCACGCTGTCGTTTATGCCCAGGCGCACCAGTGCGTAGATGCGGAGCTCGGTGTTGAGCGAGCCGTCGGCGCGGGGCTCACTGCGCTCCTCGGGGCGGAGCAGCTCGTTGAAGTCGGCAACGAAATCGGGGTAAATCTCAAGGAAGATTTTATCGAATATGGCGTAGAGCTCCTTGATTTCGGAGTGCGAGAGCTCGGGCGACTTGGTGAGCTCGCGCATCTCGTCGTATCGGCGCGCGACTATCATGCGGTAGATGTTCTTGCGGAAGTCGTCGAGTTTGTTGATGTAGTTTGAGCAGATTGTGAAGATGTTGGCAATGTACTCTTCTTTCTCGTAGTTTACGTTCTCGAGGAGCTCGGCATCGGTACGCGCGCGTGCGTACATTTCTGTAAGCTTGTCGTTGGCCTCCTTGAGTTCCTCGCGGGTTTTCTGCAACTCCTCTACCCTCGCCCGCAGCTCGCCGTTGGTGCGACGGGTCTCGGCTCGGGAGCTGTTGAGAAGCTGCATCTGTCTGATAATGAACACAAGAGCACCGAGAAGCACTACAAGCAGAGCTATAAGGCCCCATATGTATTTGCGGTTCTGGGCATCCTGGCGCTGCGAGCGCTCCTGGATAGCGTTCATAGTCTTTTCCTGCAGTTTGGCCAAGGCACCGAGGCGCACACGGCTCTTGTAGTCGTTGGCGCAGGCTATGCTGTAGGTGACATAGGCGTTGGCGCGGTCGTAATCCTCAAGCACGTAGAGTATTCCGGCTATTTCCTCGATAGAGGCAATCTCCTTGTTGCTTGCGCGCACGTCGGCCATTGCCGAGAGTATGAGGTATTTGAGTTTCTGAGTGTATTCGCCTGCGTACTCATAGAGCATGCTCAGCACCCATGCGTTCATGGCATCGGTGCGCGAGTCGAATCCGCTCCGGTCGACGGCAGGCTTCAGCTGCGGTATCACCTCCTGCGCATGCGATTTATCCTTGAGGTTGCCCCAGCCGACAAACCACAGGTAGTGGGGGTCGTCGGGGGTGATATAGGGCATTGTTTCCTTTATAAGACTGTCGACGACCTCGGAGTATAGTGTATTGCGCTCGTTGGTGCCCATATACTGGTCGCGGTGAGTGTCGAGAAAGAGTGCGCGGTCGCAATACTTCCAGAGCATGGCATGCGAGAGCCCGGTGCGGTCGACACTGTCGAGGTGGGCGGCGGCTTCGGGCAGCAGGCCGGTGGCCGAATAGACATAGGCAAGGTTGAGGGCCATATCGTCGGCGAGGTCGGGGCGGTTCATCTCACGTGCAAGGGCAAGGGCCTCGGAGGCATAGTGAAGAGCCGAATCGGAGTCATAGGCGCTGTATTCGTCGTAGAGCTCGGCGGCAAGCCAGTAGCGTTTATCTTTAAGGACGGTATTGCTGTATGAATTGCGCAGGGCTGCAATGCGGGCCTCCTTGGCGGCGATAATATCGTCGGTGCGCGCCAGCAGGGAGTCGAGCTCCATGAGCAGGCCCGAAATCTCGGGAGTGATGCGCAGAGGCTCGGGATTCTGCCCGCAGACACCTGTGACTACACCAAGGACGATTGTCAATAATAAAATATATCGTTGCAAAAACATGTATGATTCAAGGTTTATAGCGCAAAATTAATAATAATTATCGGAACAAAACACAAGGCGTGCAGTCAAGTTATTTTTTTTGACTAATTTTGCGTATTCAACACCAACCGACTACAAGTGTACAAGCCCATACGGATAGCACGCATAGCAATCTCGCTCCTTGCCATGGGAGTGCCCACATGGGCGCTCATGGCAGGCTACGACAGCGTGTTTGTGCGCATGCAGATTCTCACCGCCCTGCTCTCGGGCGTGGCTCTTGTGCTGGTGTTCTGGGCAGTGGTGACACTAATCTACGGGCGCATATATTGCTCAACGGTATGCCCAATGGGCACGCTCATGGACTGCATATCGGCCGGCTCGCGCCTTGTGCGCCGCAAATCGCGCTCCTACACCTACGCCCGCCCGGCGACGCGCACACGCGGCGTGTTCCTCCTGCTCACACTCGTCACCCTCTTCACGAGCGCCACGCTCGTAAGCACCCTCTTCGACCCCTACAGCGCCTATGCCCGCATGGTCAATGAACTGCTCTCCCGCGCCTTCGGGCTAAACCCGGCGCCGCTGCGTTTTGCCTTGGCGTCGGTATCGGTGGCCGCTGTCACGGCCATAGCCGTGGTGGCCGTGGCATGGAAACGCGGACGCCTGTTGTGCAACACCCTCTGCCCGATAGGCACCATACTGGGCTACGGTGCCCGACGCTCGTATTTCCATATCGAAATCGACCCAGACCGCTGCATAAACTGCGGCGAGTGCGAGCGGGTGTGCAAAGCGCAGTGCATAAAGCTCACCGACAAGAGCGTAGACACCTCACGATGTGTGGTATGCTTCGACTGCACCGCGGTGTGCCCCAACGCTTCGATTCAGTATAAATCGGGCAGATACCGCCTTGGCATGCCCATGATGCAGGGCCTCGACGTGGCCGCAAAAGTTATAAAACCCAAGACAGCAAACAACCCGCAAACCATATCCCGCAAACCGTGAAACAGTATTTAGACCTCCTGCAACACATCCTCGACAACGGCACCGACAAGGCCGACCGCACAGGCACCGGCACACGCAGCGTGTTCGGCTACCAGATGCGCTTCGACCTCGCCGACGGCTTCCCCCTGCTCACCACCAAGAAGCTGCACCTGAAGTCGATAATCCACGAACTGCTGTGGTTCCTCAACGGCGACACCAACGTGAAATACCTGCAGGAGAACGGCGTGCGGATATGGAACGAGTGGGCCGACGAAAACGGCGACCTCGGCCACATATACGGCTACCAGTGGCGCTCGTGGCCCGACTACAAGGGCGGCGCCGTTGACCAGATTGCCGAGGCGCAGAACACTATCCGCCACAACCCCGACTCGCGACGGATAATAGTGAGCGCGTGGAACGTGGCCGATATACCCAATATGAACCTGCCGCCCTGCCACGCCCTCTTCCAGTTCTACGTGGCCGACGGGCGCCTATCTCTACAGCTCTATCAGCGGAGCGCCGACTGCTTCCTCGGGGTGCCTTTCAACATAGCATCGTATGCCCTCCTGTTGCAGATGATGGCTCAGGCCACCGGCCTCCGTCCGGGTGAATTTGTGCATACCCTCGGCGACGCGCACCTCTACCTCAACCACCTCGACCAGGCCCGCCTCCAGCTCACACGCGAGCCGCGCCACCTGCCCCGCATGGTGATAAACCCCGACCGAAAAGACATCTTCGACTTCAAATACTCCGACTTCTCGCTCGAAGACTACGACCCGCATCCGCACATCAAAGCCGAAGTTTCGGTGTGAAACGTTTTTAGTTAGGGGTTAGGAGTTAGGAGTTAGGAGTTTTTGGTCTACTTATCCTTGCTCCCATTTCGCCTCGCCCTTCCACCTTCACCCCTAACTCGTGCCCACTAACCACAAACACCTCACTCCCAACCCCTAACCCCAAACACCTCCTAACCCCTAACTCCTAACTCCTAACCCCTAACTCCTTGGAACTCATCGTCGCAATCGACCGCCACGGCGCCATAGGGCGCAAAGGCGACCTTCTCTACCACATCAGCGCCGACCTGCGGCGCTTCAAAGCCCTCACCTGGGGGCACACCGTAGTCATGGGGCGGCGCACCTTCGAGTCACTGCCCAAAGGTGCACTGCCCGGGCGCCGCAACATCGTTGTTACCCGCAACCCTGCCTATGAAGCCGCGGGTGCCGACGTAGCCCACTCGCTCGACGAAGCCCTCGAAATGGCCTCCGGCAAAATATTCATAATCGGAGGTGCCGAAATCTACAGGCAGGCCCTCCCCTACGCCCGCACCCTGCACCTCACAGTAATCGACGCCGAGACCGACGACGCCGACACCTTCCTCCCCCTCCCCGACCTCAAAAACTACCGGGTAACGGCCGTAGAAGTGCCCGACACCACCCCTGCATGCCGCTTCATAACGCTTAACAAGATTTAACTTTAAATCTGTTGCGCAGCATAAAATTTTATGCTAATTTTGCGACACGAAAGAAGCGTGACCAAAGTTTAGTATTTCAGCCCTGCCAAAGGCATGGCATATGTAATATTTCTCTTTGCGTCTCCACCTTGCATGCTTAGCGCGGCAAAGTGGCGTTTTTTTCTCATGAGCAAGAAACATCATGGACATTAAATAGTTGTTTTATAGATAATTGTGTATTAGGACCGGGGCGTCGTGAGACAGCTCCGTTCTGTTTTTTATATACCCCGCTCTTTTCAGGCAACAACCGGGCTCAACCCCATCGAATATGCAACTTTTTCAAAGGAAAATATCGTGTAGCGATATTTTCCTTCAAAATTTTGACTATATTTGCGCTGTGAAACTCGAACAATTCAGAAACACTCCCTTCAGGATGCAAGATTTGAGTTCTGCTTTTCCTGACTGCAAGAACCTGGCCATGAAAGCCAAGCGCCTTGAGCGTGCAGGAGCGATTATCCGACTCAAAAGAGGCTTGTACATCCTAAATCCGGAAATTAGCGGGGCAGAGCTCTCTCCCTTCTTGATAGCCAACCACATCTATGGGCCGTCGTACGTTTCGATGCAGACAGCCTTGCGCCATTACGGATTGATTCCCGAAGCAGTATATGCGGTTCAATCCATGACCACAGGCATCGCTCACAAATATACAAACGCGCTCGGCACGTTCACTTACCTCCATACCGATACCGATTACTTTAACATAGGCGTCACGATAGCTACGGAGGCGGGGGCGGCTTTCATGACAGCCACTCCCGAAAAGGCTCTGTGCGACCTCATGATCCACACCCCGAAGCTCAACATCAAGTCGCTTTCTGCCTTAAGCGATTATCTTGAATACGATATCCGCTTCGACATGGACGAGCTCGCCAATCTCGACACCTCCATTATCGAAGCGTGCGCTGCCGTTTCGCGTAAAAAAGTAATGTTAAACCAATTAGTAAAATTCATAACCCATGCAAGGAATCTTTGAGCAGATGCTCTCGGCCCACGATACCGGCACGCCTTTGGCAAAAAAGAACGCGATGTACGAGGTAATGCAGCAGATTGTGCTCGCAGGGCTTCAGCGTGGAGGGTTCTTTGAAAAAGCAGCCTTCTATGGCGGCACCTGCCTGAGGATATTTCACGGGCTCGAGCGCTATAGCGAGGATATGGACTTTTCGCTCTTGAAACACGACCAGACATTCAACATCGAAGACTATTTCCCGGCAATCGTAGCAGAGTTCAAGGCTCTCGGGCGCGATGTTGTAATCACTAAAAAGGAAAAGAAAAACTTCGGCAAAGTGGAATCGGCATTTCTAAAAGACGATACCCACGTATACAACCTTGCGTTCCAAACCGAAAAAAGCCTTAAAATCAAAATTGAAGTAGACATAAATCCTCCTTTAGGGTTCTCAACAGAGCAGAAGCTACTGATACAACCATTTTCTTTCATGACACGGTGTGTGGCGTTGCCCGACCTCTTCGCAGGAAAAATGCACGCTCTCATCTACAGAAAATGGGGTCACCGCGTAAAAGGTCGCGACTGGTATGATTTCGAGTGGTATGTCCGCAACGGTGTTCCTCTCAACTTCAGCCACTTCTGCCAACGGGCTCTTGACTTCGACGGCGACACCCTTACCCGAGAAAAATTTATGGAGATGCTCATTGAGCGGCTATCCAATACTGACATCAACATGGTAAAGAGCGATATATTGCCCTTTATCAAAAACCCCGCCGAGCTGGATATCTGGAGCAACGAATATTTTGTACAGCTCGCCGGCATGATCAAGTTTCAGTAAGCACCTCCCCGCCCGGCGCTTTTGCATTTTTTCACCGGCGTTTTGCCCGCATACCATATATTATGCGTAACTTTGTGGCTTAATAGAAATAACCGTAAAAAAATTATATAGAACAATGGCTCAACAAGAAGATGTATTCAAGAAAATCGTATCCCATGCCAAGGAATACGGTTTCGTCTTCCCCTCAAGCGAAATCTACGACGGCCTCTCGGCTGTATACGACTATGGCCAGAATGGCGTAGAACTCAAAAACAACATAAAACGCTACTGGTGGGACGCCATGACGCTCCTCCACGAGAACATCGTGGGTATCGACTCGGCTATTTTCATGCACCCCACAATCTGGAAAGCATCAGGCCACGTCGACGCTTTCAATGACCCCCTGATCGACAACCGCGACAGCAAGAAACGCTACCGCGCCGACGTTCTCATTGAAGACCACCTCGCCAAAATCGACGACAAAATCAATAAAGAAGTTGCCAAAGCCGCCAAGCGCTTCGGCGACGCTTTCGACGAAGCCCAGTTCCGCGCCACCAACGGCCGCGTACTCGAGCACCAGGCCAAGCGCGACGCCCTCCACGAACGCTTCGCCAAGGCGATGAACGACAACAACCTCGACGAACTCCGCCAGATTATCGTTGACGAAGAAATAGTATGCCCCATCTCCGGCACCAAGAACTGGACAGAGGTGCGCCAGTTCAACCTCATGTTCAAAACCGAAATGGGTTCTACTGCCGACGGCGCAATGACCGTATACCTGCGCCCCGAGACAGCACAAGGCATATTCGTGAACTACCTCAACGTGCAGAAAACAGGCCGCATGCGCATACCCTTCGGCATCGCACAGATAGGCAAGGCCTTCCGTAACGAGATTGTTGCCCGTCAGTTCATATTCCGCATGCGTGAGTTCGAGCAAATGGAGATGCAGTTCTTTGTGCGCCCCGGCGAAGAGCTCAAATGGTTCGGCCAGTGGAAAGAATGGCGCCTTAAGTGGCACAAGGCCCTCGGCCTCGGCGACGAGAAATACCGCTACCACGACCACGACAAACTCGCCCACTACGCCAACGCCGCCACCGACATCGAGTTCCAGATGCCCTTCGGCTTCAAAGAAGTGGAAGGCATACACTCGCGCACAAACTTCGACCTCTCGCAGCACGAGAAATTCTCGGGCAAAAAGATACAGTACTTCGACCCCGAGCTTAACGAAAGCTACGTGCCCTACGTTATCGAGACCTCGATTGGCGTAGACCGCATGTTCCTGAGCGTGCTCTGCTCCTCTTACGAAGAAGAGCAGCTTGCCGGCGGCGACACCCGCGTGGTGCTCCACCTGCCCGCACCCCTGGCTCCCGTGAAGTGTGCCGTGCTCCCCCTCGTGCGCAAAGACGGCCTCCCCGAAAAAGCACGCGAGATTGTCGACGACCTCAAATTCGACTTCGCCACACACTATGAGGAAAAAGACGCTATCGGCAAACGCTACCGCCGTCAGGACGCTATCGGCACGCCTTTCTGCATCACCGTCGACCACCAGACACTCGAAGACAACACCGTAACGCTCCGCGAACGCGACTCCATGCAGCAGACACGCGTCAACATCGCCGACCTGCACGCCCTCATCCACGACCGCGTGAGCCTCTCCTCACTTTTACGCAAACTTAAATGAAAAAAGGAACAATCATCACCATTGCCGTTATAGCCATTGTGCTCATCGGGCTCTTCGTGAGCGGGAAATCGGCATACAACTCCATGGTAACCCTCGAGCAGGACGTCGATGAAGCATGGGCTAAAGTCGAAGTGCAGTACCAGCGCCGAATGGACCTCATACCCAACATGGTAGAGACCGTAAAAGGCTACGCCGCACACGAAAGCAGCACCTACGAATCGGTGACCCGCGCCCGTGCAGGCCTCTCCGACGCCTACAACCAGGCGCGAGGCCTCGAGAACACTGCCACCCCCGCCGACACCGAAGCCTTCGACAAGTACAACCAGGCACAGCAGGGCCTCAACAAAGCGCTGAGCATATACGTCAACGCCGTTAAGGAAGCCTACCCCGACCTCAAGGCCGACGTGCAGTTCACAAACCTTCAGACCACCCTCGAAGGCACCGAGAACCGCATAGCCACCGAGCGCGGTCGCTACACCGAAGTTGTAAAAGAATACAACCTCAAGGTAAAACGCTTCCCCGCAAACCTCTGGGCAGGAATCTTCGGCTTCAGCGCCAAGCCCCAGTTCACAGCCGATGAAGCGGCGGCAACAGCACCCACCGTACAGTTCTGAGCTCATGAAGAAGCTATTGGCAATACTCGCCGCAATTGCGGCAATGGCATCGTTCACGGCAATGCAGTCGTGCACCACCGAAGAAGAAACCACCTGGGATAAATACCGCGAGTGGCGTGAATTTAACGAAGAGTGGCTCACCGACCTGCAGGCCAAGAAGAACCCCGACGGCACACCCTACTATCAGGTAGTGGTGCCCCGCTGGAACAACGGCGCCTTCGTGCTCATGCACTGGTACAACGACCGCGAGGAAACAGCCGGCAACCTCTCGCCCCTCTACACCAGCACCGTCGACGTGCGCTACCGCCTCCACCTTGCCGACGGCACTGCCGCCGACTCGTCGGACAACGTGACCTCGTACGGGGCCAAAGGTATTTTCCGCACCGACCTCCGCTCGGTAATCCAAGGCTGGCCAATCGGGCTGGAGCAGATGCACTGCGGCGACACCGTGGAGCTTATCGTGCCCTACGGCGTGGGCTACGGCGCTCAGGAAATGGGCGTGGTACAACCCTACTCCAACCTCCGCTTCAACATCCGCCTCGTGGACATCCCCTACTACGAGGCCGCTCCCTACGAGTAAGCCTCGGGAAACACCCTACAAAAAATGCCGTGTGCACTCGCACACGGCATTTTTTATTATAGTCGGCTCTATCGTATTATTTCGAAAAGCACCCGCAGACTATTCGGGTTCATAGCCTTCGTAATAGTACGATTGTTCAATGCCGTGGAAGATAACATCGCGGTCATCAGTCTCGGCAGATAGGGCGTCCTTTAAGAGCACTCGGAGTTCGAGGTCGTTGACGGGGCTGCGCTCCATGGCCTGCATATATGCCTCCTTTGATATTTTACGCCAGTCAATCACACTTCCCAAGGAGCGTTTCAGCATCATGTCGAGCCATATACGGGTTGCACGGCCATTACCCTCCATGAAGGGGTGTGCGATATTCATCTCAACATATTTGGCAATAATCTCCTCAAAGGTGGTGTCAGGCATCTTTTCTATGGCTTCGAGTGCCGGAACGAGGTAAAGAGCATTTGCAAAACGGAAGCCGCCCTTTGATATATTGAGAGTACGTACCTGACCGGCAAAAGGATACAAGCCGCCGAACAAGGCTATGTGAATATCACAAAGCCCGCGAAGCGTACCAACTTCAATTTCAGCAATTTTCCCGGAATCAAAGAGTTCTTTTGCCTTGCTGATACTTATTCTATCTATCTCGTTTTGCGTCATAAATCACTTATTAAGCTGAGTCTCATTGAGAAATTCCTCTACGATAGCCGGGTCGCCGCACATTGAAAGAATTGACCCGGGTTGGCGGAAGTTGGCATATGTCTTGCTCATTATGAAGCGACAAAACGCTTCGTAGGCAGATATACCGAGAGTTGCGGCAATGCGGCACACAATTGTTCCGGTCTGCGAGGCGGTCAATATGCGATGAAGCTCTTTTTCTTTTTCACTCATCGGCTCCTATTTTAATTGAGTCTACAAACGTAAGATGCTCATTGAGCAATCGCTGACTGAGAATGCAAATCTGATTGGTAGGCTTGTAATATTTCAAACGCCTTATGGCTTCGTCAGCCGAAATAAATCCGTTCATGTAAAGCCTTACAGTATTTATTACACGATCGTTGGCGATGCCACCCTCGACATAGTCATATCCTTTCCAAACATCTTTCCCTAAACGGTTCGATGTAACAAACTCAAGCCACTCGGTGTTGTATTCGGTAAAGATTTTAGCATTACAATTTCCAATAATATCTTGCTGCCGCAAATGATACACCGAAACTACGGGCGAGGCATTACGTAAAACCGAAACCTGCTCAGCCCATTCTTTGGCTTGCAGATACAAGTCGGTAATGTAAAAGCCCGGACCGAAGTCGAGATTAGGGCGCCCAACATGAACTAATGGCGATTGAATCTCATCAGTACCACCGTGGTAAACAGTCAACACTTCGTACATACAGTTAATTATATTGATTCTCGTTTTGCAAGAAGTTCTTTTAAATCTTCAAGGACGCTTTCCCAACTTTGCGTGTGAAGCGGTTCATAATATTTGAGAATATAGCCTTCAGTCATATCTGCAGCCACCATACGCCTAAACATTTCCGTATAGTCGCAACCATCGATTTCTGCAAGGGCCTCTACGCACTGAGCAAGAAAACCCATTTTGACTTCGTCTTTGGTCAGTTCAATCCACTTTTCTCCTGTATGCGAATCTATCTCTTCCGTCATAGCAGCTTTTATTAAAAAAAGTCGTAATTCCCTGTAGTTTTATCCAGAGAATTACGACCTTGCTAATTATCTAATTCCCGACGACTTAGTCTTCGAGAGCAGCCTGCGCCGCGGCCACACGTGCGATGGGCACACGGTAGGGCGAGCAGCTCACGTAGTTCATGCCGAGTTTAGCGCAGAAGATAACCGACGAGGGTTCGCCACCGTGCTCACCGCAGATACCTACTTTGAGCTCGGGTTTCACGCTGCGGCCCTTTTCAACGCCCATGCGCACGAGCTGGCCTACGCCAACCTGGTCGAGGACTTCGAAGGGATCGGTCTTGATAACGCCGTGTTCCTTGTAGAATTTGAGGAACTTGGGAGCGTCGTCACGCGAGAAGCCGAAGGTCATCTGTGTGAGGTCGTTGGTACCGAAGGAGAAGAAGTCGGCAACCTGAGCGATTTCGTTGGCGGTGAGAGCTGCGCGGGGCACCTCGATCATTGTACCAACGAGGTAGGGAATCGAATCGCCCTTCTCTTCGAATACTTTGACAGCGGTTTCGTTGATTACGTTAGCCTGGTGCTGGAGCTCTTTGAGCGAGCCTACCAGGGGGACCATGATTTCGGGGTGAACCTCAATGCCACGGGCCTTGCAGGCGAGAGCAGCCTCGATGATAGCGCGGGTCTGCATCTCGGTGATCTCGGGGTATGTGATGCCGAGACGGCAGCCACGGTGACCGAGCATGGGGTTGAATTCCTCGAGTTCGTCGACCTTAGCCTTGACTTCGGCGAGGGAGATACCCATTTCGTCGGCAAGTTCTTTCTGAGTGGCTGTCTGGTGAGGTACGAACTCGTGCAGAGGGGGATCGAGAAGGCGGATAGTAACGCCGAAGCCGTCCATAGCTTCGAAGATGCCTTCAAAGTCGCCACGCTGCATGGGGAGGAGTTTGGCGAGTGCTGCACGACGGCCTTCGAGGTCGGAAGCGAGAATCATTTCGCGCACGGCCTTGATGCGGTCGCCTTCGAAGAACATGTGCTCTGTGCGGCAGAGGCCGATACCCTGGGCGCCGAACTTGCGAGCCTGCTTGGCGTCGCGGGGGCTGTCGGCGTTGGTGCGTACGAGAGTCTTGGTGAACTTGTCAGCGAGGTTCATGATAGCAGCGAAGTCGCCGTCGAGAGCGGGTTCGGTGGTGGGCACCTGGCCGTCGTAAACTTCACCTGTAGAGCCGTTGAGCGAAATCCAGTCGCCTTCGTTGTAGGTCTTGCCGTCCATTTCAACGGTCTTGGCAACGTAGTCAACCTTGATTTCACCTGCGCCGGAAACGCAGCATTTGCCCATACCGCGAGCAACCACGGCAGCGTGCGATGTCATACCGCCACGCATTGTGAGGATACCCTGAGCCACGGCCATACCGCGGAGGTCTTCGGGCGAAGTCTCGATGCGGACGAGAACGACTTTGCGCTTCTTCTCAGCCCATGCCTCAGCTTCGTCGGCCGAGAACACAATCTGACCGGAAGCAGCACCGGGCGAGGCGGGGAGACCCTTGGCAACGACTTTGGCGCGCTTGAGGGCGGCTTTGTCGAAGACGGGGTGGAGGAGCTCATCGAGCTTCTGGGGCTCCATGCGCTTGAGGACGGTCTTTTCGTCGATTACGCCGGCACGGAGGAGGTCCATTGCAATCTTGACCATTGCGGCACCTGTGCGCTTGCCGTTACGGGTCTGGAGCATCCAGAGTTTGCCGTCCTGGATAGTGAACTCCATGTCCTGCATGTCTTTGTAGTATGCTTCGAGGCGGTCGGCTATAGCGAAGAGCTCCTGAGCGCAAACGGGCATCGATTCTTCGAGCGAAGGATATTTTGCTGCACGTTCTTCTTCAGAGATACCCTGGAGGGCAGCCCAGCGGCGCGAGCCTTCGAGTGTAATCTGCTGGGGAGTGCGGATACCGGCAACCACGTCTTCGCCCTGAGCGTTGATGAGGTATTCGCCGTTGAAGATGTTTTCGCCTGTAGCGGCGTCGCGGCTGAAAGCCACACCGGTAGCGGAGTTGTTGCCCATGTTACCGTAAACCATGGCCTGCACGTTGACGGCAGTACCCCATTCTTCGGGGATCTGGTTCATGCGGCGGTAGATAATGGCACGCTCGTTCATCCAGCTGTCGAACACGGCGCAGATGCCGCCCCAGAGCTGTTCCCAAGCGTTGTCGGGGAAGTCTTTGCCGGTGTATTCCTTGACAGCGGCCTTGAAGAGCTTGACGAGGTTCTTGAGGTCTTCAACATCGAGTTCGGTGTCGAGCTTGATGCCTTTTTCCTCTTTAACCTTATCCATGATTTCCTCGAAGGGGTCGATGTCGGTTTTCTTTTTGGGTTTCATGCCGAGCACAACGTCGCCGTACATCTGCACGAAGCGGCGGTAGCTGTCCCAGGCGAAGCGGGGGTTACCGCTCTTTTCGGCGAGCGAAGCCACGGTGGCGTCGTTCATACCGAGGTTGAGGACGGTATCCATCATACCGGGCATAGATGCGCGGGCACCCGAGCGAACCGATACGAGAAGGGGGTTGGCAGGATCGTTGAATTTCTTGCCGGTGAGTGTCTCAACATGAGCGATGGCAGCCTCAACATCTTTCTTGATGCGGGCAACAACTTCGTCGCGGCCATATTGAGTGTATTCGTTGCAGACTTCGGTAGTAATGGTGAAGCCGGGGGGCACGGGCATGCCCAGGAGGTTCATTTCGGCAAGATTGGCACCTTTACCGCCGAGGAGGTTTCGCATTTCTGCATTACCCTCAGCTTTGCCGTCGCCGAATGTGTAGACTCTTTTCATGCGTAGCTAAAATATATTTTTGGGGTTTTCGATTTGATTCTGAAATCGGTGTTAGAGTTAGTTGGATTGCAAAGTTAACGATTTTGGGCTGAATCTGCAAATCCACTCACCAAGTTTTAGTGATTTTTAGCCGCTGTTTGCGGCAATTTGCTTTAATCAGCCTCCGAAGTTATCGTAGTGTATGCTTGCGGGGGCGACGCCGAGGCTGTCGAGCATGCCGTTTACGGCGTTGCTCATCGGGCCGGGACCGCACATGTAGTACTCGATGTCTTCGGGCGCGTCGTGGTTCTTGAGATAGGTGTCGTATATTACCTGATGCACGAATCCGGGTGTATACTTCACTCCTGCGGCATCGGCGGCGGGGTCGGGACGGTCGAGGGCGAGGTGGAACTTGAAGTTGGGGAACTCTTTCTCAAGCTGCAGGAAGTCGTCGAGGTAGAACACTTCGTTGAGCGCGCGTGCGCCGTAGAAGTAGTTCATCTTGCGGTCGGTGGTCTTGAGCGTCTTTGTCATGTGCATGATCTGCGCACGCAGGGGAGCCATACCTGCGCCGCCACCTATCCACATCATCTCGTTCTTGGAGTCGATAATGGGGTGGAAGTCGCCGTAAGGGCCGCTCATCACCACCTTGTCGCCGGGTTTGAGCGAGAAGATGTAGCTCGATGCGATACCGGGCATAACGTCCATGAAGCCTACCTGGGGTTTGGGTTTGAAGGGAGGTGTGGCAATGCGCACGGTGAGCATAATGCGGTCGCCCTCGGCCGGGTAGTTTGCCATGGAGTAGGCTCGCACGGTGGTCTCCTTATTAGTGCACTTGAGGCTGAAGAGGCCGAATTTTTCCCATGCAGGCAGATATTCCGGGCCAATGAGGTCGCGGTCGATATCGGTGGCATAGTCCATGATGAAGGGCGGAATCTTAATCTGGGCATATGAGCCGGGCATGAAGTCCATGTGCTCGCCTGCGGGGAGAGCCACAATAAACTCCTTGATGAAGGTTGCCACGTTGCGGTTCGAGATCACCTCGCACTCCCACTCCTTGACGTCGAGAGCCGATGCGGGCACTTTGAGCTCGAGGTCGTTCTTGACTTTCACCTGGCATGCGAGGTGCCAGTTGTCTTTGAGCTCCTTGCGGGTGAAGTGCACGGCTTCTGTGGGAAGGGCTTCGGGGGCGCCTTCGGGAATCTGCAGGCGGCACTGGCCGCAGCTGCCCTTACCGCCGCATGCCGAGGGGAGGAACACGTTGTTGTCGGCCATTGTGGAGAGCAGGTTCTTGCCCGAGGGAGTGATAATCTTGCGGTCGCCGTTGACCGTAATGGTCACGTCGCCGCTCTGCACAAGGTAGCGCTTGGCCACCAGGAGGATAATAACGAGCAGGAGGGTAACGGCAAGGAAGAAGCCTACGCCCGCTGCTATGGTGAGCCAGCCGGTGTTGCCGAGCTGGCAGGGTATTACTGCGTGAATCATAACTTTATGCCGAGGAAGCTCATGAAGGCAATGCCCATGAGAGCGGTTATTATGAAGGTGATGCCAACGCCACGCAGGGGAGCGGGAACGTTGGAGTATTGGGCCACGCGCTCGCGCACGGCAGCCACAGCGGTAATGGCAAGGAGCCAGCCAAGACCCCAGCCCGCACCTGCGCAGACGGCAGTGCCCACCGAGGCAAAGTCGCGCTGCTGCATGAAGAGCGAGCCGCCGAGGATAGCGCAGTTAACGGCAATGAGCGGCAGGAAGATGCCGAGCGATGAGTAGAGGGCGGGCGAATATTTCTCGACAGCCATTTCCACAATCTGCGTGAGCGACGCTATCACGGCAATGAAGACTATGAGCGAGAGGAAGCTGAGGTCGACATCGGCGAAGTCGGGGCTGAGCCACGCGAGGGCGCCTTCACGGAGCACATAGGTTTCGAGCAGGTAGTTGATAGGCAGCGTTATGGTGAGCATGAATGTCACGGCAATGCCCAGGCCGAAAGCTGTCTTTACATTTTTGCTTACCGCTATAAATGAGCACATGCCCAGGAAGTAAGCAAAAATCATATTGTCGACAAATATCGACCGTATGAATAGATTCAGATTTTCCATAGTCGCAATTATTTGTCCTGAAGGTCTTTGTTAAAACTGCGGTGTACCCATATTATGCAAGCCACTACGATAAGAGCCATGGGGGGCAGAATCATAAGGCCGTTGTTTGCATAACCTGCCTCATAGAAGCACTGCGGCACCACCTGGAAGCCGAAGAGCGTGCCCGAGCCCAGGAGTTCGCGGAAGAAGGCCACGATAACGAGGATTATGGTGTAGCCTATGCCGTTGCCCACGCCGTCGAGGAAGGAGGGCCAGGGGCGGTTGGCCATGGCAAAAGCCTCAAGGCGACCCATGAGGATACAGTTTGTGATAATGAGGCCGATGAACACAGAGAGCTGCTTGCTCACGTCGTAGGCGTAGGCTTTGAGGAGCTCCGACACTATCACCACGAGCCCGGCAACCACCACGAGCTGCACGATGATACGGATATTTGTAGGGATAGTGTTGCGTATCAGCGATATGATAACGTTACTGAAAGCGAGCACGGCAATTACCGAGAGGCCCATTACTACCGCGGGCTCAAGCTTTACCGTTACGGCGAGCACCGAGCAGATGCCGAGAATCTGCACCAGCACGGGATTGTCTTTCGACAGCGGATTGAAGAAGACGCTTTTATTGTTAGCCATTGTTGTAATTATTTTGCCGCGAGGCCTTTAAGGAAATTGGCATATGGAGTGAGGCACACATCGGTCATGGAGCCCACGCCCTTGCTGGTAATCGTTGCGCCCGAAATGGCGTCGACATAATCTTCGTCGCCGGCAGGCTTCTGTCCGGCCTTTACAACGGCCACGGGCAGGAACTCTCCGTTCTTAATAAGCTGCTTGCCGATGAACTGCGAGCTGAAAGCCGGTTTCTCGATTTCGGCGCCGAGGCCCGGAGTCTCGCCTTGGTGAGCGAAGTAGGCGCCATATACCGTGGAGCCGTCGGCGTCGACAGAGATGTAGCCCCATATCGGGCCCCAGAGTCCGGCACCGTACATAGGCAAGATGTATTTCACGGCACCGTCGGCGAGGGTGCATACGTAGACCGGCATAAGACGCTTGTCGGCAGGCTCTTTAACCTGCAGAGCGACATTGACATCGAAAGCCTTGAGGTCGCCGTCGACCTTCTCTCCGGCCTCATTTATTATATATGAGTCGGTGATATATGTGTTGTAATCCGAGATAATGTCGGCGGCGTTGGCCGGAGTGATATTCACGCTGGCGAGAATCTGCCTCATCTTGTCGGCGTCGGCGTTAGCCTGCTGACGGTCTTTGAGCGAGATTGAAGTGAAAGCGAGTGCGGCACCGACGAGCACCACAAGCACCACTATATATATTAATGTGTAAGCGTTGCCCTGCTTGTTCATTGCCGTGCTGTTTTAGAGGTTAGACGAGCCTGACGGCGGCGCATGTTGGCCTGCACCACGCAGTAGTCAATCAGGGGTGCGAAGCAGTTCATGAGCAGTACCGCGAGCATGGCGCCCTCGGGGTAGCCGTTGTTGTAAGTTCTGATAATCACTGCTATGACACCGATAAGGAAGCCGTAGATATACTTGCCTGTAGTGGTGCGGGCGGCGGTCACGGGGTCGGTGGCCATGAATACGGCAGCGAAAGCGAAGCCGCCGAGCAGAAGCTGGTCGAGCGGGTTGAGGTACGATGCCGGATAGACGGGCGAGGCGAAGGTGTTGGCAATCCAACCCATGAAGAGGCCGCCGGCAAACACCGAGAGCATCACGCGCCACGAAGCTATACCCGTGGCAAGCAGGAGGATAGCACCGATGAGTATGCACAGCGTAGAGGTCTCGCCGAAAGAGCCGGGGATAAGGCCGAGGAAAGCCTGCCATGTGTCGATAATCTTGCCGTCGAGGCCGAGGAGCTCAAGCGAGGGGCCGCTCTGGGTGGCAATCTGACCGAGGGGCGTTGCGCCGGTGAAGCCGTCGGGGAGAGCCGTACCGTAGCCGAAGGGGGTGCCTGTGGCTACATATACCTTGTCGCCCGACATCTGCGCGGGATAAGCAAAGAAAAGGAAAGCTCGCGTTACGAGGGCGATGTTCAGCACGTTATAGCCCGTGCCGCCGAATACTTCCTTGGCGAAAATCACGGCGAAGGCCACAGCCACGGCGAGCATCCACAGGGGTACCTCGGCGGGGCAAATCATAGGCACTATGATACCCGTCACGAGGAATCCCTCCTGAATCTCCTCGTGCTTTATCTGCGCGAAAGTAAACTCGATGCCGAGGCCCACGATATAGGCCACAGCCACGCGGGGCAGGATAGTGAGGAAGCCGTAAATCATCAGTTCCCAGAAGGGGAAGGAGGTCGCACCGAGAGCAAGCCAATGCTGGTAGCCGGTGTTGTACATGCCGAAAAGGAAACAAGGCAGCAGTGCCAGCACCACGATAATCATGGTGCGCTTGCTGTCGATGCTGTCGTGGATATGGACAGCTCCCGCCGGCGCCGATGTGGTGCGCGGGGTATAAAGGAAGGTCTCGAAGCCGTCGTACACCGAGTGCAGGGCATGCAGCTTGCCTCCCGGCTCGAAGTTCGGCCTTATTTTATCGAGATAATTTCTAAGTGAAGCCACTTGTCGGTTATAGTTAGTGATTATTATTCAAGCTCTTTGCGGAGGTAGTCGAGACCCTCGCGCACAATTTTCTGCAGGGGCAGTTTCGAGGTGTCGGCATACTCGGCGGCGGCAAAGTCTTCGGGCGCCACCTCATAAATTCCGAGTTTCTCCATATCCTCGATGTTATGCGCCAGGATAGCCTTCACGAGGTATTCGGGCAGGATATCCATAGGCGTCACGGCCTCGTACTGCCCGCTCATAATCATGGCACGGCGACCTCCGTTGAGGCGTGCGTCGGGGCTGAAAAGGCGGCGGAAGAAGTGGCCGGGGAAAGTGCGGCTCTCGCTCATCTTGGCGGGCGAGAGGGAGGCCCAGCCCATGAACTCGTTCACATCGTCGCCCTCGTCGATAATGGTAATCTGACGGTAGGGGGCGTGAAGGAAGCCGTCAGCCGGATTCACGGCAACACCCGTGAACACATTGCCCGAGATTACGCGCAGGTGGCGTTCGGTGTCGGGCATATGGCCTTTGAGTATGGGAGCAACAGCAGAACCGATTATGGTCTTTACGAGCGCGGGCTCTACGGCTTCGGGCCCTGTTACGGCCACAATGGTGTCGAAGCAATGCTCGCCGGTGCGTGCCAGGCGGCCGATGCGGCCGAGCGTGGCGAGGTCGAGCGTCCACACTGTCTCGCCCTTGTTCACCGGAGCGATATTTGCGATGAGCACACCTGCGTTACTTGCCGGGAAGGGGCCTTCGACGCTCACATCTTCAGTGCCTTTAACGGCTCCGAAGCTCCATGAGCTGTCGTGACATAGATAAACCTTGCCTTCGGTGATTTTACCTAAGAGCGCGGCTCCGGCCTCGAAGTCGTCGGCCGTGAAAATAGAAAGCCCCTCGGTGGCCTCTTTAGCTGCCAGGGGGGCTGTGTCGAATGCTGTGACGAAGATGTCGCGGACGGTGCTCTCGGGGTTTGGAACGATGTCGTAGGGTCGCTGGCGCATCATGGCCATAAGGCCTGAGGATGCGAGAAGGGTGCGGGGGTCGGAGGCACTCACTTGGGCAGGACGTGCTGCTGTGGCCGAAATGGCGCAGGGCTCGATTTCGACACGCAGAATCTTGCGGCGCTCACCGCGCACTACGGCTTTGACGCGACCGTCGACGGGCGACACGAGTTTTACCGCCGGGTGAGCCTTGTCGAAAAGAACGGCAGCTCCCGCAGCAACTTCATCGCCCTCTTTTACTGCGACTTTAGGCACAAAGCCGGTAAAGTCGTCGGGGATAACGGCATACACTCCCGCAGCCGGGGCATCGCATATGCGCGCACCCGCGGGAATAGCTCCTTTTATATTGAGCTGCAAGCCTTTACGTATTCTAAGATTCATGGATTGAATGTGGAGTTGGCTAATAATCGGCAAAGTTAAGCATTTTTTGTCAAAAATCCTTAAATCGAGCAGGCCAAATATTTGCACAATCCAACACATTTTTCTAAATTTGCCGAAACTAAATAACATTCACAATTATGAACGTAGATTTCGTTACGGCAATTAAGCTCTACTTTGCCAACTACATCAACTTCAACGGCCGCTCCACCCGTGCCGAATACTGGTGGGCTATGCTCTTTGTTTTCCTCCTCGGCGTAGTAGGTTCGTTCCTCGGCAATTGGTTTAACAGCATCATCAGCCTCGGCCTTCTGCTGCCCAACCTTGCAATCCTCACACGTCGCTTCCACGACGGTGGCCACAGCGGCTGGTGGGTGGTAGCCCAGTATGTGATTGTATTCGCCGCCTGCGGTTTCGCTTTCAGCGGTATTTTCTCAGCAGCTCTCAGCGGCAACCCTCAGGCTGTGGCAGCTGCCGCGAGCGGCCACGCCGGTAAATTAGCTTTCGGCAGCATCGTAGCTCTCGCCGTCGGCATCTGGGCAATCGTGTGGTGCTGCCAGCCCAGCGCCCCCGACAACCAGTACGGTCGCAATCCTTACGGCGAAGAATGAGACTGACACTCAAAAGCTTGGCTTTTATAATCCCGGGGGCGATAGCGCTCTCGGGATTTTGGGCTTGTAAGGGCTCGCAGGAGCGTTGGGACGGCGACTACGACAATATTGAAACCGCCGACACTCTCACACACCACGCCCGCTACCTCACCATAGCCGATATTGGCGGAGGCACGGTTTTAGTAGACATCGCCGACCCGTGGAACGAGGGCAAATACCTCGGCCGCTACGCGCTCGTACACCGCGACTCCACCCTCCCGGCCGACCTTGCCGAGGGCACCGCTGTGGTGCGCACGCCCGTCGACAAGGCTGCGGTCTACTCGTCGGTGCACACAGGCGGTCTGGCTGAACTTGGCGCTATCGGTGCCGTATGTGCTGTGGCCGATGCCGAGTATTTCCCCGAAAGCGATACCGTCGCCGCTCTCATAAAGCAGGGGAAAATAGCAGCATTAGGCTCATCGCAGAGCCCGTCGGCCGAGCGCCTTGTGGCCTCGGGCGCCCAAGTGGTGCTGCGAAGCCCCATGCAGGGGATTTCGGCCCCTCCCCTGCCCTCCTCGGTAATTCCGATAGAGCTTGCCGACTACCTTGAGACTTCGCCCATAGGCCGTGCCGAGTGGCTTCTGCTCTTAGGCGAGCTCACCGGGCGCCGCGATGAAGCCCGAGAAATTTTCACAGGCGTAATTGACCGATACTCAGAGCTCGTTTTCAAAGCCGGGACCTCGGCTATTGCCAAACCGAAAGTACTTACCGAAAGCGAGCAGTCGGGCATATGGTATGTACCTGCCGGTGAGAGCTATATGGCGCGCATGATAAGCGATGCGGGCGGCGTGTGGCCATGGGCCGACACACAGGGCACAGGCTCGCTCGCCCTCAGCCTCGAAAAGGTTGCCGAGCGTGCCCTCGATGCCGATGTATGGCTGCTCCGCACCTTCGGACACACGGCCGATGCCGCGAGCCTGATTGCCCAAAACAAACGCTACGGAGCCTTCAAGGCCGTGAAAGAGGGCAAGGTATACGGCTGCGACACCTCGGTAAAGCCGCTCTTCAACGAAATCGCCTTCCACCCGGAGTATCTCTTGGCCGACTATGTGGCTATCTTCCACCCCGACGTTATGAAGGACTACACCCTACGCTACTTTTCCAACGATTGACCCCCTGTGCGCACGGCCACGGTATACATAATAATCACGGCGCTGATAGCGCTCCTGCTTCCATTAGGGCTTACAGTGGGAGGGGTTGAGCTGTCGCTCGCCACTGTTGCCGACGCCCTCACCGACGGCAGCGACCCCGTGGCTCGGTATATCGTGGTCGAGAACCGCCTCCCGGCCTTGCTGACAGCCCTCATCGCGGGTGCAGCGCTCTCGGTGGCTGGCCTGCTGATGCAGACCTGTTTCAACAATCCTCTCGCAGGCCCTTCAATCATGGGCATATCGTCGGGCTCAAGCCTGGGCGTGGCACTTGTGATAATGCTCGTGGGCGGAGCCGCCGGGCTGTGGGGCAATGTGGCCGTTATCGCCGGAGCCCTCGCGGGCGCCCTGGCCGTACTCGCCCTGCTCTCGCTGGTATCGTTGGTGGTGCGCTCGGCCGACGCCCTGTTCATAGTAGGCATACTCCTTGGCTACCTTGCATCATCGGTAATCACGCTGCTGAGTTTCTTCTCTACCGACAGCGCCGTGCACAGCTATGTGGTGTGGGGTCTCGGCACCTTTGCGAGCGTAGGGCTCGAGCGCCTGCCCGCCCTCGCTATACTCTCGGCTCTGCTCCTTGCGGGCTCGGCGCTATACATCCGCAGCCTCAATGCCATGCTCATGGGCGAGCGCTTCGCCGCAAACGTGGGCATATCGGTGCGACGGGTACGCACGGGTCTGCTTTTCCTCTCGGGCGCCCTCACTGCCGTGGTCACGGCCTGGTGCGGGCCGATAGGATTCATCGGGCTTGTGGTGCCTCATGTGGCACGCATTGCCCTGCACTCGTCGAATCATGCCAAAGTACTGCCCGTCACCGCCCTGTGCGGCGCCCTCACGGGCTTGCTCTGCCAGATAATATCGGTGGCGCCCATGCTCTCCAAAGGGGGCGCGATTCCTATCAACGCCATAACGCCCGTATTAGGCGTGCCTGTAATCATTTACGTATTGCTCAACCGCCGCCGTCTGCTTTATTTCTCATGATTACCGCCGAACATATCGATGCCGGATACAGCGGAAACACCGTGCTGCGCGATGTCAACTTCACCCTCAGCCCGGGCAGCCTCAACGTTCTCATAGGCGCCAACGGCAGCGGAAAATCGACCCTGCTGCGCACAATAACAGGAGCGGCGGCGCCATTGGCCGGACGTATTTTGCTCGACGGCAAGGATATATCATCTTATGGGCGCCGAGAACTTGCGCGCCGCCTCGCAGTAGTTTTCACCGACCGCAACGGAGGTGGCGACCTGACGGTGGAAGAGTGCGTGGCTATGGGCCGATATGCTTACAACGGCCCTTTCTCGCGCAACAGCGACAGCGACAAAGCTCTCGTTGCCAAAGCCATAGCCGATGTAGGTCTCGTCGACAAGGCTCACCGACACCTTGGCACCCTCAGCGACGGCGAGCGACAAAAAGCCATGATAGCCCGCGCCCTGGCCCAGCAGACACCGCTCATAATACTCGATGAGCCGAGCGCTTTCCTCGACGTGGCGGGGCGCCAAGATATCATGCGACTTCTGCGCCAACTGGCCGACAGCGGCCACGCCGTGCTGATATCCACGCACGACATCGCCCCGGCTATTGCCGCCGCCGACAATCTTATGGTAGTAGACCCGGCGTCACGCACCCTCTGCTGCGGCTCTAAAGCCGATGTGATAGCAAAAGGGGCGCTCGACCGGGCCTTTCCGTCGCTCAGCTTCGATGCCTCGCGAGGCGATTTCGTTTACCGGAGTCTGTCGTAGCTGCGGAGCAGATTGTGGTCCTTACGCATGAAGCGGTAGGCGGCAAGAGCGCACACGAGGGTGGCTACAAGGAGCAGAACGCCACCGGTCCAGACGAGGGTGGCATCAGGCATTGCAGCATACATCATGAAGCCACAGGTCACTATCGAAGCGCACACGAGCACTATCGAGAGTATCGTCACTGTCATCTGGCGCTTGAGATTCTTGAAAAGGAATATCGCGATAACGAGCAGTGCCGCTATTACAATATTGATTATCAGGAACACAGGGGCGTCGGAGGCATACACTGCCACGGAGCCTGCCTCAGCCGTGCGGGTAGCGTAGGGGGTGAGGCAGAAAATGCACATAAAAATTACTGCGAGAAAGAGGAGGAGGTTTTGCCAGCGTTGTAAAACCATTGTTAGTTAGGAGTTAGGGGTTAGGAGTTAGGGGTTAGGGGTTTCTTAGTTAGGGGGTAGGGGTTAGGAGTTAGGAGTTGGGGTTGTTTAGTTAGGAATTAGAAGTTAGGATTGAGGGTTACGACCATCTTAATCAGCGTCCTTCGGACGCCATAACTCATATTTTGGCTACCCGGGCACGCCTCCGCCTGAGGCTACGGCGTACCCGGTTACTGGATTAATCAGCGTCCTACGGACGCGCGGTGCCTAATCCTAAACTCCTAACCCCTAACCCCTAACTAAGAAACTCCTAACCAAATTTATACTTTATCATATCGCCGATAAGGGTAAACGATTCGGCTGCCGGGTGAGCCTTGAGGGTCTCGGGGATGGGATACCCGGCAGAGTCCGCGCTTGCCATGAGGCGGAGAGCCGCGGCACGGTCGCCGTTGAGCCACAGGGCAAGGGCGTGGTAGTAGTTTATCTCATCGTCGGCGCTCTCGGGGAAAAGAGCCAGCGCTTCCTGATAGTCGCCTGCAAAGAGCAGGGCGCGGGCAAGGAGGCCTTTTGCCTCGGGGTCGCCATCGGGCGATATATATTCGAGATTGTGATAGACACTCACGGCATCGTCGCGGCGTTCGAGGAGGTCGTAAAGCTTCCCGAGCAGGCGTAGGAAAGCGGGGTCATCGGTATGCGTGGCAACAAAGGGCTCCACTCTGTCGAGGGCCTCGGCAGCCGTGTTCTCGTCATCGCTCTGGGTAAGCATGCACTGGGCAAGGCGGCACGCGCTCCAGAAATCGTCGGGGTCGGCCTCAAGGACGTGGCTGTAGTACATCTCGGCTGCAGCAAAGTCCTGTGCCATTTCAAAGGCGAAAGCAGCCTTGCGGAGCAGCGCGCACGTGGCGGCCTCGTCATAGTCATCAGAGAGCTCCTCTATAAGATATGAGTAGAGTTTGGCGGCCTTGGCATAGCGCTTGGTGCGGAAAAGCTCCTCGGCAATTGCGCGCACGCTGTCGGCATCGGTTTTCGCCAGACGTACAATCCTGAGATAGTCGAGCTCGCCTGCAAAGATGTCGAAAAACTCAGTGCGCGTCTTGAAGAGCTTATAGAAGCGGTAGATGTTCTTCAGGTGATTGTTTATGAGATGGCGGCGCGAGCTCTTGGCGGCCTCGCGGAGAGCCTCTACGGCCTCGGGCATGGAGCTCATGGACTGGAACTGCTGCGACATCTGCGTAAGAGCCGGGCCACGCATGGCCTCGGGCATCTGCGCCATGCTCAGTATCATGGCATATTTATCGCTGTCGCAGAGCACGTTCATCTGCGCAATAGCATCGGCTATCATGGCGCCCTCGCCGTCGACAACGGGCGCGAGCATGCTGTGCGCGGTGTGGAAAGGCAAGAACCAGTTGGAGAGCGAGTTGAAGAACTCGAAAGCGCGCATCTTGCCGAGAGTGGCCATAAATACGTCGTCGCCGTTCTGCTGCGCCTCCACAAAGTTGCGCAGGTTGTCGAGCCCCTTGGTGCCGAGGCGGTCGCTTATCCACTCGGGATTCATAAGGAGCTCGTCGAGCTTGTCGGGGTCGGTATCGGCAATCTCCTCGCTCACGGCACGACCAATCTGCTGCAGTTCGGGGCCGAAAACATCTTTGAAATCGGCATTGAGCTTTTCCACTCCCAGGCAGCGGCAGTATTCAAGGAGCACATCGGTGATGTCGGAGGCATTGACCGAAGCTACCGTCTTGATAATCCCGCGCATACGGGCGGTATAGCGCGAGTCGGAGGGCAATCGTCGTGTGGCGAGCACCAGCCATATGGCCGCTGCTGTTGAAACACGGGTATCGTCGCACGCATGGGCGGCCGAGAGGAGCTTAATGAGCACGGGGTCAACATAATTCTGAGTGGCGAGGCCCAAGGCATGCACCCACGCCACACGGTCGTAGAAGGGTATGGCCGGGTCGCATATCACGCTCTCCAACAGCGCCACAGCCTCGTCGCCGACAGGATATTCAACCCACAGACGGTTGAAAATATCGGTAGAGAGGCGTTCGAGAGTCGCGCGCCTGCGGGTGTCGGTAAGGGCAGCTGTGTCGGCGTTCACCTTGTCGAGCTCGGCAAGATAGTCGCTCACGAGGCTCTCGAGGGTTTCCTCGGGACGGCGGCGCATATAGCGCAACTGCCCGCTGAAAACGGTGGTCGCCGAGCTTGCGGCAAAGTCGAGTTCGAGGCTGTGTGCTATGCTTTCAGCCTTCGACGCGATAATGGCGAGTGTTCCGTCGAGCCCCTCGACATCATTTCCCGAGGCTATGAAGCGGAGCATGTAGTAATACTCGTTTTCCACACCCTCAATGGCGCGCTTGAAGGCAGCGGGGTCGGCCGAAGCCGAGGCTGCACGGCGCAAGTAGCCGAAGCCGTCGGCATAAGCGCCGCTGTCGAAGCTCGTACGTGCCTGGCGTATATCGTTTAACATATCATTATTATTCATTTATATTCAGTGTTTTAGGGAAGCTGTCGGCAGGAATGAGGGCAAAAGGAAAGCCTTGGAAGCCCTCCCTGCTTTCTACAACAAGCCATTGGCCGCTGCGCTCAAGAGAGTGCAAGGCGCTGTAAGGCACAGAGAGTACAGACACAGGTTCTGTGTCTTCATCGTTCTCGAAAGGATAGAAGCGCATGGTAAGCGCGTCGCTGCCGAACTCCCACTCCTGAGGGCGAGAGAGTGTGGCCACGGCGTGCTTGCCTGCAAAACTTATCCACACCATAGAGAGGGCGCCGGGGTAAACTATGAACACAAGCATGAGGCCGAGGTACCAGTATCGGCTGTCGGCAAACCCGGCAAGCGCCGCCGCAACAATGGCAGCCGCGGGTAGCCACGCCATGCGCCACAGCAGGCGCACGGTGGCAAGCTTGGCGTAGGGGGCGGCTCCGGGGGTGAAGCGCGGGCTTATGCTTGTGTCGCAGGCGTTCATAAGAGCGGTATCAGTCTTTGTTTACGGGCGGAACGGTAGGCTCGGGAGCGGGCTTGCGTATGCCGTCGCGGATAAGAAGGGCGTCGATAGTGGGGTCCTGACCGCGGAAACGGCGGTAAAGCTCGGCAGGGTTTTCGGTGCCACCGCGCGAGAGCACGTTCTCGCGGAAGCTGCGGGCAGCCTCGCGGTCGAAGATTCCTTTTTCTTTGAAGAAGGCAAAGGCGTCGGCATCGAGCACCTCGGCCCACTTATAGCTGTAATAGCCTGCGGCATAGCCTCCTGCAAAGATATGGCTGAACTGAGGCGAGGTGAGCGAGCCCTCGACATCGGGGAAGATACGCACGCCCTCAATTGCAGCGCGTTCAAAGGCTACGGGGTCGGCCACGGGAGCATCAATGGTATGCCATGCCATGTCGAGGTAGCCGAAAGCAAGCTGACGCATGCAGGCATAGGCGGCGCCGTACTGCGACGAGGCCACGAGGCGCTCGACCAGTTCGGCAGGTATAGGCTCGCCGGTCTGATAGTGGCGGGCGAAGCCGTCGAGGAACTCTTTCTCTGTCAGATAGTTCTCATTGAACTGCGAGGGAAGCTCCACAAAGTCGCGGTACACCGAGGTGCCCGAGAGCGAGCCATATTTGGTGTTGGCAAGCAGGCCGTGAAGGCCGTGGCCGAACTCATGCAGGAAAGTCTCAACTTCATAAGGAGTAAGGAGCGAGGGATTGTCGGCCGTAGGCTTGGTGAAGTTCATCACTATAGTTACATGCGGGCGCGAGTTCTCGCCTTCCTCGGTCACATATTGCTCCTTGAAGCTCGTCATCCACGCACCGGGGCGCTTGCTTGCGCGGGGGAAGAAGTCGGTATAGAGCACACCGAGGTAGCTGCCGTCGGCGTCCTTAACATCATAAGCTTTAACCTCGGGGTGATAGACCTCGATGCTTTCGTTGGGCTCGAAAGTGAGGCCATAGAGCTTGGTGGCAAGACCGAAAACGCCCTTCACCACATTGCCTAACTCGAAGTAGGGGCGGAGAGCCTCCTCGTCGAACGAATACTTTGCTGCCTTGAGCTTATTGGAGTAATATGAATAATCCCAGGGCATGATTTCCACGGGTTTGCCCTCGAGCTCAGAGGCAAAAGCGGTGAGCTCGGCCATTTCGGCGTCGAGAGCCGGGCGGTAGGCATCGCGCAGGCGGTCGAGGAGGTCATATACGGCCTCCGGGTTGCCTGCCATGGTGCGCTGCAGGGAGTGGTCGGCATAGTTTTTGCCGCCGAGCAGACGTGCGATTTCCATGCGCACCTCGGCTATACGCTTGATATTCTCTATATTTGAGAACTCCCCCTTGGTGTTGCGCGAGGTATAGAGGCGATACATGCGCTCGCGCAGGTCGGGGCGCGACGAGTATTTCAGGAAAGCCATATACACCGGCTGGTCGAGAGTGAAAAGATACTCACCCTCGCGGCCCTTGGCCTTGGCAGCCTCGGCAGCGGCTGTCACCGAACTCTCGGGAAGCCCGGCGAGGTCGTCGGCCGTGAGATAAATCTCGTAAGTATTCATCTCCTTGAGCACATTCTGCCCGAAGGCCGTTGTCAGCGCCGAGAGTTCGGCGGTGAGAGCGCGGTATTTCTCGCGGTCCTCGCCTTCGAGATTGGCCCCTGAGAGCGCGAAGGAGTCGTAAGTCTTCTGCAGGAGCATCATATCCTCGGCATCGAGGTTGAATAGCTCGCGGTTATCGTAAACCTCCTTCACCCGCTGCCAGAGCTCGCGGTTGAGGATGAGCGATGTGGAGTAGTCGCTGAGTTTGCCCGACGCCTCCATTGCCACCTCCATCATCTTGTCGGTGGAGTTTGCCGAAAGCAGCGGGTAAAACACGTTGAGTACGCGGTCGAGGTCGGCGCCCGTGCGTTCGAGCGCCACTATTGTATTCTCGAAATCGGGGCGGGAGCGTTGCATGGTGATAGCGTTCACCTCCTGACGGGCAAGTTCAATGCCGCGGTCAATGGCGGGCATCCACTGCGAGTCATCTATCTGCGAGAAGGGAGCGGTGCCATGCACCCCGCCGAATTCGGCGAAAAAAGGATTCTGTGTCTGGGCCGACATAATATTTCCGGTTATCAGTGTTAATATAGTCAGTGCGGTAGTGATAATGCGTTTCATTGCCGTAATGTTTATTTATAGAATACAAATTTACATATTTGCTCCCGTTGCGGCAAATTATCATATTTAAAAATTGATAACGGCGCCTGCAATAAAGCTGCCAACCAATCTTCCTACCCTGCCTCCTTATCACTATCAGATACATTTTTCCACATTTTTTTGCTCGGAACAAAAATTATGCGTACCTTTGCACTCGCTTAGCCAATCGGGGTGTAGCACAGTTGGCAGCGCGCCACGTTCGGGACGTGGAGGTCGGAAGTTCGAGTCTTCTCACCCCGACAAGCGGGTTTAACTCACTGAGTTAGACCCGCTTTTATTATATCACAGCACATAAGGCGCTAAAAGAATTTCGCGAGTCATTAAATTTTCATGCACAATATTTTGTTTTCCAACGTTTTATTTATAAATTTGCATTTGGTAACCGGGACAAAATCGGAATAACATGAGCGAACAAGAACTAAATTCTTATAGATTTCTCAGTGGAGAAGACCCCACTGATGAAATGCTATATGCCATAATGTCGGACGCCCGTGACGCTGCTATAAAAAAGGCTGAGGAAGCTCAAAAGAAATTTGACAACGAATACCAACGCCAATATGAACAAGCCGCACAAATATGGGCCAAACGAATAGATTCCATGAAAAATGGGAATTATTAATCATCGGCCTGAACTAATTGTGATTGCCGGGCCAAATGGCTCCGGGAAAACAACAGTGACCAATCAGTTCCTGCATCATGAGTGGTCGGAAGGAGTATTATACATAAACCCCGACCAGGTCGCCGAGGACAAATTTGGCGGTTGGAACAATCAGGATGCAGTTATTAAAGCTGCAAATTATTGCGCGGGATTGCGGGAGAAGTGTCTCTCTGAACGACTGTCCTTTGTGTTTGAGACCGTGTTTTCCGCACAAGAAAAAATAGACTTTATAATGCGGGCTAAGGCCGCAGGCTTCTTCATAAGATTATTCTTTATCGGCACTACATCGCCGACAATCAATGCGGCGAGGATTGCAAAAAGAGTTATCGAAGGTGGCCATGAAGTCCCTATAACAAAAATCATCAGCAGGTATCATAAATCTATGATAAACTGCCGTTTGATTTCGGGAATTGTAGACCGATTATATGTCTACGACAACTCAATTGACAATCAATCTGCACAAATATTATTCAGACTCTCCAATGGCGAGTTAGCTAAACAATACACGGAAGCTCTTCCCGACTGGGCTGCTAATATAATGAAGCAAGCCGAAACAAATTCCGGTCACAGACAATAATAAAGCGACTACAAAACCGCCTCATATCAATGTCATAAACATTGGTACAACAGAAATAAATGATGGGGTTCTGTCATTGTTAGCCAACTAACAGTCACCACTTAACTGAAACGTACGGGCTAAAACTTATGCCGTCAGATTAGACAGCACCAATATTGCGGACATATGATTCCCTCCTTTTAACTTATATTAATGTAGAGAGTCTTGGGCATCTGCAAAAAAGTGTTTAACTTTGCCCCGAAATAAAATGTTGATTAAACTGAGCACTCGACAGCCGCTTAAATGCGAAGTTGGGTCTCTTTCTTTTTTTATATTTTCTCAAAAACAACCCTAAAAAGAAATATCATGGCAATTACCTATATGACCAAAGACGGTTACGACCGTAAAATGGAAGAAATCACTTATCTCGAAACGGTAAAACGCCCCGAGATAAGCCGCGCCATAGCCGAAGCCCGCGATAAAGGCGACCTCTCGGAGAATGCCGAATACGATGCCGCCAAAGAAGCCCAGGGCCTCCTCGAAATGAAGATTGCCCAGCTCAAAGACCTCGTTGCCAATGCCCGCATCATTGACGAGAGCAAGCTCTCCACCGACGAAGTGCAGCTCCTCAACCGCGTTACTATCCGCAACGTGGCAACCGGCGCCGTGGCCGAATACACCATCGTGGCCGACAGCGAGGCCGACATGAAAGCCAAGAAAATCGCTATCTCCACCCCTATCGCCCGCGGCCTCCTCGGCCACAAGAAAGGCGAGACCGTAGAGATTGCAATTCCTGCCGGCAAAGTTAAATTTGAAATCGTAGAAATAGCTATCTGATACGCCGTGGCCTCGATTTTCTCCCGTATAATAGCAGGCGAGATTCCCTGCTACAAAGTTGCCGAAGACGAGCACAACTTCGCCTTCCTCGACATAAACCCGCTCACCGAAGGCCACACTTTAGTGGTGCCCAAGCATGAGGTGGACTACATCTTCAACCTCCCCGACGACGAATATCTCTCGCTCCAGCTCTTTGCCAAGCGTGTGGCTGAGGCAGTAGAGAAAGCCTGCCCCTGCCAGCGCATTGCCACTGCTGTAATAGGCATGGAGGTACCCCACGCACACATACACCTTGTGCCAATCAACTCTGAGGGCGACCTCGACTTCCGCCGCAAAAAGCTCGCCCTTGAGCCCGAACGCATGGCACAGATAGCAGCCGACATAGCCTCTAAACTCCAGTAAAGACAATGAAAAACAGCTATATCGCCGCAAGCGCGGCCCTCATGCTCGCCGCAGCGTGCTCCGGCCCCAAGGGTTGGGAACTGAAAGGCACCGTCGAAGGCCTCCCCGAAGGCTCGGCAATGGCCATAGAGGCCTGCAACGCAGGTCGCTGGTATGTGCTCGACTCCGTCAAGACCGACGCTAAAGGCCGCTTTGACTACCGAGCCGCCGAGCCCGCACCCTCGGCCGACATCCTGCGCATAACCCTCCCCGGCACAGGCAGCGTCTACTTCCCCGTAGAAGGCTCCGACGCCCTCACCCTCACCGCCGAGGCTGCGACATTCGGCACCGGCCACACACTCACAGGCTCCGACATGGCTGCCACCGTATCGGCTATCGACAGCATAGCGGCCTCGACAGCCTCGCTCCCCGACCTCCAGCGCAAGCTCGCCGGGTTCATCACCTCCGACACCACCGGCATCGTGGCTTACTACACCGTGGGCAAATCGGTTGGCAACCGCCTCATCTTCGACCCCAACGAGAACTTCGGCAACCGCATCTACGGCGCCGCAGCACAGGTATACGCCCACTACAAGCCCCTCGACGCCCACGGCGAAGCAATCAAGGCCGCATATTTCGCAGGCCGCCGTAACCTTGGCAAAGTTCCCGCACCCGAGGAAACGACTATCGAAGTCCCTGAAGCCGGAATTATCGAAATAGCACGTCACGACTACACCGGCAAGCTGCAGTCGCTCAAAGAAACCGCCTCGAAAGGCAATGTGGTGCTCCTGAGCTTCACCGACTACAGCATGCAGTCGTCGCCGGCCTACAACGCTATCCTCAACGACATCTACTCGCTTTACCACGACCGCGGGCTCGAAATCTACCAGGTGGCCCTCGACCCCGATGAAGTGGAGTGGAAAGAAGCCGCCCGTAACCTGCCCTGGATTACCGTATGGAACTCTCCCACAGACGGCGCCGCTACTCTCGCCACATATAATGTGGGAGCTCTGCCGATGACCTACATCATAGAGCGTAACGGCGACCTCGGCGAGCGAATCGTCGACCCCACCACCCTGGCAAAGGCCGTGGCCAAGCGCTTCTGAGGCTCAGGCACCGAATACCTAAGACCATTAAACCAACCAATACACACAACTAACGCCCATGAAAAAAAGTCTTTTTGCCCTGCTACCTGCGGCACTGCTCGCGGCAGCGCCAGCATGCACCAAAAGTGAGGCGGCTCCCGCAACCCAGGTGTACTGGGAAGTGGAGAACCTCCCCGTCGACAGCACCGGCGTGCAACAGTACCGCCAGAAGTACACCCTTACAGGCGACCTCCGCGGTGTTCAACGCTTCTGCTTCAACCAGTTCTCACGCGGCATGAACCTCACCGAGGCCTCCGACACCCTCATCGAAATCATCCCCGGCTACTATGCAATCGGCTCGCCCCGCTTTGCCAACGCCACCGGCACCGACACCCTCGTATTCGAGATTGTCACCTCGGGCCTCTTCTCCTCTATGAGCTACGGCCCCGACGGCACCCACGTTGTATACAACGACGGCCGCACCGAAGCCACTCCCCTCACCCACGCCGACATCACCGCCAACAAGTCGGGCTACTCCAACAACGTCACCGACAAGATGCCCTACGGCGATGTCGTCTTCGCTATCAACGAGAGCATCAAGCCCGAAGCGGCCGCAGGCCCCTACGACATCGTGCCCAAGTTTAAAGACGTGAAGCTCACCGGCGGCGAGAGCACCGTGAACCCCGCCGAGGCAAACTATGTGGCTTACGACAGCGAAGGCTTCGCCGATGAATACCGCATAACCGTGGCCGACGGCAAGATGACCGTTGAAGCCCCCGAACGCCTCTGGGGTCAGCTCCGCCACCGACTCACACACTTCCTGGGCAACCAGCCCGTGTCGCTCCCCAACGCCGTAATCACCGACTGGCCAAGCTACCCCTACCGCGGCCTCATGATCGACATCGCACGCAACTATCAGACTCCCGAGGAGATGAACCGCGTGCTCGACATCATGGCTCTCTACGGCCTCAACGTGCTCCACTTCCACCCCATCGACGACGAGGCATGGCGCGTTGAAATACAATCGTTGCCCGAGCTCACCGAAGTAGGCTCGCGCCGCGGCTACCTCCCCGAAGGCGAGAACGGCTACCTCCCCCAAATTTACACCGGCGACGGTAACCCCAACTCCACCACAAGCTCGGCAAACGGTTACTTCACCCGTCAGGACTACATCAACATGCTCCGCCACGCCAACGAACTCGGCATTACCGTACTCCCCGAAATCGAAGCCCCCGGCCACGCCCGCGCCGCTATCAAGGCCATGGAAGTACGCGCTGAGCGCACAGGCGACAGCTCACTTCTGCTCCGCGAGCTCGACGACACCTCGGAGTTCACCTCGGCCCAGGCTTTCCACGACAACGTGATGAGCCCGGCCCTCGAAGGCCCCTACAAGCTCTTCGACACCGTGGTCGACGAATTTATTGCCATGCACAAAGAAGCCGGCGTGCCCCTCGAAGCAATACACATCGGTGGCGACGAAGTGGCTCATGGCGCATGGAACGGTTCGCCCGCCGTCAAGAAACTCATGGAAGAGAAGGGTCTCACATCAGAGAAAGAGGTGCATGCCTACTTTGTAAACCGTCTACGTGAGATGTTCGATGCCAAGGGCCTCAAATTCTCGGGCTGGCAGGAAATCGCCCTCCACCACCCCGACGAGTACAACAAGGCCGTAGCTCCCTCGACCTACTCTGTAAACTGCTGGAGCACCCTCGGCCGCAACAAAACCGTGCCCGACGAGCTCGCCAAGGCAGGCTATCCCATTGTGCTGAGCAACGTTGAACGCTTCTACCTCGACATGCTCTACAGCTATCACCCCGAAGAACGCGGCCTCTCGTGGGGCGGCACAGTAGATGAGTTCGACGCACTCGGCGGCTACCCCGCAAACCTCTGCACCGTGAAAGACGCCAACGTGCGCGGCATCCAGGCTCAGGTATGGTCGGAGACACAGCGCAGCCCCCAAACTCTCGAGACCATGCTCCTGCCCAAACTCCTCGGCGTGGCCGAGCGTGCATGGAACCCCGAGGAGACTTACTCCGTGCCCGAATTCCAGGCTCTGATTATCAATGAGATTCCCCGTTGGGAAGGCGCAGGCTACTCTTACCACGTGCGTCAGCCTGGTATACGCCTCAACGGCGACGGCACCTTCACAGCCAACAGCCCTTATCCCGGTGCCACCCTCCGCTATACCTTCGACGGCACCACGCCCACCGAGACATCGCCCGTGCTCAATGCCGACGAAGCCATGCCCTACGGCGACGCCAAGCAGATCCGCGTGAAGCTGTGGCTCAACGGCAAACCCTCGCCCGTGTCGATTCTCTACGTCGACTAAACTCTGATATTCATATAACTACCTATAAAGGAGCTTGCCCTCGGGCAGGCTCCTTTAACTTTATTCAATCTTGTTTAGGTTTTATTTTTTCAACTATCCGCCGTCCAAATCGTTTTACATACAAACGATAACTAACTGACTAAAACACAAATATTATGGCAGATAAGAAATCTTACTACGTAAACATGATCGAAGCCAAGGACGGCAAAATGGCCGAAGTTCTCGACTTCAACTTCGGCGGTCATCATGACATTGCCGAAATGGTAGAACGCACCCGTCAGGCAGGCATCTTCGCAAAGGACAAGCACGCCAAAGAATTCGTGCTCGCCATGCGTTTCATGCACCATGTGCTCAAAAAGAACCCCGACCTCGAGCTCTTCAGCGAGTTCGGTCCGCAGTTCGAAGCTTTCAAGCAGAAAGTTAAAGGGCTCATGGGCTGCAAAGGCGGTTGCAAATAAACTGCCACAGAAATAAAAAACTCGGGCGCCGATATTTCGGTGTCCGAGTTTTTTGTGCTATTACGTTTATGCTCAGATTTTTGCGAGGTAATCTATAATGCGGCCGCAAGCGTTACCGTCGCCATAGGGGTTGGCAATAAGGCTGTTGGCGTGGTAATAAGCTGCATCATCGAGGAAGCGCGATGCCTCGCCAACAATCTTGGCGGCATCAGTACCCACAAGGCGTATTGTGCCCGCCTCGAGAGCCTCAGGACGCTCTGTGACGTCGCGCATTACGAGCACCGGCTTGCCGAGCGAAGGTGCCTCTTCCTGGATACCGCCGCTGTCGGTTATAATAAGGTAGGCAGTCTTCATCATATACACAAAAGGCAGGTAGTCGAGCGGCTCGATGAAGAACACATTGCTGTAGTTTTTGCCCGCGAAAGTCTCGGCTATAGGGCGGCGCACATTGGGGTTGAGGTGCATGGGATACACGAAATCGACCTCAGGGTAGCGCTCAGCTAGGGTCTGGATAGCGCGGCAGATGTTGAGGAAGCCTTCGCCGAAATTCTCGCGGCGGTGGCCGGTGAGGAGCACCATGCGGCGGCCATCGGCGAGGCGGTCGGTATCATAGCCCATGGCTGCGATGTCGTCGTGCAGCTTACGGCAGAGGGCGGCATCGCCGTCGAGTTTGGCAACCACGGTCTTGAGCGCGTCAATCACGGTGTTGCCTGTTATGGCAATGAAACGCTCGTCGACGTTCTCAGCTCTCAGATTTCCTGCCGCTTTTTCGGTGGGCGAGAAATGATATGTGGCGATTCGGCCGGTTATGCGGCGGTTCATCTCCTCGGGCCATGGCGAGTATATATCGCCCGTGCGCAGGCCTGCCTCGACATGGCCCACAGGTATCTGCTTGTAGAAGGCGCTCAGGGCTGCGGCAGTCGAGGTCGAGGTATCGCCGTGCACAAGCACTATATCGGGCTCACTCTCGGCAAGGACATCGCGCATGCCTGTGAGGATGCGGGCGGTGACATCGTAAAGGTCCTGCCCCTGCTTCATTATGTTGAGGTCGTAGTCGGGCTTTATATCGAAGAGATGCAGCACCTGGTCGAGCATCTGGCGGTGCTGGCCGGTGACTGCCACTATTGTCTTGAAATCGTCGGGACGCGCTTCGAGGGCTTTAACCAGCGGTGCCATTTTTATGGCCTCGGGGCGCGTGCCGAAGATGAGCATTACTTTCTTCATACGCTGATAGTCAGAATTTTTTCCAGAGCAACCACCACAGGAACTGCACATACCGTATGTTGCGTTTTATCCTTTTGGGCTGCTTTATAAGGCGGTAAGCCGCCTCAAGATTATGGTCGAGCCACCATTGTGGTGCCCGTTTCACTTTGCCGGTATACACGTCGTAGCTACCCCCGAGACCCTGGTAAACGGCCTTGTGACGCTGCATCATCTCACCCATGAGAATCTCCTGCGTCGGCGAGCCCATTGCCACAAAAACGAAGTCGGGGCGTTTTGCGGCAACGTCGGCAATAAGAGCCTCGCGCTCCTCGGGAGTGCGCAGGTAGCCGTCGCGGTGCCCTACGATATTTATGCCGGGGAAATCGGCACGCAGGCGCTCAACGGTGGCCTCATGCACCTCGGGGGTGGCTCCTATTATATAGAAAGTGCGCCCTTTGTCGTAGAAGCGGGCTATAATTTTCAGCCACAGCTCGCAGCCGGCTATCTTCTGCGGCGAAGCACCTTTCTGGCGGGCGGCCTTTACGGCACCGGCTCCGTCGCAGTAAGCTATGTTGCTGTTGATTATGGCGAGGGTGGTAGGATTGGCGTTGAGAATCTTCTCGGCGTTGATAGCCACGAGTATACCCTTTCGGGCGTCGGCGTAGTCGATAAGCTCGTCGGCGTCGGCAAAGGGGTAAACCTTGACTCCGCGTAAATCTACTCTTTCGATATTCCTTGAACTTTGGCTATCGCTCATCTTACTTTTTGAATATGCCGCAGAAATCGAGAATCACCTTGCTATCGTCGTAAGCGAGCGATTTGAAAGGCGTGTGAGCCGTGAGGAAGGCCACAATGTCGGCCTCGCGGTAAGCTTCGTCATAGGGAGTAAGCTTAAACACGTGGTGCTCAGCCACATTAGGCTCAACAACCATTATGCGGGCGTTGTTGCAGCTCTGCATCACCTTGCTGATTATAGCCTTTGCGGGGCTCTCGCGCAGGTCGTCGATATCGGGCTTGAAAGCCACACCCATCATTGCTACAACGGGCTTGCGGCCGTGCTCAATCTCGAAGCGGAGCATGGCGTTGATAACTTTCTCGGCACACCACTCGGCCTTGTAATTGTTGATCTGGCGGGCGGTGGCTATAATACGCGATTCCTCGGGGAACTCAGAAGTTATAAAATAGGGGTCGACGGCAATGCAGTGACCGCCCACACCGCAACCGGGCTGCAGGATGTTGACACGCGGGTGCTTGTTGGCCAGGCGGATAAGCTCCCACACGTTGATACCGGCCTTGTCGCAGATTAGCGAGAGCTCGTTGGCGAAAGCTATCTGCACGTCGCGGCTCGAGTTCTCGGTGAGCTTGCACATCTCGGCGGTGCGTGCGTTGGTGGCATGGAGCTCGCCTTTTACGAAGCGGCTGTAGAACTCCATGGCTTTCGCCGTCGAGGCTTCGTCGATGCCGCCTATAACACGGTCGTTATGCACCAGTTCATATATCACATTTCCGGGCAGGACGCGCTCGGGGCAGTAGGCAATATATATCTTGCCCTGCAGCTCGGGGCGCTCGCGGTATATAAGTTCGGCCATGAGCTCGGTGGTGCCCACAGGCGAGGTGGATTCAATCACATAGAGGTCGCCCTCCTTGAGGAAGGGGAGCACGGCACGGGTGGCAGCCTCGACAAACGATATGTCGGGCTGGTGATTACCCTTGAAAGGCGTGGGCACTACCATAAAATAGGCATCTGACACTTCCGGAACGGCAGTGGCATGCAGCGCCCCCGATGCTATCACCTCGCGCAGCTTCTCGCCCAAGCCGGGCTCCACTATGTGAAGCTCGCCTGAATTGGTCTTCGCAACTACCGAAGGATTGACATCGACGCCCGTTACCTCTACACCGTTCATAGCGGCGATAATCGCCGTAGGAAGCCCGATATAACCCAGGCCCATAAAGCATGCTTTCATTGTATCTGTAGCGTCTTGATTGATTTTGACTGCAAATGTACATATTTTTTCTTAGTTTTCAAAAAAGGATTGGGTGCCTCGCACAAGTGGCGGAGGTCTCTTGCAATATTTTTTGCATCACATGTGCACTTTTTGCAAGAATTTTCATATCTTTGAGCGCAGTAATACCGAACAGTTATGAAAAAGATTCTATCACTTCTCGCATTTGTTTTGTTCGGCGTATCAACGATATGCGCCGCCCGCACAGGATTTCTTGCCACCGACCCCGAGAGCGCAGGAGCCAAGCAGATACGCATGGAGCTCATCGACGGCAATCTTTTGGTGGTGCAGATAGAGAACCGAGGGGCCGACGACCGCTGGGAACTGTACCGTGCCGCTTTCGACGAAGCCGGCAGCATGGAGCTGACGCCCGTGGTGGCGTTCGATGTCGACTACGGCAAGAACCTGAAGATAAAACCCTTGCCCGCGCCTGCAAGCATTATTGCGCCCACGGGCGACCAACCTCGCTTTTCGGGCAGCTACAAGTTGGCGCTGGAGCCCTCGAAGGGTGTGGGCATACATAACGACTATATTACAATGATGCGGGCCTACAACGACTACACACTTAACCCCGAAAGCTATCCCGCCGACTCGCTGGCGGCATTCCCCGCCCACAAATATGCGCTCAACGATACCTATACGGCCCGCATCGCCGCCCGCAACAAGGCCGTGCGCGAAATGAAGCAGACGGCAGAGAGCAATGCCGCATCGCAGGCCAAATGGTTCGAGCTCGCCCTGCTCCTGCCGCTAATCTTGGCATTAGGTATGCGCATGCGCACGCGAGGCAATCGCATCTCTGCCGGATTCCACGGCAATGCCCGCACGATTGCCATACTCGAAGTGGTAGCCCTCGCCTTCATCATCGCCGCCATATGTGCCCTGCCTCTGTGCTCATGGCCGTACATAATCCTTGGTGTTGTATGCGTCATTGCCCTGCTGTGGCTCTACCTCGTGTTCGGAGCCTCGGTCTACGACCATGTGAAATATGCCCGCGGCGGCAAATTCCCATGGCTGGCCGCCACGGTCTTCGCCCTTCTCGGCATCATGACCGTCGGCGGTATCGCCGTCACCCTCCTCGCACTCGGCTTCGGGTCCTATACAGGTTCGGTGGGCGAAGCATTACTCGGCATCGCTCTCAGCCTCGTGCTTACCGGCCTCGCAGGCTGGTGGTACCGCCATGCGCTCCTCAAAAATGCGCCCGGGCTCGCAGGCTCGTTCCTCCCCATAGCCGTCATCACAATTTGCAGCGGCATAGCAATATGGGCCTTCGCGATAGTGATAATAGCGCTCTTCATATTCAAAGGGTCAGCCCGGCAGTTCCTGCAAGCAGGCAACGAGGCAGCAGGTTCGGGCAGCCGCAACTCCGAACTCGATATATGCGAGAACTGCGCCCTGCGCACCACTCCCGCCTGCCCGCATATGGGTGTTGACGCCAATGCGGGGTGCCCGTCGTTCAAACGCAAACCATAACACCACACAGCCACGTACACCAACCTCAACTGCATAGCACTGCGCACCGTCAAGGTAAGCGACACCCGTAGCCTGCTCTCGGTGTGGACCCGTCAATACGGCAGGCTCACCCTTGCCATGCCAGCGGGCACCACCGCCGAGGCCCGCAGGCGCAGGGCGCTCACCACACCCCTTGCAACTTTCGACGCCGTGGCCGACATCCGTCCCGGCCGCGAAATATCAACCGTGCGCGACCTCGTTGCCGCCCCGGCGTCACTTGCCGTGTGCGGCACGCCGGCCAAACAGCTCACAGCTATTTTCCTTGCCGAACTGCTCGACCTGCTGCTGAAGCGCTCCGAGCCCGACCAACGTCTCTCCGACTTCCTCTTCTATTCGCTCGAAGCCTTCGCCACGCTTACCGACAGCGCCGCCTCGGCAAACTTCCACCTCGTGTTCCTCTACCGCCTGAGCGGCGCCGCCGGAATTGCCCCGCGCCTCGACGGCTGGCACACGGGGGCCGTGTTCGACCTTCGCGAAGGAACGCTCCGCGACTCCCTGCCCATGCACCACGATTTCGTGGCCGGGAGCGAGCTCACCGCACTGATGGCTCTCTCGCGCGCCAACTACCGCACGGCTGCCCTACTACCCTTCGACCGCGCTGCGCGCAACAAAGCACTCGACGTTATTCTCAATTATTTTTCGATGCACCTCACATCTTTTCCGTCGCTCAAAAGCCTCGAAGTGCTCCGGACGATGCTCGATTAGGCCTAAGACCGTGCCTATATACTCCAATTTCTTTTTCCAAAAGTAGAAAAACGCATTTTTATTGAATTTTTTTCTCAAAATATTTGGTGGAACCGAAATAAGCACGTAACTTTGCAACGCAAAAGCGAAAGAGCTAATGCCTCTCCTGCTAAAAAGCAGAGACGCCAAGAGGGTAAAACCTCTTAAAGCACTCAACGAGGTGCGGTAGTTCAGTCGGTTAGAATGCCGGCCTGTCACGCCGGAGGTCGCGGGTTCGAGTCCCGTCCGCACCGCAGAGGAGAGAGGAGAATGAGAAATGCTAATCTTCGGATTTCGTTTCTCATTCTTTTTTTAAGCCGCCCCGGTAGTTCAACGGATAGAATAGAAGTTTCCTAAACTTTTGATAGCGGTTCGATTCCGCTCCGGGGTACCAATAGCGACTCATTGGAGCACAAGCCTCCGGCTTGTATTGGAGCATAGGCCTCCTTTGGATCACAAGCCTCCGGCTTGTATTTGGGAGTCCACGCATAAAAATCTCTAAATGCTAATTAGCGCAGGGTGCCCTCCACCCTGCGCTTGTCATATCTATCGGCTTTGCCGCGCCGAAGCTCCAATCACAAGCCGGAGGCTTATGCTCCAATTACAAGCCGGAGGCTTGTGCTCCCATGGCCTATCCTCCAAATACAAGCCGGAGGCTTGTGCTCCAGGTCAGCGGATAAGGCTGCGGGTTGCCGAGCCGTCGGAGCGGCGGATAATGTATATGCCTGCACGCAAGCCCTCGACAGAGGTGCCGCAGTAGCGGCCGGTAGTGTCGAATATGCCTGTGATTTGCGCCTCCGTGGCGGTCGCTACGCCTGTGACTCCCGCACTGTTAAGACGTGCGAATTTACCCCATACCGGATGAGCGAGATAAGCTTCCAGTGCGGCATCGGGCACGGTGACAGTAGCGCCACGGTAGATTTCATCGGGGCACGGCGTGAGCGCCGGTGGCGTCATGGCGTTGCTGATAATAAGGACATCGGGCGCAAGGTTGCCGGGGCCGTATTGGCCGGTATATTCGCCATCCCAGCCAAGAGCGGTGGCATCGGTGCAGTCGGAGTCGAGAATAACCTCCTTGATAGAGCAATACGGCAGTTTGAGGCCGTGCTCGCACGATGCCGCGTTGGCAATGCGGATGCTCTTTATAGCATTACCCGGGTTGGCGAATGCCTCGGGGTGGAACCGGGCGTTGATAACATTTACGCGGTCGAGGGTTTGGTAGGGCTCCAACTGATTGTTCCACACATAGAGGCTGCGTTCGGGGTAGTCGAGGCTGCCGAAGGTGAGTGTTCCGAGGTTGGGGCTGTACCAGAACGAATATGGCCACACATTGTTTATAGTAAGCTCCTCACCGAAAAGACTAATTTGGGTAGGAACTGCGGCATAGGTCTTGTCAGTAGTGCCGAGTACAAAGTCATGTATATCGGCAATCTCATCGGCATAGCCAAAGAAAGAGCCCTCGGGGCCGTCGATGCAATAGCCGTTGATTGAACTGCTCTCTAAAAATCCTTGCCAGCTTTTAGCATACCTATCTTCAACACATCGGGGATAATAGTAGCGGGAGTTGCTGCGACTTTCGGCACTGAAGCCCGAGAGAGCAGGGGGCACCACCGCATAGCTTTTAATATCAACGCCACGATAGTTGATGTTGTCGGCGCCAATAAGTTCGGCAACAGTGTTTCCTAACACAAGCGTACCGGTGAAAGCCAGCGGATATTCGCACTCCGGGTCGGCGATACATTCGAGGGTCTTGCCGTAGAACTCCATATTACGGAAATAACTGAGTGCGCCGGCGTGCATTGTCAGGTGGCCGAGATTCACAGCATTGTCAAATACGAAATCAATGCGGTGGTCAGGATGAATCGCACCTGTCTTTAAGGTGGCATTGCTTGTTATCCTGAATTTTTCGGCCCGGAGATTGAATCTGTCAAACGATTCGGTCTCAAAAATCAGGTGCGAGTTAACATCGGTTATGAAGTCGTTCAAGGTCGTCCGGGCAAAAGACTTAGGTTTAAAAGTGAAAGTCCCGGGCTCCCAGTCGCGGCTGTGGGTAAGGGTGAAGCTGTTCAATGTCTTGCCTGCGAAGACGCTCTGATTTATGCCTGTAGTGCGGAATTTATCGCCCCCGCGCTCGAAAGCCGTGTCAACCACCGGGTCGGTGGTGGCATCGGCGATACCCGACACTTCAAGGAGCACATACCCTTCGTCGTCGATTCCGACTTCGGCATACTGCACACCGTTGATTTCAAGCAGGTCGTCGGCAAATGCCAGGATTTTGGCCGTACCCCACACCGTGTCTGACTGATATAAAGCCAGCGACCTCGCGGGCACGTATACCGTCACCGTCGAAGGCAAAGAGTTAGAGAGTTCGAAGGCATATGAAAGCCGGTTCGAGAAGGTGGGCACTTCGGGCGCATGGCAGAAGATTGTCATGTCGTGAGAATAGGGGTATCGGTTGGTCGACAGACTGAGAGTAAAATTCTTGAATGTCGCCGGGAGAGTGATTGAACGGGCAGCCTGGTCAAAAGCCACACCGCTTATCGAAACGGTGCCGTAAGGCAGGTTCCATTCGGTAACTTTTGAAGGGGTATCTTCTACCCTGTAGAGCTCGCCGATAAAACCGCCAACAATGCAGGACCCTATGCTCAGCGGAACAGGATTCTGCCGCGGCCGTTCTTCAAATTCAACCTTCTCCAGTTCGATGCAGCCACCGAAGATACGATGCGGGAGACTGCGCACGTTCTTGCTCACAGACACCGACTTGATGTTTGTGTTGAACGAGGGATAGTACTCGCTCCAATTTTCTTTGGAGGGTTCTATAAAGATATTGAGCGCCGACTCGAGAGAGTCGCAGTTCACTGCCACGTGCTTGACATCGAGGCCTCCGAAAGCCATTGTGCCAATGTATTTCAAGCCCGCGGGGAACACGAGCGTGTCGCCTGCAAAAGCGTCTGAGGCCCGAAGGAAAGCGCGGTCGCCGACATAGCGGACGTGAGTAAGGTCGACCGGGCTGTCGAAATGTATCGGCGCGTAATCTGAGGCAAAATTATTACTGCCCACATAGGTGACGTTGGCCGGGAAATTGTGGATTTGGCGCGTGAGAGAACTCTCTATGTAAGGGCGCCGGAAGGCATCGTCTCCGATTGATAGCGGACGGTTGGCAGGGCGCGGCTCGAAGGTGATGTCGGCAATGTTACTCAGGTCTTTGAACAATCGCGCGGGAATGCTGTCGGCCTCAGCTCCTATGGTTACGCTCTCCACGGTCAAGAAAGGCTCGGCATTTTCGGCCAAACGCACGCATGGCAAGCGCCACACAACATTTCTCACCGTCGGGAAAGCCTGCAGACCGATAAAACTTATACCCTGAGGGAATTCGTGCACCTCGAGGGGATTACCGGTTGAGAAGGCGCGGTCCTTTATATAGAGATCGCCGCCGGGAGTGAAAGTCACTTTTGCGAGTAGGGGGCAATTGGCAAAAGCAGCTTCGCCTATATACCTCATCGATTTAGGTATGGTGAGGTTGATTGATTGCTGAGAGCCAGCCATGGTCACTTCGCTGCCGGCAAAAAAGTCATCGACTATGTGAGTGGTGCCCTCCTTTACCGAAATCGAAGCAGGGAAATCCTGCGTGAGTGCGCAAGCCACATTATTTACGTAAATTATACCGTTCTCAGCAGTCTTGGATTTGAGCCATGGCGATGTCAGACCAAAAGAGCCGATGCTGTCGATTGAAGCCGGATAGGCAAACGAGGTCATCGACGGGCAATTGAAGGCATGCTCGGATATAACCTTTATCGGTCCTCCGAGCACGGCGGACTGCAAAGGGCTGCCATTGAAGGCATACCCGCCGATAGATTTAATACCCGGGAGGTCGACGTTCTTGATTTTAGAGTATTCAAAAGCACCCAGGCCGATAGTATCCACGTTCTTCAGCGAAGAAATGCTTTCGAGCTCCGAATAAAGAAATGCCCGGTTGTCAATCCGTGTCAGAGATTGTGGAGCGTCGAGCGTCCTGATTCCTGAATAGGCGAAGGCATATTCTCCGATTCTTTCTACTTTGCTTCCCATAACAACCTTCTGCACAGAAGTATTGCCACGGAAAGCAGCGGGACCGATTTCGGTCATATATTCAGGGAGATATATGGTTGTCAGGCCTGCGAAACTGCCGAAAACTCCGGCGAAACAATTATTGCGGGCAACACCCGATGTAATGTATGTGCCCAACCAATCAGATGTAGTATAGGTCAAGGTGTTATCATCTGAGAGGTAGAAGGATATATTAATCGAGACAACTCCGCCGGAAGAGAACACGCCTTTCTGCGCATAGCACTCGCCACCGGGGATGAGGGTCACCCCACGCAGGTCGAGGCTCTGTATGGCGTTGAGGCTCTCGTTACCTCCGGCCATAACTTGAGGTCCTGCCAGTTGAGGGCGCCGTTGATGCGGGTGTTTGCAAGCTGGGCAGCGGTTTTGCCAAGGATTGCAGACTCGAGAGTTCCAGGAGTCTGAACATCAATGGTTGTCCAAGTCTGCGATCTTGCCGAAATGCTTAGAAGCGCAAGAAATTGTATCAAAAAATAGCTCTTATTCATATTTTTCCCGGTATTAGATTGATGTGTTACAATGGTTTGTGCAAAGATAGAAGATATTGAGCACTTTTCCGCGCCCTATTTGTTAAACAGTGTTAACACCCGTATCTCTCACCGCTGCAAAACAACACTGCCGGGGCTGCGAGGCAGCTCCGGCAGTGCTTATGCGGTGTGTAGGGGGAAATTATCGGATTACCACTTTGCGCGTTTCAGTAGCGCCTGAGTCGGTGGTGACACGGAGGAGGTAAACGCCGGGGGCAGCGCTTTCGGCGGCGAGGGTGAGGTTCTCACCTGCGGTGTGAGCCGAGCCTGCGAGGGCGCCGCTGAGGCTGTAGAGCTGCGCTGTGAGGCTCTTTGCGCCGGGAGCGAAGATGTCGTAATTGCCGGGGGCAACGGTATTGACGAGTATCTGCGAGTCGGCGGTGATACCGTTCACGGAGCCGAGGCCAAGAATCTTCTTGAGGCCTGCGAGGGCGTCGATCTTGCCATAGCCGAAGCGGTGGGGAGCGGCTGCGGTATACTGGTCGTTGATAGCGGTGGCTTTCATTATATCTTTAACCTCGGCCACGGTGAGCGTGGGGTCGGCCTGGAGCCATAGAGCAACCACACCGGCCACGAAAGGCGACGACATTGATGTGCCCGACATCTCGGCCCACCAGCTGGTGCGGTTGAGGCCGTCCTGGGCTATCTGCACTGTCGTTGAGCGCTCTGCGCCGGCATTGGCATTCATATAGAAGTTGCTATAGGCCGATATCATGCCGAGGCCGGGGCCTGCGATATCAGGCAATTTGCGGCCGTCGGGCAGGGTGCCGTACGACGAGAAGTATGCGATGTCGCCGGGTTGATAGTTCGATTCGCGGATACCGTCGAAAGTGGCGAAGGTATTGCGGTTGACATATGCGCCTACAACAATCACGTTTTCGCCGCATGCGAGGTCGCTGATCGAGCCCTCGGAGTTGCCCGCTGTAAAGCCGGGGAGGCTGCCCGAGTAGAGACCGTCGGGACCGTAAATGCTTACGCTTTTGCCTGCCGTGCCTTCAACGAGAATAGCGGGAACGATGTCGCCGGATTTATTACCGGTGCCTACCTTGAGGTCGAACGACATATAGGCGTTATACCTGTTGTTATTCTGACTCACGCCGAGGGTGGCGATCACGTTGCCGTTCTCGCCGAAAATCGGGTCGAAATTGGCATCGTGCGCGTAGGCGGGGTTTGTGTAATAGTTGCCGGTCAGGGTCAGAGTTTTATCAAACTTATAGGAGTATTTCACCGCTCCCGAAGTTTTGTCGACACCGAGGAGAGTCACGGTAAAAGGCGTGGCGTCGCCACCCCATATGTCGATAAGGCAGCTTGCGGTAGAAGTGTTTGAGATGCGGGTCTTTACCGAAGTATCGCCCGAGGCAAAGGTTTTGATAATCGAGAGCGGGTCGGCACCTTCGTTACCAGCCGAGAGGCAGATAATCATTTTTTTGCCGTATTCGGCAAGGTAGCGGCACGCATCTGAGGTGCCGTCGTGAGGGCCCCAGTTGTGGCCGAGCGACATGTTCATTACCGCCGGCTGACCTATCGACTCGGCATAGCGCGAGATGAGGCCGGCGGCCACGGTGGTGTTATTGAACTCGAAAGTACCGCAACAGGGAGCGAGGGTTCCCTCATAGGCCACACCACGGTAGGGTATGGTCTGGGTCGAGGTAGTCATCAGTCGGCCAGTGCGCGGATTGATAGTAGCCTGTTTGCCCTTACCCTCATAGTTTCCGGCCATGATACCGAGGACGTGTGTGCCGTGAGTCGACGAAGAGCGGTCGGTGGTGAAGCCGGTGATTTCGGTTTCGGTAACGAGTGAGTCAACGGCGCTATTCGAGCCTGTGATAACCCACATTTTCTTGGCGCGGGGTTTGCCATCGGCATCGGCGAAGGCAAGGTGGTTGATGTCGATACCGTTATCCATAAGTCCGACAACCACACCTTTACCGGTATATGCCTTATCGAGGCCCTCGCCGGCGTGAGCAGCGTCGACGCCCGTTGCCACACGGGCTTCGTTGAGGTGGGCGCTGTTATCGTAGCCGAGAGATATGGCTTTGATACCGGGCAGGGCGGCCAGACGTGCGAGGCCTTCGCCGTCGAGAGGCACGAGAGCCATATCGGCGATATTGTCGATAACGTTGAAGCCGTTGGCAGCAAGGAGTGAGGTATCGGCACCCTCGGCTAAGGTAACGATATATATACGCGATTCTGCGACCCCTGAAGCGGGCAAAGAGCGGTATTCACCGGCACGCGAGGCGGCAGCCTGCATTGCGGTCTGCTCCATGACGACAGCGGCAGCAGGGTCGAGGGCAGCCTGAGCTGAGGCCGAAGCTGCGGCACCTGCGAGAATGGCAATTGGGAGTAAGTATTTTTTCTGCATGAGCGTCGTGTTAATGATTGCTTTTTCTAATAATTTTACAAAAGTACAAAAAGAAAGCCGAAAAGCAAACACTGTGGCCGAAAAGTGGATAGCCGCCTGTATTAATTTGCATTTTTTAAACTCCGAAAAAAAAGCGGAGCCCCGCATGGGACTCCGCTTAACATTTCAGAGTTTATTCTCCTTAGAAGAGACGTACGCCGTGCTCGGCATTGTACTCCATGAGTTCTTTGCCGGAGATGGTTGCGCCGATCTTGCGGCCACGACCGATAGCGCGGAGATTGCTTGACTTGGTGAGCATGTTGCTAACACCGCTCTCGTGCTCGCGGGCAACGCGCTTCTTGGCGGCAGCGGGCTCTGAAGTCTCGAGCTCGTTGAGGTCAAGTTCAAACCAACCGATCGAACCGAGCTGCTCCATGACTGCAGTAGTGTACTCTTCCTGCGAAGTTGCAACGTTGGGGTCAGCAAGTTCGGGGTCGAGGTTGGTGTTGAGCCAGCGGCCTGCGGCAGCGTTGGCATCGCTGTAGGTAAAGAAGAGCGAGGCACCGGGGAAGGTGATGATACCGTCTTCTACCTTACCGAAGCATCCGAGCTCATCGAGTTCCTCGGCAGTGAAGGGATCATCGCCGTTGAACATGTAGTCGTAAGCCATAGAGGATACGTACAGAGGACCCTGCTGCGAAGAGGTCTGGATACCGAGTTTAGACTCATAGATGTAAACACGGTTGGGGTCTTCCATATTAATGGTAATGTAGTAGTTGCCGTCGAGGTTCCACTCTGTCATACCTTCGTCCCAGGTGGGGAACTGATAGGGGTTGACGAGGCGGATGATGCCGGGGTTGAGCTTGTGCTGCTCTACCTCAACCTCCCACGAAGTGCCACCGAGGTCGTCGTAAACAGAGTAGAGGAAACCGTCGGTATACATAGCCTTACCAATGGGAGTGTATTCAGAAACTTTCTGAACTGACTCGTAGGTAAAGTTGTAATAGGTGCTGTAGACGTGGTTTCCTGCAGCGTCGTAGCCGGCAACGATAATACCGTAATCGCCGTCGTTGGTGAGAGTGAAGGCGAGGTTGGTGAGCTGCTCGGTAACCACAGGAGCTTCTTCGTTAGCGAGAAGAGCCTGGAGCGATGCTGTGGCATTTTCGCTTGTGATGCCACCTTCAACGAGGTCGTACTTGTAAGAGGCAAGGTCGTCGGTGCGATAAGCGCTGATCACAATCTGCTCGGCACCGTCAACAGTCACGAAGTTACCCATTTTCTGGAATGTCATGTCGTAGACAGCGAAGCCCGGCAGACCGTAGTATTCCCACTGGAAAGTAACAGCCTGATCAACGGTATAGTATGCCATGAATATCGAGAACACGCCTGTCTCGGGGTCATATGTCGATGCCTCGGCAAATCTTTCGGGATCTTCGAGGTCCTGGATGCCTGCGGCAATCTGAGGATATGCCTTTGCGAAGGTGTAGATATCACTTACATAGAGCATCGAGCCGAAAGTGCCGGTGTCGCCGGTTTCTGCCTGAGGCATCGAAACCACGTTGGTCTCGGTGTCGCGGATGAAAGTGAAGTTGCGGCCGTTCACAATCCATGTCTGAAGGTCGGGGTCGGGCTGAAGATCAGGGCAGCCGTAGTCGCCGAACTGATATTTGATTTTAGGATATACGGTAGACTGGGAATAGTACACAGTAATTTCATCGTCTTCGATTCTGAAGGCCGAGAGTGTAGCCGAACCGTACTCACCGCTTGCCGAGTAGGGTTGCCAGGGAGTCCAGGGCTGATAGCTTACCTGGAAAGTCTGCTCAGCCGCACCATAGGGTGTGGTGTAGTCTTCGAGGACAATCTTTACGCTGTATACTTCCTCGGCAACGACTTTGGAGAAGTCGACAGCAACGGGAATTGTTGTTGTTTTTTCACCTGCGTTGAACGACACGCTGCCGGGGATTGTGAAGATACCGGGGAGTTCGGCACCATCGGCGTCGTAAGTTGCTCCGCTGAGGTTGACGGTAATAGCCTGTTCGTCGCGCAGACGGGCGATTTCTACTGAAAATTCGGTAGCATCCTCAAGAAGTGCGACAGTAGTCGAGGCATAATTGGGGAAGTAGACCTCGGGGCCGTTTTCGGGGGCCGCAGGCTCATACTTGATTTCCTCGGTGCAAGCCCCCGCACCTACGAGGAGGGCTGCACAGGATATGCTTGTTAAGAATTTATTTAATTTCATAGTGTGAAGTCCTTAAGAGTTATTTGATAGGTGTGTAGAGGCCTTCGGGAGAGGGAGAGTTGAAGCTTGCGATAGCAGCGTTATTGTTGGTCTCCTGACGGGTGATAACGATGTTCATCCAAGCGGGGCGGCCGTTTGTATTGAATGTATTGAGGCCGGGGGTGAAGTTGGTACCGTCGTACCAGCGTGTAACAGAGTAGTTGAGGCGCTTGACATCGAAGAAGGTCTGACCTTCGCCCCAGAGTTCCACACGCTTCTGGAAGATAATTTCCTCAACAACGTCCTTCTCAGAAGAGTAGGGGTTGGTGTAAGTGGCGTAGCGGTAGGTCTTCATGAAGTTCTTGAGAAGGTCGTTACCGGCAGTGGGGTTGTTGTGGGCTGTAGCCTCAGCTTCGATGAAATAAAGCTCTTCAACGCGCATGAGGGGGTAAGCGACAACGGCACCAACGTTGTAGTCGGTCATGTTACCCTGACCGGGACGGAACTTGAGCGATACATATTCGTAGAAGTTCTCTTCTGCGAAATCTTTATCAAGGAAGTGCTCTTTGCCACGGAGGGGCGAATCATCGGGAGCGAACCATGAGAGTTTGCGGAAGTCGCGGTCGTTGATACGCTTGTACATGTTGGCGTTGATCATAGTGAAAGCACCTTGCTCGGGAGAGCTGTAGCCGAATTCTTCTTCGTGGCAGCAGAACGACGAGAAAGTACGGATACCGCCGGCTACAACCACATCGTCTTCAGCTGAATACTTGCCGGCGAACATCCACGAAGAGAAAGATTCGTCGTTGAAGCCGCGGGTAGTGTCGAGCCACTGGTCCTCGGTAAGAGGAGTTGCACCCGAGGTGGTGATACCCTGACGGGCATACTTGGCGGCGTTGTCGTAAGCAGCGGTGGCCTTGGCGGCGTCGTTGTTGATCTCAGCCTGGAAAGTGGCATCCCACAGGTAGGTGCGGGCCATGAGGCCGTATACTACACCGAGGCTGGGGAGGATTTTAGAGCTCTTGGCCTCAGAGTTGCCTGCGAGGAGTTTCTCAGCGCTATTGAGGTCTTCGAGGATGAATTCCACCATTTCGTCGTGTGTAAGACGGGGGTTGTTGGTGTACTCCGACTCAGGAGTTTCCTCTGTAACCTTAGGAATGGTGAGACCGAGCACTGTGTTGCCTTCGGTATTCTTTCCGTCGGGGAACATCTCGTTGGGGAGGAACTCATACATACGCGCTGCATCGAGGTAGATGAACGCACGGTAAGCATAAGCGGTACCGAGGTTTGCGCGGAGAGCGTCGATTTCGGTATCCTTGTCGATAGCACCGATTACCATGTTTGTGGTAAGAATCTGCTCGTAGTGGTAGTTCCAGATCATCTGGGTGGTGCGCCAGCGGTCAGAAGTACCGTCGTTTGCGCTCCAGCTCGAGTACCAGTCGAAACCGCCGGCATATTCTACCGACATGTCCTCAGTCATGACGTCGCGGATATGAAGAATCGAAGAGTAGCCGCCGTCGTAGTGATCCGAAGAGCTTACGGTAATCTGGTTCATGCGTGCAGACATACCCTGCACGATTGCATCGGTAGCACCGGGGTTTGAGTTGAGCTGCCCCTGAGTCACCTGGTCGGTAGGAAGTGCCTCTTCGATACAGCTCGAGAACAGAGGAGCCGCGAGGGCTGCAACTGTCAGGACTTTATATATTGCTTTCATTGTTGAGACAGAATTAGAAAGTTACAGTAAGACCACCGGAGATAGTGCGGACGGGGGCGTTGTAAGTGTTGTTGCTGCCACCGGTGAATGACTGGCGGGGGTCGAGACCCTGACGCTTAGACCATACCCAAACGTTCTCGCAAGCGAGGTAAACACGGAGTTTGCTGAGGTAGAGTTTCTTGATCCACTGGGTGGGGAAGGTGTAACCGAAGTTGATGTTCTCGAGCGAGAGGTAAGAAGCGTCGGTGACGAAGCGGCTCGAAGTAGCAACGCTGTTGAGGTCACCGTAGTAGAAACGGGGAACGTTTGTAGCGGTGTTCTCGGGAGTCCATGCGTTGAAGAGGTCGGCGTGGAAGTTGCCACCGTTCGATGTAGGGTTGGGGGTACCCATGAGCGAAGCGTAGCCGGAGTCATACACTTTACCGCCAATCTGGTAGTTGAACTGAGCCGAGAGGTCGAAGCCTTTGTACTCGAAGCTGGTGTTGAAACCACCGAATATGGGAGCGAGAGCCGAGCCTACGAGGCAGTTCGAAGCCTGGGTGTAATCGTTAACGAGCTCTGTCTCACCGGTTTCATTACCGTCGGCATCGAGCTTTTTGTAGAGGTACTGGGGCTTACCTGTCTCCTGGTCTATACCCATATATTTGGGCATGTAGAACTGGTAGAGCGATTCGCCTTCGCCATAGTAGTAGTTAGAGCTTGAGTAACCGGCTACACCGTCTACGCGGCTGATTTTGCTGTCGACAGGAAGCGAGGTGATACGGTTCTTATACCAGGTGAAGTTGAGGTTGAGGTTCCAGCGGAAGTCGTTGGTGCGGATGATGTCGCCGTCGAGCTGAAGTTCGATACCGGCATTCATCACGTTGCCGACGTTGGAGTAGTAACCCATGTAACCCGAAGAAGCGGGGAGTGAGAAGTACATGAGCATGTCGGATGTGCGGCGATAGTAACCGTTGATTTCACCGTTAAGGCGGCTGTTGAAGAGGTTGAACTCGAGGCCGACGTTAACGTTGCCGTTCTTCTCCCAGGTGATGTTCTCGTTACCTTTGGTGACGGGAGTTACCGAAGGAATACCCTCGGAGTTCACGAGGCCGTAGGTGTTGGTGTAGAGGAAGTCGTCGATGTTATCGTTACCCTGCTCACCATAAGAAACCTTAAGTTTGAGGACGTTCACCCAATCGACATTGAAGAAGTCTTCCTGGCTAACGAGCCAAGCGCCGCCGATACTCCAGAAGTTACCCCAGCGGTGGTCGGGGTGGAAGCGGCTCGAAGCGTCGCGACGGTATGAAGCCGATGCGAAGTAACGGTTGTTGTAGTTGTACTGACCGCGGAAGAGCCAACCTTCGCTGTTATACATGGTGGTGTATGAGTTAGCGGGGCCGTTGGCAGTGATGGCACCGGCGAGTTCGGTGTTCGAGGGGTCGAACATACCTGAGCGCGAGCCATCGAGGTAAGCGTATTCCTGACGATAGTATTCGTGACCGGCGAGCACGTCGACAGCGTGACCGCTGAAGTCGTGGCTCCAAGTGAGGAGCTGCTGGAAGTTGTAGTCGGTGTAGCGGTTGTGAGCCTTGCTTACGATACCGTTCTGAGAAGCCATCTGGCCGTAGTAGGGGTTGCTGGTCGAAGTTACGCGGGCCTCATTGACAGTCACCGAGTTGTTGGTAGTGAACTTGAAGTCTTTGAGGAAGCGGATTTCAGCGAAAGCGGTACCCTGGAAGAGGTTGCGGTTTGTCTGGTTCTCGTTAAGGAAGGAGTCAGAGATAGCGTTTGAACCGGGGAAGATCGGGCGGCGGAGGCCTGCGTTGAGTGCAGCACCGTAGTCGTAGCGGGGGAAGCCACGCTCGTCGGTCATGATTGTGCCGTTGCCGTCACGCATGAAGAGGGGGTAGATAGGAGCGATTTCGGTAGCGAAAGCGAACATGTTGCCGGTAGAGGTGCTTGAACCTTCCGACGACATCGACTGCATGTTGATGTGCGAGTAGTTGGCGTTCATACCGATTTTGAGCCAGGGTTTTGCCTGGAAGTCGGCAGACACACGGCCTGTGATACGCTCGAAGTACGAGGGCGATACAACGATACCATCGTTCTTGAGGTAGCCGATCGAAGCGAGGATGTTGCTCTTATCGGTACCCTGGGTGATGTTGACGTTGTATTCCTGACGGAGGCCGCTGCCATAGGTGTAGTCGAGCCAGTTGTCGGGCTGGAGCCAGAAGTCCTGGCCGTTGTAGTTGACGAGGCGGCCGAGGGTGGCGTTGGGGTTGAGCTTGCCGTTGGTACCGATGAGGTTCTGACCGCCGGGAACGGTGAACACATTGTATGCAAGGCCTGTCGAGCCGAGCATGGTCTCATTGGCATAGATGTTGGCAGCAGCTGTCGACATACCGGTGCTGATAGCCGAGTTGTAGACAGAGCTGTAGTAGAGTTCGTAGTACTGCGCGGGATTCTTAACGTAGTTATAATCCTGTGTGGCGCGGGAGTTGTGGCCCCATTTTGCGTCGAGGGTCACAGTAGCCTCGCCGAGTTTGGCGCGCTTGGTAGTGATAAGGATGACACCGTTGGCACCGCGGGCACCGTAGAGGGCTGCCGAAGCGGCGTCTTTGAGGACGGTCATTGACTCGATATCGTTGGAGTTAAGAGCGTTGAGGCTGCCCGAGAAGGGAGCGCCGTCGACAATCACGAGAGGCGCGTTACCATCGGTGTTTACCGATGTGAAGCCACGCACGCGGATTGAGGGCGAGCTTGCGCCGGGGGCACCCGAAGCATTGGAGAGCTGAAGACCAGTAACACGACCAGAGAGAGCGTTGAGCGGGTTGGTAACCTGAGTCTTCTCGATAGCGGCACCGTCGACCACAGCTGCAGAGCCGGTGAACGATGCTTTGGTCTGCTGACCGTAAGCAACTACCATAACCTCGCTGAGGATTTCAGAGTCGGGGTGGAGCTGAACGTAGAGTTTAAGGTCCTTCTCAGGAACATCAACTCGCTGCGATTTGTAACCTACATACGAAACCGTGATGTGTTTGGTTCCGACGGGGACTTTGATGGCAAAATCGCCATTTGCGTCGGTGATAACACCACCGGCAGCATTTCCGGCCGTAACCGAAGCGCCGATGAGCTCTTCTTGCGTCTCGGCGTCAACGACAGTACCCCGGACGGTACGCGTCTGCGCCGACGCACACAGGCCGATTGAAAGCACTGCCAGAAGTAATAGAAACAGCTTTTTCATACTTAGAAAAAATTAGACATAAAATTGATTGATTGATTGACAATTAGGAATACACCGGCTGTTTTGACAGGGAGAGGTCATGCGCATGGCAGCCGATGATTGGGCAAAGGTAATACATTTTTTTGAATTACCTAAACGTTTGGAAAGAAAAAAAGTCGAATTTTAACACTCAGGGGCAAAAATTGTGAGCGGAGGTGAATAAAACGTTAGTTAGGAGTTAGGAGTTAGGGGTTAGGAGTTAAGGGCGAGGAGTGAGGAGTGAGGAGTGAGGAGTGAGGAGTGAGGAGTGAGGAGTGAGGAGTGAGGCAATGCTCAAATAAATTTGGCATTGCGCTCACTTATTCGTAACGGTGACCGATGGTCGAAGTTACTCATCGTTCGGCAATGCTCAAATAAATTTGGCATTGCGCTCACTTATTCGTAACTTTGCAGAGCCGAATGGCCGGACCGGGCCTCGGCTCTAACATTAACGACTATTTCACATTCTCTATGCAGGCGAGCAAAGCAGCCGTTCTGACACTTCAGGACGGCACGACCTACAAAGGCTACAGTTTCGGCTACGAGGGACCGACATCCGGCGAAGTTGTTTTCAACACGGCGATGACGGGTTATCCCGAAAGCCTCACCGACCCCTCTTATGAAGGCCAGATTTTAGTGACAACATTCCCGCAGTTAGGCAATTACGGCGTGCCACCTACGGGAGGGAGCGACACTCTCGACGGCTACTACGAAAGCTCCCGCATCCATTGCCGCGCTATCATCGCCCAGGATTACGCTTTCCGACATAGCCATTGGCTCGCCGACCGGTCGTTGGGCGACTGGCTCAAGGAAGAGAAAATTCCCGGAATCTACGGTATCGACACCCGCGCTCTCACCAAGCATCTCCGCCAACATGGCTCAATGCTCGGAAAGATAACTATCGAAGGAGGCGCTGATGTCGATTTTTATGATCCCAACGCCGAAAATCTCATAGCCCTCACCTCATGCCCCGAGCCGGTGGTATACACCGCCATTGGCGCCGCTCCCGAGCCTCTGACGCTCCCGCTGGGAGCCGACAGCGAGGGACGCAAGACTGTGGTGCTCGTTGACTGCGGCATCAAGCATAATATAATAAGGTGTCTTCTGCGCCGCGGGGTGCGCGTAGTGCGCGTTCCGTGGGACTATGATTTCACCACCCTGCCCTACGACGGCCTCTTCATATCCAACGGCCCGGGCAACCCCGATTTCGCCACCGTGACCGTGGAGCACATACGCCGCGCCATGGAGTCGGGCAAGCCTATATGCGGCATCTGCATGGGCAACCAGCTCCTTGCCAAGGCCGCAGGCGCCAGCACCTACAAGCTCAAATACGGCCACCGCAGCCACAACCAGCCGGTGCGCCGCGCAGGCTCGGAGCAATGCTTCGTAACATCGCAGAACCACGGTTTTGCCGTAGACGACGCCTCGCTTCCCGAGGGTTGGGAGCCGCTCTTCGTGAATATGAACGACGGCACCAACGAAGGCATACGCCACCGCTCACTGCCCTACTTCTCGGCGCAGTTCCACCCCGAGGCTTCGAGCGGACCGCGCGACACTGAGTTTCTTTTCGACGAATTTACCGCACTTCTCAAATAAATATGGACAAGACAATCAAGAAAGTGCTGCTGCTGGGCAGCGGCGCCCTCAAGATAGGCGAGGCAGGCGAATTTGACTACTCCGGCGCCCAGGCGCTCAAGGCCCTGCGCGAAGAGGGTGTGAGCACGGTTCTCATCAACCCCAACATCGCCACCGTACAGACTTCCGAGGGCATGGCCGACAAGATTTACTTCCTGCCGGTGACGCCTTACTTTGTGGAGCGCGTGATAGAGAAGGAGCGCCCCGACGGCATACTCCTCGCCTTCGGCGGCCAGACGGCGCTCAACTGCGGCGTGGAGCTCGAGCAGAGCGGAGTGCTCAGCAAATATAATGTACGCGTATTGGGTACACCCGTGCGCGCGATTATGGACACCGAAGACCGCGAGCTTTTCGTTGAGAAGCTCAACCAGATAGACGTAAACACCATCAAGAGCGAGGCCGTGGAGAGCGTCGACGACGCCCTCAAAGTGGCACGGCGCCTGGGCTACCCCGTGATTGTACGCGCGGCATATGCCCTCGGCGGCCTCGGCAGCGGCTTCTGCGACGACGATGTGGAGCTTGCCACACTGGTGGAGAAGGCCCTGTCGTTCTCACCCCAGGTGCTTGTGGAGAAATCGCTCAAGGGCTGGAAAGAGGTTGAATATGAGGTTGTGCGCGACCGCTTCGACAACTGCATCACAGTGTGCAACATGGAGAACTTCGACCCGCTGGGCATACACACCGGCGAGAGTATCGTGGTGGCTCCCTCGCAGACCCTCTCGAACGACGACTACCACTTCCTGCGCAGCATAGCCATCAAGATTGTGCGCCACATAGGCATCGTGGGCGAGTGCAACGTGCAGTATGCCTACGACCCCGCATCTATGGACTACCGCGTGATAGAGGTCAACGCGCGCCTTAGCCGCTCGTCGGCCCTGGCGTCGAAGGCCACGGGCTACCCCCTGGCTTTCGTAGCCGCCAAGCTGGCTCTGGGCTACGGTCTCTTCGACCTCAAGAACAGCGTCACGCAGAGCACCTCGGCCTTCTTCGAGCCCGCGCTCGACTACGTTGTGGTGAAGATTCCGCGCTGGGACCTCGGCAAATTCCACGGCGTAGACCGCCACATAGGCTCGTCGATGAAATCGGTGGGCGAGGTAATGGCCATAGGCCGCACCTTCGAGGAAGCCATACAGAAGGGTCTGCGCATGATAGGCCAGGGCATGCACGGCTTCGTGGAGAACAAAGACATCGCAATCGAAAACCTCGACGCCGCCCTGCGCGAGCCTACCGACAAACGCATATTCGCCATAGCCAAAGCCTTCGCCGAGGGCTATTCGGTAGATAAAATACACGAGCTCACGAAGATAGACCGCTGGTTCCTCTACAAGCTCCACAACATTGTAGAGACCTCGCACGAATTAGAGGGCTACGACAGTCCCGCCGACGTGCCCGCGTCACTGCTTCGTCTTGCCAAAGAGCAGGGCTTCAGCGACTTCCAGATAGCCCGTAGCCTCTTCAAAGATTCTTTCGGCAACGACACCGACGGCCACATGGCAGCGGTGCGCGTGCAGCGCAAGAGCTTAGGGATAATACCTGTGGTGAAGCAGATCGACACCCTCGCCGCCGAATATCCCGCAGCAACCAACTACCTCTACCTCACCTACAACGGCAGCCAGAACGACGTTGACTACACCGGCGACCACCGCTCGGTGGTAGTGCTCGGCTCGGGCGCCTACCGCATCGGCTCGTCGGTAGAGTTCGACTGGTGCTCGGTGAACGCCCTGCTCACCGCCCGCAAAGAGGGCTACCGCTCGGTGATGATAAACTACAACCCCGAGACGGTGAGCACCGACTACGACATATGCGACCGCCTCTACTTCGACGAACTCACCTACGAGCGCGTAATGGATATCCTCGAGCTCGAGAATCCGCACGGCGTGGTGCTCTCGGTGGGCGGTCAGATTCCCAACAACCTTGCCACACGCCTCGACGCCGCGCACGTCAACATCCTGGGCACCTCGGCCTCCAGCATCGACCGCGCCGAAGACCGCCACAAGTTCTCGGCCATGCTCGACGGCCTGGGCATCGACCAGCCACGCTGGCGTGAGCTCACCGACTTCGCCGACATCGAGGACTTCGTTGCCGAGGTAGGCTTCCCGGTGCTCGTCCGTCCCAGCTACGTGCTCTCGGGCGCCGCAATGAACGTATGCTCCAACCCCGATGAGCTACGCCGCTTCCTTTCGCTGGCAGCCAACGTATCGAAGAAGCACCCCGTGGTGGTGAGCGAGTTCATACAGAACGCCAAGGAGATAGAAATGGACGCCGTTGCGCGCAACGGCGAGATAAAGGCTTACGCAATCTCGGAGCACATAGAGTTTGCCGGTGTACACTCAGGCGACGCCACCATACAGTTCCCGCCACAGAAGCTCTACGTCGAGACCATGCGCCGCATAAAGAAGATTTCGGCCAAGATTGCGAGCGAACTCAATATCTCGGGCCCGTTCAACATCCAGTTCCTTGCCAAGAACAACGATATCAAGGTGATAGAGTGTAACCTGCGTGCCTCGCGCAGCTTCCCCTTCGTATCGAAGGTGTTGAAAATGAACTTCATCGACCTTGCCACGCGCATCATGCTCGGCCACGATGTGGAGAAGCCCTCGAAGAGCGCCTTCGACCTCGACTACGTGGGCATAAAGGCCTCGCAGTTCTCGTTCTCGCGCCTCGGTGGCGCCGACCCCGTGCTTGGTGTCGATATGGCTTCGACGGGCGAGGTGGGCTGTCTTGGCGACGACACCGATGAAGCTATCCTCAAATCGTTGCTCGCCGTAGGTCTGCGCATCCCGCGCAAGGCCGTGCTGCTCAGCACGGGCACGCCCCGCCAGAAGGCCGACATGCTTGAGGCCGCGCAGCGCCTGCACCATGCCGGACTCACAATCTACGCCACCGGCGGCACCTGCCAGTTCCTTAATGAGAACGGTATACCGGCAGTGCGCGTCTACTGGCCCTCGACACCCGACATGCAGCCCCAGGCTATCGACCTGCTCCACAACAAAGAGGTTGACCTCGTGGTGAATATGCCCAAGAACTTCACGGGCACCGAGCTCAGCAACGGCCGCAAAATCCGTCGCGCCGCCGTAGACCTCAACATACCGCTGATTACGAACTCGCGCCTTGCCGCGGCATTTATCCGCGCGTTCACTACCCTGCCGCTCGACCGCATCGAAATCAAGAGTTGGGACGAGTACTAAGGCTGCGCCTTAGGTCTAAGGCAAAAGGCAAAAGTCAAAAGGCAAAAGTATTAAGGAGGGGCGGCACGTTTCGGTGGCCGCCCCTCCTTTTTATGTCGGCGGCTGACGGGCTCGAGTCCGTTCTGCTCGCAAAACTGTGATTTTGTATTCAAATCTAACAAAAAGTATTAAAGATAGTTAGCAATCCGACAAAATTTATTATCTTTGCGGTCACTTTAGGTTTCCGAGAGTATGCCTATCAGCCGCACGGAAGTGCGACAGCAGACTTTCGTTGCGTTTATACACTTGTAAATCAATCTATTAGAAGGCCAATAAGAATGTCTAAGAAGCCGTTATTACGCAGGTTCTTCGTACCGCTAACATTAACACTCGCCCTCGGCGCCGCACCCATGGCCGCCGGTTCGCTGCCCGCGACGGGCAACGACACCGACCGTTCGTTCCTCTTTTTCGGGAAAAAGAAAAAGAAGAGCAGTGCCGCAGCTGCCGACAGCACCTCAGCAAAAACCGATTATCAGAAACTTACCGAAGCTTCGAAGGTTTCGGAAGGCATGTTTAACGTTCTCAAGAAAGACAAGGATTATTATTTCGAGATTCCCACCTCGCTCCTCGGTCGCGACATGCTTGTTGTGAACAAGCTTGTGCGCGTGCCCCTCGAACTCAATGAGGCAGGCGTGAACCGCGGTATCAATACCTCGAACACCATGATCCGCTTCGAGCTCGACAAAGAGCTCGGCAAACTCTTTGCCCGCGAGAGCCGCGTATTGCCTGACATCGCCGAGGGTTCGGCCATAGCACAGTCGGTGCGCGACAACTACATCTCGCCCATAATCACCGCTTTCGGCATCGAAGCCTATAACGCCGACTCCACTTCGGTAATCGTAAAGGTCACCGACCTCTACAACGGCCGTAACAACAGTTTCACCGATATTTTCAACGAAATCAACCTTGGCACCTCCACCAAGACCGACCTCTCGAAAATCAAATCGGTGAACGCATACCCCGACAACGTCTATGCCGTGTCGGAGCTCACCACGCAGGTTACAGAGCCCGGCGGCACCGTGTTTGTAACCCTCGAAGTTGGCTCTTCGATAGTCCTCCTGCCCGAGAAGCCCATGGCACGCCGCTACGTTTCGCCCCGCGTTGGTTACTTCACCGAGGGTAACCTCCGCTACAGCGACGACCAGCAGACCGTGCGTCCGCGCCACTATATCACGCGCTGGCGCCTCGAACCCAAGGCCGAAGACCGCATAGCTTACCTCAAGGGCGAGACCGTTGAGCCCGAAAAGCCTATCGTTTTCTATCTCGACAAGTCGACCCCCTACAAGTGGCGCCCCTATATCCGCAAGGGTATCGAGGAGTGGAACGCCGCCTTTGAGCGCGCCGGGTTCCGCAATGCCGTGCGCGTCGAGGAGCTGCCCGACAGCATAGCCGACGACACCAACGACATCAACTTCTCTACCCTCACCTACGCCGCCTCCACCAAGTCGAACGCCATGGGCCCGTCGATCACCGACCCCCGCAGCGGCGAAATCATCGAGGCCGACATCGTGTGGTGGCATAACGTTATCGACATCCTCCACGACTGGATTATAGTGCAGACAGGCGCCGTAAACCCCGGAGCCCGCTCTCTCACCCTGCCCGACAGCATCATAGGCGACGCCATGCGCTTCGTGGCCTGCCACGAGGTTGGCCACTCCTTAGGCCTGCGTCACAATATGATAGCCTCGGCTGCCATACCTACCGACTCTCTCCGCTCACCCTCCTACACCCGTGAGCTCGGCGGCACAGCCTCGTCGATTATGGACTACGCCCGCTTCAACTATGTGGCACAGCCCGGCGACGGCGTCACGAACCTCACCCCCCACATCGGCCCCTACGACATTATGGCCATTGAATATGGCTACCGCTGGTATGGCTCCGATGACCCTGACAAAGACTATGGCTACTGCCAGCGCTTCCTTGAGAAGTATGCCGGCGATCCTCTGTACCGCTACAGCGAGGCACAGGACTACCGTGAGGCCTTCGACCCCCGCGCCCTCAGCGAGGACCTCGGCGACGACCCCGTGAAATCGGCAACCTACGGTATGGACAACCTCCGCCGCATAGTGCCTCACATTGTAGAGTGGACCACCAGCGGCGAGCCTGGCCAGGACTACGACGATGCCTCGAACCTCTACTACAGCATCATAGGCCAGTGGCAGCGCTACCTCTATCACGTAATGGCCAACATAGGCGGCATTTACGTTGACAACACCACCGTTGGCGACGGTCGCGAGACCTATGTGCCCGTGCCCGTGGAGCGCCAGCGCGCCGCCCTTCAGTTCCTCCTCGACGAGGCTTTCACGCACCCCTCGTGGCTCTTCGACGCCGATGTGAGCCGCTACACCTTCCTTGTGAGCAACACCCCGATGGGACGCCGCGAGACGGCACCCTCCTTTGCTCTCAAGACCTCGCAGTGCTTTATCCTCTGGGACCTCCTTGCCGACAACCGCATAATCCGCATGTACGAGGCCGACACCTTCTTCCCCGAGTCCTTCAAGCCCTCGGAGATGATGGACATGATGCACAAGCACATTTTTGCCCCCACTAACCCCGACATGCACCAGCGTTCGGTGCAGAAAAACTTTGTTGACGCGCTCATTATCGCCGCCAACGAAAACCAGGGTGTGAAAGACGGCTCGCGCCGCTCCCTCACTATCGAAGACCCCGAGATTGCGCGCGTATTTGCCGAAACCTCGCACCACGGCACCCTCGACTGCCCCTCATGCCAGGCCGCAGGCGAGCGCACAGCAGGCAGCCGCATGCTCCACTTCTACGGCACGCAGGCCAACCGCATCTCCGACGCCATCTCGCTCAAACGCGGCGAGCTCATGCGCATCCGCACCCTGCTCAAGAACCGCATAGGCAGCGCCACCACCGATGTAAAATACCACTACGGCGACCTGTTGATGCGAATCAACACCGCCCTCGGCATCGAGCAGGCGCGCTAAGCCCATAAATCCGCGCCGACGGCTGTCGGCGCGGCTATTCCGGAATCTCCTCCACAACCATCATTCACCCTCCACACACCGTGCAATGAAACAGGTATTTATAAAGTATATTGCAGCCCTGCTGCTTATGGTTTGCACCCCGGCCGCGGCGCTCATGGCGCAGCACACGATAACGGGCGTGATACTGTCGTCGGAAGACAACGAGCCCATTATCGGGGCGTCGGTCACCGTATCGCAGACACAGCTCAAAAAAGCCGGCAGCACCGCAAAAAATCTCGGCGTGGTCACCGACCTCGACGGCAAATTCAGCATCAACATACCTCGCGGTGTGACTGAGATTGAATGTCGCAGCGTAGGTTTCAAGCCCCGCACCATACATCTCGTTGAGGGCGTATATAAATACGATCTTCAGCTCGACCCCGCCTCCGAGGTTCTCGGCGACGTGGTGGTAACAGGCTATCAGACAATCGAGAAGCGCAAGCTTACCGCTTCTATCACCAAACTCAACATCGACCAGAACACTATCGGTTCGGTAATGAACATCGACCAGGCTCTCGCAGGCCAGGTGGCCGGTCTCTCGGCAATACAGAGCAGCGGCTCGCCCGGCGCTCCCCTCAAAATCCGCATCCGCGGTACATCGTCGCTCCAAGGCACCCAGGACCCTCTGTGGGTTATCGACGGTGTGCCCATGAACGGCACCGATATGCCCTCTACCGATGAGCTCCAGGACATTGACAACCTCTACCAGTCGTCGATTGCCGGCCTCAACCCCGCCGACATCGAGAGCATAACCGTGCTCAAAGACGCCGCCGCAACTGCCATTTACGGTACGCGCGCTGCCAACGGCGTTATTGTCATCACCACCAAAAACGGTAAGCAGGGCAAGCCCGAGGTGAGCTTCTCGACCCGCCTCAGCTACTCACCCAAGGCCGACATCGACCGCCTCAACCTGCTCAACGCCAACGAGAAAGTCAACCTCGAGCTCGACCTCCTCGGCAGCGACTACACCTACCGCGAGAACAAGGGCAATGTGGCGCGCATACTTGCCGCCGCAGGCATGACAGAGCTCTTCAAGAGCGGCGGCTGGGACGCCCTCCCCGCCTCCGTGCAGGCTCAGATCGACGCCCTCCGCAATATCAACACCGACTGGAACGACATCCTCTTCCGCGACACTTTCAGCCAGGAGTACAACCTGAGCGTGTCGGGTGGCGGCGACAAGGCAACCTATTACACCTCTTTCGGTTACCAGGACGAGCGCGGCAACGTGCCGGGCGTCTCGGCCAACCGCTTCAACCTCGTGCTCAAGACCCGCTACCGCTTCAGCGATAAATTCAAGGTAGGCGCCTCGGTGTTTGTAAACCGCCGCAAAAACGACAGTTACCTCACCGACAACGACGGTTTCACCAACCCCGTGTACTACTCGCGCCGTGCTAACCCCTACCAGCTGCCCTACGATGAGCGCGGCAACTACGTGTACGACACCGACATCCAGGGACGCGAGGACAGCGACCTGAAATTCAATGTATTCGAGGAACGCGAGAACACCGACTACACCATGGAGACCACCGGTGTGACGGCGATGTTCGACGCCGACCTCCGCTTCACCGACTGGCTCAAGGCGAGCACCCAGCTCGGCTTCCAATACGACCACGTTGACACGCAGTCGTATGCCGGCGGCGAGACCTATGCCATGCGCAAGGAGTTCTACCGTACCGAAGTGATAGGCAGCGACGGCATCCGCGCCAGCTTCCTGCCCTACGGTGGCCGCCACGTGCAGAACACCTCCAACAACAAGCAGCTCACCTGGAAAGCTCAGATCGAGTTTGCCAAGCGCTTCGGCCTCAGCCACGACCTCGAACTTTTGGGCGGTACGGAAATCCGCAAGACCTGGTACGACGCTTTCTCGTCGACAGCCTACGGCTACGACCGCAAGACCCTGACGAGCAAGCCCGTAATCTTCCCCAACGAATCGTGGGCGCGCACCTTCCCACTGCACACCGAAAGCTATCTCGAAAATGCCTACGCCTCGTTCTACGCCAACGGCTCCTACTCGCTCATGCGCCGCTACACCCTTGGCGCGAGCGTGCGTTTCGACGGCAGCGACCTCTTCGGCGTTGACAAGAAATACCGCTTCCTGCCCCTCTACTCTTTCAGTGCCCTGTGGCGCATCTCCGACGAGCCCTGGCTCCGCGAGAGCACGGCTGTAGACAACCTCGCCCTGCGCGCAAGCTACGGTATACAGGGTAACATCGACAAATCGACCTCATCGTACGTCATGGGCGACTACAACACCTCGTCGATACTCCCCGGCGTAACCGAAGACATCATCGTTATCGGCAACCCGCCGAACCGCCGCCTGCGCTGGGAGAAGACCTACACGAGCAACGTAGGTGTCGACGCCGGATTCTTCGGCAACGCCCTCAACCTGTCGGTCGACGCTTACTACCGCAAGGGCACCGACCTTATCTCGCTTAAGATGCTCCCGCTGGAGACCGGCTTCATGTCGACCCTCGTCAACTGGGCCTCGATGCGTAACCGCGGTATAGAGTTTGCCATATCGTCGCGCAACATCAACACCCGCGACTTCCGCTGGACCACAAACTTCAACCTGGCATACAACGAGAACACTGTGCTCAACGAGACCGTGCCCTTCAACCAGACAACCCCCTCGCGCGAGGGCTACCCCGTGAACGCTATCTTCGCCTACCGCACGGCAGGCCTCGATGCCGACGGCTACCCCCTGTTCCTCACCAAAGACGGCGAGAAGGTGACAGCCAAGGAGTTCCTTGCCCTCAACGGCGCCGGTGCCAGCACCCTCACCGCCGAGGAGCAGCGCAACCTCTACACATACATAGGCTCGGGCGACCCTCTGTGGACGGGCGGCTTTATCAACAGCTTCTACTACAAGAACTTCGACCTTACGGTTAACTTCGCCTTCAACCTCAAGATGTTTGCACGCGTTCAGCCCTCGTACAGCAACGTATTCTTCGACCGCGGCATGAACACCAACCGCGACATCTTCGACCGCTGGAGCCCCGAGAACCCCAACGGCACCCTGCCCGCTCTCATCCCCGACAACGGCTACCGCGCCGACGAGCGCACGCAGTACGGCGAATTTACGCTCTACAGCATGCTCGACACCTGGGTGAAGCGCTGCGACTACGTACGCCTCCAGAGCATAAACTTAGGCTATAACCTGCCCACCGAGCTCGTAAACCGCTGGGGCCTCTCAACGGTGCGTGTGGCTCTCGAAGCCCGCAACCTCTTTGTATTCGGCTCCGACTACAAGAACTTCCTCGACCCCGAGACCATGGGCAACCCCTTTGCCCAGCCCATACCCAAGAGCTACACTTTCAATCTCCAAGTTAAATTCTGACACACATGAAACTCAGCAAAATATATCCTCTCCTCCTCTGCCTTGCCGCCTTCCTCGGCGCGGGCTGCGACAGTTTCCTCGACATACAGCCGGTGGGTAAGGTAATACCCACCACAGTGCCCGAATTCCGCTCGCTCATCACCGAGGCCTACGTAACGGTGCCCGACGACCGCGGTCTGGCCTCTTTCCGCAGCGACGAGGTGCTCCTCGACGCCACCTTGTCGGTCAACGACCTCGGCTCTTACCTCGATATATGGCGCTGGAACGACGCCACCCCCGACGAGAACACCGCCACCTTCCAGTGGCGCAACCACTACCACGTGCTCTTCATAGCAAACTATGTTATTGAGGCCGAAGATAAGATGACAGGCGGCACCTCGGAAGAGGTAGACCAGCTCGTGGGCGAGGCCTACATGCTGCGCGCCCTCATGCACTTCAACCTCGTTAACCTCCACGCACCGGCGTACACCACCTGCGAGCCCGCATCGACCAAGGCCATACCGCTGAAGCTCGACAGCGACGTTGAAGGCGTGCTCTCGCGCAACACCGTCGAGGAAGTGTACACCGCCATACTTTCTGACCTCGACGCCGCAGAGCGCTACCTCAACGTCGATACATGGGAGCCCGGGCTCAACTACCGCTTCAACAAGCTCTCGGTCGACGCCCTCCGCTCGCGCGTGCTCCTCTATATGGGCCGCTGGGGCGAGTCGCTTGCCGCCTCGCAGCGCGTACTCGCCGTAAAGAGCAGCCTCTCCACCCTCCCCGGCGAGATTCCCAACCAGTATAACTCGGTTGAGAACATCGTTGCCCTGGAGCAGATAATGACCGCGCAATATGCCCGCGCCTTCAAGGTAGACCGCGATTTCTACCGCCTCTACACCACGAGCGACCTGCGCCGCCGCGCCTACTTCAACCAGGTGACGAGCTCCAACATACTCCTGAGCAAGGGCGGCAGCAACACCTTTACCTGCACCCTGCGCGTGGGCGAGATGATACTCAACGCCGCCGAGGCAGCCTGGCACCAAGGGCTCTACGACGATGCCGCCGAATATCTCCTCACCCTGCAGCGCACACGCTATAACGACGGCGGCGCTGCCAAGGAGAGCGCTGTGGCTGCCATGAGCAACGACGAGCTCCTCGAGGAGATACTCACCGAGCGCGCCCGCGAGCTTGCTTTCGAGGGTCACCGCTGGTTCGACCTGCGCCGCTGCGGCCAGCCCCGCATGGAGCGCAGCTACAAGGGCGAGACCTTCGTTCTCGAGCAGGGCGACGAGCGCTACACTATCCGCATCCCCTCGGAGGCTATTGCAGCAAACCCCGGGCTGGCAAACTAAGCTTATATACCTTTCTAATAAATATTTAATATGAAAAAGATTCTACTTACTGCTTTCGCTGCAGCCACCGTGTTCGGTGCCTCGGCAGCGACAGAGCTTACCAAGGTATGGCAGGCTCCCGTTGAAAACGCATGGGAAGAAGGAAGCGCCGTATACAACGCTCCCGTAGCCCTCGACAGCAATGGCAACCTCATCGCCACCGGCGCTTTCAGCGAAGACTTCACCCTCGCAGGCACTACGCTGAGCGCAATCGGCACCAGCGCCTACCTTGCAAAGTATGACGCCACCGGCGCCGCCAAGTGGGCTGTGGCTCTCTCGGGCGCTGTGACTATCGCCGACATCACCACCGACAGCGACAACAACATCTACATCGCCGGCCGCTATGCCGACGAAGTTGAGCTCGGCACCACCACCGGCACCGCTACCACTATCACAGGTCAGCTCCTCTACGGAGCTCCGGCTTCAAAAATGAATGCCTCGTTCATCGCCAAATATACCGCCGACGGCGAACTTGTAAACGTGCGTGAGTTTATAGCCAACGACCTTGCCGACCTCGCAAGCTCCGAAACATACTTCCCCGAAGACGGAGATGTAATCTTCCACATCACCCACCTTCAGGCCGAGGGCGACAAACTCTACGCATCGGCAATCTATACCGGCGAGACCACTATCGACGGTGTAAGCTTCAAGGGCTCGTACAACGACCCCTGGTTCGGTGTATGGTACACCCAGCTCAAGAGCGTGGGCATTTTCAGCCTCGACAACCTCCTTGCCAACTGCAAGGCAGTGGCTACCCTCAGCCTCTCGGAGCCTCTCGCCACCGAAGAAAACCAGTATCAGGCAGATGCTGCCGCTTTCACAGTAGCCGGAGGCAGCACCTATGCCGCTTTCTCGTGCAACGGTCCTATGAGCCTCGCTACCGCCGAAGCAGCCAAGACCCTCGAGATTGAGGCCGGCGCGTACAACTACGTTCTTGCCGAAATCAAAGACGGCGCCATTGCCCAGACCGCAACCTTCGCATGCCCCGACGCCGGTTTCGATGCATCGTACGTACCCTTCGCACTCTCGCTCACCGACGGCAATCTCACCGTTCTCGGTTACGAGTCTTTCGCCAACAACTACGGCGAGGAAAACGAGTACCTCGGCAACGAATTCTTTGCCTACAGCGGCGCTGCCAACGCTCTTGCAGACGCTACCAAAACAGCTTTCGAGGCTAAGGACGGTGCTGTCACCTACTATGCCCTGACCCAGGCCGCCACTGCCGCCGACGGCAGCCTCATCTTCGGCTCGCTCGGCTACTACAACACCAAAGGCGACGACTATGCCAAGGGCGACTTCGCCGGCAGTGCCAAGACCTACACCTTTGCCGACGGCGCCTTCAAGGCTTTTGAAACCGTGGCCGACGCTATCGGCGTAGCCGACAACGGCAGCTTCGCAGCTTTCGCTCAGACAGGTGCCACAGGCGCTGCCTACAGCCTCTACAAAGACGCCAACTCAGGTGTCGAGGGTGTGATTGCAGCCGACGAAAACGCCCCCGTTGAGTACTTCAACCTCCAGGGTATGCGCGTTGAAAATCCTGCCGCAGGCATCTTCATCCGCCGTCAGGGTGCAGCAACCTCAAAGGTTGTAATCAAGTAAAAAACGGCAACTTGCTATAGCGACTCACCAATTTTACAATTTTTAACATAGAAGATTTACGGGTTCGAAGCACTCGACAAAAGTTATTAGAACGTTATTTATCAACCGTTTAAACGTTTTAACAAGTGCAAAAGTGCAAAAGTTGCTCAAAAAGTATGTCGTAAAACATATAAAATAATTTGGTCAGCTTGCCAAAAGACCCGACCTTTGTATCGCAAACCTAAAACAATCTTTTTTACCTTAGAAATTGTACCTATTGGAAACCCATAAAAAGGAACTGCGTGAGCAGTTCCTTTTTATTGTTTTTGTCAACCAAGTAAAGTTGCCGGGCGTTATAAAAAGGTAACACCAGCAGCTATGTCATACAACAACAGTACAAAAAAACATATGGTAATCATCGGGGGCGGCTTCGCCGGCCTTAACCTTGCCCGCAAGCTCGACAAAGGCTTGTGGGATGTTACCATTGTTGACCGCAATAACTTCCATTCTTTCCCGCCGCTTTTCTACCAGGTGGCCTCGTCGGGTCTTGAGCCTGCCAGCATCTCCTTTCCCTTCAGGCGCGAGCTTCTCTCACGCAAATACCGCGGCTGCCGCTATCATATAGGCGACGTGCGCACGATAGATGTTTCGGCCCACACGGTGCACACTCAGTACGAGACACTGCACTACGACACCCTTGTGCTTGCAGCGGGCTCGACAAACAACTTCTTCGGTATTCCCGAACTCGAGAAACATGTATACACCCTGAAATCGACCTCTGAGGCCATACGCTGCCGCAATGAGGTGCTCGACCGCCTTGAGCGTGCCTCGCTCTGCAAAGACCCGGCCCGCAAACGGCGCCTGCTCACCTTTGTGGTGATAGGGGGCGGCCCCGCGGGAGTGGAGATTGCCGGAGCCTTGGGCGAGTTCAAGCGCTTTACGCTCAAACGCGAGTACCCCTCGCTGGAGCAGAGCGATATGCGTGTGATACTCGTAGAGGGCACCGACAGGCTCCTTGCCGCCATGAGCGCGAAATCGTCGGCCGACGCTCTCGAAGGCCTCTCGCAGCTCATGGTCGATGTGCGCCTCGGCAAACAGATGAAGAGTTACGACGGCACAACAGTGGTGTTTGCCGACGGTACCACGGAGGAAAGCGATACCGTGGTGTGGACGGCGGGCGTTACCGGCGTGCCCTTCGAGCTTAAAGGTACCGATGTGAAGCCCGGCCCCGGCGCTCGCTGGTTGGTAGATGAATACAACAGCGTGGAGGGTATCGATGATATGTATGCCATTGGCGATATCGCCCTCATGATAACCGACAAATACCCCAAAGGGCACCCGCAGGTAGCCCAGGTGGCGCTGCAGCAGGCCGCCAACCTCGCCCGCAACCTGAGCGAGCCGCGCAAGGAGCCGCGCACCTTCGAGTACCGCGACAAAGGCTCCATGGCCACCATAGGGCGCAACCGAGCCGTGGTCGACATGGGCAAGATGCACATGAGCGGCCGCCCGGCATGGTTTGCATGGCTTGTGGTACACCTGCTCACGCTGCTGGGCATGCGCAACCGCGCTGTGGTGTTCATTAACTGGATGTGGAGTTACTTTACCTTCTCGGCAGGATTGCGAATCCTTATCCGCCCGGGCCGATTCCCCCTCCGCAAATACTGGGACGAATGAAAAAGGAAAAATTCACAGAACTGTTCAGCCTCGCCTTCGACGACCCCGCAGCGTGGCGCGACTGGTTTATCGGCAACTGCGCCGATGACGAATACATATATCTCGACAGCGAGACTCCCAAGGCTGCCGCCACACTGCTCATGCAGCCTTACTCTTTTCTCTTCCACGGCAGCCGCCTCGCCACGGGCTATATAAGCTGCGTGGCAACACATCCCGAGAGCCGTTCGCGCGGACTGGCCACGAAAGTTCTCAAAAAGGCGCTGCGCGACGCCCGTGAGAAAGGCTACGCCATGTGCGAGCTCATACCTGCCGAAGATCACCTCTACTTCTTCTACGACAGGCTGAACTTCGCCACGGTGTTCTACGTCGACCGCGAGCACTATACATCGCTGCACAGCTTCGGCGGCGGCAAGGGCACGGTCACAGAGCCGGGTTTCGCCCTCCTCCACGGCCTTGAGCTGCGGCAGGGCTGCGGAATTATACATAGCGAGGCCGACTACGCCAACATACTGCACGACATGGAGCTCGACGGAGGCGCACACCTTATTGCCGTGAGCGACACCGAGCCCGGAGCCGCAATGCTCTTCGCCACCGAGGGCAAAGACCACGTTACGGTGAAATGCCTCCTTGCCGACAGCGAGGCATTGGCCACCACAGCGCTGGCCGAGCTCAGGCGCCGCGTGGGCGAGAAAGCCATAACGGTTACGCGCCCTCCCCTCTCGGGCTCACCTGCCCTGCTACGGGCTCACGGCATGGCGCGGATAGTGAATCCGGTCCTCCTCCTCGGGGCAATGGCAAAGGCCTACCCCGAGCTCAAAATAGCAATACGCATCACCGACCACGAGATTCCCGAGAACGACGGTACATATGTGATAGCCGACCGCCGTTGCACGGTAGAGAATGACTATCCACGCAAACCCGACCTCGACATAACGCCCTCGGTGCTCGCGGCAATACTCTTCAGCAGCCACAAGGCCGGCGAGATATTCAACATACCCTCGCGCCGCCCGTTCATGGCACTGATGCTGGACTGAAAACTGATTTAACTTAGCACGAACTGCCCAAACAGACTCTGAGAATGCAGAAGCTCCCGGGCAGCGCCTCCGCAAGGACGCTGATTAACCAGTAACCCGTACGCCGTAGCTTTAGCGGAGGCGTGCGGGGGCAGAGTCGCCATAGGGCATGGCGTCCGCCAGGACGCTGATTAACCAGTAACCCCGTACGCCGGAGCTTTAGCGGAGGCGTGCGGGGTAATCGTACATACGCGAGTGGCGTCCGGCAGGACGCAGATTAACCCGTAACCGTACGCCAGAGCTTTAGCGGAGGCGTGCGGGGATAGTGATACCCTCGCAGGTGGCGTCCGGCAGGACGCGGATTAAGATTGTAAGGCGTTGGTTCTCATCTTAATCGGCGTCCATGCGGACGCCATAGCGAGTGGCATGACTATCCGGGCACGCC
>CANPGB010000006.1 GCA_947573485.1 uncultured Porphyromonadaceae bacterium | reverse complement strand
CACGACCTTGCCAAGGTCGGGGTCGCGGGTTCGAGTCCCGTTTTTCGCTCAAAGCTTTTGTAGCTTCCCTCTCTGCTTCGGCAGACACTTCCTGTCCGGGTGGTGGAATTGGTAGACACGCTACTTTGAGGGGGTAGTGGCCGTTAGGCTGTGTGAGTTCGAATCTCATCTCGGACACTTGGAAATCCCGCTGGGTTGCTTAGGCACCTCGTCGGGATTTTCTTTTTTTATAACCCTTTACGCATCTTTTCACGATGATGTTCTTTTATCGCATTTACCAGTTCTGCATCGCCATTCCGCTGCTCCTCGTTGCTACAATAATAGCGGCGTTGGCCACTATCATAGGCAGTATGCTCGGCTTCAGCCGCAGCATGGGTTACTGGCCCGGCCATATCTGGGCGCGTATTTTCTGCTGGCTGTCGCTCGTGAAAGTATCTGTTAAAGGTCGCAGGAAAATCGACAAGCGCACTTCTTACGTCTTTGTCGCCAACCACCAGGGTGCCTACGATATTTTTGCCATTTACGGCTATCTTGGCCACAACTTCAGGTGGATGATGAAGAAAGGGCTCGAAAAAATTCCCCTCGTAGGTTACAGTTGCCGCGTATCCGGCCATATCTATGTTGACAACAGCACCTCCTCGGCCGTGCGTGAAACCATGCAGACAGCCGAAAAGCGCCTTGCCGGAGGCCTCTCTGTTGTAGTATTTCCCGAAGGGGCCCGTACGCGCGACGGCAAAATGCACGCCTTTCGCCGCGGCGCCTACGCCTTGGCCGTAGAGTTCGGTCTCCCCGTTGTTCCCGTGACTATCGACGGCGCATTTGCCGTTATGCCCCGTGGCAGTATCCTGCCGCGCCCCGGCCATATAAAGCTCACTATCCACGACCCCATTCTTGCCCCCGAAGGCGGTCGCCACGAGCTTGCCGAACTCATGAAGCAGAGCTACGACGCCATTGCCTCTGCCCTCTGAGCGACTTCTCAACAAAGAATATGAACGGCAAAACGCCGAACAGATAGTTGTGGGAGTTATCTGCCTTGGTGAGCGTAAACCGGCAGTAACCAGCAGGGCGTCCGACAGGACGCTGATTAAGCCCGTAACCCCGTACGCCGAAGCTTTAGCGGAGGCGTGCGGGGGTAACTATAATACTCAGGAACGCGTCCGCCAGGACGCGGATTAAGATCTACAGTCGCTAAAGATCTACTTCGCTGCGGCTGCAGCTTGTTGGATAAGTTCGCTGATGCCGGGGTGCGCGAATACGCTGTGGTGGGCAAGGGTCTCAATGGTATTCCCGGCATCAATCGCCATGGCGGCGAGTGCTATGAGTTCGCCCGCGTGGGCTCCGACTGCCTGACATCCGGCTATGCGACGGCTATCGGTTTCATATACAAGTTTCAAAAGCCCTGCGGCGCTACCCTCAGCCTGTGCCTTGGCATTGGCGGCAAAAGGAATCTTTACGGCAGAGTAGGCGGGACTGTCGTCAACTTTCGCACCCACCGAAGCACACTCGGGAGTTGAGAATACTACCGAGGGGATGACTCCCATTGACTCGGAGATTCCGGCCACAATACGAGCCTGTGCCGATGCTGCGTGCGCGAGCATGCAGCGACCGTTGACATCGCCAATCGCATATATGCCCGGGGCGGAGGTGCAGTAGGTTTCGTCAACTGTTATAAAGCCACGGCTATCGGTAGCTACTCCGGCCTTGTCAAGGCCTTCGGGAAGCACGGGACGGCGGCCTACGGCACTGACCACCATATCGCATTCGAGGGTGAGCGATTTGCCTTTGGCCTCGTAGTTGACGGTATGCGAGGCATCGACTCCCGTAACTTTTGCCGAAGTTATAAATTTTATTCCTCGTCGTGTGAGCGCTGTGCGGAGGCGCTTGGCGACCTCGGCATCGAAACCGGGGAGAATCTCAGCGCAATATTCAAGCACGGTGACTTTCACGCCGTAGGCAGCCAATACTGAGGCGAACTCAACTCCTATCACTCCTCCTCCAACTATAGCCATGGCCTCGGCGGGGCTGTAGAGTTTAAGAAAGTCGTCGCTGTCGATAACATATTCGCCGCCGGGAGCAGGGAACGGTGCCGGACGCGCTCCTGTGGCAATCACAATTTCGTGCCCCTTCAGAAAATCGGCTCCAGCGATAACGGTATGCCCTTCGCCCAAGCGGGCTTCGGCATTGTAGAGGTCAACATTGGAGAGCATAGCCTCGATGTCGCACCTCAGTTCGCTGATGACGCCCTCGGCCCGAGAGCGCGCCCTGGCGAAGTCGGCACTCCAGGGGCCGACTTCAATACCGAAGTCGGCATCATCGCTGAGGTCTATAATGCGTGCGGCGGCAGCGCACAGGCATTTGGTTGGCACACAGCCGCGGTTGAGGCAGGTGCCCCCGAGCTGCGATTTCTCCACGAGCGCAACCTTGCGCCCGCGTGCGGCGGCAGCCGCGGCACATTCATATCCGCCGGGGCCGCCGCCTATTATTATAAGGTCGTACTGTTGCATAGCATACGGTAGGTGAGTACAGGGTCAAGGGCGGCGCCGTCCTCGTCGGGGTGGGTCACGGGTGTATGGTGCGGCGCGCTTTTTATCGCCTCTGGGTCTGAAAGCGATGTCTCTGCAATCTCCCTCATGGCTTTTATGAAGCTGTCGAGCGTCTCCTTCGTTTCTGTTTCTGTCGGCTCTATCATCAGTGCCTCGTGGAAGAGGAGCGGGAAATAGATTGTCGGTGCATGGAACCCGCGGTCAAGCAGCGCTTTGGCAATATTGAGTGTGGTGACGCCTGTCGATTTATCACGGAGTCCGTCGAAAACAAACTCGTGTTTGCACGGCCCTGCTATGGGCAGGAGGTAAAGGTCTTTGAGCGAGTGCATTATATAATTGGCGTTCAGGGTTGCCATCCGTCCTGCAGCGGCCAGTCCGTCGGCTCCCATGGTCAGGATATACGCCAAGGCCTTTACATACACCGCAAAGTTGCCAAGCCACGCGCTCACGCGGCCAAAGGAGTCGGCGGGCTCGTCGACTGCGAAGCTCCCGTCGGGCAGGCATGTGACATGCGGCGCAGGCAGGAAAGCCTCAAGACCGGCTCTCACACCAACGGGCCCGGCACCCGGGCCGCCTCCGCCGTGTGGCGTCGAGAAAGTTTTGTGCAGGTTTATGTGCATTACGTCGAAACCCATGTCGCCGGGGCGAGCCACTCCGAGAATGGGGTTGAGGTTGGCGCCGTCGTAGTAGAGCAGAGCCCCCGCTGCGTGCACAGCCTCGGCAATCTCGGGAATCGAGTGCTCGAACATGCCCGTGGTGTTGGGGTTGGTCATCATGAGGGCTGCCACGCTGCAGTCGAGCTTCGAGCGCAGGTCGTCGAGGTCTACGGTACCGTCGGGCAGACTCTTGACCTCAACGATATCGAAACCGGCCATGGCGGCACTGGCGGGATTGGTGCCGTGGGCAGAGTCGGGTACAAGAACTTTGCGGCGCGCCTCGTCGCCACGCGACAGGTGGTATTGCCGTATTATCATCAGACCCGTGTACTCGCCGTGTGCCCCCGCAAAGGGGTTGAGTGTGAACTCGGCCATGCCTCCTATCTCGGCAAGATAAAGTTCGAGGGTGCGGTAGATGCGCAAGGCGCCCTGAACGCTGTCGGCGCTCTGTGCAGGGTGCAAATCGGAGATGCCCGAGCGGCCGACCATGGCTTCGTTGACCTTAGGGTTGTACTTCATGGTGCACGAGCCTAAAGGGTAGAAGCCAGTATCGACGCCGAAATTGTTGGTTGAGGAGTTGGTGTAGTGTCTCACAAGGCTCGGCTCGGAGACTTCGGGCAGTGTAGGGGCTTCGCCACGGAGCAGCTCGGCAGGAAGCGAGACAGCTCCTGACGAATATTTATAGTCGGGCAGACGGCAACCGGTACGACCTGATTGTGAGAGCTCGAAAATGAGTGGTGAATACAATTCCTTGTTCATGGCTGCAGGTCTTTTACGGTGGCTACATAGCGGTCTATATCTTGCGGACTGCACATTTCGGTGGCGGCGACAAGCACGGTGCTGTCGTCGATTTTGACGCCGCCGAGTATACCGTTCGCTTCAAGAGCGGCAAGCCAGCGGTCGGCGCTGAGAGGCTCGGCGATATCGAGCGAGAACTCATTGAGATAGGGCTTGTCGGGATAGCTCAACTTCGCCTTTCCCGTAGCGGTAAGGACCTCGGCAAGACTATGTGCGGCCTCTGCCGAAAGCTCGTTTACCCTGCGCAGACCCTTCGCACCCATGAGCCCGAGATACATTGCCGCATGGAGCGTCATGATTCCCTGGTTAGAGCAGATGTTCGATGTGGCCTTTTGGCGGCGTATATGTTGCTCGCGCGCCTGAAGGGTGAGCACGAAAGCACGGCGCCCCTGAGAGTCGGTAGTGGCGCCAACGACGCGGCCGGGCAATTTGCGCATCAGCGCTTTTGTGCAACACAGGTAGCCCAAGCCTGGGCCTCCGTAGTTGAGAGGCATGCCCAGCGACTGCGCTTCGCCGCATGCGATGTCGGCGCCCCATTCGGCGGGAGTGCGAAGAACACCGAGTGGCGAGGCATGGCAGTTCATTATAAACAGAGCCTTGGCACTGTGGCAACGTTCGGCAAAGCCCGAGTAGTCTTCGATGATACCGAAGCGGTTGGGCGAGGCCACAATTACTCCGGCTACATCGCCCGCGCCGAGCATTTCTTCAAAAGAGGTGCGGCAGGTGCAGCCGTCTTCCTCAGGTATGACCTCGAGAATTATCCCGGCGCCCGAAGCGTAGGTGGAGCATACTTCGGCCACGGCCTGAGCGACGGTAGCCGAAATGAGCACACGGCGGCGCTTCTTTGCCGCGCTTACGGCCATGAGCATGGCTTCGGCGGTAGCGGTGGCGCCGTCGTACATGGAGGCGTTGCTCACGTCGAGACCTGTGAGGGCGCACATCATGCTCTGATACTCGAAGATATATTGCAATGTACCTTGCGAAATCTCAGGCTGATAAGGTGTGTAGGCCGTGAGAAATTCGGAGCGGCTCATCACGGCTGTTATCGCCGCCGGGGTATAGTGGTGGTAGAAACCGTTACCGGCAAAGCATATCAGGGGCTTGTTCTCACGGGCTATGGCTGCGAAGTAGCGGTCGAGCTCAGGCTCGTTCATGGGCGCCGGCAGTTTGTAGGCCGACTTCATGCGCAGCGAGGGCGGCACATCGGCATAAAGCTCGTCGACCGAAGTCGCCCCGCAAGTGCCGAGCATTGCCTTGATATCGGCCTCGGTGTGGGGTATATAGGGGTTGGCAGCCATATCAGTGCTGTTTTTTGCAGAACTCGGCGTAAGCGCTTTCGTCCATGAGGCCGTCAAGTTCGGCGGGGTCGCTCATCTTAACTTTTATTATCCAGGCATCGAGAGGCGCGTTGTTGATCAGACGGGGATTGTCGGCGAGCTCCTCGTTGACCTCTATAACCTCGCCCGACACAGGCGAGAAGAGGTCGGAGGCAGCCTTGCGGCTCTCGATGGCGCCGAACTCATCACCGGCGGCGAGCTCGTCGCCTTCTTCAGGAACGTCGACATAGGTGACGGCGCCGAGCTGCGAGGCAGCGTATTCAGAGATGCCCACGAGGGCGATGTCGCCGTCGACTTTTACGTATTCATGAGAGGGAAGATAATAGATTTTCGACATGGTTTTTCAGATTTAAGGTTACTTCTTATAGTTGGGGGTGTAGAATCTCTTTTTGATTACGGTTGCGGGCACCGTGCGGCGGCGTATGCGCACCTGCAGTGAAGTGCCGAGAGTGGCGTAGCGTGCGTCGACCAGCGCCATGGCAATGTTGCGGCCGAGGGTGAGGGAGTTGTAGCCCGTGGTCACATGACCCACTACGGCACCGTCGAGGTCGAGAACCTCGAAACCATGGCGTGCGGTGGCCCCGCCTTCAATCTCCAGGCCCACGAGGCGCCGCTTCAGCCCCTCGGCTTTCTGTGCGCGGAGAGCATCACACCCGATAAAGCCGCCGGGCTTGTCGAGGGCGACGAACATGCCGAGACCGGCTTCGAGCGGCGAGATATCGTCGGCGAGCTCGTTGCCATAAAGCGGCAGCCCGGCCTCGAAACGCAGGGTGTCGCGGCAACCGAGACCACATGGCTCGACGCCTGCCGCAATAAGGCGCTCCCACATCTGCACTATGATTCCGGGTGTGGAGTATATTTCAAAACCGTCTTCGCCGGTGTAACCCGTGCGACTCACGATTGTGCCGTCGGCGAGGGTCTTGAAGGTGTAGAAGCCGAGGTCTGAGCCGTCGATGCCGAGGGCTTCGGCAAGCAGCCGCTCGCTGTCGGGACCCTGGAGAGCTATCTGCCCGTAGTCGGCGCAGCAGTCGGAGAGCGTCACGTCGTAGTCCTTGAGTTGGCGCGCCACCCAGGCGATATCCTTGTCGATATTGGCCGCGTTGATTACAAGCAGCCATTCCTGTGCGGCGAGGCGGTAAACCAGCAGGTCGTCGACAATTCCTCCTTCGGCATTTGTCATCATGCCGTAGAGTGCCTGCCCTATATTCATGGCGGCGGCATGGCCGGTGAAGATGTGGTCGACAAACTCCGTGGCCTGCGGCCCTGAAATCTTTATCTCGCCCATGTGAGAGACGTCGAAAAGACCGCAACGTGTGCGCACGGCAGTATGCTCGGCGTCGAGGCCTGAATACTCTACAGGCATGTCGTAACCTGCGAAAGGCACCATGGTGGCGCCGAGACTGCGGTGGCAGCCATTAAGGCAGGTTTCTTTAAGTTGGTTTTCCATTTCGGTTATTATAATAAGGTATAGTCAATCGATAAGCAGGTCAATGAACATCGCCGTGCTCAGGCCCGTTATGGTGGCGCTCACATCGATGTCGGCGAACAGACGGGTAAGTTCCTCGCGCTTGTAAGGCCTGTTTCTCAACCTCGACGTTATCTCGGCAAATATATCTCCCGTAACAAAAAAGTCGCCCGACAGGTTCAGGTTTATAATCAAGCCCGCATCGTCGAGCGTTATGTCCGCTCGAATTTCACCCACGCCTTCAAAACGGCGGCTGCGGCAGATTGTAGGTTCGGGGGCAGGGCGGCGCTGCGCCTTTCCGCGTCTGGCAAGCCAGGCGGGGTCGGAATAGCGGGCGGCGATTTTGTCAATCGCGGCGACATCATCTTCAGTAAGCCTGATACAGCCGTCGGTGAGAGTGCTCACGGCATAGTCGCCGAACTCCGCGACACTCATCGCGAGCCCGTTCTCGGCCAGCGATGTGACTCGTGCCTGAGCCGACTGCACGGCCTTTGACTCGAGTTTTGCCTTCGAAGGCGTTATGGCGCGGCTCATATGACGGGTGTCGATGTTGCACAGCATAGTGCCGTGCACTATGGCCCGGCCCGGAAGGTGATAGAAAGCATTTCCGGCCACCTTGCGGGAGCCGATTACGATGTCGTTGCGGCCTGTGGCCACGGCGTCGAAGCCGAGCGAACGGAGCATGCCGGCTATCATGGTGGTATAGCGTGAGAAAGTGGTGGCCACATCGTAGGAGGGAGTGATGTAGGAGAACATCCAGTTATCCATATCGGCGAACACACATCCGCCCCCGCTGCGCCGCCTTACCACGTCGATACCATGGTCGCGGCAGTAGCCGAGGTCAACCTCAGCCTCAATATCCTGGTTACGGCCACAGATTACCGTGGGGGCAACCCTCCAGGCAAAGAAATACTCATCGGGCGGCAGATTGCGCGCAGCCCATTCTTCCATGGCGAGATAGAACGCCAGAGGCCTTGTGCCGGCAAAGGGAAGAACAAGATTTTTCATGGTCGTTCGGTTTTAGGTGCCCAAATGTAATAATAAACTTTCATATGCACAACACACCGGCAGCCGATAAACAACTTTTTAGCCCGAAGTTTTGCCATGGCGTAAAAAATGCGTACCTTTGCAGCCGTAAAATCGATTCCAAGGTATGAAGAATTGGCACAGAGGTCTTTACCGACCCCTCGATATCAGGTTTTCAAAGTCCGCTGCCTCTAAGGCAGACGGCTTTGCCTCCGCCTCGCCCGCCACTTCACGCCTCAACCGCACACCCCGGCTCCGCACCTATGCGCCGCCGGGATTTTTTATGCCAATCACTTAACACAAAAATATGTCTACCACCCTTCGTTTTAAAATGGTTGAAGAAGCCTTCGACCGCAAGGCTGCTCCCGTGGCAATCCCTGCCGAACGCCCCGAACAGTATTATGCCGAGCTCGTGTTTGACCGTCGCAAAATGTTTGAGTATCTGCCCAAAGACACCTACGACGAGCTTATCGATGCTATTACCAACAAGAGGCCTATAGACCGCCGCCTGGCCGACAGCGTGGCCGACGGCATGAAACGCTGGGCTATAGACAACGGCGCCCGTCACTACTCGCACTGGTTCGCACCCCTCACCGGAGGCACTGCCGAGAAGCACGACGCCTTTGTTGAGCACGACGGCAAAGGCGGTGTAGTGGAAGAGTTCTCGGGCAAGCTGCTTGTGCAGCAGGAACCCGACGCCTCGAGCTTCCCCAACGGCGGTATCCGCAACACCTTCGAGGCCCGCGGTTACTCGGCATGGGATATATCGTCGCCCGCATTCATCCTTGACCAGACCCTCTGCATACCTACAATCTTCATTTCATACACGGGCGAGTCGCTCGACTACAAGACACCGCTCCTGAAAGCCCTCAACGCCGTCGACAAAGCCGCCACCGCCGTAGCGCGCTACTTTGACCCCGAAGTAAAGCATGTGACCTCCTACCTTGGCTGGGAGCAGGAATACTTCCTCGTCGATGAATCGCTCTTCAGCGCGCGCCCCGATCTTGTGATGACGGGCCGCACCCTCATGGGCCATGAAAGCCCCAAGAACCAGCAGCTCGAAGACCACTACTTCGGGGCTATACCCTCGAGAGTGGAGGCTTTTATGCTCGATCTCGAGATACGGTGCCACCGCCTGGGCATACCCGTTAAGACCCGCCACAACGAGGTGGCTCCCAACCAGTTTGAGCTCGCCCCGATATACGAGGAGACCAACCTTGCCAACGACCACAACCTGCTGCTGATGTCGGTGATGAACGAAGTGGCGCGCCGCCACAACTTCCGCGTTCTGCTTCACGAGAAGCCTTTCGCAGGGGTTAACGGCAGTGGCAAGCACAACAACTGGAGCCTCGGCACCGACCGTGGAGCGATGTTGTTCTCGCCCGGACGCACGCCTCAGGACAACCTGCAGTTCATCACTTTCATTGTAAACGTGATGGCAGCCGTACACCGCCACAACGCACTCCTGAAAGCCTCGATAATGTCGGCGACCAACGCCCATCGCCTCGGCGCCAACGAGGCACCCCCTGCCATTATCTCGATTTTCACAGGCAGCCAGCTCGCCGAGATTCTCGACCGCCTCGAGAGCAGCGAGGGTGCCGACCTCTCGGACCTCAAGAAGAAATCGGATTTCTCGCTCGGACTCTCGCAGATTCCCGATCTGATGCTCGACAACACCGACCGCAACCGCACCTCGCCCTTCGCCTTTACCGGCAACCGCTTCGAGTTCCGCGCTGTGGGCTCGTCGGCAAACTGCGCATCGGCAATGATAGTGCTTAACGCCGCCGTGGCAGAGCAGCTCGCAGAGTTCAAGAAAGCCGTTGACAAGCGCATGGAAAGCGGAGTGAGCCGGACCGATGCTCTTCTTGCCGAAATACGCGAGCTGATACGCTCGTGCCGCCCGATACATTTCGACGGCAACGGTTACAGCGACGAATGGAAAGAAGAGGCTGCGCGCCGCGGACTCGACTGCGAGACCTCGACACCGGTGATGTTCGACGCCTATCTCTCGCCCTCGTCAATAAAGATGTTCGATGCCACCGGGGTGCTCTCCAAACCCGAGCTCGCCGCCCGCAATGAAGTGAAGTGGGAGATATACACCAAAAAGATACAGATTGAAGCCCGTGTGCTCGGCGACCTCGCCCTGAACCATATAATACCCGTGGCCACCCGCTACCAGTCGATGCTTGTAGACAACGTGGTGAAGCTCCGCGAAATCTTTGGCGAAAAGGCCGGGGAGATGACCAGCCGCGACCTCGAGACCATAGAGAAACTCTGCCGTCACTGCCGCGAAATCAAGAACACGGTTTCTGAAATGGTGTCGGCCCGCAAGGTGGCCAATGCCATTGAGTCGGAACGCGAGAAAGCTATCGCCTACCACGACAATGTGGTACCGGCCATGGAGACAATACGGCGCCACATCGACAAACTCGAACTTATGGTCGACAACGAGATGTGGCCTCTGCCCAAATACCGCGAACTTCTCTTCATCCGCTGATGGAAGCTATCAAGCACGAGTGTGGCATAGCCCTCATAAGGCTGCTCAAACCTCTGCAATACTATAAGGAACACTACGGCAGCTATACCTACGCCCTCGACCGCCTTTACCTGCTCATGGAAAAGCAGCATAACCGAGGGCAAGAAGCCGCAGGCATAGGCGTGGTGAAGCTGAACACCCCTCCGGGATACGAATATGTGTTCCGCGAGCGGGCTCTCGGAACCGGCGCTATCGACGAAATATTCGGCTCGGTAGCCTCGCAGTTGCCGCAGAGGCTCAACACGCTCCCGGCTGAAGAGGTGGAGGCTTATGCTCCTTTCCTCGGAGAAGTGTATATGGGGCACCTGCGGTACAGCACCACCGGCAGAAGCGGGTTGGAGTACACCCACCCCTTTCTACGCCGCAATGGCTGGCGCTCACGGGCACTGATGCTGTGCGGGAATTTCAACATGACAAACGTTGACGAGATTTTCGCCAACGTGACAGCCACCGGCCAGCACCCCAGGCTGTACAGCGACACCGTGATGCTGCTCGAGCAGACGGGCGCGGCCCTTGACAAAGAAAACCACCGCCTCTACAGGCTGTACCGCGACCGCTTGCGCGACCCGCAGCTTGCCCGCCGCATAGAGCAGGAACTCGACCTCTCGAACGTGCTAACCTCGGTGGCTCCGCTTTGGGACGGCGGCTATGCACTGTGCGGCACCACCGGCTCCGGCTCGACCTTCGTGCTGCGCGACCCTCACGGAATACGCCCGGCATTCTACTTCCGCAACGACGAGATTGTGGTGGTGGCATCGGAGCGGCCGGTAATACAGACGGTATTCGGGCTGCACGAAGGTGATGTCAAAGAACTCAACCCGGGTGCGGCGATTTTCATATCACCGGAAGGCGAATTTGAACTGCGTCAGGTGCTGCCTGAAGGCCGTAACAGCCGCTGCTCGTTTGAACGCGTGTACTTCTCCCGCGGCAGTGACGCCGATATATACCGCGAGCGCAAAGCCCTGGGCGCGAACGTGGTCAAAGACCTCTGCCGGATGATTGACAACCGTTTTGAATCGACAGTATTCTCATTCATCCCCAATACGGCCGAAGTCGCTTTTCTTGGCATGACAGAAGAACTTACACGCCGTGCCGACAATCTGCGCAAAGAAGCCATAAAGAAACTTGTGGCAGAGAACAGCCTGACCGAGGAAGTTCTCAATGATATTTTCAAGCGGAAGGTGAGGGTAGAGAAGGTTGCTATAAAAGATATAAAACTGCGCACGTTCATCGCCGAAGGAAGCTCGCGCAACGACCTCGCCGCCCACGTCTACGATGTGACATATGGCACCGTTCGCGCAGGCGAGGATACCCTTGTTGTTATCGACGACAGTATTGTGCGAGGCACGACGCTGAAACAGTCGATTCTGCGCATTCTCGACCGGCTCTCTCCGCGACGTATAATCGTAGTTTCATCGTCGCCACAGGTGCGTTACCCCGACTATTATGGAATAGACATGCCTAATCTTGATGAGCTTGCAGCTTTCCGTGCCGTGATTGAATTGCTCGACGAGCGGGGCCTCTCTTCGCTCATCGATGAAGCCTACCGCAAAGCAGAGGAGAATCTCACACGCCCCGCGGCAGAGCAGGAGAACGTAGTGAAAACGCTTTACGCCCCATTTAGTGACGAAGAAATTGCCGCCCGCATGGCAACAATGCTTACACCGCCGCAGATTAATGCAGAAGTGGCTATGCTCTTCCAAAGTCTCGACGGGCTACATCAGGCGATACCCGGCTGCCCCGGCGATTGGTATTTTTCGGGAGACTATCCCACGCCGGGAGGAATAAAGATGGTCAACAAAGCCTTTGTAGACTATTACAAGCGGTGTAGGGGAGTGCGGTACACGCCCTGAGCACAGTAAATACACGAATTGCATCGGTCCGCAGCTGTTCACTCTGCGGACCGTTTTTTTATTTTCATAAGTTAACAAGCGCTAAATCAGGCATAATAGAGCCTCCATGACCAACTTTTGACGCCATGACGTTGTTGTTTTTATATACTCCTGAATAATTACAGGTGATTTTTGAAATTCTGAGCAGAGTAGGGTGGTGCATTTGTAAAAAAGCGGCACCGAAGCGTAAAATTACAATCGTAAACAAGTGGTTTTGTAAACTTTGATGTAATCCGCATGGAGTACAACGACAATCGTTTACCAATACAAACAGTTACGATTCCCATTTAAATTCCAATCACAAACACAGAGTCGAGGCCAAATGCGCCGATTCAAAACGCAAACAAAGCCCCAATATTTATGTTTACAATTTTTAGCGGTTGTAATATCTGCATAAAACTCAGCAATTTATAATAAATATTTAAAGTGTTTCACAAGCCTAATCCGGCTCGGATTACAAAGGTGTTTCAATTTAAAGCAGAATTATGATAGATGGTGAGTTGCAGATAAATCTGTCGGTTGACTTAATTCTAAACTTCAATCTGTAAATATTTGCTGTACAGGAGGGAAAGATTTCGATTAACGAGTGTAAACAGCAATAGTTTACAATTACAATTTACAAACGCAACCATGTTGCAGAATTTAAATTTTGCAGTTTGCAAAATAGTTATTACATTTGCAAACGCAAAGTTTACAAACGCATACTCTATGGCAGAAATAGAAGAAAGCCCTATAATACAGAGACTTAAGCAATTTATTGCATCTACCGGCCTCTCTACGACCCAATTTGCCGATAAAGCCATGATTCCGCGGCCGTCGCTGTCGCAGTTATTGCACGGGCGAAATAAATCGATCAACAACCAGATACTCGCAAAGCTCGATGAGAGTTTTCCCGAGCTCGACATCGTGTGGTTGCTGTTTGGCCGGGGAGATATGCAATCGGCTGCAAATTTTGAAACCTCAGAGGCTCAAAATAGACCCGAAACAGCCAGTCAGGTAAATGAAACGCCTAAAACTCAGACTGCTAACGACGAACCCTTTTTCTATTACGGCAACCCTCCTAAATCGCCAAAGAGTAAAATATCGCCCTCCGGGCTCTCTGAAGAAGATAATGGCGCCGCCTTGTCGGCCGAGGAACTCTGCCGTAGCCTCCCGTTACGTGCCGGGAACCGGGAGTCGGCCGGAAACCGCAGAATAACGTCGATTATCGTTCTGTACTCTGATAACAGCTTCGAGACATTTAATCCTGCTGAATAGTCTTTCCGTCGCAGCACGTGGCCCCTTTCAGCTTTCCTGCGGCTTTATTGGCGCCACCTTCTGTCAGCACGTTTATTGCAGTGGGAATATTGAATACGCGCAAAGGAAACTACGGGGCTTCCTTTGCGCGCTCTTATCTTATTTCAGACCGGAACAACTCTTGATTTGGTCTATATTATTTCCTCGCCTTTTGTTACATAATGGCAATTATGTAAAATAGCGTAGAGGCAAGGGGTGCTCTCTACTGCTATCATCCTTGTCATTCTGGGATTTTTTTTTGTAATAGCTGAATTATCTTCTTTGGGATATGAGGGTTAATGCAACAAAACCCGCACTGCTTTTTGCATAGTGCCAAGCTTTGGAACTGAGGTGCGTGATATGGCTGGAACTATATTCTTGCGCAGTATTTCAGTCGCCCCAAGGCTGCTGAATTGGAGATGTTCTGATATTGATTATGTTATTCTGCGAGCCCGGCCCATGCATAACTCGAGCAGTTTAACCGCCTTAATCTCCAAGTGAGGATGTGCGCTTTCGTAATATCGCTGCACTGCCCTGATTCAGCGTATGGCGTCGTGTCCCAGCCCGATTGAGACTCCCAATATGACAAGAAACAATAGGTAAATCAGCGAAACCACGAGAATATACAGCAAAAAATGCCCTATGCGTGCTTTCTTTGACGATAGTGGAAATGCCTTGAACGTACACATTGAGCACACCACCAAAGAATAGCCGAGTCCGACAAGCGAATAAAGGTTGTCGGAAAGCATTGAAAGAGGGAGTGTTATAATGTCAAATAAGAGGAAGGAACATGCAATGTAAATCATTGCGGTAAGATACTCCGCCATATTGAACCGCATAGCTCCGTGGGAGCGGTAAACTATGGGAATCGCCAGTAAGGCAGGGATATATATGGTAAGGTTTTGTATCAAAGCGTTGTTCAGGATTATATTCCCGAAGTAAAGAATCACAGCTTGGAAGGTCGAAATATGATTCATGCCCGCATCTGAGACCGTAGGATGAGAGTCAACTGAAATCAGAGCCCCTAAAAACGCAGATATGAAGCATACGAGAATCAGCATGGATATGGGCGCCACATAACGGATTCTGCGGCATTGGATGTAATCTCTGACAACTTTCCACGGATGAACAAGAAGCTGCCCTGCGGTGTAAAGGAAACCTTTGTTTATTCGCGATATGCCTGAGAGAATCCCAATCAGGAAAGACTTGTTCTCAAGCCGCTTTTCCAAAACCGACTGGCCGCAATCAGGGCAATAATTCGATGAGCAGTGGGCGCCACAGTTCCTGCATATCGTTATCTTTCCCTTGTTTTCTGATAAAGACTCCATTATAACACTTGTTTTTGGCTGCAAAATTACAAAATTACCATTATCCGGCAATGAAAAAGGAGCCGCCCTGCCCTACTGTGCAGTGACGGCTCCCGTGAAGTATATCGCTATGCTGCTTACTCGGCGCTCATGACAATTGAAGCCTTGTGAGCGGGCAGAATAACACGCTTGGCAAAGTCGGCGATAGATTGGGCCGACAGACGGCTTACGGCCTCGTCGTAGCCTGTCTCAAGGTCGAGACCGTCGCGCTCGAGTGCCTTGATGACTTTAAGCCAGTAGGCATTGTCGCGTACAGCTTCGGCGTGATTCTTTATAAGGAACTCCTTGAGGCCGCCTACCTCTTCGTCGGCTATGGCTCCGGGCTCGGTCATACCTTCGATAGTTGCCAGCACAATATCGAGCACCTCATGTTCTTTGCCGGGGGTGACCTTGATGTAAGTGGGCATCATAACCTGCGCTCCCGTTGCAGGACTCACCCCGGGATTTATGGCGCAGTGGGTGCGTATGGAGTAGGTCCAGCCGCGGCTCTCGCGGAGGTCGGCGAGGAGGCTTGTGCGCAGCAGCTGCCCGAAAGCGGTGGCGCACAGGAGGTCGTCGAGAGTATACTCTGCCGGGCCGCTGATGAAGCTGTAGACTATAGCCTGGGGATTCTCCATTTTGCGGGTAAAGCGGATATCGAAATCATAAGGAGTGTAGACGTAGCCTATTTCCTCCACTTTATCCACACGCCCTGCGGCAGGAAGGGTTGCCACATATTGGCAGAGATAATTCTCGAGTTCGGCTTCATTATAATCGCCGACTACCATAAAGGTAAAATCGCCCATGTCGGCAAAGCGGTCGGCATACATCTTCATGGCCGTATCGAGGTTCACCTTATCGATGTCGGCAAGCTGCTGCCGTCCGGCAAGTGGGTGACGGTTGTATATGGTGAAATGGATTGAATCGCCCATAGCCTGCACGGGGTTTACCTTGCGCGTGGCGGCAGTATTGTGCTGCGTGGCCATGAAGTTGGCGAAGGCAACACTATCGGGCTGAGCCGAAGTGGCACGCAGATAAAGAAGCTGGAAAGCCTTCGCGAGGTCATCGGATGTCGTTGCCGCCTCGAGGCTCTCCTCGTTGGTGGAGATGTTGACCGATGCCTTTACCGAAGCTCCGGTGAGTATGTGACGGATGTCGGAAGCCGAGTGTCCGCCGTACTTCATCTCGGCCATGAGCTCGTTGAGAACCCTGAGAGTGGGCACATCAGCCTCATTATAGGAGGCTGCCAGACCGCCGGGACTGTAAGCGCGCACATACACCTGCCCGGGTTTGTAATCGGTATGCAGGGCGATGACTTTGATGCCGTTGGAAAGGGTATATCTGCGTGCGCCGAAGGCTGCGGTTGAATCGACAGCGACTATCGAGCCCGTGGCAGGCAAGGCCGTCATAAGCTCATCGGCATACACTGCCGGTTTATAAGGTTCGAACGACTTGCCGGACACTTCGGCAAAGACCTCGCGTAAATGCGATTCAAGCTCTTTATCCGAGTCCTTTGCCGGGCGGTAAAGGAGCACCACGGCGCCTTTGGGAGCGCTTCCGGCAGCTTCAAGCAGATAGTTGACAATATCTTCCGACCGCACCTCGGCAGCAGCCTTGCGTATCATATCGAGATAGGCGTTGTAATCTATCTTTTCGCCACCGTCGAGGAAGTGACGCACACACAGGCGTGCCAGGTAGGTGTTGGCCGGGCTTTCCTGGTGCTTGGCTTTCTCTGCCAGAGAAGCCTCAAGCGAGGTGCGGGCCTTATCAACCTCCTCAGGCTGGAAACCGTGCTCAATGGCTCGGCGCAGCTCGCCGTACCATGCCGCCAGAGCCTCTTCGGCCTTGCCCGGCTTGAGAGCGCCTCGGAAAGTGAGGGCCTGCTCTCCCCTGCTCATAAGATATTTTACCTCGCCGACGCCGAGAGATGTATGAGGGCAGTCGGCCGAAGCCTCAAGTTCTTCAAAGCGCGTTGCAAGAATGTCGGCAGCCATATCGGAGACGGCCTTACGGCGAGCTTCATCGGCAAGATTATCGGGCACGGGAGGGAGGCGGAAATACAGCTGCATCATCTCGGCACCCTGCTCGGGGTCGCTCTCCACCACACAGAGCAGACTGTCGGAAAGCTCAACCTCCGGCAGTTCGGCGATACTTGAAGTTTTATCGCGTGCTGCGGGCATTTCGCTGAACATACCCTTAATAACCTGCTCAGTGCGGTCAAGGTCGATGTCACCCACAACAACCACTGCCTGGTTGGCCGGGATATACCACTTGTTATAGAACTTGCGGAGCGTGGCCGGTTTGAAATTCTCCACAACACTCATCAGTCCTATGGGCAGACGCTCGCCATAAGCGTTATCAGGGTAAAGGCGCGGGAAAGCTTTCTCGAGCATGCGGTTCGAAGCCGAGTTGCGCTGCCTCCATTCATTGACAATCACACCTCTCTCACTGTCGATGTCGGCCGGATTGAGCGAGATGGCGCAACACCAGTCGCGCAGTATAAGCAGGCACGAATCCACGGCGCTCTCGCGTGCCGTGGGCACCTTGCAAATGTTGTAGACGGTTTCGTCGGTTGAGGTGTAGGCATTGAGATGAGCGCCGAATTTCACACCGATGCTCTCGAGGTAGCCGATGAGCGAATTGCCGGGGAAATGCTCGGTGCCGTTGAAACACATATGCTCGAGAAAATGTGCCAGACCGCGCTGGTTTTCCTCCTCATTGACCGAGCCTACTTTCTGAGCGAGGAAGAAATCGGCTGTGCCGCCCGGCTTATCGTTTTGCATGAGATAGTAGGTCAAGCCGTTCTCGAGCTTGCCTGTGCGCACCGCGGGGTCGATAGTTGCCGCCGGCGCACTGCCGCAGAATGAGGCTGCGACAAGCAGTAAGAGGTATTTACCGTAATTCATCAAATTATTATTTTACAGATATTAAATTCAGAATTTAAACGTAAGAGCCGCGCCGAAAGCATTGCCATGGATTGCCTGCGACATGGCTGTGTGACGATAGCTGAGCCTAAGCCCTAAAGCATAGTCTCCCTTGAGCACATAGAGAAGCGAAGCTGCCAGGGCGGCATCTACACTGCGGCCTGCGGCAATATCGAAATCGCGCATGTAAAGGCGGCCGAAGTAGTCGGCGTCTGCGCCAATCCCATCGAGCGAGGAATCGGGTACGAAAGAGGCCCGGGCATCAGCCGAAGCTTCAAGTATGAATTTCCTGCCGAGATTACCTGCATAAGACGCCGAGATACCCGGCCGCAACCACGTCAGACGAGCCTGCCGCACCGCTGCGCTTCCGGTGTACGTTTCCTTATGTCCTACGTATGAGAGAGAACCGGCCAGGGTCAGGCGCCCGGTGGCAAACATATGTCGCCAGGCTCCTTTTGCCGATGCGCTTATGTGGCTCGCCTTATAATTTGCCAGAGAGAAAAGCTCGGGATAGACGTTCCCGGCCGGGTCGCCGAAAATATTGTCGATTCCGCTGCGATGATTGTAGTCGGCCGATGCAGATACCGACCATGCGCCTGCGCGCCAACCGGCCTCAGCCTCAACTTGGTTGTCGACCACGCGGTTCGACGGCAGATTGTTGAGTGACTTGAGCACCTTGCCCAAGGTAAGGCAATGATAACCTACTGAAGCGAAGGCACCTACCGTAGAAGGCCATATGGCCAGCGTCACACCCCGGCGCCACCCCGAGAAATTCACTTCACGGTTAGAGCCTGCAAAACGGTTATACTGCGTGCCGAGGCCCGTGAGATGGTGAACCTTCACCGCTCCGAGATCGCTTACAAAAGAGATTGAGCCCGACTGCGAATACTTATAGGCATCTCCCCCGACCACTACAAAATAGTCGTCCAACTTACGTCCGAATGAGAGGGCGAAATCAAGTTGCCCTACCGTGTTTTTGGGGCGAGGGTCGCGCTGTCGGTATTCCTGAAGAGCCCGGTAATGCAGCTCTGCGCCGTATATCCACTTGCCCCCGCCGAACGAAGAGGCATAACTGCCTCCGAAGCGGTAGCACTCCGTGTTCATGTCGCCACCTATGGTGTCGGCGGTTAGATACGGGTAAATCAGAGCGGGGTCACTCACCTCACAGCCCTCTATCCCTCGGCGCTTGCCATTGGTATATGACGCATGCCCCGTGATAGTCGCGCGGGAAGTCTTGAGGTAAGTCTCGGCATCAAAAAAGCCTTTACGCGCGCCTTTTCCGAAGGCGCTTTGCGGAGCCTTGTCGAACGATTCATCGGCATAGCCTGCAGAAATCGCCGATAGCGAAGCCCCCTGCAACCACGGCGAGAGCGCCGGAAGACGCAGGGTGACACTTGCGGTAGAATTGGCAAGAGTGTCGCAGGCGATAAGGGCAGGAGCGATTTCGGCCTTGGCCTGAGCGACCATTGCGGCCGCAGTCATGATAAAAGCGAGTCGTTTCATTTAGGCATTACACCGTCGTAAGTCTGCGTGGATGCGGGCTTCCCGTCGATTCCGGCAGCAGTGCCCTGACGTTCAATTTCAGAAGGTGTTACGAAAGAGTTGAAGTCCTGCGAGGAGTTGTTTGTGTCGGAGAGCAGCGGGTGCCCGTCGGCACCGAGTGTCAGCACCTTGCGGCGCACGGCATGGAAATAGCGGTTTTTATCGCCGTCAACCGTTCCGCAGTGGGTCCAGCCCATGTCGAGTGCAGGTGTGCACACGTTCCAGAGATACTCCGACTCCACCGAGCAGTTCACAATATCCACCACCCACTCGTTGGGCAGGCGGTAACAGGTCTTTGACATCGGGAAAGTGCCTGCGGCCGTTGTTTGGTCGTACTCCACGGTATAACGGTAGCCGCTCAGATACTCGTCTTTATCCACAGGGATGCGGGCGATACCGTAGGCTTTGAGGCCTCGGTTGTGCAGCTGCCATATCGAGAGCGTGTAGCAATACCATTTGTCGAGATTCTCCACCGCAGGATTGTCGATATCGGTGTAAGCCGGAGTCGAGCTTTGGTCGTACCACTCGAAGTCGGCATGACTGAGGTCGAAAGAATTGCGGTTGATCTCTCGGTGGTCTATGGCAATATCGGCTATGAGGAGTTCCTCGCCGGGCTCCACGGGATAATCGGTGCCACTGCCCGGAATTGTGTACAAGGCATCGACACTTACGTCGCTTGCAATGAGGTCGGGCGTATAGTTGAACTTCTGGGTAGTGAGGAACTGCGATTCAAATATCGTGAGTCCGTCGGCATACACGGTATGGCCGGTATTATTGTATAATTTGATATACTGGTCGCCGTTGTATTGATTGCCGGAGGTCTGCAGTGTGCCGGTGAAGAAGAGTTCCGAGATGATGAGGTCGTCGGTGTCGACGGCGGCAAAAGTGCTGAGCGTTGTGCTTGCCCCGCCGGGGGTAATCTGTACTCCTGCGATTTGTCCGCGCAGCGCGGCTTCCACACCGTTGGCAAGGGTTACAGTCGCCGAGTATGAGATATTGTATACACCCGGCTGCACCATGGTCTCGACAGAGAGGCCCGCGCCACATGGCGTGGAGAGACTCTCGCCCGAACTTATATTATAAAATGTAAGTGAGCCGTCGCGGAGCCCGGAGATGTCGATATCTGCGGGGACCGAGATATGAACGCCGGCTTTGGCGGGAACGGGGTCGCAGGCGTTGTCGGAGCAGGCACCAAAGACACCGAGGGCGAGTACGGGGAATAATATATTCTTGTTTATCATGAGGTCAGAGAGTGAAGTTGAGTTCCATGCCGAAGTATGCGTCGGAAGAGCGGCGTACCGTCAGGCCATTTGATTTGTAATCGGGCAGATAGTCGATTATGCGGTTGACGAACACAGCTACCCTTAGCCATTTGCCTATGCTCTTGGTAGCCTTGAGGTTGACGTACAGGGCCGTGGGTATGGTGTAGTTGTTGAAAAGGTCGGGGTTGTAATATTGTATAAGATATTTCAGCAGAGGGTCGGCATTGCCGTTGTCGAAGTCGTGCAGGAGTCCGTCGACAGCCGATACGTAGGCGTCGGGCACGCCGTTCTGAGCCAGACGTCGGGTCTTAACGTACCACATGCACTGGAGCGTGGTAGTGAACACAAGGCCGAGTTTGGGTATCTGTGTGTCGAACATGAAATTGGTGTTGAACTGCTCGCTCACACGACCGTCGTCGGTGTTGTAGAGCCCTACAAAGCGGTCGCTCACCGAGGTGCCGTCGACAACATCGCTAACGGGGTCGAAGATGCGCTGCGAGTTGCTGTAACGCGAGCGGAACCATGCACCAGATATTATGAGCGAAGTGGCGAGCGGGCGCCATCGGGCGGTATTGAGCTGAAACTCCACGCCGCGTTTATCTATCGTTGAGCCGTTCTCGGCACGGCGGTAGCCTCGGAGCACCGATTGCTCGCTTGAGGGCAGATCCTGGAGCTGGGGCGGCCCCGCCAGCTCTCCGGGCTTTATTCCCGAGGGGTCGTAAAGGGTGTATTTATATGCTCCGTAGATATTTGAATAGCGGAAGCCGGAGTTCATATGCTCCTCGAAATAGGTCACCGACAAGCGGTTGGCACCCACCGAAGCTCCGACTCGCACCTCCCATTTGCGGTTGCGGGCCGGTTTGAGATCGTAGTTTGTGGCGTCGTTGATATAGGTGCGCATGTTAACACGACTGTTGTTGCGCGGGTCAGAGGTGTCGTAGTAATTAAGTTGGAGTATGTCGAGATAAGCCTCCTGCGGAAAAAGATAGTCGACTGTAGGCATACGTGTGCTCAGACCGTAACCGCCCGCAAGGAGAAGTTCGGTGCTCCGGCCTCCGGTATAAAAAGCCGGGAAACGCCATACGGCATTTATTCGGGGGTCGAGGTAGGGTTTGCCCGAAATGGCATAACGGCGGTCAAGACCGGCTATCGTCACCGCATGGACGCCTGCCTGCAGTTCGAGCGTGCCTGCCGGAGATGGCGCCGTAAGGGCATCTTCAAGATACGCCGAAACAAGGTTAAGCGCCGGGATGCTGCGGTAGTCGCGCGGGCGCGATGTCCACGACGCCGATAGCGGTTTCATCGGGTCGTAAACCTGGCCGCGGCCGTAATTCTTGCTATGATTCCACTCTGCCCCCGCTTTCCAGGCATGTGTGGCTTGACTCCATACGGGCAAGTTGCCGTTGAGACCGAGTTTCGCGAAGAGGCTCAGAGGCTTTCCCTCGCTGAGATAGTCGGCAATGTACTCTTCGAGTATGAAGACGCCGTCGTGCACACCTTCGCTGTTGGATATGGGAGCGATAGCCGCACGCGACGGTGCCACCTGGCGCAGACGGCGGAGACGGTCCGACTCATACGAGGCCGATGCTTTTATATCAATCCTCGACAACCATTTAAGCGAGCGGAACGAAAGCGAAAGATCGGTGGCAAAGGCTCCGCGATGATTATCGGAGCGGTATTCGTCGAGTTTGTTAAGAGATAGGTCGGGGTCTGTCTTCGAGCGGTCGGCGGTGCCTGTATAGTCGGCCGAGAGGTTCCAGTCGGTGAGCAATACGGGAGAGCTCCACGTCAGCGCGGCGCGCAGCGAGGCTGTAATGCGCTTGAAGTTCTCGAGTTTGTTGCGTGGATCGGTCTTGCTGTCGAGCCAGCCGATGTCAGCGTTGAGGGTGTTGCGGCCGTCGGGGCCGAGGGCTATACCTTTTCCCGCATAGAGCAATTTGCTGTATCCGTCGGCTTTGAAACGCGCCGTCCAGGGCGTGGCACGCCTTGTGCGTCTGATGTTCACGAGGCCGGAGGTCATGTTGCCATACTCTGCCGAGGGTATGCCTCGCACAATCTCAACACTCTCGATATTATCGGTTGCAAGCGAGCGCATATCTACACCGCGGTTCACGGAATTTCGCCCGGTGGCCGCCTCTATACCCACACTCTGCAGGTTGGCGTCGTTGTTGAGGGGCACGCCGTCGACGTTGAAGGCCGTGCCGAGGGCGCTTATCGCATAGTCAGCGTTGTCGGCAGTATTGCCTGTCGCGCCGATATTGCCCGTTTCGCGGAGCTTTATGGAGTTCACCGACCCCATTTGGGGATTCTGGCTGATATTGCCCGGGAGAAGTTCGAGGAGGTCGGTGAAACTTGAAGGCTGGAGATGCGCCATGGCGTCTTTGCCGATACGGGAGGCGGTAGTAATGCCGGTCGACTCCCTGGCTGTAACCGTCACTTCGGCGAGCTGGTTGCTGCGGGCTTGAGCTCTATCACTATCGAGGTGTCACGTGCTCCCACTTTTAGCCCGGCGGTGTAGTCGTCAAAACCCACATACGAAGCCTTCAAGGTGTAAGCACCTGCAGGAATATCGAGCACAAATTTGCCGTCGATATCGGTCTGCACGCTCCTCTGCCCCGGAAGAATGGCAATGGCGCAAGCCGGCAGCGGGCTTTTGTCGGAAGCGTCGAGAACAGTGCCGCTCACCTTTGCCGCATCAAGCCTTATGACACCGGCAAGCAAGATTATAGATGTAAGAATATGTCGGTTCACTTGTTGTCTGACAGGTTTAACATGCAAAATTACTAATTATTTCACGTTCGGCGAGGCCTCGCTCGTCCTTTCTTTAATATAATTAAGTAAAATCACTAATAGTGGTGAGGGAATCAGGCGCACTCCTGAAAGGATTTGAGTAAATATAAACATAAAAGGTATCACCGTTCCGGTAAAAATGCCTAACTTCGCGACAACGACAAAAGCACTATAATAACATGAGTAAAAAAACCTCGTCCTGCACCGTTATAATTTGTTTTTTGCTAAGCCTGTTGTTGACCGGCTGCGTATTAGGTTATACCAATAACGGGCGACAGATATGCAATAGATAAAAATCATGTATATTTTGAAGATTCGATAGTTGCGGGCGCCGACCCTGCCACATTCAAAGAAATGGACTATTTCATAGGCGAAGATAAGGACAGGGTATATTATGAAGCGAAAGCGACCCAAATAAAACGGTTCGCAGACCTTACAAAAATAGATATGTACTGGTATTCAGACGGCAAAAATATTTATGACATGCTTTTGAATATTTTACCCGGCGCCGATGTGCATTCTTTTGAAGTAATCTCTTCTATCTGGTGCAAAGACAAGGAGCATGTATGGAATTATACCCGACCGCTTAAAGGCGTGGACGTAAGATCGTTCCGCCCCATCTCTGAAATTACGCCTAACAATAGATCATTAAGCCGCACCTTTGGCAAAGATTCAAAAAATGTCTTTTGGAGAGACTCTTTGATAGAAGGGGCTGATGTGGAATCTTTTGAAATAGTAGAATTTCCTCACCCCGCCGGGTGGACCGTTTTCGACCGTAACCGCATTTATTCCGGTAAGGATTCTCCTGCGCTTCAAGAATATCTTAAGTCGAAATATGGGGCAAATAAATAGCCTGGAAGTGCGAGCGTAGAACAAGCGCCGTTGTGCGGGTGTTATAAAGGCATATTACCCGCACTACATGATTAAATCGGCATATTCATCACTAATACACATTGCAGCGGTAGCACTACTTTTGTTTTGCGCCCTTGCCGCTAACGGGCAGGAGTGCGAGAGTTGTGATGACTGCCGTCCGGTGCTTGCCGTACGCACGAATCTTCTGCATGATGCGGCTCTTACGCCCGACCTTGGCCTCGAACTTGGCATTGGCCAGCGTTTCTCGGTTGTCGGGCAGGGGTTATGGGCCTGGTGGAGCAAGAGCAGCCGCAACCGCTTCTGGCGCATATACGGTGGCTCCGGCGAGTTGCGTTGGTGGTTCGGGAACAAACACGGCCTGCGCGCCATGGCAGGGCATCATGCAGGCGTTTATTTTTCAGTCCATTCTTTTGATTTTGAGCTTGGTGGCAAGGGGTGGCAATCGGTAAAGCCTGTCTACGGGCTTGGTATAGCCTATGGTTATTCACTCCCTCTGAACGAGCGTCTCAATCTCGACTTCGGGTTGAGGCTCGGCTATGTCGCAGGCAAAATGGTGGAGTATGAACCGCAATGCGGCACCTATGTCTGCACCGGTCGTGTGGCACACCGGTACGTTGGTCCTACCGCTATAGAAGTTTCACTCGTGTGGTTCCCGGGCTCGGGGCGGCACAACAGTCCCCTGCGCACATTATGAGGTCTCTGTGGGCATACATTGCAGTGCTGATTCTAATGGTGTGCATGCTCTCGTGCACACACAAGGATATCATGTGCCCCGGCACCGAGCCCTACCCTCTCACCGTTACTTTTATTTGGGATAAGGCGCCGCAAGCCTCTCCTGCCGGCATGACTCTGTACTTCTACCCTCTCCAGAGCGGTGGCAAGGTATGGCGCTACGATATTGCAGGAGCTGAGGGCGGAGAGGTGGAGCTGCCGCTCGGCCGCTATGCCCTGGTGTCGGTAAACAACGATTTGCCGGGCACTGTGTACAGCGGACAGGATGCTTTTGCCACACTCGCGGCGCAACCTAAATCCAATGGTTCGACGGTATTCCCCACAGGGATGTTGTACCGCGCTGTGGTTGGAGAAATTGAACAGACGCTCTGCGGAGTGCGTTACCGGCAGCCCGACGGCACAATTAAAGAGTGCCCCTACGAGCTGGTGCGCTGCTATCCCGACAGCGCCGCTACAATATATAATATAATTGTGGGGCGGGTTGACGGCCTGGAGCGGATGCGGTCGGCCACGGCCCGTCTGTCGGGCATGGCTTCGGAACTGTATCTCGGAGATTGCAAGGCCGGCGCTGATATGTGTGCCACACAGACATCGCTCTCCCTTACCGGCCAAGGCGGTCTCAGAGGCACCACATCGGGACTTGGGTCCACTTCGGAGCCCGATTTTGAGCTTGCGCTGATTGTCACGCGCTCCGACGGCGAACGTTTTTCCAAAACTTTCGATGTCACCGGCCAGGTGATAAACTCTCGCTATAGCCACAACGTTACAATTTATATTGACAGCCTCTCGATACCCTCAGGGACGGTGCCTCCTTCCGACGAAGATGTCGGCATAAATGTGGATGTCGACGGCTGGCAGGTGATAGAGATCAACTATGATGAGAATATTAATTTTTAATCAAAAACAAGTATAGACAATGAGCAAAATCCAATTACTCGCAATTGCGGTCGCCACCCTTGGCGGTCTTCCGCTCTTCTCATGTACCGATACCGAAGAAGATACCCCGGGCTCGACTATCGACGACAACACCATACGCTTTGCCGCCAACACCGAGTACTCACGTGCAGGCGATATAACAACCAACACTCTGCGCTCCTTCAACGTGTACGCCTACACCGGCACCGACGAAGCCCCTGTCCTCTTCATGGATAATGTGGAGGTTACCAAGACCGGCACAAACACATGGACGTACTCGCCTGTGAAATACTGGCCTGCAAGCCAGGCTGTGGACTTCTACGCTTTCGCTCCGTCCAAATGGCTCGGAACGGCTACCCCTCTGCAGCCGGTGGCCTATGACGCATATCCCGGCACAGAAGATATAATCTATGCCGTGAGCCCCGACCTCCGTGGCAACACCGGCATGGCCAACGCCCAGGTTGTGTTCAATTTCAGACACGCACTCTCAAAGGTGACTATCAAGATGAGCTCTTCAAACGCCGACCTCCAGGTGAAGGTATCGAACGTGGCAATGGCCAATATCATGACCAAAGGCAACTTCCACTTCCCCACCGAATCGACTTCCGGCAGCCCAACTGCAAGCAATATAGGTACCTGGACCGACCAAAATACCCCCGTGCCATATATCTACCACATGTCGCAGGATGCCAACGACCTTATAACCCTGACTACCACAGCCACCGATATGGGCTCTACTGGTCTCGGCCTTGGCGGAGCCAAATATACACTGCCCCAGCAGCTCACATACCGCAGCAACGGCAGTGGCAACGATATGTATATCACCGTGATGTGCTCGGTGTACGATGCCAAGACCGGCGACAAGCTGTGGCCTAACGCCAATACTCCCGCTGAGAATATCGTTGAAGGCAGTACCTTCGGCGACGGTCTTCTCAAATTCCCGCTCTCAACAAGTTCGTTCTCGGAGTGGCATCCCGGCTACCACTATGTGTATAACCTCGTTATCAACTCCAACGAGGAAATGGGAGCCATCGAGTTCGGTAATCCTACCGTTGACACTTATGTCGATGTAAGCACAACCTACGAATAATAACCCTGCACAAAACCAAAGGCGCCCGGGCTTCATTGAGGCTCGGGCGCCTTTATCATAGCCTTGAGTTGCAAGCACATAAAAAAGCCCGCGCCATAGGGGTATGGTCGCGGGACATTGGAAACTGGCTGCTTGTCATTCAACAGTCGGGCTTTTTTAATGAAGCCAGAAAAATGCCGTTTCGTATAATTAAAAACATACGCGGGTTCAAAAGGTTCAAAAGAGGTCCTTATTTAAAATTCTTTTAAATTATTTGGTCGTACCGCAAGAAATTGCGAACTTTGCAGCCTAAAATACAGCCAATGAAACTATCGGAGCTTCACACAGGCCAGTCGGGCATTGTTGTCAAGGTACATGGCCACGGCGCATTCCGCAAGCGTCTACTTGAAATGGGTTTTGTCAAAGGGCACACCGTTACTGTCGTGCTCCATGCTCCTTTGCGCGACCCTATAAAATATTCCGTATTAGGTTATGAGGTGTCGCTACGCGCGTCAGAAGCGTCGCTTATCGAGGTCATTGAGGTAGACCCCGCATCTATTCCGGAGGTAGCCCATGCATCGGAAGCCTCCCTGCCTGAGAACACTGAGGAGCGCCGCCGTTTCAACCACGAACGACATACTATCAACATAGCTCTCATTGGCAACCCCAACTGCGGCAAGACGTCGCTCTTCAATATCGCTTCGGGAGCGCGCGAGCACGTCGGCAATTATTCGGGCGTGACTGTCGATGCCAAAGACGGTTATTTCCGGTACAAAGGCTACCGCTTCAATATTGTCGACCTGCCTGGCACGTATTCGCTCACCTGCTACTCGCCCGAAGAGCTCTACGTAAGGCAGTATCTGCGGGAGCACACCCCCGATGTCATTATCAATGTGGTCGATTCGTCGAACCTGCAGCGCAACCTCTATCTAACCACCGAGCTCATCGACATGGACACAAGCATGGTCATAGCCCTGAACATGTACGACGAACTGCGTGCCAAGGGCGATGTGCTCGACTACGACACTCTCGGCAAAATGATTGGCGTGCCTATGGTACCTGTAGTCTCCAAGACCGGCGAGGGTATCAACGACCTCTTCGACACGGTGATTTCGGTATATGAGGGGCACGACGATGTTGTGCGCCACATACACGTGAACCTCGGTGCCGACATCGAGGAGGCTGTGCGCCAGATAGTTGATAAACTCAAGGCCAGTCCGGCCACCAGCAAGCATTTCTCGCCCCGATATATGGCAATCAAACTCCTTGAGGGCGACCATGAAATGGAAGACGAGGTGCCTGCCAGCGAAGAGCAAGGCAACATCGAGAACCCTGCCCGCGAAGCCAAGCCTGCGCGCCCTAAGCGGCGCCGCAATTTCTTCAGCCGGCACTTTCTGCACAAGAGCTGCTGTGAGACTCCGACAGCAGCCCCCGAACATGAAACGTGGCGCAGCCATGTGCCCCGCACCCCCGGCAGCGAAGTCATAATTCTGCGCGACACGCTGCGCGGACGCATCGAAGGCATGCGCAACGAAGAGATTTCGTCGATAGTTGCCGCGCATAAATACGGTTTCGTGGCCGGCGCACTTGCCGAAACCCTCACCGTAGGTAAAAAGCAGGAGCGACGCACCACACGCGTGCTTGATTCGCTCGCCACGAACAAGCTCCTCGGCTTCCCGATTTTCTTTGTTATAATGTTCTTTATTTTCTGGGCGACTTTCGTTGTCGGCCAGTATCCTATGGAGTGGATAGAGAACGGCGTGAGCTGGCTTAGCGACACCTGCAACGAACTCATGCCCGACGGACCGCTCAAAGACCTCGTGACCGACGGCATAATAGGAGGTGTGGGAGGTGTCATAGTTTTCCTGCCCAACATCCTCATATTATACTTCTGTATATCTTTTATGGAGGACTCGGGTTATATGGCACGCGCCGCCTTCATTATGGATAAGGTAATGCACCGCATAGGGCTTCACGGCAAGTCGTTTATCCCTCTCGTCATGGGCTTCGGCTGCAACGTGCCTGCCATTATTGCATCGCGTGCCATCGAGAGCCGTTCGAGCCGCATAATCACCATACTAATCAACCCCTTCATGTCGTGCTCGGCACGCCTGCCGGTTTTCGTGCTGCTTATCGGTACCTTCTTCGCCGCCCACGCCGGACTCGTTCTCGCCTGCATGTACTTCGGAGGCATACTGATAGCCGTGATTACAGCGCGCCTGCTGCGCCGCTTCTTTTTCCATAAAGACGAGACTCCGTTCGTTATGGAACTTCCGCCTTACCGCCTCCCCACCCTCAAGGCATCGGTGCGCCACACCTGGGCCAAAGGGCGCGAGTATCTGAAGAAAATGGGCGGTATAATACTCTTTGCCAGCATTGTGGTATGGGCTCTCAACTATTTCCCCAATCATGATGCCAAGGGTGCTGACTCGCACATTACCGACACATCGGTAATCGACCCCGAGCATGATTCCTACCTCGAGATGATGGGCAAGGCTATCAACCCTCTGCTCAAGCCTCTCGGCTTCGAGTGGCGCGCATCGGTGGCAGCTCTCGCAGGCGTGCCTGCCAAAGAGATTGTTGTATCGACTCTCGGCGTACTCTACACCGACGATGAGGCCACCACCGACGAGCGTCTCGGCGAAAGAATATCTGCTGCCGACCCCGCCACCGGGCGCCCCGATTTCACTCCCGCGGTAGCTCTGAGCTTCCTGGTGTTCGTCCTGCTCTACTGCCCCTGCCTGGCCACTATCACGGCTATCGCGCGTGAGACACACTCGTGGCACTATGCTGCCTTCAGCGTGGTTTACAATACTATTGTGGCCTGGCTGGCAGCCTTTGCGGTTTACCGCATTGCCTTGCTCTGCTGAGAGAAGTTGCATGTTTGATAATAAAAGTGTATATTTGTGCATGTTTTCGCCGGCATGCGCCACTTTTGTCGTGCCGGCTTATGTCGAACTTCAACTAATTATTTATGGAGTACATCATTGACGAGAGTTATCTGTTTCCCGTTCTGCCGGGAGCGGCGACCGACGATTGTTTCAAACTTGAGATTGATACCGATGAGGGCAAGAGTTTTGTAGAGCTGCCCAAACTTCCTTTTCAGAAAAGGGATAATTATATAGCGCCTGCCGAACTGCTGTGTCGCGTCAAAAGTATTGATGAATACGGGATGCCGGTGCTCACCCATATGATAGCGCCATATGTGAGCGAGCTTTATTCCAAAGTTTTCGAGCGGGGAGACACCTTTGAATGTGAGGTGGTGAGCGTTCCTGCCAAACCGGCCGAAGACCCGTTTATGGTACGCGACGGCAACGGCATTTTTTTCCGTCTCAACGAGCCCGAAGGGCTTCTCTCCAAAGGTCAGATTATCCGCTGTAAATTCACGCGCATGACACCGCGCTTCTTTCAGTTGGCGCGCGTCGACGAAGGCGCCAAGATTCCGTTTTATGAGCCTGCTTTCATCCTTGAGGCTATTTCAGCCCCGGGGGCGATACGCGCTTTTGTTAGACGTATGCTAACCGGCTGGAGCGAAATGGAAGCGGTGCGCACCGAGCTGCGCATGAAGAGTCCGCTGTGGATTATGACCCTGCACCGCGAGGTGATGCGCAACCTCCCCGAGTGGTTCGGGCGTACCCGCAACACCCGCAGGCGCCGTGCGTTGCGCAGCCTCATCGTAACCTTCGGCGACGCCCTGCTCTACCTCCTCGAAGGCTCAGGCTTCCTCAACGCCGTGCCTGCCGAGCACCGCCGTGCCCTGCGCCAGCAACTCACGGCCATGGTGGAGAGTCTCGAACCTTATCTGCAGACACTCAAACTGATATCCGACAGCCGCCAGGATGCTTTCGTGGAGAGCCTTCTCGACAAACTGCAGAAGTCGGGCTACCTCTATCATCCCGCCGAGCAATTTGCCGTGCTGATGATTATCTTCCGCCTCTACCCCGACAAAGTGGGCAACTACCTCAACCGCATCTTCGAGAGTATCTTCGGGCGTGACCTTGAGAACTGGAAACGCGAGCCTTTCCGCAGCGCTTTCGTTGAGCAGTTCCAGATTTACGTGAGTCAAGCCCGGCGCGAGATTGATGCCCTGCCTCTGGCCGAGAGCCGTGAGCAGAAATCGCGCCTTGAGGCTATCATTACGGCCATAGCCCTGCAGTTGCTCCTTGCCGAAAACAACGGTGTTGACAACGGAGACCGCCACCAGACAGAGTCGCTGTTCTATAAGTATATATCAATTCTTCGCCCCCTCAACACTGAGGCTCTGCTGGCAAAATCATTCCTTGCATTGCTCGGGGCCGACGTAAGCTCGAAACTCAGTTACGCCCAGCTGCGCGAGCCTATGATGATGATGACCCAGGCTACTGTGCTGCCTGCGGGCGACTATATGACAAAGCTCAAATCGAGCCACCGCTACACCAATAACGATGTGGATATAACGGTGTCGGCCGAAGGCATACGTCTGACAAACACCCGCAAGCGCGATGTAACCGAACGTGTTGTGCCTGAAGGGCTCATGCCATGGCTCTCCCCGCAGATTATGATAAACGGTGTGAGAGGACTCTCAGGCCCGCGTCTGCGCAAGCTCTCCGACCACAGCCAGTGGTGGCACGATATTGAAGAGAATCTTTTCGAGGCCGCCAAGCCCGCGGCACAGGCGGCAGTCTCTGAAACACCTCAGCCTATACGTCGCCCCGAAAAAGGCGATGAGGTGTATATCGTTATCGACAGTGTCGACGATTTCTTCGGTAACAATCCCACGTTCATCTGCCATATTGAAGATGTTGAGTTCGAGACCGGGACGGGTATCCTCAAGCGCGACCAGATTGTAGGTTACAACCTCAAACAGCCCTCCGACCGGGCCTACCTCAACTCCGACGGCACCCAGCTCGGATTCCTTGCCACGGTTCTTGACATCCGCGCCGACGGCTCCTATATATTCTCTCTGCGCAACCGCGTAGATGAGTATATCGCCGACAGCTTCAACTTCGGGGATACCTACACTGCCATTATTGCAGGCGTCAACGAACGTGACTACAGCGCCATTGGCCGCAACGGCATAGGACTCTTCATTATCCGTGACGAAGAGGTGGGCGCCGACCTCAAAGTAGGCGACATCGTAACATACCGCCTTGAGCAGACGGGCAAGCAGGGTCAGATAAGGGCCTATGCCACCGCCGTCTCCACTGACCCTGCCGACCGCTTCGACAAAGGCGAGGCTTTCACAACCCTCATGCGTGCTATAGGAGAAGGCTCGTCGGAGGCTACCGATACACGCCTGATTCAGGAAGAGGAGCTTATGCGTGACATCGACGAAATTCTCACCCCGGGCGATGTCCGCGAGATAATCGATATTATCCGCTTCAAGGCCATTGCCGAGACCGACCTCATCAAGGCTTACGACTATCTGCGTTTCGCCCGTATTCTTGCCCGTGTTCTCGGCGACGAACAGCTCGCAGGCACTCTCGGCACGCACGCATCGCTGCTCTCGTTGCACCAGTACTACGCCACCAACTCACGCATCGACCCGGAGAAACTCGAGGCTCTGCAGAGCGAGGCACTCGCCGACCCCCTGCTGCGGCTCATATACCATAGGCTCGAAATGGTGTCGTGGCTCGACCGTCCCGACCGCATCCCCGAACTCTACCGCACTGTCAACGAGCCCGCAAACGAGCTTGAAGGCAGCATAGCCCGCCTCGTGCTGAGCTACAACATGCTCCACAACACCGACAGCGACGCTGCCGATTTCACCAACGAAATCAAGCAGCAGATAATGCACAAGCTCAACGTGAACAACGAGACACGCCGTGGCAAATACTACGGCTCAGAATCGAAATACCTCGAGTTCAAGACCTCTATCGTGTACCCCGCCACGGCTCCGGGCGAGGAAATGCGCGAGGATCCCGAGGCACAGCAGTTCCATATCCTCAGCCGCATAGCAGGTCTGCTCAATGCAGGAGGCGGCCGCCTCTATCTCGGCGTCAACAACGACGGCTACGAGGTGGGCATGCGCGACGATTTCCGCTACTTCGAACGCAAGCCTGCCATGGCCGGGCGTTACACCTTCCGCATACGCAACCTCGACAACCTTTGCGTATTCCTCGAGAATCTCATCAACGAGACTTTCGGTGCGAGTGTGGGCCGCAAGATTGCAGTTTCGGTTGACGATGAGGCCGAAAAGGGTGTTGTGCTCATAAATGTAGATGAATCGCTTGACCCGGTATTCATCGAAGGTCGCCTTTTTGTGCGCCAGAGCGGGCAGTCGACACGCGAGTACCACGGGCAGGCTGTCGACGACTTTGTGCGCGAGCGCCAAGAGCTGAAAGCCGAGCGCACTCACCTTCTGGCCATAGCCGCCCAGACCCGTGAGGCCGACGATATGGCGCTTGAAGATGTCCGCGAGCCTCAACCTGCGAGCACTCCTGCAGTTGCCGAGCCCGAGAAACCAGAACATCAGGAGGCAGAACCCGAGGCCGACATAATTGCCACCTCACAGTGGCGCCCCAATGTATGCCACAGCTATGAGACTGGGTTTGCCGACCCCTATGGCTACCTCTACTTCATGGGCGAGGATAAACTCGTGTTTTCAACGGTTGACCTCTACAATGAACCCGGCGAAGGCGACTGCCGTCTGGCCCTGGTGATTCCGCACGACCTTAACGATGGCTGGCTTGTGCTTGCCTACGATAACGAAAGGGCTATGCGTGTGCCTCTGAACGAGATTTATGCCAAGGGCGACAACATCGCTCTCGAATACAACACCAAGTATAAGCTCATGTTTGCCTCTATAGCCCGCAAGGACGACGGCCTGGTATGCATAGGCGCCGACAGCGGCGGCACTCTCTGGAAGCGTGCCAACAAGATTGCAGCCATAGAGGCCGCACACTTGCAAAGTGAGCCCAAGCGTCTGCACGAGGCTCCCATACACCACACCGTAGGCTTCGAGATTGCCGACAGCGAAGTGCTCGACCGCTTTGCCGACTGCCTGGCCGACAAGCTGCCCTCAAAGCGCTTCGGTGCCACCCTCCGTGTGAAAGAAGATGCAGCTTCGATGCCTGCCAAGATTGCCAACCTCGTGAACGATTGCCACAATGCCTGATAAAGAGCCGCTTTTCTCTATAATAACCGTGTGCTACAATGCCGAGGCTACCCTCGGGCGCACCCTGGCGAGTGTCGACAGTCAGACCTTCACCGATTACGAGCATCTCATAATCGACGGCGCCTCTTCCGATGACACTCCCAAGCTCCTCGACGCACACCCGTCGGCAAAGCGGAGCGTGCGCTCAGAGCGCGACAAAGGTATTTACGATGCCATGAACAAGGGCATCAGCATGGCCACAGGGCGCTACCTTATCTTTCTAAATGCAGGCGATAAGTTCCACAGCGCCGATACCCTCGCCCGCATAGCCGAGGCCATTGAGCGCGAAAATACGCCCGGGATTGTCTACGGTCAGACCGACATCGTTGACGACAGCGGCCGCCGCCTCGGTCCGCGTCACCTCACTGCCCCCGAGGGACTGAAGTTAGCCGACTTCGCCGACGGTATGGTGGTGTGCCACCAGGCTTTTGTTGCACTCCGCAAAATCACAGGCTTCTACAATTTACGCTACCGTTTCTCTGCCGACTACGAGTGGTGCATACGTTGCCTGCAACATTCGCGCAAGAACGTCGGCCTCACCGACACGGTGCTCATCGACTACCTCAACGAAGGTGTGACCACAGCCAACCACCGCGCTTCGCTTTTCGAGCGTTTCAGAATAATGTCATATTATTACGGTTTCTTCCCCACCCTCTTCAAACATATATCTTTTGCAAGGCGTTGGAGAAAGAGACAAAAGACTGCGAAATGATACTCTTCAACACCACATACTGCATCGACGCCTCTGCCGCAGAGACGTTCATGAACTTTATATGCGACCGCTATATACCCGCGGCTATCGAGGCCGGTATGCGTGCGCCCCTGCTCACCGAGGTTCGCGGCGCCGCCGACACCAACGCGCTGAGCGGCGAGCCCACGCGCACCTTCGCCCTGCAGATGAGGGCTTCGTCGCAGGAACTCCTCGACAGTTTTACCTCGGATATCCTGCCCCGGCTCTACAATGAGGCGGGCGCTCTCCTTGGTAATAAAATCGCATTGTTTGAATCGGTGCTCGACATCGTTCACGACCCCTCGAGATGATTGAAGAAAAAGTCAAGAAGGCCGACCGTATTATAATAGGTATAGACCCTGGCACAAACATCATGGGCTATGGCATCCTCGGCATCTATGGCAAGAAACCTGCCATGATAGCCATGGGACTCATAGAACTTACCAAAATCGGTGACCATTACATGAGGCTCGGGCGCATCTATGAGCGGGTGAGCATGCTCGTGGAGCAATATTGCCCCGACGAAATGGCTATCGAGGCGCCGTTCTTCGGCAAGAACGTTCAGTCGATGCTCAAGCTCGGGCGCGCCCAGGGTGTGGCCATGGCAGCTGCACTCTCGCGCCAGGTGCCTATAACGGAGTATGAGCCCCGAAAGATAAAAATGGCGATAACAGGCACGGGAGCGGCCTCGAAAGAGCAGGTATGCGAGATGTTGAGACGCATACTCGATATTCCCGCCGAGAGCCTCCTGCCCAAGCTCGATGCCACCGATGCATTGGCGGCGGCGCTGTGCCACTTCTATGAGTCGTCGAGGCCGGTAGTGGCCAAGGGCGCGTCGTCATGGAAAGATTATATAGCAAAGAATCCCGGCAAAGTGAAAGGTTTGTAATGGACTACAAGGAAAGAATAGAAGAACTGCGGAGCGAGCTGCACCGCCACAATCATAATTATTATGTGCTGAACGCGCCCGAAATTTCGGACCGCGACTTCGACATGATGCTCAAAGAACTTGAAGCTCTCGAAAAAGAACACCCCGAGCTCGCCGACCCCAATTCGCCCACACGTCGCGTAGGCTCCGACCTCACGCAGGGCTTTGAGCAGGTGAAACATATCTACCCCATGCTCTCGTTGGCCAATACCTATTCCATTGAGGATGTTGATGCGTGGGCAAGACGTGTCGACCAAGGTCTTTCGGGGCAGAAAGCGGTGTTTGTGGGCGAATTGAAATTCGACGGTACCGGCATATCGCTCATCTACGAGCACGGTAAGCTGGTGCGTGCCGTCACCCGAGGCGACGGTGAGCGTGGCGACATCGTAACAGATAACGTGCGCACCATACGCAGCATACCTCTGCAACTCCAGGGCAGCGGTTGGCCCGATTTCTTTGAAATACGTGGCGAGATAGTGCTGCCACGCGCCGCTTTCGACCGCCTCAACGCCGAGCGCGAGGCTGCCGGAGAACCTCTTTTCGCCAACCCGCGCAACGCTGCCGCCGGCACGCTCAAGATGCAGAACTCCGCCGAGGTTGCCCGTCGCGGTCTCGACGCATATCTATACTACCTCCTCGGCGAAAATCTCCCCTACGACAATCATTACGATAATATGCTGGCGGCTCGTTCATGGGGCTTCAAGGTAAGCGATGCCATGACGCTGCTGCACAGTATCGAGGAGGTCGACCGCTTTATAAACCATTGGGATACCGCCCGCCGCGAACTGCCTGTCGCTACCGACGGCCTTGTATTCAAGGTTAATTCCCTACTGCAGCAGCGCAATCTCGGTCTTACCGCCAAATCGCCCCGTTGGGCCGTGGCATATAAATTTGCCGCCGAGAGAGCTGCCACACGCTTGCGCTTCGTGTCGTTCGACGTCGGCCGCATGGGTATCATCACACCTGTTGCCAACCTCGAGCCTGTGTTGCTCTCGGGCACGATAGTCAAACGTGCCTCGCTGCATAACGCAGATATAATGAAAGCCCTCGACATCCACGAGGGCGATATGCTCTACGTTGAAAAAGGCGGCGAGATTATACCCAAGATTACAGGTGTGGAGCTCCCCGACCGCCCGGCCGGTGCACGACCTGTGGAGTTTGTAACCCACTGCCCGGCCTGCGGAACCCCTCTCGTGCGCGTTGAAGGCGAAGCTGCGTGGGTATGCCCCAATAAAGAGGGCTGTGTGCCGCAGATTGTAGGGCGCGTCGAGCATTTCGTAGGGCGCAAGATGATGAATATCGACGGTATAGGCGAGGAAACGGCAGCCGCACTCTTCGCCAACGGCCTCGTGCGCAATGTGGCCGACCTCTACAGCCTCACCGCCGCCGACCTCATGACTATCGAAGGCTTCGCCGCCAAGAGCGCGGCAAGGGTCATCGACGGTATCGCCGCCAGCCGCGAGGTGCCTTTCGAGCGCGTGGTATTCGCCCTCTCGATACCTTATGTAGGCGAGACAACAGCGCGCAAGATTGCACGTGCCGCAAAGGATATCGACCGACTCATGGCTATGACAGCACCCGAGCTGGAGGCTGTCGAGGATGTCGGGCCGCGCATCGCCGCCACAACCGTGGCTTTCTTCGCTGACCCCGAGAACCGAGCCATGGTTGAGCGACTTCGCACTGCCGGTGTGAAAATGGCAGTTGAAGAAGCTGAGGACGCCGAGCCTCTCTCCGACTCTCTCGCCGGGAAGACGATAGTAATCAGCGGTGTGTTCACGCACCACAGTCGCGACGAGTATAAACAGCTCATAGAGCGGCACGGAGGCAAGAACTCCGGGTCGATTTCCAAGAAGACCGACTTTGTTCTCGCAGGCGAGAACATGGGCCCGGCCAAGCTTGAGAAAGCCGAGAAACTCGGCGTGCCTGTCATCGGAGAGGACGAGTTCCTCAAAATGATTGGCGGATGAGCAATTTTTAGTAATTTTGCAGGACGAAAACTTATACGAAAAGATTATAATGAGCACTCCAAATAAAGAAATAGTGGTGAGCGGCATCCGCTCCACCGGCAACCTCCACCTGGGCAACTACTTCGGCGCCCTCCGCAAATTCGTGTCGATACAAGACGACTACGACTGCAACTTCTTTATCGCCGACCTTCATGCCCTCACCACGAACCCCGACCCCGACCAGCTCCATGCCAACACCAAGAGCATACTTGCTGAGTATCTCGCCGCGGGTCTCGACCCCGAAAAATCCACGATTTTCATTCAGAGCGATGTACCTGAAATCTCGGAGATGTATCTTCTGCTCAACATGCACGTGGGTATAGGTGAGCTTATGCGTACCACATCTTTCAAAGATAAGGCACGCAAGGCTCTCGGCATAGGGGCTCCCCCCGAAGGAGAGTCTGATGAAGCTTTCGAGAAAGAAATCATAGGCGCCACCACGAACAAGCGCGTCAATGCAGGCCTTCTAACCTACCCTACGCTCATGGCCGTCGACATCCTTATTCAGAAAGCCAGCAAGGTGCCCGTGGGTAAAGACCAACTGCAGCACCTCGAGCTCACACGCCGTTTTGCCCGTCGGTTCAACTCGTTCTACGGGGTTGACTTCTTCCCCGAGCCTACCGACTTTGAGTTCGGCGGCGCTCCCGTGAAAGTTCCCGGGCTCGACGGCTCAGGCAAAATGGGCAAGAGCGAGGGCAACTGCATCTACCTCGTCGACGAGCCCAAGGTTCTTCGCAAGAAGGTGATGCGCGCCGTTACCGACGAAGGCCCCCAGGCTCCCAACTCGCCCATGAGCGAGCCTATCGCCAATCTGTTCTCGCTTCTCGAGCTTACCTCCAAGCCCGAGATTGTGACCTCATTCCGCGAAGCCTATGCCGACTGCTCTATCCGCTACGGCGACCTCAAGAAACAGCTTGCCGAAGATATTCTCGCTATCACAACTCCTATACGTGAGCGCGTGGCCGACATCCTTGCCGACGAAGATTACCTTGCTTCGGTAGTGCGCCGTGGTGCCGAGCGCGCACGCGAACGTGCATCGAAGACCCTCTCGGAGATGCGCCATATTATGGGTATACGTAAATTCTGAGTGACGCTTGGCTACGGCTAACGAAAGTCTGAGACTCTCACAGGAGCAGAAGCTGCAGCTTAGGCTCAACCCCCAGAATGTGCTCCTCGGGCGCATGCTGGAGATGAACGTGCACGAGCTCGAAGATGCCGTACAGCGTGAGCTCGATGAGAATCCGGCCCTTGAAAGACTCGACAGCCCCGTGGAAGGCGAGTACGCCGACGATGGTGATTTCGACGAGAGTGCCGCACAACTGCAACTTGCCGACTATGCCGACATCGACGATGTGCCCGACGCCATGAGGCGCCGCAGCGGTGGCGCAAGCGCTGCCATAGACGCGCCCTCGCTCGCTGCTGAAGAGAATATATCGCTCATCGACAGCCTTATGGACTCTCTGCGAGCCGAAACCGACCTCTCGGAGAGCGATGAGAAGATAGCCCGCAATATTATCGGCAACCTCGATAATAACGGCTATATGACACGCTCTCTTCCTGCTGTATCCGACGATATCGCGCTTACCGAGGATTTTTATCCTGCGGCAGCCGATGTGCGGCGCGTATTCGAGGCTATCCGAAGCATGGATCCTGCCGGAATCGGCGCTGTTGACTTGCGCGACTGCCTTCTTCTGCAGCTCGACAGGCTGCCCTCCTCGCCTGTGCGCGACCTTGCGCGCGAGATAATCGACGAGCGGTTCGAGATGTTCTCCAAACGGCATTTCGACCGTCTGCGCGCCTCTCTCGGCATCGATAACGAGCAGCTTTCGGCAGCTCTTGAACTTATACGCACGCTGAACCCCAAGCCTGCATCGGCTCTCGACCTCGGGCGCAACGCCGACCACTCGCGCCACGTCAGTCCTGACGTAGCCCTTGAGTATGACCCTGACAGCGACAGCTTTACGGTGACACTGCTCGGCAATATTCCCGAGCTCGGGATAGAGGCATCGTTCTCGGCCGACGCAAGCGTAGCCTCCCCCGACACGGCCTCTCCCTCGGCTCAGCAAAGGCGCAATGCAGCTCTCGCTTTCCTGCGGCGCAAACACGACGAGGCTGCCTCTTTCATACGCCTCGTAAAGATGCGTGGAAGCACGCTCCTGAGCATTGTCACCGCTATAGCACGGCTGCAGAAAGCCTTCTTCATATCGGGCGATACCGCGGATATAAAGCCTATGATATTGCGCGATGTGGCCGACCTCACCGGACTTGATCTGCCTGTTATCTCACGTGCCACCGCCGGGAAATATGTGAGCACACGCCACGGCATTTTCCCGCTCAAGCTCTTTTTCAACGAGCGGCCCGATGCCGACTCAGATATATCCTCGCATAAGCTGCTCGATGCCCTGAAAAAGATTATCGACAACGAGGATAAACACAACCCGCTGAGCGACCGCGAGCTGTGCGACCTTATGGAACAGCAGGGTTACGACATTGCCCGGCGTACGATTGCAAAATACCGCGAACGGCTTGGTGTGCCCGTAGCACGCCTGCGTAAAGAATTATGACTATGAAAAGCGACAAGTTACTGCATACGGCAGCCTCGCTCACAAGCGACTTATTCTCACCACTGCTCGTGCCCACCTACGGCATGGCGGTGGCTCTCTTCCTCACACGGCTGCATTACCTGCCGCTCACGGTACGCCTGTGGGCCCTCGCCGGAGTGTTTGCAATAACCTGCATGATACCACTTTGCTCCATACTGCTGCTCATGCGTATAGGTAAAGTCAGCGATGCCTCGATTTCAGACCGCCGCCAGCGCACCTTGCCTTACTGCATAAGCACGGCGTGCTATATAGGAGCGGCACTCTTCGTGGCATACATGCAGGCGCCCCACTGGCTTGCGATGTTCTTTGCCGGGGCTGCCATAGTATCGTTTATCTCCATGCTGATTACACGGTTCTGGAAAATCAGCGCCCATACAGGCGGAGTAGGCGGTCTGGCCGCCGTCCTTTTCTGGCTCGCCCGCTGCGGATACATCGAGACGGGCGCTCTCGTGTGGGCAAGCGCCGGCATCCTACTTGTCGGCGTTATGGCCTGGGCTCGCCTCTATCTCGAGCGCCACACCTTGATGCAGGTTTTCGCAGGAGCCGTGCTCTCGTTTGCAACAGTCTATATAGTAATAACCTACGCTTAATATAACCATGCCAAAAGTTAGTATAATAATGGGGAGTACCTCCGACCTGCCCGTAATGCGGAAGGCCGCAGATTTCCTCGAGCAGATGGAAGTTCCCTTTGAAATGCACGCCTTGAGCGCACACCGCACCCCGCGCGCCGTCGACGACTTCGCCAGCCATGCCCATGAGCGCGGCGTCGAGGTCATAATTGCCGCTGCCGGTATGGCTGCCGCATTGCCCGGCGTGATTGCCGCCCTTACACCCGTGCCTGTAATAGGTGTTCCCATTGCCTCGACACTCGACGGTGTAGATGCGTTGCTCTCTATCGTGCAGATGCCTCCGGGCATACCCACAGCAACCGTCGGCATCAACGGAGCGCTCAATGCTGCCGTGCTTGCCGTGCGTATTCTCTCGCTCTCCGACAAGCTCCTGACCTCGCGCTATGCCCTTTATTGCGCATCGCTCTCGGCAAAGGTTACAAAAGCCGACAGAGAACTTGCCGAAATCTCTGATTATAAATTCAAAACAAACGACTGACAGTGACCGAATCTGACAGAGAACTTGCCGCTTCACTGCGTCGGCGTGTGACACCGGCCAATATCTCGGGCCTTAAAGTCGGGGCTCCGAACCCGGTGGCCATACAGTCGATGACCACAACGCCCACGCTCGACACCGAGGCCTCAGTTTCCCAGGCGCTCGCACTCGCCGAAGCCGGGGCACAACTCGTGCGTCTCACCGCCCAGGGCGTGAACCACGCCGCCAATCTGGAGAATATAAAAGAGGAACTCCTTGCCCGAGGCTGTGCTGTGCCTCTCGTTGCTGATATACACTTCAATCCTGCGGCAGCTTTCGAGGCTGCGCTGCATGTTGAGAAAGTGAGAATCAATCCGGGCAACTTCTTTGATCCCGGGCGCACATTCCGTAAAATGGAGTTCACCGACGAGGAGTATTCCGCCGAGATTGAAAAAATACGGCAGAAATTCATACCCTTCCTTGAACTGTGCCGCACTCACGGCACTGCCATAAGGGTAGGCGTAAACCATGGCTCACTCAGCGACCGCGTGATGAGCCGTTTTGGCGACGGCGCCGAAGGCATGGTAGAATCGGCTCTCGAATATCTCCGCATTTGCCGCGACGAGAATTTCAACGATGTCGTAGTCTCGATCAAAGCCTCCGATGTGCCTGTCATGACCGATACCGTGCGTCTGCTTGTAGAGCGTATGGCCGCCGAAGATATGGCATATCCCCTGCATCTTGGAGTTACAGAGGCAGGCAATGCTCTCGAAGGACGCATCAAATCGTCGGTTGGCATAGGCTCTTTGTTGAGCGACGGTATAGGCGATACGATACGTGTATCGCTCAGTGAAGATCCGGTCAATGAGCTTCCTGTGGCCCGTTGTCTTGTTGAGCACACCATGGCAAACCTTGCCGCATCGAAGCAGTATGGCGGCCCCCGTCGCACACGTACGGGTCGCCGTAAAGGTTCTGCTCCCGAAATTATAGGGCATACTGAATCCGCCGCCGAAAGATATAAGCTTATTGAAGCTGACCGCCCTTCGCGCATAGCATACGTACGCTCGGTTTTAGATGATTACGATATGGCGGCACCAACCTGCATAGTGCTTTCGTATCCTGAGTTTAGCGACTGCGACGAGCTCATTGTAGCCGCCGCCTGTGACCTTGGTGCTCTATTGCTCGAGGGCTATGGCGATGCTGTAGGCATCAGCTCGCCCCTGTTAACCTGCGAGGAAGCGGAAGACTTGTGTAAGAAGATTGTTCAGGCAGCCGGCATAGCGCGCTTCCAGGCCGAGATTGTGGCCTGCCCCGGATGCGGCCGCACCCTCTTCGCCTTGCCAGTGGCTCTCGAAAAGGTTAAGCAGGCTTGTATACATCTCAAACACCTCAAGATTGCTGTCATGGGCTGCATAGTGAACGGTCCGGGCGAGATGGCAGGTGCCGATTACGGATACGTCGGTGCCGCTGCCGGTAACGTGAGCATTTACCGTGGCACAGAGTGCGTCAAGCGCAATATCCCGCAGGACGAAGCGCTTGCAGCACTCATAGACCTCATAAAGGCCGACGGCCAGTGGATTGAGAAAGGAGCCGACAGTGAAAACGCCTGAGGCGACCCTCGTAAATCTGCCCGACGGTCTCAGACTGGTGCACATACACGACCGCAGCGCCTATGCCGGTATTTTCGGTATGGCGGTGCGGGCGGGAAGTGCCGATGAGCGTGCCGGGGAACACGGGCTCGCGCACTTTGTGGAACACACAATCTTCAAAGGCACCCGGCGCAGGCGTTCATGGCATATAATCAACCGCATGGAGAGCGTGGGGGGCGAACTCAACGCCTATACCACCAAAGAAGAGACAGTGGTATACAGTGTGTTCCCGGCAGGCAACGCCTCTCGCGCCATTGAGCTTGTAGCCGATCTCGCCATAAATTCCACCTTCCCCGAGGTCGAACTCGAGAAGGAGCGACAGGTGGTTATCGACGAAATCAATTCGTACCGCGACACCCCTTCCGAGGCTATTTTCGACGACTTCGAGGAGCTCGCTCTTGACGGATCTCCCCTGGCGCACAATATTCTTGGCGACCCTGCGAGCGTCGAGCACCTGAGCAGTGCCGACTGCAGGGCTTTTCTCGACCGCAATTACCGCCGCGAAAACTGTGTGCTGTTCTACACAGGACGCCAGTGCCCCGATGCAGTGGCCTCGATGTGCTCACGCTATTTCGCGGCTCTCCCCCCGGGGACAAAAGAAGCTGTCGCTCCGCCTTCCACGTTCCCGTTCAGAACTTTCGAACGCACTGTTCCGCTCGACATCCACCAGTGTCATGCCTTGATTGGCGCGGGAGTAGGTGGCGTCAACTCCCCTCAGCGGCATGCCGTGGCTCTGCTTGCCAATATAACAGGCGGCCCGGGCATGAACTCGCTGCTCAATGTGGAGCTGCGCGAGCGCCGTGGGCTTGTCTATTCGGTTGAGACATCTACAGCTATGTTTACCGACGGAGGTTTGCTTACCGTTTATTTTGGCTGTGATAAAGAGGACCTGGGGCTCTGCCGCGACCTGTGCCGGAAAGTATTCGGCACCATAGCCGACGGCAAGCTCACCGACCGCGCCTTCCACCTTGCCAAGAAACAGTATCTCGGACAATTGGCTATCGCCGCCGAGAATCGCGAGAACCGCATCATGGCCGCTGCGCGTGCCACACTCTTCAGAGGCGCTCCACAGACTTTCAACGACATCAAAGAGGCCGTCGAAGCCATGCCCAAGAGCGAGATAGCCGCTGTCGCCGAAGCCATGGGCGAGGCCTCCACCCTGATATTCGCATATTAAAAACCTTTACTCTCCTCTTACGCTATGAGAAAAATCACAAATCTCTGCATTGCAGTCCTCACTTTCTTTATGTTGTCGTGCAGCAACGGCGAGCAGGCACGTCTCAGAATAATGCTCGACCAGATAAATGCCGACTGCCCCGCCAACTATGCCGACTGTGCAACGCTCGAAGGTATGTCGTACGACAAAGGGCATAACACCGTGCTTGTCAATTTCACATTAAATGAGGATGTCGCCGAGATTGTGGCGCTCCGCAAGACAACGGAGTATCAGAAAAAACTTATGGCATCGTTTCTGCGAAACGACGTACCCGAGTTTCTTGAGCAGATTGTAAAGGCCGAATCGGCTCTGACGTTGATTTATAAAGCCGACCAGTCGGGCGACAGCGTTGCCATATCGCTTTGGCCCGATGAGCTGAAAGAGCTGCTCGAGGCAGAGGAAGATGAGAACGACAGCCGTCACCGTCTCGAATTGATTGTCGGGGCGGCCAATGCACAGTGTCCGGCGGTCATCGAAGACGGTCTGATAATGACAGGCGCACGACTGAACGACAGTTATATATCGTTCTTCTACACCTACGATTCCGATGACTACGAACTCACCGACGCCGTCATGCCAATTCTGGAAGAAACCACCCGCCAGAATCTCCGCGAAGAGCTCACCCAACCGGCCTCAAGCGCTCAGCTGCAACTTATGAAGGAGAACGGTATAGGTGTGAAATACGTTTACGCCCCTTCGGCTGAAGATTGCAAGACACAGATCATAACCATAACACCCGAAGAAGTGGCAGGTTTCTGACTGCTAAATTTTCTTAAAACAAAAAATCGTATCTACTTTTGGTGTAAATTTGTAAAGATAATAGTACGCGCCTTTGGGGCAAATGAAATCTTAAACAATAATATCATACGCATAAACGCTATATGAAGCTTACGTTCAACATCGACTACCGAACCAACTGGGGCGAATCGGTTTTTGTCACCGGCAATATTGCCGCCCTCGGGGGTGGCGACTATGCCAAAGCCCTCAGAATGACGCTCGACGGCGTCGACAAATGGTCGGTAACAGTCGAAATTCCCGACTCTGCCGAAGCCTTTGATTACCGATATATTGTCCGCAACGACGACGGCTCTGTTAAAGAAGAATGGGGCAACGGCAATACTTTCCGTGCCACCAAGGGCGTGGAGTCGTGCCGTATCTTCGACCGTTGGCAAGATCAGCCTCTCGACAAGCCTTTCTATTCGTCGGCTTTCACCGGCTGTATCTGCCGCCACCCCGAGCCTGCCAAAGAAGTCACTCCTCTCGACGGCTTCACCACCCTCTGTATCGCCGCGCCTATGGTGGGTCCCGGTCGTGTGCTTGCTGTAGCAGGCGAAGGCGAGGCCCTCGGCAACTGGGAGCCCTCGAAAGCCATGCGTATGAGCGACGCCGAGTTCCCCGTCTGGAAAGTAAACGTTCCCTCGCAGGGTCTTGACTCCGACACTCAATATAAATTCCTCATAATTGACGCACATACGGGCAACCTCGTTGCCTGGGAAGGGGGCGACAACCGTCGCATCGGCATCAAACCCCGTCATGAAGAAGCTACCGTTCTTGCCGGTATGCGCTTTATAAACACTCTCACTCCTTGGCGCGGTGCCGGTACGGCAATCCCCGTGTTCTCGCTCCGCACCACTCAGGATATGGGTGTGGGCGATTTCTACGACCTCATCCCCATGATTGATTGGGCAGCAGCAACCGGTCAGACTTTTCTCCAGCTCCTCCCTATCAATGATACGACCATGACCCACACGTGGACCGACTCGTATCCTTACAACGCCAACTCAACTTTCGCGCTGCACCCCATGTTCCTTCGCGTGCAGGAGCTCGGCAAACTCAAAGATGCCACCCGCCGCAAGCACTACGAGGCTATCGCCGCTGAGCTCAACGCTCTTGCCGAGATTGACTATGAGCGTGCCAACGACACCAAGATAGCATATCTCCGCGAAATTTTCGCCCAGGAAGGTGCCAAGACCCTCAAAAGCGCCGCATACAAAGACTTTGTGAAGCGCAACGGCTATTGGCTCCGCCCCTATGCCGCCTTCTGCGTGCTGCGCGACCGCTTCAACACCCCCGACTTCACCAAGTGGGGCGAATATGCCGCATACTCGCCGGCCGTGCTCGAAAAAGTTGTGGCAGAGAATCCTTCGGAGATTGACTTCGTGTGCTACCTGCAGTTCAACCTCGACAAGCAGATGCGTCATGTGCACGAGTATGCCAACTCCAAGGGCATAGCTCTCAAGGGTGATATTCCTATCGGCATCTCGCGCACCAGCGCCGACGCATGGCAGGATCCCCGCCTCTTCAACATGGATTGCCAGGCCGGAGCGCCGCCGGACGACTTCTCGGTTCTCGGTCAGAACTGGGGATTCCCCACCTATAACTGGGAAGAGATGAACCGCGACGGTTTTGCGTGGTGGAAAGCCCGCTTCCGCAAAATGGCCGAATACTTCGACGCATACCGTATCGACCACGTGCTCGGTTTCTTCCGCATATGGCAGATACCTATGGACGCCGTACACGGTTTGCTCGGATACTTCAATCCCGCCCTGCCTTACTCTGTTGAGGAACTTCGCTACAACTACGACTTCTGGATAAACACCGATCTTCACACCCGCCCATACATAATGGACTACTTCGTGGAAGATTTCTTCGGCCCCTATACTGCCGAGACCCTGCGTGTTTATATGGACGACCTCGGCGGCGGACGCCACGCTCTCAAACCCGAGTTCAACACCCAGCGCAAGATTGCCGACTACTTTGCCAAGCAGCCCAAAAACGAGAAGAACACCCGCATCTGCGAGGGTCTGCTCGGGCTTGTCGATGAGGTGCTCTTCATTGAAGACCCCATTGAGAAAGGCAAATATCACCCCCGCATATCGGCGCAATACACCTACATCTACCGCTCGCTCAACGACTACGAGCGCTGGTGCTTCAACCGCCTCTACAACGATTTCTTCTATCACCGCCACAACGACTTCTGGTATGGCAAGGCAATGTGGAAGCTGCCCCCGCTCATCGACTCCACCGACATGCTCGTGTGCGCCGAGGACCTCGGCATGATTCCCGCCTGCGTTCCCGCGGTAATGCAGCAGCTCGAGATTCTGTCGCTCGAAATCCAGCGCATGCCCAAAGACCCCTCGTCGGCTTTCGGCAATACCTGGACTTATCCTTACTTCTCGGTATGCACCACCTCGACCCACGACATGGGCGGCATACGCCAGTGGTGGGAAGAAGACCGCGCCAAGACCCAGCAGTACTACAACGAGGTACTCCACGAAGGCGGCGCAGCTCCCTACTATGCCGAGCCCTGGGTGTGCGACAAGATTGTTGACCTGCATCTGCAGTCGCCCTCCATGCTCTGCATACTGCCGCTTCAGGACTGGCTCTCTATCGACGGCTCAATACGCCGCGAGAAACCCCAGGAAGAGCAGATAAACGTGCCTGCGAATCCGCGTCACTACTGGCGATACCGCATGCACCTCACTGTAGAAGACCTTATTGCACAGACAGAATACAACGGTTACCTGCGTGACAAAATCAAACACTCCGGACGATAATAAACTGAAATAAACACCTGCCGGGACACAAAAAATCATTGTGTCCCGGCTTTTCACACCCTATGCGACTTGCCTGGAAAATTTTCCGTGCCATTATCTCGACCCTGCTGCTCCTTGCGGTAGTGCTGCCCGTATCTCTTTACGTGCTCCTCTCGGTCGATCCGGTGCAGAAAACCATAAGCGAGGTTGCCGAGCGCGAGCTGTCGTCGCTTCTCGGAGCCGAAGTCGCCATAGGAGAGATTAATATTCACCCTTTCAACCGCCTGGCCGTCAGCGACATGTCGCTGACGCTCGACAGTGCCGAAGTTGCCCGCATAAACACTGTAAGCGCAGGCTTCGAGCTATTCCATTTTATACGCACGGGCGAACTCGTTATCGACTACGCACTCGTTGACGGAGCCACCTTCAGCCTGTGGCGTGAGAGTGCCGGAGCCGACCTCAACATCACCCCCATACTGCGGCGCCTGCGCTCCGACCGTCCCTCTCAAGAGAAGGCTTTCGATCTGCGAATCAACACCGTAGTGCTCCGAAACGCCTCTCTCGCCTACGATGTGCTCGATGCCCCCACGCGCGAGCCGGGGAGCTTCGATCCCGCGCACATAAGTATCTCAGACTTTGAGCTTAACGCCTATATACCTCGTATCAGCAACAGCCGGTACAGCGTTGAACTCGACCACCTCTCTTTCCGCGAGCGTTGCGGCTTCGAGCTCAGCACATTGCGTGCCAAAGCCGATGTCGATGAGCACGTCGCGACCCTGAGCAACTTCACGGTCGAGCTGCCTGCTTCGCGCCTGAGTCTCTCACCTGTGACCCTCACCTACCCTTCGCTCTCACGTATTGCCGAGGGGCTGCGGCAATCACAACTCACGCTCTCCACAAGCTCTCCGGCAGCAGTCACACCCGCCGATTTCAAGGCATTCGCACCTGTGCTTGCCGAAATTCCCCATACCTTCGCCCTTGATTTCGACATCTGCGGCAATATGGAGCATGCCGATGTGCGATCTCTTGCCGTGCGCGATATTAGCGGTGGCTCTTTCGCGCTGCTTTTGTCGGCAACTGCCGACACCCTTGCGCAACCCAAGAGCCTCAATTATGACATCGACCGACTTTCGGTACACTTCAACGGGCCCGAGATTGCGTCGCTGACCCGCCGAATGCTTCCCCGACAAGCCCTCGACATCATTTCACGCATGCCCGACCTAACATTAGGCGTCGAAGGCAAGGGCTCGCTATCCAAAGGAGCTATCGCCTTGAACATCATGGGCTCTCCAGGCGACATAAAAGGCGATGTAACTTATTCAAAATCGGGGAGCTACCTCTCGGCCAAAGGAGGTCTCGAACTCGAAGAGTTCCGTCTTGATTTACTGACAGGCAACTCAACTTTCGGCGAACTGAGTGCAAAAATTGAAGGTGAGGTCCGCACAGGGCGTTCCCTGATTGCCGATGTATCGCTTGAGGTTGAAAAGGCTGTGGTAAAAGGATATACATACACCGACCTTACCGCCAACTTCAAAGCCGATGCCGACAAACGCCGCGAGTTCAGTCTCTCGCTTGACGACCCCAATGCCAAGCTACTTGCTTATGTGCTGTATGGCGATGAAGGCGGCATGCACTCCCTTCAATCAACACTTACCGCTTCGGAAATAGACCTTGAGGCTCTCGGGCTTAGCAACACGTTCAGTGGCAAACGCCTGGCAGCCAAACTCAATATGGCCGTTGACGGCTCCTGCCTATCCGATGTCTCGGGCTATGCCCAGCTTTTCGATGTTCGGTGGGTTGATAAAGCAGGCAAAGGTTTAAGGATAAACAATATCCGTGCCGAGGCTCACCCAGAATATCCTATATCGGAACTCACACTCAGCTCCGATTTTCTCAACGGGTCGCTCCGTGGCGATTACGATTTCGGGGCACTCCCTGCACAGTTGCGCGACATGGTTGCCGACTTCCTTCCGGCCATTTGTCCTCGCGACGCGAAAAAGAAAGTTCCCGAAGGAGTCAATGATTTCTCTTTCGACTTTACCCTTGCCTCATGCCCCGAACTGACCTCGTTCTTCAAACTTCCCGTACACACCCTCTACGATGTGAATATCGATGGACGCGTCGACAGCCGCGCCCGCAAAGCTTTTGCGAGCATTGAGGCACCCTATCTGCGCCAGGGTAACAAATTGCTGGAGAACACCGATGTATTTGTCGTGATTGATAAAGAGCACGATAACAACAGCATTTACGCCACCTCGCAGTTCCCAACCAAGAAAGGCGACATGGCAGTGACCGCGCTCATCGGCATGCTCGATAACAAGCTCGACACCAAGATTGACTGGAGCATTGAACGCGCTATTCCGCTCAACGGAACCGTGGGCTTCACTACCGAGTTGCGCTCGGTAGGAAAACAGGCCGGTGCCACTTTCCCGCTCGATGCCCTGGTGGAATTTCTCCCCGGCACTGTTAATTTCGGCGATGAGGTATGGCGCATAACCCCCTCGCAAATCGACGTAACGCCCAACCGCCTCGACGTGGCAGGATTCGGGCTTACCGCAGGTACACAAAGCATTGCAATCAACGGTACCATAGGCAAGAGCGAGGCCGACAGCCTTACCGTTAGCCTCAATACCGTGGCCTTGCTGCCTATTTTCGATACGCTCGAAATCGACAAGGCTCTTATCGGCGGCCGTGCCACAGGCGTGTTCACTGCAAAAGACATCTTCAGCGCCGAACCCTTCCTGCGCTGCCCCCGCCTGCACGTCGATTCTATCGGTTACCAACGTTGCACCATAGGCGACGCCGATATATTGGCCGAGTGGAACAACAGCCATAAATCGTTCTACCTCGATGCCGACATCACAGGCCTCGAAGGCCGCAAATCGCGCATCTATGGAGATATATTCCCCTTCACCGAAGCTCTCGACATCAATTTCGACGCCGACAGCGTGCCCGTTGGCTTCCTGAAACCCTTCATGGAGGCATTTACTTCTGATATCAGCGGACGCGCAAGCGGCAAGTGCCGTCTGTTCGGTACGTTTAAGGAAATAGACCTCGAAGGCGACATCAAAGCCGACAACGTAAAACTCAAAATCGACTTCACAGGCACGAGCTACACAGCCACCGACAGCGTGCATCTGCGTCCCGGCAGCATAGTCCTACGCAACCTTACCATACGCGACAGCGAGGGGCATACAGCGCTTCTCAACGGAAATGTTGGCCACAAGTTCTTCAAGGAACCTACCTTCCGCTTTGATATTACCGATGCTCGCGATTTCCTCAGCTACAATATCACAGCCAAGGATAATCCCGACTGGTATGGCACGATCTACGGCAACGGAGGTGTTTCTATCTCGGGTTATCCGGGTGTGGTGAACATCAATGTAGCAATGTCGACAGCCCCGCGATCGAAGTTCACTTTCGTGCTCAATGACCGTCTTGACGCCGAAGACTATACATTCCTCACTTTCCGCGACGTGACCCCCGACTCCCTGAAACCGGCAAGCACAGTGCGCGACGATACGCCCGCGGCCGTTCGTGCATTCCGAAGCGGCAATACGGGCGAGGCAGAGAGCCCCTCGGCGTACAATATGGATATACGCGTAGATGTAACCAAGGATGCCGCCATGACCCTGGTGATGGACCCCGTTGGCGGCGATGAGATAAAAGCCACCGGCGAGGGCAACCTGCACATGGTTTACCGCTCAACTAACAACGACCTTAACATATGGGGTAAATATACCGTAGCCGAGGGAAGCTACCGCTTTACTCTGCAGGATATTATAATAAAAGATTTCACTATCCGCGAGGGAAGCATGATTCAGTTCGACGGCGACCCCTATGGCGTAAAGACCTCGCTGGAAGCGTTCTATGCCACCAATGCCAATCTAAGCGACCTTGATGAATCGTTCCTGCAGGATAAGGAGGTGGCGCGCACAAAGGTGCCTGTGCATGCTTTGATGAAAGTTACCGGTGATATCCGTCAGCCATCTATCGACTTTGACCTTGAGTTCCCGACACTTACGAGCGATACGTATCGCAAGGTGCGCAGTATTGTAAGCACGTCAGATATGATGAACCGCCAAATTATCTATCTGCTGGCGCTCAACCGCTTCTACACTCCCGATTACATGAGTTCGACCACCAAGGGCAGTGAACTCGTGTCGGTGGCCTCGTCGACTATCTCAAGTCAGCTTGGAAACATCCTTGGAAAACTGAGCGACAAATGGTCGATAGCACCGAATTTCCGCAGCGACAAGGGCGACTTCTCCGACGTGGAGGTTGACGTGGCTCTTTCGAGCCGCCTGCTCAATAACCGCCTGATTTTCAACGGCAACTTCGGCTACCGCGACAAGACGCTGAACACCAACCAGTTCATCGGCGACTTTGATATCGAATACCTCCTGAACAAACGTGGCACGTGGCGCCTCAAAGCTTATAACCGCTATAACGACCGCAACTATTATGTGCGCACAGCCCAGACAACTCAGGGCGTGGGCATCATGTTCCGCCGTGACTTCGACAAACTTTTCAACTTCCTGCGCCCCAAGAAAAAGGAAGAATCCGACACTACCGACATCAAAACACCCGCCAATCCTGAAAAATGATTAGTTCAGAAAATATTCTGCTCATTGGCTCGCTTCTGCTCATCGCCGGTGTGCTCTTTGGCAAATCGGGTTACCGCACCGGCTTGCCCCTGCTCCTTATTTTCCTCCTTGTAGGCATGGGCTTCGGCTCCGACGGCCTCGGCATACAGTTCGGCGACATGGCCGTGGCACAGTTCATAGGCATGATAGCGCTGTGTATCATCCTCTTCTCGGGCGGTGTCTCCACTAAAATATCCGCAATTAAACCTGTTATTCTCCCCGGCGTGATTCTCTCCACCGCGGGTGTCCTTATCACAGCGCTGCTTACAGGTCTTTTTATATGGTGGCTTTCGGGCATGAGCTGGACCAACATCCACTTTGCTTTCCTGCCCTCACTACTGCTTGCCGCAACGATGTCGTCGACCGATTCAGCCTCGGTTTTCGGTATTCTCGGCAGTCAGAAAGTGGGCTTGAAGAATAATCTGAGGCCCATGCTCGAGCTCGAGAGCGGCTCCAACGACCCTATGGCCTATATGCTCACCATAATCCTGATAGAGAGCATTGTCGGCGCGGGCGAGTTTTCGGGCTGGAGCCTCTGCACCGCGCTCATCGCGCAATTCGGCATAGGCATCGCCGCCGGATTTGTAATGGGAAAGATAACGCAATGGCTTCTGGGCATGTACCTGCGTCTCGGGGGAGGCAAGAGCGAAGACCCCTCGCAGGCCACCTCCATGCTCGCCATACTGGTGCTCGGCTCTGTGTTCTTTACCTTTGCGGCGGCAACCGACCTCGGCGGCAACGGTTATCTCGCGGTCTATCTTCTTGGCATCATGCTCGGAAACTCAAGTGTCCCGAGCCGCCGCGGTATAATAAAATTTGTCGACGGGCTCACGTGGTTGGCGCAGATTGTTGTCTTTCTCATGCTTGGCCTTCTTGTCAACCCCTCCGACATGCTTACGGTGGCACCCGTGTCGCTTCTCATTGGCGCGTTCATGATCCTTTTCGGTCGCCCCTTGAGTGTGTTCCTCTCGCTTCTGCCGTTCCGCAAGATAAGCATGCGTTCGCGTCTCTTCGTTTCGTGGGTAGGCCTGCGCGGAGCTGTTCCCATTATTTTCGCCACCTACCCTGTGGTGGCTCATATCGAGGGCGCGTCGCAGATTTTCAATATAGTATTTTTTGTAACCCTGCTCTCACTCTTGCTCCAGGGCACAACCGTAATACCCTTTGCCCGCATGCTTCATTTGACCGACAAAGAAGATGAGAGCGACGACTTCGGAGTAGAGCTCGCCGACGAGTTGCCTACCTCACTTAACATCAAGACCCTCACAGAAGCACACCTGCACAATTGCGACCGCCTGCGCGACCTCCACCTCCCCGCCGGCTCTCTGGTGATTATGATACGCCGCAACGGCAAGTACATGGTGCCCAACGGTTCGAGCCGACTTCACCCCGGCGATGCCCTCCTTATTATTAAGGAAGACAGCATCTGAATCAATCGAAGTAGCTCCGCTTAGCCTTGTTGCGCCAGCCGGCGAGATAATCCTTGTCGGTATAGAAAATTTTAACCTCGGCCTGCGACTCATCGTCCACGATATAAATCTTTTTATCCGCGGCATACTCGCTTGTGGTGTAAAACCATATACCCTTATTGCCTTGGGCGGTGTGCGAGCGGTCGGTGACATACACCACAAGGTCGGCCCCCGACTCGCGGGCGGCCACGAAAACCTTTACATCGGCTTTTATGCGGCTGTCGGTCTTATATATTTTTTGACCGCTTGCGCCAAATGACGCCAAAACGGCCATTATGATTGCGGATAGACATGTTTTTGTTTTCATTTCTATAAGTACTGCTTAGTGTTCGGCTGCAAATATAGTCATTTTTCCACATATGCAACATTTGCGTAAGAAAAAAAATTGAAGTAACTTCGCATAATAATTCAAAAAACAGTAATCAATGGAATTTAAATATAACGTTCAGGCCGCCACACTCACTTTCGTGCGGCCTCAGACCTACCTTGCAGCCCTGATTTTCGTGGTTGGCAACATACTCCTCCCACAACTCTGCCACATGATTCCCGGTGGTGGGCCTACATGGTTGCCTATCTACTTCTTCACCCTCACAGGTGCATGGCTCTGCGGCTGGCGTGTGGGGCTTCTGACAGCGATAGGTTCGCCGGTTATCAACTGCTTGCTCTTCGGCATGCCGTCGGCTGGGGTGCTTCTGCCGATTTTGTGCAAATCGCTTCTGCTTGCAGTGGCCGCCTCCTATGCCTCGGCACGCGTGCAAAAGGCCACGCTCCTGAGCGTAGCTGCTGTCATTGCCTTCTACCAAGTGCTTGGTACTGCTGTTGAGTGGCTTCTTTGCGGCGACTTCTTCATTGCATGTCAGGACATGCGCATGGGTCTGCCGGGTATGGCAGTGCAGCTTCTCGGAGGCTTCGCACTCATCAAATATTTGGCGGGAAAATAGTTTGACACCCGTTTTTTTTAGTAATTTTGCACTCAGAAACAAGCCATCAATAAATATAAAATGGGATTTTTCGACTATTTCACCAAAGGCAGAAAGCAGAACCTCGACCGCGGTCTTGAAAAGACCAAAGAAGGCGTTCTCGGTAAACTGCGCCGCGTATTCACCGGTCGTCGCACGATCGACGACGATTTCCTCGACGAACTCGAGGAGGTATTCATAACAAGTGACGTGGGCGCCGAGACCACCCTCAAGATAATCGAGCGTATACAGAGCCGTGTTGCCCGCGACAAGTACGTTGACATGGACGAGCTCAATGAACTCCTCTGCCAGGAAATAAGCGACCTCCTTGCCGAGAGCGACAACGGCGACGACAACGTATCGTTCACACCTCCGGCAGGTAAGAAACCTTATGTGATTATGGTGGTTGGCGTCAACGGTGTGGGCAAGACCACAACCATTGGCAAACTCGCCCACCACTACCGCAACGCCGGCAACAAAGTCCTGCTTGGCGCCGCCGACACCTTCCGTGCCGCCGCTGTAGAGCAGCTCGACGAGTGGGCACGCCGTGCCGAGGTGCCTGTGGTAAAGCAGCAGCTCGGATCCGATGCCGCCGCCGTGGCCTTCGACACCCTCTCGTCGGCTGTAGCCAATAATGTGGATGTGGTGATTATTGACACCGCAGGCCGTCTTCATAACAAGAAAGGCCTTATGGACGAGCTCTCGAAGATCAAGCGCGTAATGGAGAAAGTGGTGCCCGGCGCACCTCACGAAGTTCTCCTCGTGCTCGACGGCTCCACCGGCCAGAACGCTTTCGAGCAGGCCCGCCAGTTCTCGGCTGCCACCCAGGTTACCGACCTTGCAGTGACCAAGCTCGACGGCACCGCACGCGGCGGCGTGGTCATAGGCATCAGCGACCAGTTCAAGATTCCCGTCAAATATATTGGTATCGGCGAAGGCATCGACGACCTCCAGCTCTTCAACAAGCGCGAGTTTGTGCAGTCGCTTTTCGGTCGCAAGGAATAATGGCAAAGAAAATAAGTATCCTGAGTCTGGGGTGCTCGAAGAATCTTGTTGACAGCGAGCGGCTGGCGCGGCGCTTTGCCGATGCCGGGTGCAGCTGCCGCTTTGTTGAAGAGCTCCCTACCGACGGCTCCGCCCTCATTGTGAATACCTGCGGCTTTATTGGCGATGCCAAAGAAGAGTCGATAAACACCTTGCTCGGCGCCATTAAGCTCAAAGAAGAGGGCGCATTGAAGGCTGTCTATGCCATGGGCTGCCTCACAGAGCGCTATCGGGCCGACCTTACCGAGGAATTGCCCGAGCTCGATGGCTTATACGGTAAATTCGACTGGGAGGGCGTTGTGGGAGCCATAGCCGGGCGCGACAGCTCGTCAGCACCATGGCAACGCACACTCTCGACCCTGCCACACTATACCTACCTGAAGATTTCGGAAGGGTGCAACCGCTTCTGCGCTTTCTGCGCCATACCTCTCATTACGGGGCGCCACCACTCGCGCCCGGTCGATGAGATTATCGAGGAAGTGCGCACGCTCGTCAAGAAAGGCACTTGCGAGTTCAACGTCATCGCTCAAGATTTATCGTCGTATGGCACCGACCTCGAAGGAGGCCGCTCTCGTCTTGCCGAACTGCTCGAACGCATTGCCGCTGTCGAGGGCGTGGAGATGATACGCCTCCATTATGCCTATCCTTCGGATTTCCCTTACGACATCCTGCCCGTAATGGCGCGCCACAGCAATATATGCAAGTATCTTGATATTGCCTTGCAGCACATCGACGACGGCGTGCTCAGCTACATGCGCCGCCATATCGACGCTGAAGCCACACGCAAACTGCTTGCGCGCATCCGCGCCGAAGTCCCCGGCATACACATCCGCACCACTATGATGGTAGGCTTCCCCGGCGAGACCCCCGAGGCTTTCGACAGACTTATGGATTTTGTCAGGGAACAGCGCTTTGAGCGCCTCGGAGCTTTTGCCTACTGCGAAGAAGACGATACCTTCGCCGCCAAGCATTTTGCCGATGATATTCCGCAGGAAGTCAAGCAGCAGCGCCTCGACGCCCTGATGCAGCTACAGCAGGATATTGCCTTCGATACCGCAGCCGAAAAGATAGGCAGCACCCAAAGGGTTATAATCGACGAGTTTGACGGTGAGCGCTATATCGGGCGCACCGAGTTCGATTCGCCCGAAGTCGACTGCAATGTGTTCGTCAGCACCGACAAGCCTCTTGCCGTTGGTTCAATCTACGACGTAAGAATTACCGACAGCGAAGGCTTCGATCTCATTGGCACGCTATAACCTGCGCTTTAAGCGATGAAGCAAGAGCCATTCATACTCTATTGTCTGCCCGGCAGCGATGTGCCCGTGCATGCTACTTTCAGCAGAGAGTGCGGCTCGGAGCTTGTTTTCGGCGATGTGCTTGTCAGACCGTGGCCCGGGACTTCCCTTTCCGGCGAAAGCATGACCGTCTGCCCCGCCTCCACGCCTCGGCATGTATACATAGAGAGTCTTACACGGCTTATACAAAAACTTAAGGCGCGCCAAGGTAAAACCGTGATTTGCCGTAATATATGTGGTTGCTTCAAGAGCTTCGACCCTTTGGCCATGGCTCAACGGTATTTCTCTCTTTTCCCGTCGACCTTCCGCTTTCTTTTCTACCACCCCTCAACCGGTTATTGGATGGGAGCGTCGCCCGAACTGTTACTCGAAGTCAACAGCGCTAACACCGCTGATACCAGGGCGCTTGCAGGCACTATGCCTGTTGAAGCAAGTGAACAGTGGAGCCTCAAAAATCTCGCCGAGCACAAGTTTGTGGTAAGCGATATTACCGACCGCATCAAGGCAATAGATACTAATTTAGAAGTGCTCGCCGATGAACCCCGCGATCTCGTTTACGCCACCGTGCGTCACCTCTGCACCCCTATACACATAAGCTCGGCTAAGCCGCTGCCCGTCAACGATATTATCTCCGCCCTTCACCCAACGCCCGCAGTTGGAGGCTTTCCGCGCGAAGACGCCATGGCCGATATAGCTGTGCACGAAAGCCACCCCCGTAACTGCTATGGCGGCCTTATAACCGTGCCTGCTGCGGGGGGAGAACTTGCCTATGTCATTCTGCGCTGCGTGCACTTCGACGAGCAATCTTGGTCGGTGTACACAGGGAGTGGCATCACTGCCGACTCCGACGCTATTGACGAGTGGAACGAGACCGAAGCCAAGGCTGCTCCTCTTGTGCAACTGCTCAATTCGTTCTGACATCCACCTCTTTCTCTCTGAATCAACATGAACGATTCCTCTTTCCGCCACATTCTTATTGTTTTCGGGCTCACCTTCGGTATTCTTCTGATACTGTCGGCATTGCCTCTGTCGCGTATCAGCGGCAACCTTATCAAGGACTTCAATCTTTTTGAAGACCTTTTCCCACAGGAATACCGCACAATCGAAGAGCCGACACCGGCCGCCATCGACCCCGAGCTCGCCGAGCTTATAGCCGAGGCAGAAGCTGCTGTCGCTGCCGAGGCTTGCGACACTGCAAAAACCCTCTATCCGGCAGAAGAAAAAGCTGAAGTTGCGGCAGCCCCCGCAGCAGTGCCCGAGCCCCTTGCAGAAGCACCCGTTTCCAATGGCATTGTTTGTCTTGAAAATTATACAGGCGTCGATATGCTGCAGAATTTCAAAGCCTCGGTTTCCGCAGGCTCCCTCACCAGGGTAGCCGTAATCGGCGACTCTTTTATCGAAGGCGATATTTTCTGCCAGGATTTGCGCGACATGCTGCAGGAGCGCTTTGGCGGCTGCGGCGTAGGGCACCTGAGTCTGCACTCTGACTTGCCGGGGTTCCGCAAATCGGTGCGGCAAAGCGACAACGGTTGGGAAATACACGACATACGAACAATGGCTGCCGGCGACAGCCTCCGTACACTCTCAGGTGATTACTGCACAGCAAGCTCCACGGCTACCACCACTTTGCATGGTACTGATTTTTCGGCACATACTGGCGCGTGGGATAACACCTCCCTCACGTTCATAGCACCCGCCGCAGGAACAGTGACGCTCCGCACCGACGCCGGCGAACAGACTTTTGCTGTAGAAGCTTCCGCCGAGCCGCGCACTGTGAGCCTTGCCGGAAGAACCTCTACGGTGAAAATAACCTCTGCCGTGCCGGGGCTCAAAGCTCTCGGTGTCCGTCTGGACCCTGCTGCAGGTGTGCAGGTCGACTGCATGCCCATACGCGGAAACTCCGGCATAGCGCATCGGCGCCTCAATACCGCGCTTTGCACAGCCCTGCGCGAAAGTGCCGACTATAGTCTAATCGTGGTTGAATACGGCATAAACGCCCTCAGTGCCGAGCAGACCGACTACACTCCCTACCGAATCGGCATGGAGAAAGTTATCAATCGCATAAAGCAAGCCTACCCCAAAGCCGACATCCTTATAATGGGCATCAGCGACCGAGGCTCAAAAGACGGCACAAACATTACATCGCTTCCCACTTGCGCAGCAATGGTAAATGCTCAGCGCCGTTTGGCACGCGAATGCGGAGCAATGTTCTGGGATAGCCGCGCCGCCATGGGAGGCGCGGGAGCTTGCGCCGATTGGCGTAAGCGCAAACTCATGAACGCCGACTATATCCACCTCAACCACGCCGGAGGGCGAGAGTTGGCCACATTATTGTATAACGCAATCTCGGAGGCCTTGAAATGAAAGCCAAGCCCACACTTATTGCCCTTCTGCTCGGTTTTGCCTCATCTGTAGTGATTTATGCCGATGAGCAGGTAGAGCTTCGTCTTAATCCCGAGATAAGCGCTGATACTATAACGAGCGGAGTCGACCTCTCTCAGTACCCTTTTATCGACCCGGCCCTCAACACAATATCGCTCAACGGCGACGACTGGAGCGCTCTTGCCGCCAAATTTGCTGCCGCAGCCCGCTGCGACAGTCTTTTCTCCATAGTATATCTCGGCGACTCTCACGTGCAGGCCGACTTCAACGTGAGCACCTTCAGGCAAATAATTCAGAACGCATCACACCCTGCAGGACGTGGACTGGTTATACCTTTCAAGCTTGCAAAGACCAACGAGCCTATCGACTACGACATCCGTCTCGATTCCCCCTACGAATCATCCAAACTCCTCAAAACGCCATGGACGGTAGAAATGCCCTTCTCCGGCATCGGACTCTCGCCTAAAAGCAACGAATACACTGTAGATATAAGCTGTGATACCCCTTTTTCACGCCTCCGTTTTTTTCATTGCGGCGCCATGCCCGAGCTGATTTCTTTCGGCGGAGTGGCGTCTGACCCCGTCACTGACGGCGAAGGCTGGATTATGCTTTCCGAGAACGTGAACAGAGTCTCGGCCGGATTCAGCACCATTACTCCCCCGGTGATTGGTGGTGTGGAGTTGCTCAGCGACACCGTGGGCACCGTTGTACACTCTATCGGGAACAACGGCGCCACATATTTTTCATACTGCAAGCTCTCCGCCAACTTTGAACACGGCATTGGAGCTCTCGCGCCCGACCTCGTAATCATAGCCCTCGGTACCAACGAGGCATTCAGCCGCATAAGCCGCGAAAGCATGACGGAGAGTATCGACGGGCTCATATCTGCCGTTCGGCGCGGCGCACCCTCGGCGAAAATACTTCTTGTAAGTCCTACCGAATGCTATAAAAAAGTGTACCGCCGGAGCGGCAAGAAACGCCGCCGTACATCTACCATGGTAACCAATACCAAAATCGCCGACATTGCAGCGGCAATAAGCGATTATGCCAGGGCCAACGGCATAGCCTTATACGACCGCTTCACTCTCGCCGGAGGTGCCGGAGCCGCCAAACAGCTGAAGAGCAAAGCCATAATCGGGCGCGACGGCATACACTGCACCGTTGGCGGATACCGACTGTGGGGCTCGTTGCTCGGCGAGGCAGTTCTGTCGGAGCTCGAACATCCAGCTCCTCTCCTCGTTGCCGATGCTCCCGAGGAAAATAATTTTAGCGAGCCTTAAAATTTTTTCGCCGAAATTCTTGCATAGATACCTCCTTTCTTATTAACTTCGCGACACAAACCCAAGAACACCTCACAGCACAAAGAAACTACTGCAAAACAATTATGATATTCAACTTCCGTATTGTATCCGACGAAGTGGAAAACTTCAAGCGCGAGATTCAGATTGACGCTACCGCCACTTTCCTCGACCTCAAGAAAGCGATTTGCACATCGGTAGGCTACGACGCCACTCAGATGAGCTCGTTCTTCCTCTGCGACCGTAACTGGGAGAAGGAAAAAGAGATCACCTTTGAAGACATGGGCGTTGACGACGACCGCGACGTCTACCTCATGGACGACTCCGTGCTTGCCGACTTCATTGAAGACGAGGGTCAGAAGCTGCTCTATGTGTTCGACTACCTCACCGAGCGCATGTTCTTCATAGAGATGACCAGCCTCGTCACCGGGCGCAATCTCAAAGACCCCTTCTGCTCGCTCTCGCTCGGCACCCCTCCGCCCGAAACCGTCGACCTCGAGGAATTCGATGCCAAAATCGAAGCCAAGCATGCTGCTGCCGCCGCAAGTTCTGACCTCGACGAGGACTTCTATGGCTCCGACAGCTACAACGACGATGAATTCGACAGCCAGGGTTTCGACGAAATGACTTTTGAAGATTGATTGAAACGCGATAACAACATATAACTCCCCTTGTACGAGACAATTGCCAGGCTTCTCGCATCCGATTGGATTTACACCGCCTTTGCAGTCATAGCATTGGCGTCGACCCTGGTGATTATTCTCGTGATACTATCAGAGAACCGTAACCCCGTGAAATCGCTCGCGTGGGTAACGGTTCTTCTTTTGCTTCCTGTTGTAGGCATTATACTTTACCTTTTCTTCGGCAGGAGCATCAAGAACACCCGCATGATTTCGCGGCGCAACCGCCGCAAACTTAGGCGCCGCGAGACACACACGCACGTCGACCCCGGCTCGTGCGGGCTCGATACCTCGTCGGTGCAGCAGATTAAGCTCGGTCGCTCTCTCACCGGTGCACAGTATTACGTCGACAACACCGTAAAGGTGTATTGCGACGGCAAGACCAAGTTTGACGATTTTAAAGAAGACCTCCGCGCAGCCCGCCACTCGATCAACATCCAATACTATATTTTTGAAGATGACAAACTCGGGCGAGAGGTGGCTGAGATACTCTACGAGCGGGCCCGCGCCGGAGTCAAGGTGCGCCTTATCTACGACCATGTAGGCTCATTTAATGTACGCTCGCGCTTCTTCAAGGAACTGCGTGCCAACGGAGTCGAGGCCTTCCCTTTCTTCAAGGTAACCTTCCCGTCGCTCGCCACAAGAGTCAACTGGCGCAATCACCGCAAGATATGTGTTATAGATAACACGGTAGGTTACATCGGCGGCATGAACGTTGCCGACCGCTACCTCGACGGCGGTAAGAAATTCGAGCGCTGGCGCGACACGCATGTGCGCGTCACCGGCCCCGTGGTGGCAGCCCTGCTCTACTCCTTCACCGTCGACTGGAACTTTATGGGCCGAGGCCTTATCGAAGATTCCCATGGCAACGACGCCGGTAATTTCTCACCCAAGGGCACATGTGGTGTGGGGGCGCAGCTGCTCACCTCAGGCCCCACCTCGCAGTGGGCAAACATCGCCCTGGCCTACCACAAGGCTATTGCCAATGCCAAGCGCCGCGTCTTTATCCAGACGCCTTACTTCCTGCCCACCGAAGCGCTGCTCAAAGCGCTGCAGTCGGCAGCCCTTGCGCATGTCGACGTGCGTATTATGATGCCCCGCAAAAGCGATTCGGCGATGCTCACCCTCGCATCGGCGTCATATATCGAGCAATGCCTCAAAGCCGGAATCAAGATTTACCTATACGATGGCGGCATGCTCCACTCCAAGACCATGATAATAGACGATGAGCTTGTGACTATCGGTTCAACCAACTTCGACTTCCGCAGTTTCGAGTGCAACTTCGAGGCTAACCTCTTTGTCTACAGCAAGGAGCTCTGCGCCGATGCCGTGGCTCAGTTCAAAGAAGATATAGGACTATCGAGCCGCATTACGCCGGCAGAGTGGCGCCGCCGCCCCGGCGCACGCAAGATTGCCGAGTCGGTGCTGCGTCTGCTCAGTCCTGTTTTATAACGAATTATGGAAAACAATCAGATACAAGAGAAAAAAGAACGGTTCTGCGAACTGCTTCGCAAAACCGGCCGCGAAAATATTGAATACGTTATCGAAGACCTCGAAAGCTGGGGCTTCTTCAAGGCTCCGGCATCGTCGCAGGGCCACCACGCCTATCCCGGCGGCTTGCTTGAACACTCGCTCAACGTTTACGACGCCGCCATGGCTGCCCGAGAAGATGCCATTGCAATGCGCCCCGACCTTGAAAGCGAACTCAACCCCGACTCAATTGCCATTGCCGCGCTGCTCCACGACGTGTGCAAGGCCAATTATTACCGCCTTACAAAGAAAAAGAAGCGCAACGAGATCGGCATGTTTGAAGAGGTGGAGCAATACGAAATCCACGACGAGATTTTCCCCGTGGGACATGGCGAGAAATCGGTTATTCTCCTGCTACAAAGCGGCCTCGACCTTTCGGATGAGGAAATATATGCCATACGCTGGCACATGGGCCCGTGGAACCTTTCGCGCGACGACGAGAAATTCTACCGCCAGGCCGGTAAGCAGAGCCCTCTGCAGCCGCTCATACACGTTGCCGACACTATCGCCTCGGCAATACTCGAGCGACCCGCCAAGAAGCTATGATACGGTGGCGATATCGGGATATTCTGCCTTTACCTTACGTGTGAGTTTTGCCGCTGCCTCGCTGTAGCTGTGGCGTATAAGTTCTTTAATGAGCTCCTCGCGCAGCGAGCCGGTGAGACGCAGCTGGTTCCAGTATTTCTTGTTCCAATGCCATGCCGGTTCGATGTCGGCATACTCCTCGCGCAGCTCCAAAGCGCGCTCAGGGTCGCACTTCACCGATAGATAATCGGGGCGCTCGAAACCAAGACAGGCAAATATGCGGCCACAGACCCTAAAGTTTACATAATCGGGGCCGAAAGCCATATCTTCAGTCGCATATGGGAGCGAAAGGCAATAATCTCTGATACTTTCCAAGTCCATATCACAAAATTAATGCACCCCACTGAACAATTGGGCATGCCTATTGTTAATATATCATAATTAAAACATATTACCCTATGACTAAAAGAATTACAGTAATAGCCGCCTTAGGCATAGCTCTTGTAGCAGGTATGTCGAGCTGCTCGCGTCAGAGTTTCGACGGGCAGTGGATGGGTAACCCTGAGCGCATAGCGCACCTCAGCGGTGCTTCCGATGCCAATGCAACCGTAACCATATCTTTCGGCGAATCGGACCGCACCGGAGGCCGTGTGAATATATCCACAGTAATAGAAATAGAACAGGGAATCGCTTCCTTCGCCACTGATACCCCCGATGCGCCCTATGAGACAAGCGTCACTGCCACAGCTTCGGCAAGCGGCCGCTATGTGTTTACCGACGACGACCGCGAGGATATTGCCATTACCTACGACCCGGGCTCATTTACCCTCAATGTCGACCCTGCGGGAGTCACTTTCGCCCAGAACATCCTCACTGGGCAACAGCAGCCCGTTGTCGACTCTCTCGCCGCAGCTACCGCCGAACGCTGGAGAACGATTCTCACCCCCTCGGCACGCGAGCTCTTCAATCGCTACACCACTATCGAGGATATAAAGATACACCACAACGATATAATGTCGTGCGAGATCTCTGACCGCGATTACACCTTCCGCCGTGTCGGTGTTCCCGACTAAGTTTTAATGCCGCTTCACCACCTTGCGTATTGCCGGTGGAGCGGTAAAGAAAGCAATAAGAATACCTGCGCCGTCGGCTGCGAAATCAAGCAGTTCGGCGGCGCGGCCGTTATCGAGGGCGTCTTGCCAAAGCTCATCGAGGCCACCGGCTATGAAGGCGGCAAGGGCAAAACACAGTTTTCGCCTCAGAGTGAGCGGCGAGCCGCTGCGGTAGCTGTCGAAGCAAAGCGCTGAGAAGAGGCCGCCAAACATTATGGCGTGTATTAGTTTATCGAGATAAGGAATAGGCGGCAGCTCATCGGCTCCCACAGGGTCGCTGTTGAGGGTGGCATAAAGTATCGCACATATAACCAAGCCCGTAGGCCACCATTGCAGAAAAAACTTCTTTATCATTTTCAGAATGATATATATTCGCGCGGGTCAAGGGCGGTGCCGTTGTGCCACAGTTCATATACAGTCCCGGCGCCGCGGGCTGATGTGGCAAGGCGCTGGCCAGCCGCAACCTTGCGGCCCTGCGCTGTGTAGACATCGGCGAGCCCTGAATATACGCTTACAAAGTCGTTGGGGTGCTGCACCACGATAGTGGATGTGCCGTCGGCAGCGGTGAAAACTCCGAGCACCGTGCCGCGGTACACGGCAGCGAGAGGGAGTTGAGCCGAGTTCGCGAAGCTCACGCCGGTCGCCGGGTTGCCCTTGTCTGCAATCTCAGTTCCTGCAGGAACCGGCGAATTGAAAATCATGCCCTCGGCAGCTATAGGCGACAGCACCGAAAGATTGAAACGCTCCTCTTCCTGGTAGCGGCGCACATATTCCTTCTCAAGCTCAGAGGCGGCAAGGAGCGAGTCGGAGAGCGCAACCTGTGCAGCAGCTGCTGCCATTGCCGAATCGGCGGGAATCTCATCGTTGAGTATGGCGGCCACGTTGGCTATATATGCCTCATTGATACGCGCGGCCTGCTCAAGCGAGTCGAGCTTCAGGGCCACTTCGAGATATTGGTTGCGGAGGTCGCCGCTGAGTGTTTCGGGCAGCAGCTGGCGCATGGGCGTATAAGCGAAAAACACCCATATGAGAGCGGCACCACCGGCCACCACGGCGAGCGATACGAGAATCACGCGGAGCCTTGTCATGCGCAGGCTCCACACGCGGTTGAAAGTATTTTCTTTTATGAAATCGAGGCGGTAACGCGCCGGATTCTTAAATTTATCGGCCATTGCTTTCTGTTGGTAATATGAAGCGCGAGGGAGCATCGCCTTTATTTCCGGCGTTTTCCTCGGCGTACTTGTTCAGCACTTCTATGGCAAACTCGAGCATGGTATCCACACCTTTGAGAGCGGCTTCGGGGTCAAGGTCAACGGCACCACCGGGAGTGGGCTCTATGCCCGCTTCCGTAAGCACCATATCGGCATCGTATACAGGCGAGGCAGAGAACCGCACGCCCCAGCCGCAAGGCAGCTCCGATGAGAAGGGCATGCCTGAGCCGCCGCCTGTTGTGGCGCCTACAATGGCAACCTGCGGTAACGCCTTCATGGCTCCCACAAAATTATTGGCGGCGCTGAAAGTGCTGCGGTTGGTGAGTATTATAACCGGCTTGAACCAACGCACATGCTCTGTGGCGGGTTCGAAATAGAACGGGTAAGGCTCCGAGAACTCATCGTGCCCGGGCCCCGTCTTGTGGGTTATATACCCTGCGAGGGTACGCTCTTCTATAAAATGGCTCACGATTTTCTCGACATTGCTGATGTCGCCGCCGCCGTTGTCGCGCACATCGAAAATCATGCCGTCGGCGTCTTTCATCGTCAGCATCATCATATCAATGAAACTGTCGCTGATACCGGAGGTAAAAGAAGCGTAGCGCACATACCCAACCTTGCGGTCTTCGAGGTACTTGTATATGAAACCGCTCCCCGAGCTATAGTCGAAATTCAGATAATATTGCTCAACGAGCCGCTGATCGAAATTCTGGGGGTAGTCGCTCCACCATTTGTTGTAATAGCTTACATCGAACCACGATATGAGGTTGGTGTGTCCGTCGCGGAGCTCGGCAAGCATGGCGGCGCAATGGTCGAAAAACTCGCGCGCCTCCCACTCGGGGTTGAGTTCGGCACGGTAGCGTGCACCCACTTCCGCCCAGTCCACATCCTTATCGGCAAAGAAGCAGTAGTGCTCGTCGATTATAGTCCACAAGGCATCGAAGTTGCCGTAGATGTCGTCGTTCCACGACTCAACACTGTGGCAGCTTCCGAGGCCGAGTAATGCGGGAATTGTTATTGCCGCTCCCGCCAGCAGCCGGTTCATTTTCATCAATAGAGGGCACTGATTATTTTTGCGTCGGCGAGAGCCGTGCGGCTGCGGCTGCCAAGCGAAATCCATTCCGACACGAGGCCGAGCACAGCAGTGTGCGTTATATCGCGTGTAACAATGTTATTGGTCTTCGATGAGAATACATCGCAGCGGTAGCCTACGCGGAGTATCGTTCCGCCGAAGCGGAAGTCGGCAGTAAGCAGATTGTCGAGCCTGAAGTAGTTACCCGGCCACGCCCCGTGCACAAGGCCGCGGCGGTTGCCGAGGTATATCTCATAATAAAGCTCGCCATACTCAGGGCAGAAGAAAATGCCCGTGAGAGGCAGCTCGGCCTGATAGCGCAGGCACAGCGGCACACGGCCTATGCGGGTATTGTATATCAATGAGGCAGTGGCATCGATAGTCCACGCCGCCTTGGCAGCGACGGGGTTGTTGCTGTTGCGCGCGCTGTACGACGCACCGCCTTTGATACCCGTGGCACCTCCGGCGAGCAAGGTGAGGCTATGCGGCAGACGCAGACGGTATGTCATAGCCCACCCGAGGTCGAGGTCGAGCCCCCACATGCTTGCGTTGCCCGCAGGGTTGGTGGTGCGGTCGAAAGAGAGACGGCCATCGAGACGCATAACCCATTTTTCAGGATTGAAACGCATTGATTGCATGCGCTCATAAGTGAGGGCGAATGCCACGCCACTGTAGTGCAGGGGGCTAAGATAAGTCTCCGTACACGATGCTCCTCCGGCCTCCAATGTATAGGCCGACAACACCGGGCGAAGAGGAGCCTCTTCTGCACCGGAGTCGGCGGCAAAGGCCGACAGAGCCATGCCCGCAGCGGCCACGAGCGCCACAAATCTATTCAGCGGCGTTTTCTTCATTATCTTCTGAATCGAAAAGGCTACCCTGCGAGACGGGAGCGCCGGCGTCGGTATCTGCAGTTTCATCGGCATCCTCGGCAATCTCGCTCACGGTGCTTTCTTCCTCGGCCTCAATCTCTTCGGCGTCGGGGCGCTTGGGTTCAAGTTCAACAATCTCGGCAAGGGGGTAAGTGGTGAGGCGCTTTCCGCGGGCCTTGAACGACTTCACACCTATATACTCCTCGGCATCGATAACGAGAGCCGGACGGTTTTCGTCGGCAAAACGCAGTTCTACCATCGGGGCCTCGTGGTCGGAAAGCAGACGGAGGCGCGAGCGTGCGTCGTCGCCGACGAAGCGCTGACGTTTGGCCGAGTCCTCGAAAGTGAAACGCTTGATGTAAGGATAACCCTGGTCAGCATCGTCGAGCACGGCAGTCCACACCGTCTTGGGGCGGAACTTCTCGAGCTTCAGCACCTTGTCGTCGTAGTGGTTGGTAACCTCGAACCCTGTGGTGTAGAACTCGCCGGAGTCAAGCACAACAAGCACGCGGTCAGAGCCCGCGAACTCGCCGAGATACTCGCCTCTGCCGTCATAGTTCAGGCGCATCACATCGTAGTCGAACCACACCTTGCGTCCGCCGAGAGTCGACTGTCCCCGCTCCTTGAGAGAGAATCTCGCCACATCGTTCTTTGTCACGAGATTACCCTGGGCTGCGCGGCCTTTTATGGCGAGTTTCGAGAAATCGACATCGAAACTCAGATTTTTAAGTCTGAGCTTGGGTTTGAGCGTAACCTTGACAATCTCGGCCTCGCCGTTGGGGTTTGACGAGAACCATGTTATGCGCGATTTGGGCAGGAGATTGGAGGTGAGGGTGTACTCCTTGTCGCGGGTCATGCCGGTGGCGGCAAAGCGTTTCATGTAGTAAACGCCGCCGCGCCCGTTCTGGTAGATTACGTTGTATATTGTGCGCGTGTCGTTGCGCTTGTACACATTCACAAACAGCACATCCTTGCCCACAGAGAGTTTCTCCTGCACGCGTACAATCTTGTAGCGGCCGTCGCGGTAGAATATGATGATGTCGTCGAGCGACGAGCAGTTGCACACGAACTCGTCTTTTTTGAGGGCGGTGCCTATAAAGCCTTCCTCGCGGTTGATGTACAGCTTCTCGTTGGCCTCGGCCACGGTCGATGCCTGTATATTGTCGAAGCCTCGTATCTGTGTGCGGCGCGGATATGCGGCTCCGTATTTTTTCTTAAGATATTCGTACCACTCCACGGTCACGTCGTCGAGGTGCTCGAGGCGGTCGATATTGTCGGAAATACGTTTCTGCAGGGCTGCAATGGCGGCATTGGCCTCGTCGGAGTTGAAGCGGAGTATACGCTTCATCTTTATCTCAAGGAGGCGGAGAATATCGTCGCGGGTAATTTCACGCACAAACGACGGTTTGAAAGGCTCGAGACGCTTGTCGATGTGAGCCACGGCGGCGTCGAGGTGCGGAGCCTCTTCGTACTCGGCATCCTTGTATATGCGGTTCTCGATGAATATTTTCTCGAGGGTGGCATAGAGGAGTTTCTCGCGGTCTTCGCCGAGGGCCACTTCTATTTCAGATGCTATTATGCGGCGGGTGGTGTCGACGCTGTGGCGCAGCACATCGCTCACGCCGAGGAAGCACGGTTTGTCGTCGCGTATCACGCAGCAGTTGGGCGAGATATTCACCTCGCAGTCGGTGAAGGCGTAGAGAGCATCGATGGTCTTGTCGCTCGACGTGCCGGGGATGAGGTGGATGAGCACCGAAGCCTCGGCGGCGGTGTTATCCTCCACCTTGCGGATTTTTATCTGCCCGCGTTCGAAAGCCTTTAGGATAGAGTCGATGAGTCCGGCAGACGTCTTGCCGAAGGGAAGCTCGGTGACATTGAGTGTGCGCGAGTCTATCTTCTCGATTTTCGCGCGCACCTTCACGGCACCACCGCGCTTGCCGTCGTTATAGCGGCTGATGTCTATCATGCCGCCTGTCATGAAGTCGGGATAAAGCTCGAAGTCATCGCCGCGCACGCATGCTATGGCGGCATCGAGAATCTCGTTGAAGTTATGCGGCAGGATTTTCGACGAAAGACCTACTGCGATACCCTCGGCTCCCTGTGCGAGGAGCACGGGGAATTTTGTGGGGAGCGTGACCGGCTCGCGCTTGCGGCCGTCGTAACTCATGGTCCACTCAGTGACCTTGGGGTTGAAGAGCACCTCCGAAGCGAAAGGCGAAAGGCGAGCCTCTATATAACGGGCTGCCGCTGCGGCACTGCCTGTGAGGACGTTGCCCCAGTTACCCTGCGTCTCCACGAGGAGCTCTTTCTGGCCGAGCTGCACGAGCGCATCTTTAATAGAAGCGTCGCCGTGCGGGTGGTACTGCATGGCCGTACCCACGATATTGGCAACCTTGTTGAAGCGCTCGTCATCGATAGTCTTCATGGCGTGCAGAATACGTCGCTGCACAGGTTTGAGGCCGTCGTCGATATGCGGCACGGCGCGCTCGAGAATCACATATGAAGCGTACTCAAGGAACCATGTCTGGTACATGCCGCGCAGATTGTGGCGCTGCACATCAGAGGCATTTGTGTAAGGGCGCGGGCGCTCTGAGGGTTGAGGCTCGCTTTCGGCGGAGGGCTCCACCGGCACTGCGGTCTCATCGTTATATATTTCGTCGTTATTATCGCTCATCTTTGGCTGTTTAAGGCTTGATGCTACAAATTTAGCAATTTTTTGGCTAAACACGAAATTTTTGCAGCCGCTATTAACCGTTGCCGCTGAACCAAGCGCTCCTCCGGGTGTTACATTATTAGCTGTGCTGCAATGCCGCACGCCTCTCATACTTTCTATTCACGCTTTACTGTTTATTTTTATGGAATGGCTAATTGACATCTTCCGCGAAAACCCGTCGATACCGATTTTCCTCACTCTCGGTCTGGGTTTCTGGCTCGGAAAATTTAAGTACAAATCTTTTTCTCTCGGCACCGTTACCTCAGTGCTCCTCGTGGGCGTTCTTGTGGGTCAGCTGAATATACCTATCCCCGGCCCTATCAAGTCGGTGTTCTTCCTCCTCTTCCTCTTTGCCATTGGCTACAGTGTGGGCCCGCAGTTTTTCCAGGCCATGAAAGGCACAGGCATCAAGCAGGTAATCTTTGCAGTGGTGATGTGCGTGGTGTGCTTCGCCGTCACAGTCGGTGTTGCGCTCCTCTTCGGTTATAACGCCGGTGAGGCCGCCGGTCTGTTTGCCGGAGCTCAGACAATATCGGCCGTAATAGGCGTTGGCGATGATACCATCAGCACTCTGGCAGCCTCGGCAGCCGATAAGAAAGCGTGGACTGAGCTCGTGCCCGTATGCTACGCCGTGACATATATTTTCGGTACAATAGGCTCGGCATATATTCTCAGTATCATTGGCCCGGCCATGCTCGGCGGCATCAAGAAAGTGAAGCAGCAGACAGCCGAACTCGAAAAACAGATGAGCGACAACTCTGTAACCACCGACCCCGCATACATCAATGCTCTGCGCCCCGTGGTATTCAGGGCATATAAGGTCGACGGCGACTTCTTCAACACGCCCAAGACCATTGCCGAAATTGAGGCGGAGATTGAGAAACAGGGGCGTCGTGCCTTTGTTGAGCGCATACGCCAGAACGGCAACGTTGTCGACAGCCCGGCCGACGACCTGCAGATTGCAAAGGCCGACACCATTGTGCTCAGCGGACGCCGCGAGTTTGTGATTGAAGATGAGTCGTGGCTCGGTCCCGAAGTGGCTGACACAGAACTCCTCTCCTTCGCAGTCGAGAAAATACCCGTGATGGTTGCAAGCAAGAAATGCGACGGCATCACTATAGCGGACCTCCGTGCAATGCCCGAGATGAACGGGGTTGCCATAGCATCGGTAACACGTGGCGGCCATCAGATTCCCGTCCTTGCCAAGACAGCCCTCAACCGCGGTGACCTTGTAACGGTAGCCGGCCTCAAACGCGAGGTGGACACTGCAGCAGCAGCTATCGGTTATCCTGACCGCCCCTCGAAAAGCACCGACATGGTCTTTGTTGGCCTCGGCATATTCATCGGCGCACTTATCGGCGCAATCACAATTCACCTTGGCGGTATTCCCATCAGCCTAAGCACCTCGGGCGGCGCGCTTATCGCAGGCCTCATACTCGGTTGGCTCCGCTCCAAGCACCCGACCTTCGGCGCTATCCCCGACTCCTCGGTATGGCTCATGAATAACCTCGGCCTCAATATGTTTATCGCCGTTATCGGCATTACCGCAGCTCCTACCTTTGTAAGTGGTATCAAGGAAGCCGGTTGGATGCTCTTCGTAGCCGGTATCATAGCCACCACCCTACCCCTTATAATAGGTATCTTCTTAGGCGACAAGGTGTTCAAATTCCCGGCTGCCATCAACCTTGGCTGTGTGGCAGGCTCGCGCGTGACCACAGCATCGCTCGGCGCCATCCAGGATACGATAGGTTCTTCGATACCCGCCCTCGGCTACACCATAACCTACGCCATAGGCAACACGCTGCTCATCCTTATGGGCGTGGCAATAACCCTCATATGTGCATAAAAACCCCTCTAATCAAGTATATTTATGGATAATACCAACAACCCTCTCTCCCGCTCCTACGAAGAGAAACTCAATCAGATGAGCCCGTTTGAAATCAAGAACGAGCTTATAGCCCTGGCTCAGAAAGACGCCCGCGAGTCGTCGGCGACCTACCTCAACGCAGGTCGTGGCAACCCCAACTGGACAGCCTCTGACGCCCGCGAAGCCTTCTTCATGCTCGGCAGCTTTGCCGTTGAGGAAAGCAAGCGCGTGCACACCGACACTCCGGGAATCGCCGGTTGCCCCTCTCACATAGGTATCGCAACCCGATTCACCGACTATCTTGCCAAGCAGCCCGACAGCGACGGCAAGGCTCTTCTTACCCGCGGCCTTAAATACGCGGTGGAGAATCTCGGTGCCGATGCCGACGCCCTGGTATGGGAGTGGGCCGACGGCATCACAGGTGACCACTACCCCACCCCTCCCCGCATACTCCAATACACTCAGGATATTATCCGCCCCTATCTCGCTCAGGAAATGGGTAAGCGCGATGCCGGTTGCGGCAAGGAATACGACCTCTTTGCCGTGGAGGGTGGCACCGCCGGCATGTGCTACGTATTCGACTCTCTGCAGGAAAACCACCTTGTGAAGAAAGGCGACAAGATTGCCCTTATGGCTCCTCTTTTCACACCCTATATCGAGATTCCTCAGCTCGACCGCTTCAGCTTCGATGTAGTGACAGTGAGCGCCAACCCCGTTGACGAAGACGGCTACCACGACTGGACCTACCCCGACTCGGAACTCGACAAACTCCGCGACCCGGCTGTGAAACTCGTGTGCCTCATCAACCCTTCGAACCCGCCGTCGTACCGTCTTTCCGACGATAACCTCGACCGCTTCGTCGACATCGTGAAGAAAGACAACCCCAACCTAATTGTGGTTACCGATGATGTTTACGGCACCTTCGCCGACGACTTCCGTTCGCTCATGTATGTGCTCCCGTATAACACACTGTGCGTCTACTCCTTCTCGAAGTACTTCGGTGCCACCGGCTGGCGCTTAGGGGTGATTGCCGCAGCCAAAGAGAACCTCTTCGACAAGCTTATCGCCGCACTTCCCGCCGACGAGAAAGCCGACCTCGCCCGCCGCTACGGCTCGCTTACACTCGATGTCGATTCTCTCAAATTCATCGACCGCATGGTAGCCGACAGCCGCGATGTTGCCCTCAACCACACCGCAGGCCTCTCTACCCCGCAGCAGATAATGATGAGCATGTTCGCCCTCAAATGCCTCCTCGACACCGACGACGTATATAAGAAGAAGATGCATGCCATGATTCACGACCGCCTCTCGGCGCTCTGGGAAAACACCGGCTTCAAAATGGTGCCCGACTCGCTCCGTGTGGGTTACTACTCTGAAATAGACATGATGGTGTGGGCCAAGAAGTTCTACGGCGACGACTTCGCCCAGTGGCTTGCCAAGGCTCATAACCCGCTTGACGTCACCATGCGTCTCGCCGCCGAAAAAGGCATCGTGGTGCTCAACGGCTCCGGCTTCGATGGCCCCGACTGGTCGATACGCACCTCCGAAGCCAACCTCAACCGCGAGGACTATGTGACTATCGGCAAACAAATACGCGCCGTGCTCGATGAATATCACCAGGCTTATCTGGCGTCTAAGAAATAAGCCCTCTGCTACGCAATGAACGGTGGCTGTGTTCCAATCCGGGACGCAGCCACTTTTCGTTTTCCGGCAAAAAAAGTTTATCTTTGCCTGTAAAACTAATTCTTATTATATGGAAGCACCCGTTCTCAACGAGCACAACAAACAGGAATATCCGCCCATGCACACCGCTGAACATCTGCTCAACGGCGAAATGGCGCGCCGCTACGGGCATGGCCGCGCTTTCTCGGCCCACATCGAGCGAAAGAAATCGAAGCTCGACTATCACCTGCCTCAAGCTCTCACCGACAGTGAGATTAAATCGCTTGAAGACTACATAAACAAGATAGTGGCCGAAGACGTCGAAGTGACAGAAGAATTTATCACGCAAGCCGAAGCCATGGAGCGCTTTGATATGAGCCGCCTCCCCGAGGGCGCCTCCGACACGGTGAGAGTTGTGCACATAGGTGACTACGACCAATGCCTGTGCGCAGGCAGCCACGTGCAGCGCACCGGCGCGATAGGAGCTTTCCGCATCACCAGCAGCCGCTGGCAGGACGGCGTTCAGCGCCTCGTGTTCAAACTCGGATAATACTGCCTGCATAAAAAATTTCAGGGGGCGTGCCATCCGGCGCGCCCCCTGAGTATTTATATAGCGGGAACTATTACATGTTCATGCCGCCGTCGACCTGGATAACCTGGCCGGTGACGTAGCTCGAGAGGTCGGAGGCGAGGAAAGTTGCCACGTTGGCGATGTCCTCAACCTTACCGCCGCGGCGGAGAGGAATTTTCTTGGTCCACTCCTCACGCACGGCTTCGGGGAGCTGTGCGGTCATGGCAGTCTCGATAAAGCCGGGAGCGATAGCGTTGGCACGGATACCGCGCGAACCCACTTCCTGGGCGATGCTCTTTGCCAGGGCGATAAGACCGGCCTTGGAGGCAGCGTAGTTCGACTGGCCTGCATTGCCATGAACACCTACAACCGATGCCATGTTGATGATCGAGCCCGAACGCTGGCGCATCATGATAGGGAGAACGGCGTGGATGAAGTTGAAAGCGCTCTTGAGGTTTACGGCGATAACGGCATCCCACTGCTGTTCGGTCATGCGCATCATCAGACCGTCTTTAGTGATACCTGCGTTGTTCACAAGGATATCGATACGGCCGAAATCTTTCATAACCTCAGCTACGACGGTCTCTGTCTGAGCATAGTCGGCAGCATTGGAGGCATAACCTTTGGCTTTCACGCCGAGGGCTGCTATCTCTTCTTCGGTGGCTTTGCCGTTCTCGTCGATAACGAGGTCGGTGAAAGCGATGTTGGCGCCTTCCTGGGCGAAGCGGAGGGCAAGAGCCTTGCCGATGCCGCGCGCTGCGCCTGTGATGAGGGCGGTTTTTCCTTCGAGTAATTTCATAGTTAAGTTGTGTCTTTTTAAAAAACTGCGCAAAGTTAGCGATTTTTTCGTTAAATATGAAATTTACTTTTTGGCGCCGAAGGTAAAGTTTATACCGAGGTTAATGCTTGCGCAAGCCTTGCCTACAGGTATATATTGGGGATTTACCTTGAAGAACTGGTGGTCGGAACCGATGAAGAAGTTGAAGCCTTTGGGGTGGAAGTTGATCATCCAGCCGAAAGAATTGCCGTAGGTCGAGGCACCGTAGTTGACGGTTGCGTCGAACCAGCTTGTGGGCTTGACGTTGGCATAGAAACGGCCTTCGGTCCATGACTGGCAGCCTGCGATATAGGTAGAGAAGAGGAAGGCGCCGGTGAGTTTCTTGTAGAAAGGCATCTTATACTCCGCACCGATGCGGATAGTGGTGTTGAGCATGTTGGTGTACTTGCCGTGTGTGCCCTCGCGGTGCATGTTGATCACGTCCTGAAGCTGACCCCAGGTGCGGTCGAGCTGCTCGTCGAGCTTGTTATCCTCGTAGCCGGGCTGGTTGCTGTCGAAAGCGATGTCGTGGAAGCCGTCGAATTCCCACTCGGTATCGCCCGTATAACCTTTGTAGGCATGCTTCCAGCGCATGAAGCCGAAGTCGTTGATAGCGGCTGAGAGCTGGAGGTCGGGCAGGAGCTGGTAAGTGGCACCGAAGTCGAAGCCGAGACCGTAGCCTGCAACACCGAAGCTGTCGTAGTCTATCTCGCCCCAGTCGATGAGGTCGGCGTCGGCGGGCACCTTGTAGTCGGCGCCGGTCTCGGCTTTGGTGGGCACGTAGAGGCCCGAACCGGCAGCCATTTCAACCTTACCGTTGGCTTTGATTTTCCACACGTCGTGGCTAAGGCGCACGTCCATATCGGTAATATGGCCGGTGATGTTAGCCATGCCCACGAGCACTTTCATTTTGGCACCGACGTTAAGTTTGTCGGTCACCTTGTGGCTGTGGCCGAGTGCGATTTCTGCGCGGGCCGAGGCATTGGCCTTGATGTCTTTGAAGTTGTAGTGGGTATCCTCGCCTGTCTGGCCGAGTTTCATGAAGCGGAAGAAGTCTTTGGGAAGGGCGAGACCCATATCGGCATGAACGCCAATGGTAATGGTGTTGAAGCCTTTGAAGGCACGGAAACCTGTGGAGAGGAGAGCCATGTCGTAAGTGGCGTTGATATGGTTGTTCTCGCGGAGCTTGCCCAAGAATTCTGAAGCCGAGACCTCGGGGCTCATGAAGGTTGTGAGCTTATAGGGGCTGCCGGCCTTTGTGGGATAAAGGAAGGTGTTGAGGCCCACATTGGAGAAGAGAGATACGTCGAGGTTTGCGAGCACGGGCATCGACACATAGTTGCGTTCGGGAGCGAAAGCGGGGTTGAGCTCGTGGCGCATGGTGTAGCCGTCGAGGAAGTAAGCGGTGCGCGGAGCCTCCTGTGCGTTAGCGGTTGCCATGGCACATCCTGCCGCAATGCCGAGTATGATTTTCTTGGTAGTTTTCATTGTTGGAATATTTTGCGGTTAGGATTAATCGTTGAGGTCGACTATAATGCCGCCGATAATCTGAATTTTGATGTTGTCGAAAACGAGCGACTGCGATTCGTTGAGGTTTTCGCCGAGATACTCAGGAGCCGATACGCCGTCGAACACAAGGCGTATGCCGTCGAGCTCGCCGAGGTTGCCTGCTGTCGACTCAAGGGTAATCTTGAGGTCGGTAGACGAAGGATTGGCTATGCTGCCTGCGGCCACGGTGCCCTCGATAGTGGCTGTCACATTGCTCAGAGTCTGACCGTTGCGGCCGAGAGCCTGAACTTCAGGAGTCATGGCAAGAGGCAGAGTGTTGATTGCGGTAAGGGTGATGTCTACGCGGCGGAAGTTATACTTGTCGAGGTCTTCATCCCAACCCTGGTCTTCGTGGGTGTAGTGGAGACGCATGTCGGCACCGAAAGCCAGGGGTATCACAGCCTCGTAGTCGGCCTTGAAGGTGTAGGTGTTGCCGAGGATGAAAGTTGCTTCTTCAGGGAGAGCCTCACAGGTGATATTGTCGAAGAGAATTTCATCGGGGATAGTCTCGAGAACGCTGCCGAGGTCGGGCACAACGATGTTTTTGAAGTTGCCGCTCACAGCCTTGCGCGAGATTACGAAAATGGTGGTCGATGTGGGAGGCACAACAATCTCCGAGGTGCCGAAGGCCTTGCCCAGGCCGACAGCAGCGAGCTTGTTGCCGTTCTTGTATGAGGTGAGCTTTCCGTTGACATCGAGACTCAGTGGCGAGTTGTTGTTCACCGTGAAATAAATCATGGGGTTGTCGATGTCGAGGTGGTTGTCGTCGTCGCTGAGGAAGTCGGGGATGTCGTTGATAGTGAACGAGGTGGGGTCGATATTGATGTCGGGGTCTATGACACCTGTCACCTCAATAAGGGTAGCGTCCTGCACATCGGTTATAACTTCAAGGTTGAGGTTTGCGGTAGCACCGATAGCCATGCCCGTTGCGTCGATTGAAATATCGCCTTCCGATTCGATGTCGCTCTGCAGGCGGAAGTGGCCGCGCTCATAGAGGCCCTGGTCGGCGGGAACTTTGGTGAGGTCGACGTTCACGAGGTGGATTTTGGCCACCAGGGGAGCGTTGGCTGTTATGGCGCATTCACGTGTAAATTCAACTTCATTAGCCGAAATGGCTTTGAGGAACGAAGCCGAAGCGGGGTCGACGGCAATAGTCCACGAGGGGTCGAATATAGCCTTGAATCCTTCGTTGATGTAGGCGGTGCCTGCAAAATCGTCGGAGAGGAAGCCGACGCTGAAGGTCATCGTTACATCGAGCTTCGCATTTGTGAGCGATACGAGCTCGGGGGTTACATCGTCGTCAGATAGGTTTACATTATTTATTGTAGGGGTGGCATGCTCGGTGATACGGTCGGCCCCTGTATTGACAAACTCGGGGAGCTGAGTCTCGCTGCGGCTGCCGTTGAGGTGGCCGAGGCTTACTTCGGGCACGCGGTAGTCGGCGGGGTCGGAGTTGCCGTCCTGCACGAGCACATAGTCGCCCTTGGCAAGTCCATACTCACCATCGGTTTCTACAGTCTTTATGGAACTGGAGCTGTCGAGGTCAAGAATCTGGGATAGAGTGATGGCATCGGTGCTGCTGGTAGGTAGCGTGAGGAGTTCGCCACCAATCTGCATGGTCATGTCGATGTCCTCGGAGAGGTCGTAGTCATGGTCGACGCACGACGAAAGGGCCAGAAGAGCAACCGCAGTAGCTGTCAGTGTGCACATCCGGCTTTTTGAAAGTGTGTACATAAAATAGGTTATGATTGGTTTTATAGTTTCTATAGGATTATTGGCCATAATGGTTAATAAGGCGCAAAATTACAAAAAATATTTGAAATGGAGAGCCTATGAATAAAAAATCCCGCCGACACAGTTCTTTGCGAGGCTGCGGGCGGGTTTTTAAAATGTAGCGATAAGGGTTACTTTGCTTTGCTCCACTGCTTTACGAGTTTGAGCATTTGCTCTCGCGACATACGCGGACTCCGGAAAGCGGTGTTGTAGAGTTTCGCCATTATTTCGTCGAGGCGACGTCCGGGTTTCAAACCGGCGACTTTTGCTACCCTGGCGGGTTTCACGGGGAGTTTTATCGAGAAACCGTCGGTGTGCGAGGCTTTGAGTTCGGCAGCCCTGCGGCGGATGGCCGGCACCTGTCCGGGCATGCAGTGGTCGGGGGCATAGGAGCGGTTGTCGGCGTCGATGAGTGTAAGGAGCCGCTCGAAGCGCGCGTGGGTGCGGCATTGAAATTCGAGCTTTCGCAGCTGGCTGTCGCTCATTTTCTGCGCCTCCGGTCCCCAGCTCTTGGCCGCCTCATGGTTCACCACAAGGAACACGACTTTATCTATAAAAGGCGAGCGGCAATGCAGGCGTCCGAGCGTCGAGCCTACTATCCCGCGGGCTCTCTTGTCGTGGCGAGGGAATCGCGGTGTACCGTCGGGCGCAGTTGTTGCCGAAACCGTCTTGCCGATATCGTGCAGAAGGGCAGCTGTGCGCAGTATGATGTCATCGGGAACGAGCTCGACCGTTCGCAATGTATGATCCCACACCGTTCCGAAATGGAACGAGGATTGGCGGAGGTCAAACATCTTGCACAGCTCGGGCATGATAAAGGGAATTGCGCCAACCTCGCGCAACATCGACAGCGCGCGGGCAGGATGCGGGCAGGTGAGAATCTTCTCGAACTCGCCCCACATACGCTCGGGAGAGATTATCGACAGGCGGCCTACATAGCGCTTCATGGATTCGAAAGCCTCCGGGGCGATATCCCAGTCGTAGCGGGCGGCAAACCGCACGGCGCGCAATATGCGCACGGGGTCGTCGTCGAAGGTGGTGTCGGGGTCAGAGGGGGTGCGTATTATGTGGTGCTCTATGTCGTGGAGGGCTTTGCCGGTGAGGTCGAGCAGACGGCTGTTGGAGATGTCGTAGTACAGGGTGTTGATAGTAAGGTCGCGCCTGAAGCAGTCTTCCTCTATCGAGCCGAAGGCCACCGAGGGGTCGCGCTTGGTGCGGTCGTCGTATTTCTCGCGGCGCGTCTGCACAAGTTCAATCTCATCGTCGGGAAATTCTTTTAGGGTAAGACGGGCAGTGCCATACTTGACAAAAAGAATCGGCTCGCGCAAGGTGAGGTGACGCGAGTGCAACCAGCGGGCAAACTCCACGCCTCCGTCAGGGAGCGCCACAGCAAGGTCGACATCCTTGACGGGCGTACCCATGGCCGTGTCGCGGCAGCAACCGCCGACAGCAAAAACCTTGCCTTCCCACTGCGTGCCTTTTATGAGGCTGCGGAGGAAGGCAAGAATATCGTTGTAGTTTCCGTCGGTCATAGCGAGGGCTGTTCGTCGGCCTTGATTACGTGTGTCACAATGCGTGCGGCATCGTTGTCATAATCCACTATTATCTCGTCGCCTGCGCCGGGCTGCTGCGCAAGGAGCACTTCTGCAAGCTCGTCTTCGAGGTACTTCTGTATGGCACGCTTGAGCGGACGGGCACCGAACTGCACGTCGCAGCCTTTCGAGGCAATGAAGTTCTTGGCGTTGTCGCTTATCGTCACGGTATAGCCGAGCGATTTTATGCGGCGGTAGAAACCGGCGAGCTCGATGTCGATGATGCGGAAAATGGCGTCGCGGTCGAGGGTGTCGAATATAATGACATCGTCGATACGGTTGAGGAACTCTGGCGAGAAAGCCTTGTTGAGGGCTTTCGAGAGAACGCCGTGCGAGTACTCGCGGTCGACCTCTTTTGTTGCGAAACCAACGCCCGACCCGAAGTCTTTGAGTTGGCGTGTGCCGATGTTCGACGTCATTATAATAATGGTGTTCTTAAAGTCGATGCGGCGACCGAGACTGTCGGTGAGTCGCCCTTCATCCATTACCTGAAGCAGGAGATTGAATACATCGGGGTGAGCCTTCTCGATTTCGTCGAGAAGAACTACCGAGTAAGGATGACGGCGAACGCGTTCGGTGAGCTGTCCGCCCTCCTCATAGCCAACGTATCCCGGAGGCGCACCTATGAGTCGGCTCACGCTGAATTTCTCCATATACTCGCTCATGTCGATGCGTATGAGGGTATCGGCAGAGTCGAAGAGATATTCGGCAAGCTTCTTGGCAAGATGAGTTTTACCTACACCCGTCGGGCCGAGGAACATAAATGTTCCGATAGGCTTGGCGGGGTCTTTGAGGCCGAGGCGGTTGCGCTGGATAGCCTTGACAATCTTGGCGATGGCAGGGTCTTGGCCGATAACCGCCCTTTGGAGGGTAGGCCCCATTTCGAGGAGGCGTATGCCTTCGGCCTGGGCTATGCGCTGCACGGGCACACCGGTCATCATAGCCACAACTTCGGCAACCTTGTCGGCATCCACTGTCTCGCGGTTTGCTTCCATATCTTTTTCCCACTGCTTCCTTGCGGCCTCGAGTTCGGTGGTGAGGCGCGCGGCCTCGTCGCGCAGACGGGTGGCCTCGGCAAAGTCGTGGCGCTGGGCGGCGGCAACTTTTCCGGCGGTGGTGTCGGCGAGACGTTTCTCGAGCTCGTCGATCTCGGCGGGGACGGTGATATTTGAGATGCGCACGCGCGAACCTGCCTCATCGAGGGCGTCGATAGCCTTGTCGGGGAAGTTGCGGTCGGTTATGTAGCGGTCGGTGAGCTTCACGCAAGCCTCAAGGGCATCGTCGGAGTAAATCACGCCGTGGTGTGCCTCATAGCGGGGTTTGATATTGTTGAGAATAGTGAGGGTTTCCTCGGCGGTGGTAGGCTCGACCATAACTTTCTGGAAGCGGCGTTCGAGCGCACCGTCTTTCTCGATGTTCACACGGTATTCATCGAGGGTGGTGGCTCCTATGCACTGTATCTCGCCGCGCGCGAGAGCGGGTTTGAGTAGGTTGGCGGCGTCCATTGAACCCTGGGCGTTACCGGCTCCGACAATGGTGTGAATTTCGTCGATGAAGAGAATCACGTCGGGGTTCTTGGTGAGCTCGTTGAGGATTGCCTTGATGCGCTCCTCAAATTCGCCACGGTATTTTGTGCCTGCCACTATCGAGGCCATGTCGAGCGAGACAACGCGCTTGTCGAAGAGAGTGCGCGACACCTTGCGCTGGATGATGCGCAGCGCCAGTCCCTCTACTATAGCCGATTTGCCCACGCCGGGCTCGCCGATGAGCACGGGGTTATTCTTTTTGCGGCGGCTGAGAATCTGAGCGAGTCGCTCAATCTCAGTCTCGCGGCCCACAACGGGGTCGAGGCGGCCCTCGGCGGCAGCACGGGTCATGTCGTTACCGAATTTATCGAGCATGGGAGTATCGGCGCCGCGTTTGCCCGGACGGTTGAACTTCTGCTTGCTGCGGTCGGCATCGGCACCCTCGGTATTGGCATCGGGAGCGGCGCCCGCACTTGCGGCAGGAGCGTCGGCCACGGGCATGTCGCCTTCGGGCATAAGGTCGGCCTTGATCTGACGCAGGAGGGCATCGTAGTCGATTCCCGCATTAAAATAAGGAGCGAGAGCTGCCATGCTTTTAACCTCCTTGTTGTGGAAGAGGGAGAGGAGCAGGTGCTCGACATCTACCACCTGAGCTTTCAGGTAGCGGGCTTCTATAATGGCGAGTTTTATAACGAGGGTTATTATTCGGTTGTAGTAATCGGCAGTCTTTTCTTCGGTGACACCGGGCTCATAGAGAGCGGTGTCGAGGTCGGCACGGAGGTCGGCCAGACGGTCGGCTCCCACTACCCTCTCCATGATCTCGGCCGAGCGTGTGCCGGGCATCGAGAGCTCGAGCAAGAGATGCGCGGGCATGATGAAAGGGTTGTTGTGGTTGGTGCACTGGGTGCGGAGGCGGTCAATCATGGCCTGCACCTCCGGAGTGTATTTCTGGTTATTTTCCATATCTCTTTAAGCATAGGTGGCGGTGGAAACGATACGTAAAAACCGCCTGTGATAAATAACGCAATAACCGTGCCAAACATTGCGTGTGGCAGATTTCTTTTCTATTAAAAGAAAAAAAACGGCGCGATTGTTCAGGCTTGCTCGCCGTTTAAAAAAAATTTCGTACCTTTGTATGAATTTTCGCACCGTGGTGCCTGCCCCGCTGCAATGGCAGACCCGGCCCGGGCCCTCGGAGCATTACTAACATATATACTCGGTATGTTTGACCAGGATCGCATATTTAAGATCAATATCGAAAACGAAATGAAGACGGCCTACATCGACTACTCTATGTCGGTGATAGTGTCGCGCGCCCTTCCCGATGTCCGCGACGGTATGAAACCGGTACATCGCCGCGTGCTTTACGGCATGAACGAGATGGGCAACACAAGTAATAAACCTCACAAGAAATCAGCCAACTGTGTCGGCGAGGTAATGGGTAAGTATCACCCCCACGGCGACTCGTCGATTTACGGCACCGTATGCCGTATGGCCCAATCGTGGTCGCTCCGCCACACCCTTATCGACGGCCACGGCAACTTCGGCTCTATCGACGGCGACTCCCCTGCCGCCATGCGTTATACCGAGGTGCGCCTCGACCCCCTCGGCGAAGAAATGCTCCGCGACATCGACGCCGAGACAGTCGACTTCCAGCCCAACTACGATAACTCGCGCAAAGAGCCCGTAGTCCTCCCCACCCGCTTCCCCAACCTCCTCGTGAACGGTGCATCGGGTATCGCAGTGGGTATGGCCACCAACATGCCGCCTCACAACCTCGGCGAGAGCATCGATGCCTGCATCGCACTCCTCGAGAACCCTGAGCTGACCGTTGCCGAGCTCTCCAAGATTATCCTTGCCCCCGACTTCCCCACCGGCGGCATAATTTACGGCTACGAAGGCGTAAGAGAAGCCTATGAGACCGGACGCGGACGCGTTGTGATACGCGCCAAAGCTGAAATCGAGCAGAAGCACGACCATGAGCTCATCGTCATCACCGAGATACCTTACGGCGTGAACCGCGCCGAGCTCATCAAGAGCATCGCCGAGCTTGTAATCAACAAGCGAATCGATGGCATAGCCAACGTGAACGACGAATCGGACCGCGACGGCATGCGCATCGTTGTCACCCTCAAGAGCGACGCCAACGCCAATGTTGTGCTAAACAAGCTCTACAAGCTCACTGCCATGCAGTCGTCGTTCGCTGTCAACAATGTGGCTCTCGTAAACGGTCGCCCCCGCACGCTCAACCTCAAGGAGATTCTCCAGGCGTTCAACGAACACCGCCGCGATGTGGTTACCCGCCGCACCCAGTACGAACTCCGCAAGGCACGCGAGAAGGCCCACATCCTGGAAGGCCTCATGATTGCCGTGCAGAATATCGACGAGGTAATCGCCATAATAAAGAGCTCCAAGACCACCGAGGAGGCCCGCACCCGCCTCGGCGAGCGCTTCGGCCTCAGCGAAGCCCAAACACAGGCTATTGTGGATATGCGCCTGCGCGCCCTCACAAACCTTGCCGTTGAGGAACTCCAGCACGACATCGACGAAATTCACAAGCGTATAGCCGAGCTCGAGCTCATCCTCCGCGACGAAAACGTGCTCCGCGCCCTCATCGAGCAGGAACTCCGCGAGGTCAAGGATAAATTCAACGATCCCCGCCGCACCCAGATCAAATACACCGCCGGCGAATTTAACGAAGAAGATTTCGTGGCCGACGAGGAGATGATCATCACTATCTCGCACCTTGGCTACATCAAGGCTACCCCGCTTGCCGAATTCCGCGCACAGAACCGCGGCGGCATGGGCGCCCGTGGCTCCGTAACCCGCGACAAAGACTTCATCGAGCACATCTACACAGCCTCGATGCACAACACCATGCTCTTCTTCACCGACCGTGGCCTCGTATATAAATTAAAGGTGTACGAGCTCCCCGAAGGTACCAAGCAGAACAAGGGCCGCGCCCTGCAGAACCTGCTGAACATTGAGCCGGGCGACCGTGTTAATGCTTTTATACGTTGCAAGAATCTTGACGACCAGGAGTACACCTCGAGCCACTACCTCGTGTTCGCCACCGCAAACGGCCTCATCAAGAAAACCGTTCTCAGCGAATATGCCCGCGTAATGGCCAAAGGCAAGAAGGCTATCCTCATCCGCGAGGGCGACACCCTTGTGGGCGTCGAGCTCACCGACGGCAACAGCGAGATTCTCATGGCAAACCGTCATGGCCGCGCCATACGCTTCCATGAGAGCGAACTCCGCGCAATGGGTCGCGTAAGCTCGGGCGTGCGTGGTATGAAACTCGACGAGACAGGCGACGACGCCGTTGTCGGACTCGTGGTAATGCCCGAGGATACCGAGAACAGCGTGCTCGTTCTCTCGCAGAAAGGCTTCGGCAAGCGCTCGCTGCTCGACGGCTACCGACTCACCCGTCGTGGCGCTCGTGGCGTGAAGACCATGAACATCACCGACAAGACCGGCTCTCTCGTGGCCTTCAAATCGGTGAACGATGAAAACGACCTCGTGATCATCAACCGCTCGGGAGTCGTGCTCCGCGTACACGTTGCCGACATCCGCATCATGGGTCGTGCAACCCAGGGCGTGCGCATCATCAACCTCGAGAAGCGCAACGACGCCATAGCTTCGGTATGCTGCGTCGACGCCGACCCCGAGGAAGAAACCGTGCAGATAGCCCCCGACGCCGAGGAACTCCCCGAGCTCACCGGCATCGAAGAGCCCGATGACGCCGATACCCCCGACGAGGATGCCGAAGACGAAGCAACCGAAGAAACCAACGAAGAATAATCACCCTAAAATCAAACAATAAATAATATCACGATGAAGAAATTCTGTCTACTGGCTCTCGCCGTAGCCTCCTGCATCGGTGCCACCGCACAGGAATCGCTGGTAAAAGAAGCAGAGCGTGCCATGAAGAACAACGAGAAGACCTCGAAGATTATCGAGATTCTCACTCCTGCTTTCACAAACCCCGAAACCGCCGGGCAGGTAAACACCTGGTATATCCCCGGTAAGGCTGCCTACGCAGAGTACGACCACATGCTCGGTCTGCTCCAGTTCAACAAGCTCCCCGAGGGTGGCCAGAAGACCATGGGCGAACTCCTCCTCCAGGGTTACGACTATTTCAGCAAGGCTCTCCCCCTCGACTCTGTGCCCGACGCAAAGGGTAAGATCAAGCCCAAAAAGTCGAAGGACATATACAACACCATCGCCGGCCACTACAACGACTACATCAACTTCGGCGGCGAACTTTACAATATGGGAGACTTCAAAGCTGCCTGTGACACCTGGGAAATATATCTTGACCTCCCCTCGAACCCCGAAATGGCCAAGATTCTCAAGAGCAACGGCACCATGCCGGCTGACTCAACCCTCGCTCTCGTAGCATACAACCAGGCTCTCGCAGCATGGAACGCCGAAGACCTCAATAAGTCGCTCTCTTCGTTCCTCCGCGCAAAAGACCTCGGCTACAACAATAAAAAGCTCTACGATTACTCTATCTCCGTAGCCAAGATGATCAATGCCAACGACACTGTGCTCGCCATCGCCCAGGAAGCAATTCCTCTCTACGGTCAGGAAGAACCCGCCTACATGTCGGAAGTGGTGAACTACTACCTCCAGGCCAAGGACTACGACAAAGCTTTCGGAATCATCAACGATGCTATCGCCCAGAACCCCAACAACGCACAGTACTACATCGTGCAGGGCGTGCTCTACGAAAATACCGACGACAAAGCCAAGGCCAAAGACTCTTATGAGAACGCCGTGCGTCTCGACGCCAAGAACGCCCAGGCAGCCTACTACTACGGCCGTATGCTCGGTGCCGAGGCTTACGACCTCCTCGACAAAGCACCCAACAACCAGGCTGAATACGACGCCTACTTCGCCGAGAAGGTTACCCCCGTGCTCAAAGAGGCCGCTCAGGTGCTCGAAGGTGCCTACACTCTCGATGCCGACAACTCCGACATCCTCCGTCTACTCGAGAGCGTCTACTACCAGCTCAACGACGAAAACATGCTCAACGACGTGCGCAAACGCATGACTCTTTGATAGCATATACCACCTTTAAAGGCCGATGCAAGTAATTGCATCGGCCTAAATGTTTCAGTCTTTCACGCCTTCTTTTTATAAACCGGTAGCCCCAATCCGGAGAGTCTATAGACCATGATGTTACCATCATAAAAGAATCTGCAGACGAAGAACTTTTACTGCACAAAGCAATCATTATCAACTTATAATATGTTCAACACTTTCAAAACTCGTCTCCTTGCGGGCGTTGGCCTGTTTGTTGGCTTAGCCCTGTTGACGCCGACAGCCTATTCGCAATCCCTCTACGAAAAGCTGGATGCCAATTTCAACAATATCTTACAATCTGAATCTAAAGAAAGCCAAAAAGCAATCACTGACGGAATGGCGCGAATGCCGCAACGTGTGCAGCTTCAAGCTAAAATCCAGTTATCTCAAGGGGATTCTCGCGACATCGTGCTTAACGAAATCAAAAAATACGGCCAAAGCCATATTTTCGGCAGCGCCGACCTTGCCATCGACGACCGCACCGACTATGTGGACACCCTCCTGCGCCTCGACGCACCCAAGCCCTTGACCATAGACGGCCAGACATGGCAGCTGCGCCACGCACAGGCCATTCGAAGCGCCCGTCCTGTCACCAACGCCCTGGGCGACCCTCTGATGCGCCGCGAGACCGACAAGAGCGGACGAACGATAACCTACATGGTCTATGAATCGCCCAGTGTCTACTATGTGATAGCCGACCTGCCTGACAATGCCGGACGCTATTACGGCCTGATTACCTGCGGATACGACAAGATAAGCACCATTACCGACAACGAAAAGTCCAAATGGCATCCGCAAACACGCGTAGAGGCGCTGTCGGGCACTATCGTCCAACCAGACGGAACACGCGCCGACTATCTCCTTCATTCCGAAGCCGACTGGAAGAAAAATGCCGTGACAAAACCCGCAGGCTCGTTCTGGGGACTCAATGCCTTAGGCGGACAAAAGCTGAACATCACGTTCAACCCCGCAGGGACAGGCACAATCACAATCTACGGCGGCACCAAAACATGGACTCTGCAGCTCGTCAAAGGCAAGGGTATCGGCGGCCAGCGTAACTCCTATACCGGCCGTATGAAAGGCGCGCGCAGTCTTTCCGGCGGCTATCCCGTGTGGATGCGACCTATCGGAAAGCGCAACTTCAAATGGACTAAAAATGCCGACGGGACGATTATGATCACACCTACGGGCGCAGGCACCGGAAGCCATGAGGAAGGACTCGCTAAAAGTGACGTGGAGCAGCACTATGAGACCGAAGCCGACCGCCGCCAACACGAGCAGCAGATACGCACCGACTTCAAAAACGCTAATGATGAAGCGAGAGAAGCCCGCCAGGAATTCAACGACTACGGCAAGGAGGCCGCCGATGCCTTGAATCCCTTCGTCATCAAGCCTATCTATATGAAGAGTAACGAGATGCTGGTTGAGATTCTCGACAAGCCCGTCTATCTTACCACCACCAAACCCGACGAGAAGAACCCCTACCAATTAATCTATTGCGACCTCGACGGTCTGAAAAGCTCAACAGCCTACCGCCGCACATTCGGCGTGCAAGCCGTCTACGACAATTTCATCTCCGACGCCAAACGCGCCATAGCTGTCAATCCCGAAATTTTCGGCGAAAATCCGGTGTATGAGATTTCGCTGATCGACCTCAAAGAAGGCACCTGTAAAATAGAATATATCAAGGACAACCAGCACATCAACGGAACGATGACTATCGACCGCAAGGGGCGTTTCGACACAGAAGCCTATAAGGCATCGGCCAAAGACGCATCACGCATCGTCTACCGCAAACAGGATGTCGAGTTCTTAAACGATCAGATTATGGCCAACAAAGACGACAGCCGCCGCAAGAAGATCGTAAAAGACTACGAAAAGCGCTACAAAAAATTCTTGAAATATAATTTCAACTTCGATAATCCTATTGACGAAATGCGCTGCGAAAACCTCTACAAAGAATTCATCGAAGACCAGAAGAAAACTCTCGAAGCGCTTAAATAATTAATTATCGTTGCAATGAAAAAATCAATCATACTAATTCTCGTAGCCATAATAGGGCTTGGCATCAGTGCCAACGGCCAAGCCTATTCCAAGGCTCTCGAGAAGCAGGCCAACGGTGGCGACAGCCGCGCCATGGTTGCCGTCGGCGATGCCTATCTGCATGGCAACGGCACCGGCAAAGACCTTAAAAAAGCCGAAAAATGGTATAAAAAGGCCATTGACAAAGACGACAACCTTGTGGCATACGAGCGCATGGCCGACCTCTACCGCAGCTGGGACGGTATAGAGAAGAAGCCCTCCGAAGTGAAAAAATGGGCTGAAAAAGGAGCAAATAAAGGCAATCCACGCCTCGCCATGGAAGTGGCCGAAGGCTATTACAGCAATGACGAGAACTACCAATGGTACTCCTCAAAAAGCAAAGACGGCTTTATTTTTCATCTTTTGGATCTTGCCGCCGACTCCGGCTATGTCGATGCTGCAAAAAAGACTTTGGACATCTCATTGGTTAAGGGGAATTATAATCTCTGGCAAGCGAACAAAGCTCTGGACAAGTTGAAAAAATTGGCCGGAGATCAGAACCCTGAGTACATCGAATATGACACAAAGTTCAAAGATATACAATCCTTCATCGGAAACTTGCCATATGAGCGTATAAGCGACCTATCTTTCATGATGGAAAATGGCATTCCGGATCCCTCAACCGATTACTTTTTTGCAGTACAACTGGCTCAAAAGGGTGATATTAGCTCTGCTAAATTTTTAGCTGAAAACATGTTGGTCACCGGTGGTTATTGGCCCAACAACCTCTCCCGCGTCTATCTTGTCTACCTGACAATGGGAGAATCGGAAGCGATGCGTTTTCTTGACAAACTGCTCGCCGAAGACCCTGCGATAATCGAAAGGTGGCTTACCGACAAGGACGCAGTCCGCTACCTCAAGACTCACAAAGACTATAGCGCGAAAGATCCGGAACTTACAAATATGCTTCCCCCGAATCTGACCACCGCGCAAATAAATACAATCCTCAACATGGCTCGCCGATAATCTATCCGGCGAAGCCCAACAGAAAACACTCGAAGCGCTCAAATAATTAATTATCGTTGCAATGAAAAAATCAATCATACTAATTCTCGTTGCCATCATAGGGCTTGGCATCAGTGCCAACGGCCAAGCCTATTCCAAGGCTCTCGAGAAGCAAGCCAACGGTGGCGACAGCCGCGCCATGGTTGCCGTCGGCGATGCCTATCTACAAGGCAACGGCACAGGCAAAGACCTGAAAAAAGCCGAAAAATGGTATAAAAAAGCCATTGACAAAGACGACAACCTCGTGGCTTACGAGCGCATGGCCGACCTCTACCGCAGCTGGGACGGTATAGAGAATAATGCGAAGAAGGTGCGCCAATGGGCTGAGAAAGGCGGCTTGAAAGGCAATCCCCGCCTTGCCTTGGAAGCAGCCTCCGGTTTTCTTAATGAGAAAGAAGAATACAAAGATCTGAGGACAGCCGAGAAGCTCCTTTATATCGCTGCTGATTCGGGCAGTGTTGAGGCTGCTGAAAAAGCAATGATTCTGGGCGTATCGACTAATAACCCGATATGCGCAGTCAACGGGATGAACCGATACATAGCACTCGGCGGCGACGCAAATTCCAACGAAAATGTGGGCATCGTGAAGGATTATATTATAAGAACCGGAAACACGGACACTTATGAACAAATTCTTAATACATGCCTGCTTTGGGAGAGTAAACTGATATACAATCAGCAGCCAAGCACTATCAATAATGCACGCCGCGGAATGTATTCCGACGAATTTATCAGTCAATGGAAAATATATTTTCCGATTATTCAAAAAGGCGACTTTAAAAGTATGCGTGACGCCGCAGGAGCTCCCACCTTCGTGAATGCTCTATGGCTTGCACAGAACGGTAAAAAGGAAGAGGCCGAAAAAGAAGTTGAAAAACTCAAGCTCATCGGCGGTCTGTACCCTCATAATCTTTCCAGAATCTATATGGTGTACCGCAAGATGGGCGAAAATGATGCAATCAGATTCTTTGACCGCCTGCTTTCGGAAGATTCCGAGGCTGCTGTGACATGGCTCTCTGACCGCGATGCCACAAAGATATTGACTTGGGACAGATCCGAACTTAAACATAAACTAAAATTTAAGATCGAACGCGAACGGTCAAGCTTTGGCCGTTATTCCGAAATGATTACCGAGCTGCTACCGGCTGCTATCACTCAGTCGGAAATCAAGAGTATGCTCAATATGGCACAAAGATAAAACCGGTACCAATACAACCCAAATTAGTCGGCACATAGACAAGCCGTTGCTTGAATATGTGCCGATTTTTTTGTTAACTTTATGACAGAAATCCGACAGATATACTACCTCGCCAACAGACCATTCAATTCAATGATTACACTAATTTATACGACCTGATTATACCTCAGGAAAATCTTCTGCGGCAGATAAAAGACATGGTTGACTTCTCATTTTCAGTGCCCTCAGTAATTGCATCGGCTTTTTAATTTTTGCATATCGGGATTTTGTTGTAAATTTGTGAAAAATTTGGATTGAAATACCCTGCATGAAGTATATAGGCGCACACGTGGCTTCACTGCCTCTTGTTGGCGATGCACCCGAAGAGGCGCACCGCCTCGGAGCCAACGCCTTTGCCTTCAACCTCATCGACCCCAAGAGCCGCAACTATCCGGCCTATGACGAGGCTGATGTTGAGCGCTTCCGCGCACTGTGCGCCGCCTATGGGTTCGGTCCGTTGCAGATTCTGCCACACTCAGCTTTCACCGTCAACCTCGGCTCGCCCGACGGCCGCAAGTTAGGGCTTTCGCGCCGCACTTTCGTCGACGAGCTCAAACGTTGCCGTCAGCTTGGCATAGCGCTTCTCAACTTCCACCCGGGCTCACACCTCGGGCAGATAAGTGAGGCCGAGAGCATTGCCATAGTGGCGCAGTCAATCAACCACGCGCTTGAGCGCACCGAGGGCGTCGCTGCCGTGATAGAGAATACGGCAGGCCAAGGCAGCAATCTCGGTTACTCTTTCGAGCAGCTGGCAGCTATCATCGATGGTGTTGAAGACAAAAGCCGTGTGGGCGTCTGCATTGACACCTGCCATGCCACCGCCGCGGGCTACGACCTCAGCACTCCCGAGGGCTACACCAAAGTGTGGGAAAGTTTCGCCGACATCGTCGGGTTCAACTACCTCAGAGGCATGCACCTCAACGATGCCATGCGGCCGCCGGGCTCGCGTATCGACCGCCACGCTCCCATTGGCAAAGGCTATGTAGGCGAAAGTTTTTTCAGGCAACTCATGGCCGACCCGCGCTTCGACAACATACCTCTCATTCTCGAAACACCGGACCCCTCGCTCTGGCCGCAGGAGATAGAATGGCTGCGGCATATGTCGGAAACCCTCTGACCGAATAGAGATTATAAAGAAATCATACTTAATACAATTATACAATATCATACTTACCTTATTCTAATAAGATAATGAAACAACAACGTGATTTAAGTTTCTGGAAATTATGGAACCTGAGCTTCGGTTTCTTCGGAGTTCAGATTGCCTACGCGTTGCAAAGCTCGCAGGTCAGCCGCATTTTTTCCACTATCGGTGCCGACCCGCACGACCTCAGCTATTTCTGGATTCTCCCCCCGCTCATGGGCCTTATTGTGCAGCCTATCGTGGGCTCGGCCAGCGACCGTACATGGACACGCCTCGGCCGCCGTCTGCCCTACCTCCTTATCGGAGCTCTCGTGGCAATCATCGTAATGTGCTTCCTGCCTAACTCGGGGTCGCTCGGCCTTGGCATCTCGCAGGCCATAATCTTCGGCCTTGTCATGCTCATGCTCCTCGACACCTCTATAAACATGGCCATGCAGCCTTTCAAGATGCTTGTAGGCGACATGGTTAACGAAAAACAGAAAGGCCTGGCCTACTCTATCCAGTCGTTCCTGTGCAACGCAGGCTCGGTTGTGGGCTACATCGCGCCTTTCGTACTCGCTCTCTTCCTGAGCAACACCGCTCCTGCCGGAGAGGTTCCTCCCACGGTTACCTGGGCCTTCTACATCGGTGCTATTATCCTCGCTTTCTGCGTTATCTACACCTTTGCAAAGGTAAAGGAAATGCCGCCTCACGAATACGCACAGTTCCATGGCATTACCGAGAACGCCGGAGAAAAAGGCCCCAAGGAGAACATGTTCAAACTCCTTGTAAAAGCTCCTAAAGTATTCTGGACAGTAGGCCTTGTGCAGTTCTTCTGCTGGGCAGCTTTCCTCTATATGTGGACCTACTCGACCGACGCCGTTGCCCTCCAGGCTTTCGACGCGCCCTCGGTAAATGAAGTTACAGGCGTGACTATCGACGGCCAGCGCTACGACGACAAGTATATCTTTGCAGGCGAACGCCCCGTGATTGAGAACGGCCACCTTTCGCTTGCCGGCATCACCGTCGACGGCAACTTCACCCGCCCCAACACCGTGGTTCTCGACGGCGACACCCTGATAGCCAACGGCCGCATCGTGGCCAGCGACGGCGTTGATAAAATCAAAGCCGACGGCGTATCGTTCGTAGCTCCCGGCAAATGGCTCATGGTAGACGGCGAAGTAATTCCCGTGACCGAGAGAGCCGCTGCCGTTTCAGAGCTCATGCTTGTAGAACCCGGCACGCAGCTCGTGCTCGCCCACATTGCCAAACTCGACGACAACACCGGCAAATATGTGCTTGAACAGACATCTACTCTCCCCGCTGTAAACTCTCCCGAAGAGATAGAGCTCAACTATAAGACCGTGCTCAACCCCGCAACACCTCAGTACCAGAACGCAGGCGATTGGAACGGCAACCTCTTTGCTATCCAGGCTATCGCCGCCGTGCTTTGGGCAGTGGTTCTCGCAGGCTTCAAGCGCCGCAAGCTCGGCTACTCGCTCAGCCTCCTCATCGGCGCTGCAGGCTTTATCTCGGTTTACTTCATCCACGACCAGTATGTGCTCGCCATAAGCTACGCCCTGATGGGTTGCGCCTGGGCCGCCATGCTCTCGATGCCGTTCACCATACTCACCAACGCCCTTTCAGGCGGTAACATCGGCACCTACCTCGGCCTCTTCAACTGCACCATTACCATACCGCAGATTGTGGCCGCGCTCTGTGGCGGAGCCATACTCCACTGCTTTGCTCCCGCAGCCAACGGCGCTCCCCTCACCGTGGGCATGCTCCTTGTATCGGGTATTCTCCTCCTCCTCGGTTCAGTTGCAGTATGGATTATAAAAGAAACCTTCGGCTCTCAAGCCACTAAATAATACAGACAAACACCTCTCAAGGGTATGTCAGAATCACCATTTTGGCATACCCTTGAGCGTATCTTTAAGAATAGAAAACAACACCAACTCCTCACCCCCAACTCCCAACTCCTCACCCCCAACTCCTAACCCCTAACTCCTAACTCCTCACCCCTAACCCCTAACTCCTAACTAAAAAAAATGGAATCCATACGCCAACTATATAAAATCGGTTACGGCCCCTCGAGCTCGCACACCATGGGCCCCCGCAAAGCCGCCGAAATCTTCGGGGAACGTACACGAGGCGCGGCAAGAATCGAAGTGACTCTCTACGGCGCCCTTGCCGCTACCGGCCGTGGTCACCTCACCGACCAGGCCATACTTGAAGTACTCACCCCCATGTGCCCTACCGAGATAGTCTGGAAACCCGAGACCGTTCTTCCATTCCACACCAACGGTATGACCTTCAAGGCCTTCAATACCGACGGCTCTGAAAAAGACTCGTGGACTGTCTATTCGGTTGGCGGAGGCGATATAGTTGAAGAAGGCGAAGAGCGCGGCTCGGGGCCCTCGATATACCCGCTTACAAAAATCAAGGATATACAGGCCAAGTGCGAACGCGAGGGCACAAGCTATTGGGAGTATGTGGAGCAATGCGAAGGGCCCGAAATATGGGACTATCTCGCCGAGGTATGGGATGTGATGCAACGCGCCGTTGAGCGCGGCATCGAGGCCGAGGGAGTTCTGCCGGGCGGCCTCGGGGTACGTCGCAAGGCCGTTAGCTACTATGTGCATGCCGCCGGTTACAGCATGTCGCTCAAGAGCCGCGGCCTCGTATATGCCTACGCTTTAGCTGTGTCGGAGGAAAATGCTGCCGGTGGTCGCATAGTCACGGCGCCTACTTGCGGCAGTTGCGGTATAGTTCCGGCGGTGTTATATCATCTTCACCACTCCAAAGGCTTCAGCGAGAAAAGAATACTTCGAGCCCTGGCGACAGCCGGGCTTTTCGGAAATGTTGTGAAATATAACGCCTCAGTCTCAGGTGCCGAAGTGGGCTGCCAGGGCGAGGTAGGTGTAGCCTGCGCAATGGCTGCCGCTGCCGCATCGCAGCTCTTCGGCGGCACTCCCGCTCAGATAGAATATTCGGCCGAAATGGGTCTTGAGCACCACCTCGGCCTCACATGCGACCCTGTGTGCGGCCTTGTGCAGATTCCGTGCATAGAGCGTAACGCCTACGCGGCCGCCCGCGCACTCGACGCAAACCTCTATTCGGCGTTCTCCGACGGCAAGCACTCCGTTGACTTCGACCGTATAGTTGAAGTAATGAAGCAGACCGGCCACGACATACCCTCGCTCTATAAAGAAACAGCATTAGGCGGTCTTGCCGTAATCAAATAAGCCCCGAAGTTTGTTTAAATTAGGAAAAAACTCCTGATTTTGGCACCTAACGTTTCAACAAAGCAATCATCACCTGCCGTTCTCGGCACTGCGACCATTGGCCAGTTGCTCCTGCAATACTCGCTTCCGGCGATTATCGCAAGCCTTGCCACGTCGCTGTATAACATCGTCGACAGTATATTCATTGGCCGTGGCGTGGGAGCCATGGCTATCACCGGCCTTGCCATCACCTTCCCGCTCATGAACCTCGTGATAGCGTTCTGCGTGCTCGTGGCAGTGGGCGGTGCCACCATATCGTCGATTTTCCTTGGTCAACGCAACCCTGAGAAAGCCGCCATGGTGGCGGGCAATGTAACCATACTTTGCCTGATACACTCGGTAGTGATAATGTCGGTGGGGCTGTTTTTCCTCGACGATATTCTTTATATGTTCGGCGCCACCGCCGAGACCTTGCCCTATGCCCACGAGTTTATGGTGATTATCCTGCTGGGCACTCCTATAAGCTATGTGTTCCTCGGGCTTAACAACCTCATGCGTGCCACCGGCTACCCGCGCAAGGCCATGGTATCGGCCCTGCTCTCCGTCGGTGTCAATGTTGTGGTGGCGCCCCTGCTCATCTTCGGTTTCGACTGGGGCATACGCGGTGCGGCAACAGCAACTATCTGCGGCCAGTTTGCCGCATTCGTGTGGGTTCTCCACCACTTTATCTCGCGCAACAGCTTCATCCACTTCACGCGCGGGTGCTGGAGACTCTCGCTCTCCATGATAAAAAAAATATACAGCATAGGCCTCTCGCCTTTCCTGATGAACTGCTGCGCCTGCCTTGTGGTGGTGTTCATCAACAAGGCACTCCTCGACAGTGCAGGAGACCAGGGCAACCTTGCCGTAGGTGCATACGGAATTGTGAACCGCACCACCACATTTTTCGTGATGATTATCTTCGGTATCACCCAGGGTATGCAGCCTATACTTGGCTATAACTTCGGCGCGGCCAATTGGGAGCGCGTGAAAAAGACCCTTATGCGGGGCATTTGGATAGCCACTGCCGTTGCAGGCACAGGCTTCATCCTCACCGAAACCATACCCGATGTTATCAGCGGTATGTTCACCACCGACACAGGCATGGTTACGATTGCCCGCGACGGATTCCGTATTTACTTCCTTTTCTACCCCGTTGTAGGGGCACAGATAGTTATTCAGAACTATTTCCAGTCGATAGGCAAACCCAAGCTCTCGATTTTCCTCTCCCTCACCCGCCAGCTTATATTCCTGGTGCCGCTGCTGTGGATTCTGCCCCCGCGCTATGGCGTCGACGGGGTTTGGATCTCGATGTGCGCCAGCGACCTCATAGCCTTTCTCCTCGCTCTCACCACAGCATTGATTATGAACCGCCGCATAGGTCGGCAAATACAGCGAATCAAATTAAAGAATGGTTGAAACTCTCAATCTGCGTGTAACTCCCGAAGTTGCCGGAACTCCTGCACGGCTCACAGCCGAGTGTGCCCGCTCGCTCGGGGTCGATGTTTCACGCATCAAGCACACCGTGATACGCCGTCGCTCTATCGACGCGCGCCAGCGGAAAGTAATGATTAATCTCTCGGTGGAGGTACACCTCGACGCAATCGACAGCGAGCGCCTCAAACCCGTGACCATAGACTATAAAAATGTGAGCGGAGCTCCGGCCTGTATCATTGTGGGTGCAGGCCCTGCAGGCCTTTTTGCCGCACTCGAGCTCATAGAACTTGGCTTGCGCCCCATAGTGCTCGAACGGGGAAAGGACGTCGACAGCCGCCGCGCCGATATGGTAGCCATAAACCGCGAGGGCAAGGTCGACCCCGACTCCAACTACTGTTTCGGCGAAGGCGGTGCAGGAGCATACTCCGACGGCAAACTATACACCCGAAGCAAAAAACGCGGACCTGTGGAAAAGGTGCTCAACATTTTTGTGCAGCACGGCGCACAACCCGAAATTCTTGTTGATGCGCATCCGCACATCGGCACCGACCGCCTCCCTGCTGTAATAAAAGCCATGAGGGAGACCATTATCGCATGCGGCGGCGAAGTGCATTTCGGCACAAAAGCCGCTGCCCTGCTCACCGACAGCCAGGGAGCGGTTAGCGGCGTGACCGATACTACAGGCAAAGAGTGGCACGGCCCGGTGATACTTGCCACGGGGCACTCTGCGCGTGACGTATACCGCTTCCTCTCCGATGCCGGGGTCGAGCTCCAGCCCAAAGGTATAGCCGTGGGAGTTCGCCTTGAGCACCCACAGGAGCTTATCGACCGCTTGCAGTATCATTCGCCTAAAGGCCGCGGAAAATATCTGCCTGCAGCTGAATACAGCATGCTCACGCGCGTCCGCGACCGCGCCGTATACTCGTTCTGCATGTGCCCCGGCGGTTACATCATCCCTGCCGCAAGCGCCCCCGGGCAACTTGTGGTCAACGGCATGTCGCCCGCCAACCGCGGTACCCGTTGGGCTAATTCGGGTATGGTTGTGGAAATTCTCCCTGACGATATTCCCGACAGCAACGATGGCGACAACGCCCTGAAAATCATGCACTTCCAGGAAGAAATTGAACACCGTTTCTTCGAGGCCGCAGGGGGCACCCAGCAGGCTCCCGCCCAGCGCATGACCGACTTTGTGGCCGGACGCCTCTCAGCCGACCTTCCTCGTTCCTCATACCCGCCCGGACTGCTCAGCGCCCGCATCGACCAACTGCTGCCCAAGTCGGTAGCCACACGCCTGCAGGAAGGGTTCCGCCAGTTCGATGCCAAGCAGCGTGGGTTCCTGACATCGGAGGCCGTGCTCATCGGCGATGAGACGCGCACATCCTCGCCGGTGCGTATACCGCGCGACCCCGCCACCATGTGCCACATATCGCTGCCCGGGCTCTATCCGTGCGGCGAAGGAGCCGGTTATGCCGGCGGAATTGTGTCGGCAGCCCTCGACGGTATTGCCTCGGCAAGAGCCGTAGCGGCAACTTTTCAGTAATCAGGCTATATTTTAAGCCATTTTGACCACTATTATTGCGGAAAAATATACTAATTTTGCACTCAATATGCGTCTGAAGTCTATCATATGCTGTCTCGCGCTCGCCCTGACACTCCTCGGAACGAGCCTCAACGTGCGTGCCGCCGGTAAGGGCGACGCTCCGTTCACACTCGTGATAGACGCAGGCCATGGAGGCAAAGACAAGGGCTGCCACGGTAAAAAGGAATACGAGAAGGATATAACCCTCGATGTCGCACGCCGTTTCCGCGACCTCGTGAAAAAGAACTGCGCCGACAGCGTTAATGTGGTCATGACCCGCGACACCGATGTATTTGTTCCGCTCGACGGACGTGCCCGTATCGCCAACGATGCCCAAGGCGACCTCTTTGTTTCGATTCACGTAAATTCAGTTGACTATAAGGCGAAGAACCGCGCTTCGGTGCACGGAGCCTCAGTCTATACGGTAGGTCTGCACAAAAGCGCCGCCAACCTTTCGGTGGCTATGCGTGAGAATGCCGTTATCGAACTTGAGGAAGACTTCACCGAGACTTACCAGGGCTTCGACCCCAACTCCTCGGAGTCATACATAATTTTCGAGCTCGGGCAAAATCATGCCATGGCTCAGAGCATTGAGTACGCGTCGCTTGCGCAGGGGCAGCTCGTAGCCACGGCAGGGCGCGCCGACAAAGGTGTACGCCAGGCCGGCTTCCTCGTGCTTTGGGCAACGCGCATGCCTGCCGTGCTCGTCGAGCTCGACTTCATCTGCAACCCTGCCGCCGAGCGTTTTCTCGGGTCGGCAGAAGGCAAGCAGAAATGCGCGCAAGCCCTCTACAACGCCTTCGCCGACTATCGGAAACTAACAGCAAAAAACTAAATTAACAAAGCATAATCCACCCCCGATGAAATCTGTCTTTCGCAAAGAAGTGATGATTGGAGCCCTTGTCATAGTGGCTCTCGCACTATTGTTCATTGGAATCAATTTCCTCAAAGGCGTAAACGTCTTCAAAGCCGCCAACTATTTCTACGCAACATACGACAACGTGCAGGGCATTGCCCAATCGGCTCCCGTAAACCTCAACGGCTACAAGATTGGCCTTGTCAGAGAGATTCACTACGACTACAACCGCCCCGGCCATGTAAGCGTGGAAATCAGCCTCGACAAGAAACTCAAACTCCCGCGCGGCTCCAAGGCTCTGCTCACCACCGACATCCTCGGCACGGCTTCGGTAGAACTCGTGCTCGGCAACTCGGCCAACGGCTTCTACGCCGTGGGCGATACCATTGAAAGCGGTGTCAAGCCCGGTATGCTCGATGCCATAAGCACCGGCCTCATGCCCTCCGTTTCGGCAATCTTCCCCAAGATCGACACCCTCCTCACAAGCCTCAACGCCATTGCCGCCGACCCCGCTCTCACTAAAAGCATTTCTCGCTTCGACGGCATCACTGCCGAACTTGAGACTTCGCTCCGCTCAATGCGTGGCGTGCTCGCCTCGCTGCAGCCTGTGACTCGCGATGTGAAGAGCATAACGGCTAACGTTGACTCTATCACCGGCGACCTCGCTTCGGTGAGCGCCACCCTTCGTGAAGCCGAGCTCGACAGCCTCGTGGCAAATCTGCACTCCACAATCGCCAACCTCGAGACCCTCACAGCCCAGCTCAACAATCCCGAGGGTACTGTGGGCAAACTCACATCTGACCCTGCTCTTTACGACAATCTCAACGCCACTGTAGCTTCGCTCGACTCTCTGTTTGTCGACATCAAGAAGAACCCCAAGCGCTACATCAACATCAAGCTTCTCTAAGCTGTAAGAAATATCCTACCCATAAAGGAGGCTGCAATTGTGCGGCCTCTTTTTTATTTTAATCCATGGAGATGCCGTGATTCGCGTAAACACGGTTTAACGATTGATATAAAGTTATTTAAAAAGGACGTTCGAGGGGCATAAAAGTGTAATTTTGCAGCTGTAACCTTATTCACCGCTTATGCTACGCGCTCTTCTTATATTCATAATCCTCTTTCAAGCTACGCGCATGGCAGCTTTGCCGGTCGTGGTAGCTGATTCGCTCTCGCGTCTGCCCCTACCCGGGGCTCCTGTCTATGACCGCAAAGGCACTCTTATCGGACTGAGCGATGACTACGGTCATTTGCCTGAGCTTTCGGCAGATGATTTCCCGGTGAAGCTTCGATACATGGGATTCAAGGATAAATTCGCGGGAAGCGACGAGGGCGATACCATTTTCATGAGCGACAATGCCATATTGCTGCGAGAGCTTGTGGTTGACTCCAAGCAACGCAAGCTGCTTCATATGATAGCATATGTGCGCGAGTTCTCGACACTGAGTTCATATGCCGACACCGTTTTTCTCTTCAGGGAGAAAATGGTGGACTACATGCTCGCTCCCGACGAAAAAATGCGCTTCAAGGGCTGGCGTCAGCCGCGGGTTTTGACATCGAAATCGTACTACCGCTTTACGAATTTCTGGGGTCTCGACAGTGTAAGCGACCGTTGCAACCACCATTTTTCGTGGACCGACTGGGCGGGTATCGCTCCCGATGTGACGCTGCCTGCACCCTTTTTGGAGGGAGAGAAGAAATTTGTGCGTCGTGGCAAATACAGTCCTGCTGAGACATGGAACCTTGGCGACGGCTGTGTCAATGTGGAAATAGACGCTCTTGCCGACAGTGCCGCCCGCAAATGGGTGCCCGGCCTGGCGTTCTTCTTCCGCGATGATGTCGATTTCCAGCGGCTGCGCGTGAATTATGACTACGATTATGTTGCGGGCGAGACACTTACCGCACTTGACCTCAATGGTTACTCGGTAGATATAGAGTCGACAGGCCGAGGCCATTGCATGTTTATGTTCAACCGCGCCAATGTGCCTTTCAGTGTCACGAGCCGCGCGGATATCACTATTCTCTCAAAGGATTTTGTCACGCAGAAAGAGGCCCGCAAGTGGGAGAAGCTCAAGCTCGACGAAGCCTCTTTCGCTATCTACGAACCTGCCGACGCCCCTGAACTCGAGCCCGCGGTGTTATCGCTCATAGCGCGAGTCAACGCCATAGACCATGAGAGCACGCGACTCGATTTTGTGGCAGACCGCCGTCTTGCCGGGCGCCGTAACATAAAGGTAAACGCCGGGAAACTGGTTCTCCGGCGTTTTAAAGAAATGTTCGGTATTGATAATATCGCTGCCAACATCAAGTGGCAGAAGCAATGGCGTAATTTCCGCCGCATGCAGGTTAAGCTCAACCGGGCTATGGCCGACAGCGTGCCTGCCCGATGGTGAGCTCACTTCATCAGTCTGATAGCGAAGCCTCCGCTGCGGGCCTCGGGGATTTCCAATACGGTAGAGGCATCTACTTTGCGTCGCTCTATAGTCACGGGATAAGGATTTGTCTCCCAGTCGGCCCCTTCGCCGTCGCGGTAAATTATTGCCGTGTAAGTGCAGTCGGGGTCCAGGAAATCAAGTGAGAAACGAGCCGTGCGGGCATCGTCGCCCGTAGCTCCGGCCACAAACCAATCGTCGGAGTGGCGGTCTTTGCGGGCAACCGTTATAAATTTGCCTATTTCAGCCTCCGGATACACCGTGCGCGCCCAATCGGTAGGACACGATTCCACAAAGGCCAGCGGCCCTGGGTTGGCCTCATAGTTCTCTATCATATCGGAAGCCATCTGGAGCGGAGAATAAAGAATCAGGAAGAGGGCGAGCTGCTTTGCAAGCGTGGTACACACACGAGTGCCCGGCAACACGGGATTATCGAAGTTGAAAGTCACGGGAGTGAAATCCATAGGCCCGGCGAGCCCGCGGGTAAAAGGCACCGTCACAGTGTGCGAGGGCTGGTTGCCGCCGGCCACGTTCCAGGCATCCCACTCCTGGCCGCGCACACCCTCTTGGGTCATGAGGTTCGGCCAGGTGCGCTGCAGGCCTGTTGGCATCACGGGCTCATGGTTATCAATATTCACGCCATAGCGGGCGGCAGTCTCGAGCACCTTGCGCATATGGCGCACGCCGAACTGGCTCGAATGGCGCTCGGCACCGTCGAGCAACTTGTGGGTGTAGCCTGTTTTCACATAATGTATGCCCTTGTCGCGGCAGTAGGCGAAAGCGCTGTCGAGCTGCGCCTCATAGTTGGCTACCTTGCTCCCCGTCTCATGATGCGATATAAACTGCACACCGCGCTCACGGCCATAGGTGCACACCGAGTCGGTGTCGAAGTCGTCGTAAGGTTCTGTGAAGCTGAAATCGTAGGTCCACCAGTCTTTGTTCCAGCCCTCGGCGAGGACGCCGCCGAAACCATGGCGGGCGGCGAAGTCGATATACCGCTTCATGTTAGCCGTTGTGGCGCCATGACGCTCACCATTACCCCATGTAAGCTTGCGGAGGTGGTAGCACCACCATATGCCTATATAGCGCTGAGGCAGTATCCACGAGGTATCTTCTATGGCACACGGTTCGTTGAGATTGAGCATTATGCGCGACAGCATAAGATCTGGCAGCGATTCGGTAACGATAAGAGTTCGCCACGGCGAGTGCCTCACGTCGGTTACAAACACGAGTTCGCCAGTTGACCATGGCGTGAGCGAGGCTTTGAGCACGGGGCTGCCGGGAGTTGCCGTGACGTTCATCGCCGCATAGTCGGTGAGATTGGCCTCGTGCAGAGCCATATACAGCCCGTCGCCCGCAATTGTCACGGGAGTGCTGGCGGTGCCTATGCTGTCGAGAGGCAGTTGCCTGTAAATCCCCTCGTAATAGTTTACCTTTTCGGCAGGTATCGACCATGAGGTGTGGCTTTCGGGGAAAGCGAACTCGGTGAGCTCGTCGGTAATAGTGAAATCGCCGAGACCGGGCTGGCGCGGAAACTCATATCGGAAGCCGAGACCGTCGTTGAATACGCGGAATACCACGGCAAGGTCGCGTCCTCCCTGCACGAGGTCGAGGCGCATCTCGCGGCAATTATTACGGATAGAGTCTTCCTCACCCCACACCGTTGGCCACGTCTCATCAATATCCTTATAGGTGGCATTTTTAATCGTGAAGCCGTCGGCAAACGGTTCTGCGCCACTGGTAAGCATGCCAAGGCGCGAGGGGTTGAGCACAGTGACGCCGTCGCGCTCGACGCTGTATCGGAGCACTCCGGCCGCATCGGTATCGACACTCAGACACAAGCGTCCGTCGGGCGAGGCCACATGGTAGCCTGCCATAAGAGGGGCAACCGAAAAAGCGATAGATAAAAGTGTAACAGTCAGTTGTTTCATAGAATTTAAAGATGTGTTTACGGAGTGAGTTGATGCTGCGCTGTGTAGAACCCGGGCGAGAGCAGAAAGGAGAGTGTGGCGTCGGGATTGTTGCGTAGGTAATCTTCAACGAGCTTCAGACCTACATAGCGCCCGATACGTCCGGGATAGATTGAAGGGAGGTCGCGAACAGCAGGCGACGGCGCCACAAAACGGGCTGCCGTGCTCTCTGAGGTATCGAAGAGCAAGCCTGAGGCCACGAGCTCGGCCCACAGACGGTCTTTGTTCTCCTCTATCCATGCAAAATCTTCGGCATTATATTCCAGGACACCGCGCACCTCTGCCCGGGGCACTATGGCGAGTTTGGCCTTTGCCAGCGCGCCTTGATAAAGCAAGTGCGACATAAGCGTGGCATCGGAGCCCTCTGCTTGGTAAGGATAGGCCTGGGCTACAAGAGCTTCGGCAAGGTAATATGGCAGATTGGCAGGCTCCTTCTCAAGTCGGCGGTACGCAGGCCAACGCGAGTATCCGGGATACTCGGCCCCGAGAAAATGATTGAGGGCGATTAGAGCTACAGAGTCTACAAAAAGGACGGCCTCGGGCCTGCCGTAAACCACTGCCGCATAGCGGCGGCGTGGCAATTCAAGACCCTCGTCGGCAGCCTCGCCAAGGATATGGCCGAGTTGCTCGCGGAGCGGGTCGAGAGTGGGAAAAACACTGTCGGCGGCTGGAGTGAAAACGGCAACGGCAAGCGAGGCCGACCATGCCGAAGCAAGAGCGTCGTCGAGGGTATCTTCTTCTGCGATGGCCTTGAAGAAAGCCACAGCCTCGGGGCGGCAGGAGTCTATGAAAGCGAGCCTCGATGCCGTATCGATGTTATTGTAGTCGGCCATGAGCGCTGCAAGGTCGGAAATCTCGGCCGGGGCATATTCCTCCTCAGAAGAACGGTTGCACGACAGAGCCGCAACCACAAGCAAAACGGGTAATAAAAGTGTTTTTCTCATCGTTATGTGTGCTGTTCAACTTGCAAAGATACTAATTACCCGCGAACCTTGACGGAGGCAAGTATAAAAAACTTTAAAAGCCCGCGAGGCTAAAGACTTAATAGATAAAATTAACATTCCTTTTAGAGATATTAATTGTTATAGTAGTAATTTTGTAGTGTTAAATAGGCCGGAATAGTATCCCCGCCTTATATCATCACACCGGAAAAGAATAACAACAACCCTGAAATATAACGAAACATCACTATGAGCGACAGCGTCAATATTCGCCAACTCAACGAGTTAGTAGCAAGCAAAAGCGACTTTATAACACTTGTGACACATGGCATGGACCAGACTATCGTCGGTCAGAAACACCTTGTTGAAAGCCTTCTTATAGCCATGCTCGCCAACGGGCACGTGCTCCTCGAAGGTGTCCCCGGCCTTGCCAAGACCCTCGCTATCAAGACCCTTGCACAGCTCATCGACGCAAAATACAGCCGTATACAGTTCACCCCCGACCTTCTCCCTGCCGACGTTATAGGCACCATGATCTACAGCGTCAAGAACGAGACTTTCCAGGTTAAGAAGGGCCCTATCTTCGCAAACTTCGTCCTCGCCGACGAAATCAACCGTGCCCCGGCAAAGGTGCAGTCGGCTCTCCTCGAAGCGATGCAGGAGCGCCAGGTGACTATCGGCGACAACACCTTCCCCCTCGACAAGCCCTTCCTCGTTATGGCTACCCAGAACCCTGTTGAACAGGAGGGTACCTATCCCCTGCCCGAGGCGCAGGTCGACCGTTTCCTTATGAAAGTGGTAATCGGCTATCCCTCGAAGGACGAGGAACGCGAGATTATCCGCATGAACATCGCCCGCGAAGAGCGCCCCGTGGTGCCCGTGCTCAAACCCTCGGAGGTTACCGAGGCTCAGAAAGTGGTTGAGCAGATTTACGTTGACGAAAAAATCGAGCGTTACATTGTCGATATCGTATTCGCCACCCGTACGCCCAAAGAATACGGCCTCGACGACCTCGCAAGCTACATATCCTTCGGTGCATCGCCCCGTGCCTCTATCTCGCTTGCCAAAGCTGCCCGCGCCTACGCCTTCCTGCACCAGCGTGGCTACGTGATTCCCGAAGACGTGATTTCGGTTTGCCACGATGTGCTCCGCCACCGTATCGGTCTCACCTACGAGGCCGAGGCCAACAACTTCACCACCGATATGATTATCACCGACATCCTCGACAAGGTTCAGGTGCCCTGATAACAAGCCGTTCTAAACATCACCCTTTATGGATTCAAATGAACTGATTAAAAAGGTTCGCAAGATAGAAATCAAAACCCGCGGACTCTCGCAGAACATCTTCGCCGGCGAATACCACTCGGCCTTCAAAGGCCGCGGCATGATGTTCTCGGAGGTGCGCGAGTACCAGTACGGCGATGATATCCGCGACATAGACTGGAACGTGACCGCACGCCATAACCACCCCTACGTAAAGGTTTACGAAGAGGAACGCGAGCTCACGGTCATGCTGCTTGTCGACGTCTCCGCCTCGCGAAACTTCGGCGCCGTAGGCCCCGAGAAGCGCGAGATGATTGCCGAGATAGCCGCCACCATTGCCTTCTCGGCGATTCAGAACAACGATAAAATCGGCGCCATATTCTTCTCCGACCACGTCGAGAAGTTCATTACCCCCAAGAAAGGACGCAAACACATCCTCTTCCTCATCCGCGAGCTCCTCGATTTCACCCCCGAGAGCCCCGGCACCGACATCGCACAGGCAGTGCGCTATTTCAGCGACGCCCTCAAGCGCCGTTGCACCATGTTCCTTATCTCCGACTTCATCGACAGCTCCGACTACCGCACCCCTCTCAGTGTGGCCGTCTCTCGCCACGACGTCATGGCAATACAGGTCTACGACAAGCGCGACGGAGAGATGCCCGACATGGGACTGATGCGCATAGCCGACCTCGAGACCGGACGCACACGCTGGGTAGATACCTCGTCGGCGAAAACCCGCAAGGCCTACAGCCGCTGGTGGTACGACCGTCAGCAGCAAATGGCCACAACCCTGCGCAGCACGCGCGTCGACTTTGCCTCAGTAGCTACCGACGAAGACTATGTGCGTGCTCTCATGGGGCTATTTAAAAACCGCTCAGCAGTATGACAGAAGTATGAAAAGGCCGTTTCGACACATATTAATAATATCGGCGCTCGCAGCCGCCCAAGTTGCAGCCGCCGCTCCGGGCATCTCAATCAAGGCCGCCGCTGACAGTGCCGTGATGCTCATGGGCGACCGCAACGCCCTGCGTGTGACGGTCGACATGCCTGCCTCATCGCCCGCGCAGCTAATCGATTTTCCCGTGATGACCCCCGGAGTCGACTATCTTCCTTTCAACGGTGTTGATGTTGTGGCATCCGACAGCTCCTCGGTGATTGCCGACGGCCGCCGCAAAATCGACTTCAACTTCACTATCCAGGCTTTCGACCCCGGCACGGTAACGCTTCCGCCATTTGCCGTGCTCACAGCTCCCGGAGCCGACACGGCTTTCTCGAACGTGGTGACTTTCAAGGTTCTGCCCGTAGATGTTGACTCGCTCGAGACTATAAACCCAATGGAGAGCATAGTTTCGCCTGCAAGCCGCTGGTACGACTATATCCCCGATTGGCTCATATGGGTCGTGGCAGCCATCGCAGCCCTTGCCGCCGTGTTTGTATGCCTGCGATTCTTCAAGAAGACCAAAGAAACAGCCGAACTTCGCCGCAATCCGCCCGTGCCGCCTTACGAGCTCGCTATCTCGCGCCTCAACACTCTGCGCTCACGCAACCTCGCAGAGAGCGGTCACGAGAAGGAATACTATACCGAACTTGTCGACATCCTTCGCCAGTATCTCGACGGGCGCTTCGGCATCAACGCCATGGAGATGACCTCCACACAGATTGTCAAGGCTCTGCGCGCCAACCCCGCAACCCGCATGACTGCCGACGAGATGCGCGCCGTGCTCTCTATAGCCGACTTCGTGAAGTTCGCGAAAGTACGACCGCTGCCCGACGACAATATAAAGGCTTTCGCCCGCGCTACAAGCTTTGTGGAGCAGACAAAACCCGCTCCCGAGCCTGAGCCCGAAGCCACTGAAGGCAACGACAAAACAACCACTAAAACAAGCACTAAGAATTGACGATGCATTTCGCACACCCTAATTTCCTCTGGACCCTCCTGCTGATTGTGCCGCTGGTGGTGTGGTACGTGCTGAAACAGCGCAACAGCCATGCCACAATGGCGCTCTCTACAACGCGCCCCTTCGACTCGCTGCCGAGGTCGTGGAAGCAATATCTGCGCCATGTGCTCTTCGCGCTGCGCATGGCAACCCTCGCCTGCCTCATTATAATAATGGCACGCCCCCAGGAGCGCGACAGCTGGCGCACCACCTCTACCGAGGGTACCGACATTGTGCTTGCACTCGACGTTTCATCGTCGATGCTCGCACGCGACTTCGACCCCGACCGCTTCAACGCAGCAAAAGAAGTGGCCGCCAAGTTTATCTCGGGCCGCGAGAGCGATAACATAGGCATCGTAATCTTTGCCGGAGAAAGCCTCACGGGCGTGCCTATGACAGTTGACCGCGCACAGCTTCTGCAGTACCTCCAGTCGCTCGACATGAACGTGCTTGAAGACGGTACTGCCATAGGCGACGGCATCGCCACTTCGCTCAACCGCCTCAAAGAAGGTAAAGCCAAGAGCAAAAGTATAATACTCCTCACCGACGGCTCCAACAACACCGGCGTGGTGGCACCGCTCACCGCCGCCGAGGTCGCCAAGGAACTCGGAGTCAAAATCTACACAATAGGTATAGGCACCAACGGCAGCGCGCCCTACCCCGTGCGCACTCTCACAGGCCGCATAGAGTTCCAGCAACAACCCGTTGTCATCGACGAGAACACCCTCCGCACCATCGCCGACAACACCGGCGGCAAATATTTCCGTGCCACTGGCAACCGCGTGCTCGAAGAAGTGTTCGCCGAAATAGATGCCCTCGAGAAAACGCAGATGGATGTGCGCCACTTCTCGCACACCGAAGACAACTACGCTCTCTGGGCATGGATTGCTCTCGCCTGCTTCACACTCGAATTTGTACTGCGCCAGACGGTGCTGCGCACAATACCCTAACCGATGACCCGCCATGTTTGATTTCGCACATCCCAAATATCTCTACCTGCTGCTTCTCGTGCCGGTATTCGTGCTGCTCTTCATTGCGGCGCGAGCGTCGCGCAGGGCCAAGCTCCGCCGTTTCGGCCGCCCCGATGTTGTGGCAGCCCTCATGCCCGATGCATCACGATATACTCCTGCAATCAAGACCACCCTTGCCGTGCTCGCCCTCATAGCTCTCGTTATAATGACAGCACGCCCGCGCTCGGGAGCAAAGGAACAGCAGGAGACCTCGGCCGGCATTGAGGTTATGATTGCTTTCGACGTCTCCAACTCGATGCTTGCCTCATCGACCGACCGCCCCGACGGTGTTATCCGCCTCGACCGCGCGCGTCTGCTTCTCGAAAAGCTTGTCGACCGTCTCGACAACGATAAGGTTGGCCTCGTGATTTTCGCAGGGCAATCGAAAATGCAGCTGCCTCTCACAGCCGATTTCTACACTGCCAAGATGTATCTCAACGAGCTTGCCCCCTCGCAGATTGCATACCAGGGTACCGACATAGCAAGCGCCATAAAAATGGCGATGAACGGCTTCTCGCCCGCCGAGGATATGCACAAAGCCATAATCCTCATTACCGACGCCGAAGACCATGAAGGTGCCGCAATAGAGACTGCCCGCCTGGCCGCTGAAAACGGTATACAGATTGATGTTATCGGTCTCGGAACACCCCAGGGCGCCCTTCTGCCGGGCTTCACCACCACCGAAGGCACCCCCGTGATTACGGCTCTTAACGAAAACCTCGCCTCCGAAATTGCCAAGGCCGGCAACGGCATATATGTCAACGGAGCTTCGCCCTCGGCACTCTCCGACCTTGAAACTCAGCTCGACAAACTGCAGAAATCGGAGTTCAGCACCGTGCAGTACACAGCCGGTGCCGAGCAATTCCCCACTTTCGCCTTCCTTGCCTTCTTATTCCTGCTTATCGACATCTTTATCGTCGACCGCAAGATCAGCTGGCTCAAAGGTATCAACTTCTTCAACAAGGAAGAATCTTCCAAATCTAAAAAGGAGAACGCGAAATGAAAATGAATCTGTTTATAATAGGTATAGCCACGGCAATGTCGCTCAACGCGCAGAACCTGGCCATGCCCGACGCCGACAACTACGCGGCCCCCGACACTGCCTCGCAAGTGCCGCAGGTTCCGGTGCGTCAATCGGAATACAACACTCCCTCAAAATCTTACAAGGCCGAGCGTAATGCCATACGCCGTGGCAACTCTCTTTTCAAAGAAGAGAAATACCACGAGGCGCTCGAGGCCTACGATAAAGCACTTGATGTTAACAGCGGCTCTATACGTGGCCGTTACAACAAGGCCGTGGCTCTGCTGCAACTACAGTCCGACGACAACAAAGGCACGCAGAACGACCCGCGCGTGCAGGCTGCCCAACTTTTCCAGAGCCTCGTTCCCGACGCCCGCCAATACGATGCCGCCATTGCCGAGAAAGCGCTCTATAACCTGGGCAATATTGCTTTCAACGACGAGCAGTACGACCAAAGTATAGAGATGTATAAGGCGGCTCTCCGTCTTGAACCCGACAATATGGCTGCACGCGAAAACCTGCGTCTGGCTCAGCTCAAAAAACAAGAGCAGGAAAACCAAGACCAGAATCAGGATCAAAACCAGGATCAACAGCAGGAGCAGCAGCAACAACAGCAGGATCAACAGCAGCAACAACAAGATCAGCAGCAGGACCAGCAGCAACAGCAACAACAGCAACAGCAGCAACCCATGACCCAATCGGCACAGCAACTGCTGCAGTCGATGCAGAATAAAGAAAACCAAACCCGCAAAAAGGTTAAGGAACAGGAGCAGCCGGCAGGACGTCCGCAGACCGACACACCCTGGTAAACAAAGGTATCCACCCGACGAACAAGTTCACAAGCCCATATGCCTACCAAACGTTTCATCATATTACTATTGCTCGCCGTAACGGCGCTCGGTGCCATGGCACAGCAGGCGTCGTTTGCCATTGTGCCTCCGCGCAACGTGGTGCAAGGCCGCAACTTCTCGCTCACTTTCCGTCTTTCCGACGGTGAGAGCGCCGCTCCACAGGCGCCGCAGCTCGAGGGATGTACCCTGCTCTACGGTCCGGCAATGTCGACCATGCAGAGCACTCAGATAGTCAACGGACGCATGTCGACCTCAAGCTCCATCGACTTTTCTTTCACCTACCGCGCTGATACGCCCGGCACCGTCAAAGTGCCTGCGGTATCGGTATCCTGCGAGGGTAAGACGCTGCGTTCAAATCCTGTAAGCTTCCAAATCCTACCCTCCGACCAACCCACCCAGGGCAGTCAGAGCCAGGGAGGGCAGCCCGCACCTCGCGTCGACGACCCTTCCACGCAGACTCCCGGTCGTGTTTCTGCCAACGACCTCATTGTACGCGTAAGCTTCTCAAAGAGTTCGGTCTACGAGCAAGAGCCCGTGGTTGCAACTATCAAGGTGTACACGAAATACGATATTTCGTCGTTCATGCCCACCACCCAACCTGCTTTCGAGGGTTTCCTTTGTGAGGAACTCCCCGTGAGCTACGAGACCACGCTTGAGAATTACAACGGGCAGAACTACCATACCGCAGTTCTCAAACGTCTGCTCCTCTATCCGCAGAAAGAAGGTAAACTCACTGTAAACTCGGGCAAGTACGACGTCACTATCGTGCAATATGAGACCGTGAACATGGGCTTCTTCCGCACCCAGCGCCCCATAGAGCGCCAGGTTACAACATCGTCGAACGCCGCCTCTCTGCAGGTAAAGGCTCTCCCCCAGCCTGCCCCTGCGGGCTTCAACGGCGCCGTCGGCTCATTTACCGTATCGACGACTCTCGAGCCCGAACTCATGCGCACCAACGAAGCCTCTGTATACTCGTACATAGTCAAGGGTCGCGGCAACATCAAGTATCTCGCCGAGCCCGGCGTGCAGTTCCCCGCCGGAATCGATGCCTATACGCCCAAGACCGACATCGACGCCTCGATAACAGGCGGTGGTACAAACATGGCCGGAACTTTCAAGACCGACTATACAATAGTGCCCCAGGAAGTTGGTAACTTCACTATCGAGGGTGTGCCTTTTGTCTACTTCAACCCCGAGAGCGGGAAATATGAGACTGTCGAAGTGCCCGACACCCCGATAAAAGTGTTGCGCGGCAACTCGGCAGCTCCGGTTCAGAGTCAGACAGAGATTGAAGGCAGCATCGACGATATTCTCCACATCAAAGCATCGGACAGCGAGCGCCAGTCGCATGCCATAAGCTATGTATTCCGCTCCCCCGCTTATTGGATTGCCTATGCCGCCATTGTGCTTGCCCTTATAGCCGTGGTCATCATCTACCGCCGCCATATACGCCTCCGTGCCGACGTCAGTGGACAGCGCCTTGCCAAAGCCGGTCGTGTGGCTACCAAACGCCTCCGCGAGGCACGGGCAGCCATGAACGCCCACCGCAACGACGACTTCTACGCCGCGCTCGCCAAAGCGCTATGGGGCTATCTCAGCGACAAACTCTCGATTTCGGCATCGCAGCTCACCCGCGAGAATATCGAAGAGAAACTCACCGCCTATGGCCTCGGCCACGAAGATACCGCCAAGGTGCTCGACGTGCTCGACCAGTGCGAAATGGCGCGCTTCACACCTCAGCACTCCGATGCCGAGGTGGCAGGCCTCTACGATGAAGCTGCCGCAGCTATCAAAAATATTGAAGACGTGAAAAAACGTTAGTCCTCATGAAGAAGTTTGCATTAATAGCCATACTCCTCACCATTGCCCTCCAGGCAATGGCCCTCTCCACGGCCACCCTCGCCGACTCGGCGTATAACAAGGAGAACTACCGCGAGGCAATCGACCTCTACAACAAGAGTCTTGCCGACGACGGTCTCAGCTCCACCCTCTTCTACAACCTCGGCAACGCTTACTACCGCAACGGAAACCTTGGCAAGGCGGTGCTCTCATACGAGCGAGCCCTGCGCATAAACCCCGCCAATGCCGATGCGCGCCAGAACCTCGACTTCGTGCGCTCGCAAATACAGGATCGCCCCGAAGACGACACCGCTTTCTTCGTGAAAATGCATAATGGCTTGGTTGCCTCGATGAGCCCCGACGCGTGGGCCTGGACTGCCTTCGCCATTTTCGTGCTCCTTGCCGGAGCTGCGGCGCTCTATATCTTCTCGCGCAACATAGCTCTGCGCAAGACAGGCTTCTTCGGCGGCATAGTATTACTTTGCGCGTTCGCCTACTTTATTTGCGTCGCCGCCGATGCCGCCTCCACCGCCGGCTCGCACGACGACGCCGTAGTCATCGCGCCCTCGACTCAGCTGACCTCCGCACCCCGAGCCGCACGCGCTGCCTCCGACAAAGTCGTTACCATCCACGAGGGAACCAAGGTGGAAGTCATCGATTCGGTAGCCACACCCGACGACCCCGTCTCGCCCCGTTGGTATAATGTTAAAATCAACAACGGCACCAAGGCCTGGCTCCGCGCCAGCGATGTCGAAAGGATTTGACAGTTAAACACTTAGGAGACGTTGACTGACAACAAAAGCGGAAACATGTTGTAAAACATATATTTTTTTTCGCGTTTTGTTTGTTTAATAAGAAAAATGCCACTAACTTAGTAACCAGAAAACACAAAACACATATCACCTCACCCTAAACACTACTGATATGACCAAAACAATAACATTCAACGAGCTCCGCAGCCTCAAGGACAGACTTCCCGACGGCTCCATGCATCAGATTGCAGATAAACTCAATACAACCGTTCAGACCGTCCGCAACTACTTCGGCGGCAGTAACTACGACTTCGGTAAAAACTGCGGCGTACACATCGAACCCGGTCCCGACGGAGGTATTGTAGTCCTCGACGACAGCACAATCTACGACATGGCCGTAGAAATCCTGCAGGCGCAGGAAGCTGACTAAGCCTTTGGGCCTATCAGAAACCATAAAGAGAGGACGCCCGGGTGTGCAAAGCCTGCGTCCTCTCTTGTTTTATAATCCACCTTACCCCACTCTCTTTCCACCTTGCCCATGCGCCGAATAACCGTTGCCATACACACCTACGAGCGCGCCCTCGCCCTGCGCTCCCTGCTCGAAGACGAGAACATCGACGTAACTCTCGAAAACGTGAATCTCGAAGTACCGGGCTTCTCCTCGGGCGTACGCGTGCGAATCTATGAAGACGACCTCCCGCTGGCGCTGCGCATAATAGAGAACCGCGAGCTTTTCGGCAAGAATCCCGGCGAAGAGGGGCACACCTTGCTGGTGCCGGTCGACCTCAGCGAGCGCTCTTTCAAGGCTGCCTGCGTGGCCGCCAACATTGCCTTTACACGTCGCTCATCGTTGGTGCTGCTCTACAGCTACCTCGACCCATATATTGCCGGAAACGTGCAGTTCTCCGACGCCCGCACCTATGAGATAGGCGAGAGCGGAGCCCGCAAGCAGATTATGGACAACGCCGTGAAGCTCGCCGACCATTTCGCCGACAGGCTCAGATCTGAAATGAAAAAGGGCAACGTGCCTGCCGTGAAAATCGAAACCAAGGTGGTTGAGGGTGTACCCGAGGATTCGATAATTGAATATGCCAAGTTCAAGTCGCCGCGCCTTATTGTAATGGGCACGCGCTCGTCGGGCATCAAGGAACGCGAGATGATAGGCAGCGTCACTGCCGAAGTACTCGATGAAGGCCGATTCACTGTGCTCACAGTGCCCGAGCCTACTGAAATCTCGCAGTCGCTGAAACCTACAAACATCCTCTTCTTCAGTAATATCGACCAGGACGACATCCTTGCCATGGATACTCTCTACCGTCTGTTCGGAAGCACCGAGGCCTCGGTTACCATAGTTCACATTCCCAAGAAGAGGCGCTTCAGCGATAGCTCGGCCGACAAGGCTCTGCGGCGCCTGGGCGACTATTGCCGTGATAATTTCAACCACTATCACTTTGTAAGCGTGCCGGTGAGCCATGCCGACGGCGACCGCGAGTTTGCCGAGCTGCAGCGCACCCACAATTTCGACCTCGTGGTAGTGCCTAACCGCCGGCGTAATGCTTTCAGCCGCCTCTTCAATCCAGGTCTGGCACACAAAATACTATTTCAGACCGACATCCCCATGTTGGTGATACCGGTCTGAACAGAAGTTTTTATCGACGAAGCCTTGCTCAGGCAAGGTGCATGAGATCGCGGTAAATATCGAGCGCGGCCTCAATATCTTTAATATCGGCAGTGCAATCGATTTTCGGCTGCCCAACCGCTTCGAGAAGAGTGAAGCTGATAGCATCGGGCGATGCGTTCTTCTTATCCTGACGCATGAACTTTATAAGTTCAGGATAGTCGTCGCAGGTAATCTCAAAGGCACCATAGTTTTTAAGCACATAGTCGGCAACCTGATGCAGGGTCTCTGTCGGGAAACCGAGCTGCATATGCGAGAGCACGAGTTCGGCAATCATACCCCACGCCACCGCATAGCCGTGAGGCACGGGCGACTGGTGTTTATATGAGAAAGCTTCGAAAGCATGGCCTACCGTATGGCCAAAATTGAGAGCCTTGCGCAGCCCCGTCTCCGTGGCATCCTGCTCCACAATGCGCGACTTAACGCCAACGCTTGCTTCGATGAGAGGCAGTAAGGCAGCCGAGTCAAAGAGGGGGTAAACGGGGCTGTAGCCAAGGATACGCCCGAGAGTGGCAGAATCTTCGAGCAAGGCATGTTTGATCATTTCGGCATAACCCGAGAGAATCTGCTGTTGAGGAAGAGTGTTGAAGTAAATGGTGGATATAACTACGGCAGCGGGCTCGGAGAAGGCACCGATCTGATTCTTGACGCCTCCGAAGTTAATACCTGTTTTTCCACCGACCGAGGCATCGACTGCAGCAAGCAATGTTGTAGGCACATTGATGCACTTCATGCCGCGCTTATAGGTGGCAGCTGCGAAGCCGCCGAGGTCGCTGACCAGACCGCCGCCAAGATTTACAACAAGGGTCGAACGGGTAGCTTCGAGGTCAGAAAGGCGCTTCCATAAGTCGGAGAGTGCCTCAAGATTCTTATTGCTGTCGCCCGATTTCACTGTTATCACTTCGGCTCCGGCAACGGCTTTGGAATCGTTGACGAGCAGAGGGAGCACATATTGGGCGGTATTTGTATCGGCCACAACCACAACACGCGGGTTGCCGGCTTCGGCGACGAGCGTATCCACAGCCTCGCCGACGAGATTAGTAAATATCAGTTTTTCTTTCATAGTCATAGTCTATTTCCGGGCATACATACACCCGTACAAAATTATAACAATTCAGAAAGCAAATCGGCACACTCCTCCATTGAATTTAGTTCAATATCGGCTCCTGCAGCCATGAGAGCCCCTTCAGGGAGCGGCCCTGTGCGCACACCTATGGTAAAAATCCCGGCACGCGAGGCACTTTCGACTCCCAAAGGTGCATTGTCGACAGCAACAGCACTGCTCTGCACGGCTCCGGCCTTGGCCAGCCCCAGGAGGTATGGTTCGGGGTCGGGCTTTCCGTGCTTCACATCGTGAGCGGTCACCCGCAAGCTGAACGCGCCCTCGTAGTCGCGGTCGAGGCGCTCGAGTATGGAGGCTTGCCCCGAGCCCGTGACAAGCACACACTTGGGTCCGCCTTTTACTACGGTCTCTACGGCACGCCGAGCCCCCGGCATCAAGGGCGGCAAGCCCATCGCCTTGAAGTTGGCCGACTTTATGGCGTATAGCCTGCGGCAGGTATCATCGTCGGCTCCGTGGCCAAACTGGCGCATGTAGAGCAGATTTATAGTAGAGGCTCCCGTGCGGCCTTCGTAAGCGAAAAATTCATCGGCGTCGGCCTCTATTCCTTCGGCGTCGCACATGGCTTTCCAGGCGCGCGCGTGCCCGGGCATGGAGTCGTAAAGCACGCCATCCATATCAAAGAGCACCGCCTCAATATTGTTGTTCAACGGTAGGCCCGTACGGGCGGTATAGGCCTCAATGGCCTTTTTCAGAACATCTTTATTTATCATCTGCAGGGGTTTCTTCAATTGCGGGAGCCTCGATGAGCCCTTCTTTTATCAATGCGAGCGAGTCGGCCTGCGAAAGCCCCGTGTCGGGGAGTTCGGGCTCAGGCATCTTGGTATCGGTGCCTTGCAGAGGAGCAAAGCGGGCATTGCGCACACCTCGCTTGAACACATTTTCTATCTGGTCAAGAAGATTGATGCGAGCAGTGTCGACCACGTTGACCGAAGCCGCAACCTCACCTTCCTTATATTTGGCACCGCCGAAACGCACCTTGAATTTATCGGGATTTCCGCTGATGTTTATGCCGAATTTAAAGGGAAGAGGCGATTTAAGAACGGCAATGTGGTAGTTGAAATTGAGGTCGAGGTCGTTGTATCCGGCCAAAGCCAGGCGATAGCGGTCGATATTGAAAGCGAAGGGGAAGATGCGCAGCATATCGTCGCGCACTATCATCTCCACGTTCACGTGTTTGATTGTGTTATCGGCACGGTCGCGGAAACGCAGCCACCTGCCGAGGGTCGCATAGGTCTTGGGGTTGATGAAGGCCAGCGAGTCGGCGGTAAGGCGAACTGCCGCATCGAGGCTCGGAAGCACGAGGTTCATGCTCGAATCAATGTCGACTGTCGCGGCAATCTCGGCGTCGAGAATACCGCTGAAATCACGCATTATAGGCAGCATGGAGTCTACCGCAGGAACAAGGCGCAGGAACCGCTCCACGTTGATGCGCTCGAGGTCGAGGCCGAATCCGAAGTGCATGTCATCGGCTTTGGGCGCCGAATAGAGAGCCGAGAGTTTCACACCTCCGGCATCAGAGCTTGCCGCAAGATTATGCAGATTCACACCTCCGTCGAAGAGCAGAACCTCGCCGTCGAGGCCTGTCATGGCAAGGTCGGCATACATTACATTATTTGCCTTCAGACTCATACGACCGTCGATATTGACAGGGATCAGCAGCGGACCAACGGAATCAGGCGACTCCGTGGCAATGGCATCAAGTTCGCGTTCGAGCTCATCTTCCGAGCCCTCGAAAGCAAGGGTGTGCCCTACCCGCCCCTCTTCGAGGCGCTTGCGGTAAGCGGCTCCTGCAAAAACTGCCGAGGTAAGCTGGTTGACATCTATGGTATCGCTGTTGATGTCGAAGTTTATCTTGAGCGAGTTGCCGGCCCGCTTGGAGGTGAGGGCGCGGCGTATATTGGATATGCGTCCGGTGATGCGCAGGTCGGAGCGGCCTGCTGTATAGCGCAGGTTGTTGAGCTGAACAGAGTCGTTGGTAAAAGCGAGATCGAGCCGGCTCACGCGGTTGCGCAAGGGGAACATCGGGGTAAAGAGCCGTGCGCTGCGTGTGCTCAGAGTACCGTCGAGTTGCCACCCGAGGAGGAATTTCTTGAAGCCGTTCGAGAGTTCCCAGTCGAGCACCTCGAGGTCTTCATTATTAAGAGTGGTGGTCACTCTCTTCTTCCCGTGATGACCGCGGCGCTTCTCAACGGCGAGGCGCAGCACTGAGTCGGGAGCGAGGTCGGGGTGTACGTGACGTATGCTGTCGACGGTGCGTTTCAGCTGTTCGGGCAAACGGCGCCTCGAAGGCAGTTTGTGCATCGAAGCCTCGACGTGTGCGCGCGAAAGTATGAAGCGCGTGTTGCTCACACCGGCCGCTATGCGGGCAATGTCGAGATGAGCGGCAAGCTCGGGCACCCGACTCTCACCACGGAAGCGGCGAAGCGATACACGACCGTCGATATTGCGGGCACGCATACCGCCGCTGTCGGTGACCGACTCCACATTAAAGCGCCCCAAGGTAAGTCGGCCGCCTACGGGAACCACAAGCGTGGTGTCGGCGCCCGGCACCATATTTTCAACCCCGGCACCGAGTGTAAAGTCGGAGGCCGTGATTGTCACACCTCCGGCAAGCGCAGTAATGGTATCAAGTGCAATTGAAGCGGCGAGCATACGTGTGCCGGGAGCCATGGCAGAGTCAGGCTCTGCCTTTATCTGGGAGCCGAAGCGCACGGCAAGTTTGCCGGTCTCTACCATTTTCGAAGTATCATTGGAAAGGTAGTAGAGCTTGTTGCCCGAAAGGCGCCCGCGTATATCGAGACGGTGAAAATTCTCCTCCTTGAACATAGAGAGCGCTCCGGCGGCTCTTACGTCGAGGTCAATTCTACCCGAGATATATCCGCGCGCGAGGTTTGCCACTATATCGGGGAGCCTTGAAACGTCGGTGTTGCACTTAACCAAGGCATCGAAAACAGGGTCGGACATAAGGTTTGTAACCGTACCCGACACATCAACCGTTGTCGCCGGACCCGAAAGGGAGAGTTTGCGTATATCCACTGACGCGGAATCGATATCGTTGCCACGGGCAAAGGCCGCAATATCAAACGTTGCATTTTTGAAAACCGCTTTGCCATATTTGACCGCGCAGTCGGCCATGCTGATATTGGCTTGAGCATAGGGTATGCTGTCGGTCGCAGGGCAGAAAGGCTTTGTGAGCCGCGCTTCAAGCGCTATGGCGGCATCAGTCTCGAAGTAGGGTGCCACAAGCCGGTTGGCGCGCCGCACACTGTCGGGGAGCACCGTGAGCATGTCGCTGACCTTAACAGGGTCAAGCTTCAGCGCCGCAGCGGTTATTGTGAGCGTAGAGTCAAGGTCCACTCCCAAGTCGACCGTGGCCGCAAGGAAGGCGCCACGCATGCGGAATTGCTCCAAAGTCAGCAAAGTTGGCTTCGAGGGTTCCCAGCGCACACGGCCGTTGAGGCCGAACGATATATCGCGGAGATTGACAAGTGCCTGGGTTACGGGGCTGTTGAGGTGACCGTCGATCTGCAGGCTATAAGCCGAGTGCTCGGAGTTGAGCGACATATCGCGGAGCAGCAGTACCGTGGCCGAGGTGCTGTCGGCAACACTGAAATACCGTATTTCGCGAGGGTCTACAAAAGCGAAATGATCTACCGTGCAGGGTGGTATGACCAGAGGTGTGGATACTGAGTCGGGAGCCGCGGCAGTGGTTGTGTCGGCACTTTGATAAATTGCAAAGTTGCCGCGTCCGTTAGCGTCGAGCACAATGTTGACTCCGGGTCTTATCAATTCAACATCGTGCACTACAACCTTTCCTTTGAGCAGCTGAGCCACGTTGACCGAGCCCTTGAGGCGGTCGAGCGTGAGCAGGGTGTCGGTCCATTGAGGCAAAGTCGCACGCTCCTGCGCAGGCAGGTCGTCGAATACTTTCGAAATTACGATGAGCGAGTCTACCTGCAGTTTGAGCACAGGAAAGGCGGGCTCGAAGGAGAGGCCTACATGCTTGACTTCGACCCTGGCCAGCAATGTGTTGTTTGCAAGCTCCTGCACAAGAGGCGTCAGCCTGCCAGGATGCAGGAGTTTCACTGTGCAAATGAGAGAGGCAATCACTAAAAGCACCGGCACCAGCAGGGTGCAGAAAGTGACAAATAATATTTTACTGAGGCGTTTCTTCATCGTCGGATTTTTCTTCAGCTATAGCCGTGATGTGGAGGCAGGCCTGACGCCGCTCGTGTTTTACGAGACAGCGGCCTTCGTTGCGGAGGTCGTTGACAACTTCGGCGAGGAGGTTTTTGAGATCTTCGAAAGTGCGGCGCACTCCGGCCGGGTTATCACATATGAATTTGCTGTGCGAGATGTCGAATGTAGTGGCATATACATGCGCGCTCTCACCGGTGGCGTTACGGTTCACGCGGCGGAGTTTGGCAACACTGCTGTTGGTGCGCAACAGGCTCGTCACCTTTATGCGGTAGTCTCCTCCACCCCGCGCCTGCAGGGTATCGCGGAAGCGCCTGCCGATTTCGTGCAAGAGCTCGGCGGCACTATGGGTGAGATAAGGATAAGAGTGGGTCAGAGAATCGATATAGATGCACGAGTCCGACTCCACGCGCACAAGCCCTGAGCCGTTGCGCCATGCGCTTGCGAGGTCTTCCACGGGCTTGATACCCTGAGGCACGGCATATGCAAGATGGTCGGCGTTGAGGTCGGCGAACACTCTGCCGAGCGTTCCTCCGATGCCGTTGATTTTCAATCGGGTGCATCCGGCATCGGGAGCATCGGCAGGCTTTATGGCGTAGGAGTTTGCCTCGCCTGTGCCGTTGAGTGCGACTTCAAAAGGCTCGCTCACACCGTGTTTCTGAGTGTCGGCTCCGCAGCCATACACGGCAAATAGTAAAAATAGAGGCAGCAGGCACTTCATCGGCTTTCTATAAAACTCTCGATGAGCGGCAGACACTCCTCGGCTGTTTTGCACGAAGCCGTCAGCGCCTCTACAGGGCAAATACCTGTGCCACTACGGTTTATAATATTATCTACAAGCTGCCCGGCACTCACTTCACTAATCCGGCCTTGCAGAATGGCGAGAGCAGGCTTGCTCATGACATCGGCATACACAGCTTTAGCGCCACCAAGCACCATGAGGGCGGCAGCCCCACGGCCAATCACCTTGTCGGCAACAAGAGCCCCTGCGAGGCGCTCCGGGTTTTCTTTAAGGAGCCGGTAGAGGTCAGCCACCCCGCGCCCGTGGTATTCAAAAATCTTTCCTTGATTACAAATTACACACGAGCAGCCGCTGCCGTGCAATATATCTATCAGTTCTGTAAGTTTACTCATTATTATATATAGAAGAGCCGGAGGATTCCGACCCGATTCCGCCTGCAAAAATAGCAAGAAATTTGAGAAAAATTTGCACAAACCACAAAAAAACACTACTTTTGTGGGCTGATTTTCCGCAATAGGCATTTCAAAGAGAGTTTCTTGCAATGCAAAATACTCCGCCTCAGCGGGTTAACTAATAATAGTTTTAATAAATGTACGTTATCGTAGAAATCCAGGGCCAGCAGTTCAAGGCAGAGAAAGACAACTTTCTCTACGTTCACTTCCTGGGTGAAAATGTAAAGGAAGGCGACAAAGTTGAATTTGACCGCGTCCTCCTTGCCGACCTCGACGGAACCGTTAAAGTCGGTGCTCCCACTGTAGAAGGAGCCAAAGTTGTTTGCGAGGTAGAAAAATCTCTCGTAAAAGGCGACAAAGTAATAGTTTTCAAGAAAAAGCGTCGTAAAGGCTATCGCCGTAAAAACGGTCACCGCCAGTACTTCACCAAGGTTGTCATCAAAGACATCCTCGCTTAATCTTCTGTCTCACCCCTTAACAATCAAGAACACACTATGGCACATAAAAAAGGCGTCGGTAGTTCTAAGAACGGCCGTGAGTCAGAAAGCAAACGACTCGGCGTTAAAATCTTCGGCGGCCAGTTCGCCAAGGCAGGCAACATCATCAAGCGTCAGCGCGGCACCCAGCACCACCCCGGCCTCAACGTAGGCATCGGCAAGGACCACACTCTCTACGCTCTCGTAAGCGGAACCGTGCAGTTCTCCGAAGGTCGTAACGGCCGCAAGTTCATCAACGTGCTGCCCGTGGCAGAAGCGTAAGGCCTTGACCGCTCTACACAAAATCTAATCAGGCAGCGAGCCATGGCCTTGACGGTCCTGGCTATCGCTGCTTTGGTTTTGTCACACATGAAAAGATACCTCATTGCTTTAGGAGCCCTCTTCACAGCTGCATGCTCGTGGGGCTGGAGTCAGAAAGGACACGACACCGTGGCTTATATTGCCGAGTGTCACCTCTCGCCGGCTGCAGCCGACTCTGTCGCTGCAATCTTCGACGGCAAGTCGCCGGTCTACTGGGCCAACTGGCTTGATAATGCAAGCCACACACCACCCTACTATTATACCAAGACCTGGCACTACAAAAACATCGACGAGGGTGTGGCCTACGAAGATGCGCCGCTCAACCCCAAGGGCGATGCCGTGACTGCTATCCGCGAGCAGATTGCTCTGCTCTCCGACCCCAAGTCGACCAAGGGGCAGAAAGAGCTCGCGCTCAAGATTCTCGTGCATGTGGTAGGCGACCTTCACCAGCCCATGCACATGGGACGCCTCTCCGACCTCGGCGGCAACAAGCGTCGCGTGCGTTTCTTCGACCGCGACACTAACCTCCACAGCATCTGGGATGGTTCTCTAATGAACTCGGGTCACTCATGGAGCTACACCGAGTGGCAGAAGCAAATCGACCGGCTCTCCGATGAGGCCGAGAAAGCAGAAGCCGCCGGCAACGTTGACGATTGGGCCAAGCAGACCTATGAAATCGCCACCCGCGTCTACGACTACTTCCCCGAAGGCGCAAAGGTATCTTACAACGAAATAGCAGCCTGGACTCCTACTATAGAAACGCAACTCCTCCGCGGAGGCCTCAGGCTCGCAAGAATCCTCAATGCCGTTTTCGACCCCGAAAACACCGAAAATCCCGCGGACTTCTGACCGCAATTAACAAAGCAACAAAAACATCACTTAAAATATGATCATCGTACAAGTAAAAGAAGGCGAGCTCATTGAAAGAGCACTCAAAAAATTCAAACGCAAGTTTGAAAAAACCGGCATCGTAAAAGAACTCCGTCGCCGTCAGGCATTCCAGAAACCCTCTGTAACAAACCGCAAGAAAATGATGAAAGCGGTTTATGTTCAGCAGCTCCGCGCTGTCGAGGATTAATCGCCCGGGTATTAATCGGGATTTTTTGCCCGAAAAATTTGCATAGTCCGAAATTTGTGACTAAATTCGTGGCGTAGCGGTGGCATTTTTATACCGCACCACGAATATGCTCTACAACGCTTTCTATAATCACATACGGTGTGAGACGACACGTTCGCCTCACACCGTTGCCGCTTATAGGCGCGACCTCGAGCAATTTCGCAACTACCTCACCCACGAACTCGGCAAGAAGTCTGACGACCCCTCCCGGGTGAGCTTCAACGACCTGCGCCTGTGGGTGAGCGCACTTACGTCGGCAGGAACGGCACCCTCGACAGTGCTCCGCAAGATGTCGGCTCTGCGCACCTTCTACCGCTACCTCGAAAAACATCATGGGCTGAAGAAGAATCCTGCCGCCAGGCTCGTGTCGCCAAAGTCACCACGACAGTTGCCGCGCTTCGTAAGGCCCGAAGAAACCGAACGGACATTGAAAGGAATGAATCCTTTCTCCGACGACTTCACACAGACCCGTAATGCCTTGATAGTGGACATGCTCTACTCCACCGGCATGCGAGAATCAGAGCTCGTGGGCCTACTCGACGTTAATGTTGACACCCACAGCGGCGAACTAAAAGTGCTCGGTAAGCGTAATAAAGAAAGAATTATCCCTTTCGGCCCCGAGCTAAGCGAAATGATAACACACTACCGCAGCATCAGAGACTCCAACCATGCCACATCGCGCCCCGAGCACTTCTTCGTGCGGCCCGACGGCGAGCCCCTCTACAGGCAGCTCGTATACCGCGTGGTGCATCAGGCTCTCTCCGAAGCCGGCGTCACGGCCAAGACACGGAGCCCTCACGTGCTGCGTCACTCTTTCGCAACCGACATGCTTAACAACGGTGCCGACCTCAACGCCGTGCAGAAATTGCTCGGCCACGAGTCACTCGCCACTACGCAAAGGTACACACACCTTTCATATAGAGAACTTCAACTTAATTACAAACTCGCACACCCGCGTGCATTAAACAAGGAGAATTAACTATGGACGTTAGAATTCAGGCAATTCACTTCGAAATATCCGACCGCCTCACCGACTTCATCAACAAGAAAGCCGATAAGATCGCCCGCCGTTTCCCGGCAATCTCTACCGTCGACGTCAACCTCAAGGTCGTAAAACCTGAAACCGCCATGAACAAGGAAGTCGTGCTCCGCATCGACACCCCGCAATCGCCCGAACTCGTGGCTACAAAACTCGCCGACTCCTTCGAAGAAGCTTTCGACCTCGCGCTCGAAGCTGTAGAACGCCAACTCGAGAAAAACAAAGATAAGAAATAACCCCATAACCATATACCACCTTAGCCCCTGCGGAGCAAGCCGCTTTGCCCCGCAAGGGGCAAGTGTGGTTTAGGTACCACTAAGCGACATATACACGAAATAATGAAATTGATACGCAATATTCTTGCAATAGCCGCACTGGCCGGTGCCCTGCCGTTAGCTGCAGAGCCTTATAAGATTATAGCCCCAATGCCCGATGATGCCGACGGCGCCATGGCACGCCTTGTGAACTTCGACACCGGCGATGCTATCGACAGCGTGCTCGTAGCCGAGCGCGTGGCCGTTTTTGAAGGCAATATCGACGAGCCCATCCTCGCCCGTATCCTCGTAGACGGCAACCGCATGCCCACCTTCATACTCGAATCAGGTACTATATCGTTCAACGCAAAAGAAGGCCCCTTCGGCACGATGCTCAACGACGAGCTCCGCAAGCTCAGCAACGAAATCAACGCACTTCAGTCATCATACCAACAAGCACCCACCGATGCCGAAAAAGAGGTAATCTACAACAAGTACATTGCCAAAATCGACAGCACCATGGAGGCCAACGCCGACAACGCCTTCGGCTTCTTTGTTTTCCTCAACGGCGGTGCATCGTCGATGGCTGCCCCCGCTCTCCGCGAGACACTGAAACAACACCCCTCTTTCGCGAAATATGCCCGCACCAAGAAAATGCTTGAGAGCGCAGAGCGCCGCGAGGCAACCCAGCCCGGCGGCAAATATATCGACTTTGAGGTGAAACAGCCAGACGGCACAGTAAAAAAACTCAGCGATTACGTGGGCCGCGGCAAGTACACTCTCGTGGACTTCTGGGCAAGCTGGTGCGGCCCCTGCATCCGTCAGACCGCAGTCCTCAAAGACATCTATAATAAATACAAGGACGACGGACGCCTCGATGTGCTCGGCGTGGCCGTATGGGACGAAGTAGACGCAACCAAGAAAGCCATTGCCCAACACGAGCTCCCCTGGGAGTGCATCCTCGATGCTCAGACAATCCCCACCGACCTCTACGGCATAACAGGAATTCCCTGCATTATCCTCTTCGGCCCCGACGGAACAATCATCAGCCGCGACAAACAGGACGACGAGCTCAAAGCCGACGTCGATGCGGCTCTTGCCAAATAAGTCGCCTATACTCAGGCACAAACGCTCAAATCCGCCTTGCAGACGCTGTAGGGCGGATTTTCTATTTTAAATTATTCTTCATTTTTTATAAAATTTCCTGCCGAAAAATTTGGTCAGTTCAACAAAACTCACTAACTTTGCATCGCAATTGAGAAAAGCACTTGCGAAAATAGCTCAGTTGGTAGAGCACGACCTTGCCAAGGTCGGGGTCGCGGGT
>CANPGB010000005.1 GCA_947573485.1 uncultured Porphyromonadaceae bacterium | reverse complement strand
AAGTAGGTAACCGCCCCCTCTCAGCCCTCCGAGCAACCGCCCGGAGGGCTTTTTTCTCATATATACGCCACTGCTCGATGCCACCCGCGCCAACCACAGAGCCACCCCTGTAGGGGCGCCATACATGGCGCCCGCGTGTCAGAGCCTTATGCTCGCGCGCGCCTCCCCTTAATCAAGATAAACCTTGCTTTCTGAAACAAATAAACACCCCTTTTGCCCGCCGCTTTTTTGCCAACCATAGAGCAAAGGTTGCCACTCAACCTCGGGCTTTCCGCCCTCGCACAACACCAAAGCATACGGAGGGTGCTGAGTGGGCGTAGAATCAATTGAACTTACTCAACAAGTTTAATGTATGCCCCATAACCCTCGGCTGCCATTTGTTCGAGAGTAATAAAGCGAAGAGATGCCGAATTTATACAATAGCGCAAACTGCCTGATTCGGCAGGGCCGTCAGGAAAAACGTGCCCAAGATGTGCTCCGGATTTCGAAGAACGCACCTCGGTGCGCACACGGCCGTATGACGTATCTAAATGCTCGCTGATAAGCGAATCATCGATCGGGCGGGAGAACGCCGGCCAGCCGCAGCCAGAATCAAACTTACTGCTCGACACAAAGAGGGGCGTGCCGTCGGTAATATCTACGTATATGCCGCGACGGAACTCGCGGTCATATTCATTAACATAAGGCCGTTCGGTAGCGCCGTGCTGCGTCACTTCCCACTGCAGTGGTGTCAGCCTCGCCCGCAGGGCTTCCTTGCTCTCATCAGCCTCTCTGCGCAAGCTGCGTGCTTCCTTGAACAAGTTCGGATTAACATGGCAATAACCGCCGGGATTTTTTCTAAGGTAATCCTGATGATAATCTTCGGCGGGATAGAAATTCTGAAGAGCGCCTACCTCGATAGCAACACGCTCGGAAAGACGGCGCTGAAGCGTGGCGAGCTCAGCTTCTATCACAGGCACGTCCGCGGGATCGGTATAATAAATTCCCGTGCGATATTGCGTGCCTATGTCATTGCCCTGACGGTTTACCGCAACAGGGTCTATGCTCTTAATAAAGAGCCTCAGAAGGTCTGACAGGCCTATTCTGCTGCTGTCATAGCTCACACAGACTGTCTCTGCCGCTCCGGTCTCGCCCGTGCACACCTCTTGGTAAGTCGGGTGGGCAACCGAGCTGTTGGCATAGCCTGCTATGACGCTTTCAACTTCGGGTACCAGTGAAAACAGGTGCGCCGTGCCCCAGAAGCAGCCACCTGCAAGGTATATAACTTTATTCATATCATCTGTTTTTCATTGTAAAACGCTCACAAATACCCGTCGGTTTTCAGGAGCGCATGAATACAAAAACAGCCGGTATGGAAACCGGCTGTAATCTTGTCCTATGTCTTTTGAGCCGCGAGTGGGACTCGAACCCACGACCTTTTCGTTACGAATGAAATGCTCTACCAACTGAGCTATTGCGGCTTTCGCTATTTGCAGTGCAAAGTTAGTGATTATTTTTGAGTCTGCAAACTGTAGGTGAACTTTATTTTAGCTTCATCAAGCAGCAGTTCGGCCATGGCAGGACCGGCTACATAGGGGTAGATTTCCGATTCTACCTGCGATGTTGTGCCATAATATCCTGAGTTGGCGGTGCTTTCAAATGTTACCTGTACAGGTACGAGCGAGAAAGTGTAGTCGTCGGCTGTGATTTCTTCGCGGCTGAGCATTTCGGTAATGTAGCTGCGGAGCGAGAGGAAGCTGTATTTGCGGTTTGCCGATGAATAGCTTGCGTAGAACGATGTAACGTTGTCGGCAAGTTTGTTCTTGGCAAAAAACTCGTCGCGGTCTTTTTTGAGGACGAGCAGCAGGTAGGGCGGGGGAGCGACGCCGAAACCGTTCTCGATAGTGTCAACGGGAATTTCGAGCGAGAGACCGTTGATTACGGCAAGATTGGCTGTCGATGCCTTGTATTTGCTTATAATCTCCTGCGTCGGGAAGGTAAATTCGACCTCCGAGCCTGCCGGAGCGGTTACAATGTTGCGACCCTCGGCGATTTTCGCTTTAAGGCCCTCATCCATTTTATAGGTGATGTTGTTGTTGTTGATCACCTCGGGGGTAACAAGATAGTAGAGGTGCTCGGCGTCGATAGTATCCGGCTCTTCCTCGCCCTCGGGAGTGTAAATCTTGCGCAGGTTCATTGTCATGCCGCAGATAGAGAGGGTGGTGAGGCGACCGTTGCCGAAAGAGTTGGCCATGTAGATGCCCGGGAAGACATCGCGAGCAAACACTTTGCCGTCGGCATACGACGACGGATTCTCCACAAACTTATTGAAGAGGTCACGGCCGAGGCTGAGCGGAAGCTTTACGCGTATGGTGCGCGTGGTGGCTGCCTGCTCGGTGGCGGTGCCGTAGAATGTGGAGGTGTTGTAAATCTTGGTGGCTAAGGGCGTCTCGGAGTAATAACCTTCGGGGTTGAAAGCGCTGTTGAGGTCGGAAGGCAGCTGCTTGTCGAGCGGGTAAACCGTGAGACCCATAGGCGCCACAGAGTCGCCGAGGAAAGCACCGCGGTTATACTGGAGCAGGATTGAGATAGAGTCGACGTTAGCTGCGGTAAATTGTGCGGTGTCGAGCTCGGTGGAGGGCAGGAACTGCGCCACTACATCGCTCGAGAGTGTGCCGTAGCCGGGAATGTCAACTCGCCCGATAATCTGGTCGGTGATGCGGGGGCTCACATAAGGAACGGGCACGGGTTTGCCATGCACGGTGTAGGCCGAGTCGATTATGATTTCAACGTTCTGGCCGGTGAGCGAGGCGCCGATATTCGAGGCGGTATCGTCGCAGGCAGTGAAAGTGCCGACGGCGGCTATTGCCGCCAGGGCTGCCATGGAACGGAATTTCATGAGTGTGTGATGAGGATTCAGAGTGTTTGGAAGAAGTCGTAGAAGCGTGCGGGAGCTCCTTCGGCGGGGTCGTAGGGGAGGAAAGGTTTGCCGCTGGCTTTGGCATACTCCACAAGCTCGGGGAGAACGCCTTCGGCGCCTTCGATTATCGCATCGGCGTTGTCAATGGCAATCTTGTTGAGCTTGATATAGTCCACAGGTGTGCCGTCGGCGGTGAGAGCTGCAAGCTGTTCGTCGGTGAAGCCTTCCTGCTTGAGTTTTTCTACCATGCGCTCGTCGAGCACGCCTTCAAAAGCGTCGTTGGCGAGGGTGTAGACAATCTTGCTGCTGCGGAACGACGGGTCTTCGTTGTAAGTGGTCTTGAGGTAGAGCGGTGTGAGGGCGGTAATCCAGCCTACGCACTGCACCACGTCGGCTTCCCAACGCAGTTTCTTGACTGTCTCTATTGTGCCGCGCACAAAGAATATCGAGCGCTCGTCGTTGAGCTCGGCCCAGTCGCGTGTCTCGATTTTGCCGGGGGTATGGCGGTAGAAGTAGTCGTCGTTATCTATGAAGTACACCTGGAGCCTTGAGGGCTGGAGGGTGGCCACCTTGATTATCAGGGGATGATCGCAGTCGTCGATAATGATATTGAGCCCGGAGAGCCTTATCACTTCGTGAAGCTGGTTGCGGCGCTCGTTAATAGCTCCGTATTTAGGCATGAATGAGCGCACTTCCGCGCCTTTTTCCTGAAGGCCCTGTGCAACTTCACGGCAAGAGGTGCCAAATGGGGTGGCAGGTATGTAAGGGTCTATCTCCTGGGAGATGAATAGCACTTTTTTAACGTCCATTATCGGCTGTCGGGGAGAGTGTTTTTAGATTATAATAAATATTTTGGCAAAGTTAGCTATTATTTTTGAGATAACGGTGGCCGAGAGGGTGTTTTAACTTAATGAAAGACTTCTCAGAAGAGGGGGAAAGCCTTGTCGGTGTCTACGAATTTCTCACGGAATTGGGCATTTGTCATGCAGAGCATAACTATTCCCTGGATAAACATCACGGTCTGCCAGAGGCCGCAGGTGACCACTGTGAGAATTATCGAGATAATGCCGGCGTTGGTCTTGCCGAGATAGAAGTAATGTATGCCGAGGCCACCCAGGAATATTGCCAGGAGTGCGGCAATGCCGCGGCTCTTGCCTTCGGGGCCGCAAGCGTCGAAGGCGTTGTCGGTGTAGCTGCCTCCGGCGTTGTAGGGCGGTGGAGTGGGTTGGCCGTTGGTCTGGCTGAAGTTGTGGCCGCAGCTTCCGCAGAAGCGCGAGAAATCGTCGGTATACTGACCGCAGTTAGGGCATTGTTTCATTTTTGTAGAGTATCTTTTAGTTTGTTTTTATTGCATTGTTTCGGAGTAGCCCGGTGGGAGCATTGCTCTCCGAGCGGGCATCCTGAGCACGGGTTGGAGTGTCGGCGGGCGAAGTGACGCACCATGTAAGCCACTGCCGCGGCCACTATAAGGCCTACTGCTATCCACTGTGCCGTGATGCTCATTTGCCTTTGTTTTTGCTTATATGTTTCTTTACCTGTGCCGGTGTTGAATCGGCCGGACACTCGTCGAAAGGCAGTCTGAAGCCACACCCTTCGGCATAGCGGCTGCAGCCGAAGGCGTTGCGCCCCTTGAGCATATGGCCGGTGCCGCACAGCGGGCAGGCAACCTGCTCAAGGCGCGTCACCCTTGGTGCGCGGGGCTTCTTGGGGACGTCGGCTTTACTTGCTTTCTCTTTCTTGGCGGGCTCTTCTTCAGTGATAATCCGGCGGTTGGAGTTATCGCTGAGCACATTGAACACTATCTGCCGGATAAGCTCGCTTATCTCGCGCACGAATTGCGCCGGCGAGTAGTCGCCACGCTCTATCTGGCGCAGCTTGTTCTCCCATATGCCTGTCAGCTTGGCCGATTTCAGCAGCTCCTCGTTTATGGTGGCTATAAGGTCGATACCGGCCTGCGTGGCCACAATATTCTTGCGGTCGCGGTAAATGTAGCGCCGCTTGAAGAGCGTCTCTATGATAGCGGCACGGGTCGAGGGGCGGCCTATGCCATTGTCTTTCATCGCCTCGCGCAGCTCTTCGCTGTCGACCGTTCGGCCTGCCGTCTCCATCGCACGGAGCAGCGTGCCTTCGGTATAATATTTAGGAGGCTGCGATGTCTTTTTGGCAAGGAAAGGCTCGTGAGGACCGCTCTCACCGGGGGTGAATACGGGCAGAATACCGTCGCCCTCGGCATTGTCGGCAGGGGCGTCGCTGTCGGCGTCGCCTTCCTTGTTTTTGGCGGCGTAGAGGCTTCGCCAACCCGGGTCGACAATCACCTTGCCGGTGGCCTTGAAGCCGTATTTGCCTGCATGACCGGTGACGGTGGTTCCTTCAAAAACGCAGTCGGGATAGAAAGCTGCTATGAACCTCATGGCTATGAGGTGGTAAAGCTTTTTCTCGTCGCCCTGCAGTCCGACGGGCGATTGGCCGGTTGGGATGATGGCGTGGTGGTCGGTTACCTTGCTGTTGTCGAAAATCTTTTTCGACTTGGGTATTGGCTTGGCAAGGATCGGCTCGGCAAGGGCTGCGTATGGCGTCATCTTGCGAAGTGTCGGCGCCACTTTAGGGTGTATGTCATCGGAGAGATAAGTGGTGTCGACGCGCGGATATGTGGTGAGTTTTTTCTCGTAGAGGCTCTGGATAAGTTTCAACGTCTGGTCGGCGGTCCATGCAAATTTTTTGTTGCACTCCACCTGCAGCGAGGTGAGGTCGAAGAGGCGTGGAGGCGCCTCGCGGCCCTTTTTCTTGGCCACGTCGTCGATGACGAAGAGCTCAGGCTTGATAGCCTCTACAGCGAGCATGCCTTCGTCTTCTTTCTCGAAGCGGTCGCCGGTGTAGGTGAAATTGGCCTGGCGGTAGAGGGTGTGGAGCTCCCACGTATCTTTCGGTACGAACTCCTCGATTTCTTTCTGACGCTTTACGATGAGTGCGAGAGTAGGGGTCTGCACGCGGCCTATTGAGAGCACCTGGCCGGGCTTGGAGTATTTGAGCGTATAGAGGCGTGTGGCGTTCATGCCAAGAATCCAGTCGCCTATAGCACGCGACAGACCCGCATAGAAGAGGCGGTCGAATTCCTTTTCGGGTTTGAGCCCGTTGAAGCCCTCGCGGATAGACTCGTCGGTGAGCGACGAGATCCAAAGGCGGTTTACGGGGCACCCGGTGTTGGCTTTCTTCATCACCCAGCGTTGTATGAGCTCACCCTCCTGCCCGGCGTCACCGCAGTTTATAACCTCGTCGGCCTTGCTGATGAGTGATTCAATAACGCCGAACTGCTTTTTGATGCCCGCGTCGTCGATGAGCTTGATGTCGAATTTCTGCGGGAGCATGGGCAAAGAGCTCAATGTCCAGCGCTTCCAGGCGTCGGAGTAGTCGTGGGGCTCGTAGAGGCAGCAAAGATGACCGAAAGTCCACGTCACGCAGTAACCGGCTCCTTCGTAGAAGCCGTCGCGACGGGTGTTTGCTCCGAGAATGGCAGCGATATCCTTTGCCACACTCGGTTTCTCGGTTATGCAGAGCTTCATGCTTTCTTAGCCTTGTTCCAAAGCTCGTCCATTTCGGCGAGAGAGAGGTCTTTGAGGTGGCGTCCTTGTTCTTTTACAGCGTTTTCGAGGTAGTTGAAACGGGCTATGAACTTACGGTTTGTGCGCTCGAGGGCGTTCTCGGGGTTCACACCGTAGAGCCTTGCGGCATTTACGACGCTGAAAATAAGGTCGCCGAACTCGGCTTCGATGTCGTCGGCATGGCCGGTGGCGATAGCCTCTTTTACCTCTTCGGTTTCTTCGCTTACCTTATCCCACACCTGCGAGCGGTCTTCCCAGTCGAAGCCCACGTTGGCGGCTTTTTCCTGAATGCGGAAAGCCTTGACGAGTGCGGGCAGGGTAGCGGGCACACCGGCGAGTACCGAGCGGTTGCCGCCCTTCTCCTTGAGTTTGAGCTGCTCCCAGTTCTGAGTAACCTCGTCGGCATTGTCGACGTGTACCTGCCCGAATACATGCGGGTGGCGGAAGATGAGCTTCTCGTTGAGGGCGTCGGCAACATCCACGATGTCGAAGTCGTTTTTCTCCTCTCCGATTTTGGAGTAGAAGAGTATGTGGAGGAGAACGTCGCCGAGCTCTTTCTTGATATCGGCGTTCTTGCCGTCGAGGAGGGCCTGTGCGAGTTCATAAACCTCTTCTATGGTATTGGGTCGCAGACTCTCGTTGGTCTGCTTGGCATCCCAGGGGCATTTTACCCTGAGGATGTCGAGAGTGTCGATAACCCTTCCGAGGGCTTCGATTTTTTCTTCTCTTGTATGTTGGTTCATTTTATGTTGCGATAGTTTTCAATACCCTTTTCGAGCCACTCTGTGAAGGCCGACACGTTTTCGTCGTAGACGCGGGGAGCCTCGAGGGGCTTGCCGTCGTTGTCGAGGAGCACGTAGTAGGGCTGTGAGTTTATGCCGAATTTGTGGCGCTGGAGGTATGCCCAGCGCTCGCCCACGGTGGTAAGGCGCATGGTCTTGCCTTCTTCCTCCACGAGCATAGGCTCGGGGAGCGAGGCCTTGTCGTCGACCATAAGCTTGATGAGCACGTAGTTGTCTTCGATAAGGGTGCGTACGGCGGCGTTATCGAAAACAGCGCCCTCCATTTTACGGCAGTTCACGCAGGCGTAACCCGAGAAGTCGAGGAGCACGGGCTTGTTGTGGTCGGCGGCGAAGTTCATGCCCTGGTCATAGTCGTGGAACTCTTCGAAGGTGCCGCCGTAGAGGTTAAAGTCCTGAGTGTACAGCGGGGGAGCGAAAGCGCTGATAGCTTTCAGGGGAGCGCCCCAAAGCCCCGGGATGAGGTATACTGCAAACGACAGCGAGGCCAGCGCAAGGAAGAAGCGACCCACGGGAGTGTGGTCGGAGGGTGTGTCGTGGCTGAAGCGGAGTTTGCCCAGGAGATACATGCCGAGGAGGATGAAGAGCACAATCCAAAGGGCGATGAACACTTCGCGGTCGAGGATTCTCCAGCCGTAGGCAAGGTCGGCCACGGAGAGGAATTTAAGCGAGAGGATGAGTTCTATGAAGCCGAGCACAACCTTGACAGTGTTGAGCCAACCTCCCGAGCGCGGGAGTTCCTTGAGCATCGAGGGGAAGAAGGCGAAGAGGCCGAATGGCAGGGCAAGGCCGAGGGCAAAGCCACCCATGCCTGCGAGCGGCCCCATAAGGTTGCTCTGCGAGAAGGCTTCGACAAGGAGGGTGCCGATTATAGGTCCCGTGCACGAGAAAGAAACGAGCACAAGAGTAAAGGCCATGAAGAATATGCTCAGGAAGCCGGTTGTGTTTTCGGCGCGGGCGTCGGCGGCGTTGCTCCACTTCGACGGCAGGCGGATTTCGAAGGCTCCGAAGAACGATATCGCGAATAATACCAGCAGGGCGAAGAATATGAGGTTGAATACGGCGCCTGTGGCAATTTCGTTGAGTTTGCCGGGGCCGAAGATGAGCGTGAGTACAATGCCGAGCGAGAGGAATATCACGATAATGCTGGCGCTGTAGAGTGCGGCGTCGATAATAGAGCGGCGTCGGCTCTTGCTTTTCTTGAGGAAGAAGCTCACCGTCATGGGAATCATAGGCCATACACAGGGGGTCATGAGTGCCACGAGACCGCCGAGGAAGCCGAATATGAGGATTGCCCAGAATGACTGGCTCGACGACTCTGCGGTAACCTCAACGGGCGCCCAGAAGTGGCTGAGGGCGGTGAGGCCTGATGCGGCGGGCGTGTCGACAACGCTTACGGCTTCAGGGGCTGCTTCGCCGAAGGGTATGGAGAAGTCGAAGCGGGCGGGAGGAGTGCACGACTCGTCGGTGCAGGCCATGTAGCGCAGCGAACCTTCGACCTTGCCTGTGGCCGAGGTCTGCTCAAATGGCTGGCGGAGAGTAATTGTGCCCGTGAGCCAGGGCAGGTCGAGGCCGAGCGAGGGGTCGGAGTGCATAGTGGCCATGGCATCGGCATACATCGGTGCGCTTGCCTCGGTACCGGCTGCAAATTCAATGTGTGTAGGGTCGGGAATACCGGCTGCCTGGCCCCCTTCGGGCATCTCGAGGCCGTAGATGTGCCACCCGTCGGCAATGTCGACTTTCAGCACGAGGGTTCCGGCGGTTGCCGAAGTTGAGTCGGGCTCTATGCTTGCCGAGCAATTTATGGGAGAGGTGGCCGCCGAGACGAGGGCAGTCATCAGGCAGAAAAATGCCAGAATAGCACTTATTCTTTTCATTGCTGTTTAAGTTTTACGGGGGTGGCTATGCTTTCGGTCTTGGGAGGCATGCAGGTGTTGCCGTCGCAGCTCATGTAGTTTATTTTGCACTCTATGCGGGGTGCGGGACCGGTGACTTTGAAGGGTACGGTAAACTCCACGTTGGCATCCCACCAGGTGAGCGTCATGCCAAAGAGCGGGTCGTTGACTTTCAGGGGCTCGCGCGAGGGCACGGGCTCGCCTGTGAAAGTTATATCCTGGCTGCCGGAGAGATTGAATGAAGTGGGCTTGGGGCCTCCCTCGGGCACTTCGAGGCCATAGAGGTGCCAGCCTTGGGCTACGAGAGCTTTAAAGGTTACGGTGCCGGTGTCGGGACCTGTGGTTTTTACAATGGTGCGCCAGCGCACGGGTGTGGTTTCAGGCGATGCGGCACACACGGCGGCGGCTCCTATAATCAATACAATGAGTGCTGCGAACAGCTTGCGTATATTCATATATGTGTCCTATAGGTTAAATTACCTGCAAAGATACACAAAAAAAGCGAGAGCACAAAAAACGCCGCATCCGGAGGGGTGCGGCGTTGTGTGTGTGTGGTTATTTCAGAAACGGATACCTGTGGAGATTACAATGTTGTTGAGGGTGTTTGTAATCTTTGCCGAGGGTGTGTCTCTCACATCGTCAAAGGGTGTGTAGGCGCGGAAGTTTCCGGTCTGACGCGAATGCTGATAGGCGATGTCGATGTACCAGGCTTTGTAGCGGTATCCGGCACCGAGCGATATGCTCTGGGTGTCGCCGTAGAAAGTATAGGCGGGGTCGGTACCGCTGGTATAGATCGTTGTGCCACCGTTCATTGCGGCATTGCGCATTGCAGAGCCTTGCCAGTTGTAGCCTGCGCGGACGCTGAAGCTCGAGTTGATGCGGTATTCAGCACCTACGCGGAGAATGTTGGCAGCCTTGTAATAGTCTTTGATGTCGGCGTTGGCGTATTCGTTAGGGGCGAAAGTGCCGCCTGTGAAGCCTCCTGATGTCTGCTCTTTCATCGACATGTTGTTGTAGGCCACGCGCTCGTAGTCGAGGCTTATTATAGCCTGATTGGCAACGGTGAGTGAGGCGCCAACCATAAGACGCCAGGGCGTGTTGAGACGCGAGGCGTAATCGTAGGTGGGGGTATTCTCCGGGTCGTTACCCGAGGAGTTGGTCTTGTTGGTGGTGTAGGGCGTGTAATTGAATCCTACGTCGCCGTAGCCTGAGTGGCTGAGATGTAGCCAGGTAGGGGTGTGCACGGCGAGGCCTATGCGGAAGTTCTCGAGCGGACGCACGATGACACCGAGCTTGATGTTGGCGCCGCTGCCCGATACGTAGCGGTTGTTATAGAGGTTGAAACCTGCGTTGCCGTCGGTGAGGCGGTCGGAGGCTTTGTCGTAGACGAGGGCGTTAGCCATGCTCTCGGAGTAATTGCTCTCGGAGGTATAGCTGAGGTCGACGATACCTACTCCGAGGCCCCAGTAAACGATGTCGGAGATATTTCCTGCGATGTCGATGTTGTATTCGTCAATATATCCGCGCTCACGCATCTCATATAGTGCGTCGCCTGTGGTACCGCTTTGGAAGAGACCCTTGTAGCTGTAGTTGTCGTTTGTGTTGTTGATCATAAACGAGTTGTAGGCCAGTACCGAGAGCCAATCCTGATAGGATGTGTTGCCGGAGGCGTCAACGAAGGGGTCGTAATAAGGATTATAACCTTCGGCGGGCAGGAGGGCGTCGGAGGTCACACCGTTGGTGTAAGAAGCCACGTAGTTGGAGAGTGACGAAGCTGTGGGGTTGTTGTAGCTCGTGGAAAGACGGTCGAAAGATGCGAGGCGGTTGTAGCTCACACCCCACTGTATGGCGCGGAGTGTGCCGCTGAGGTTTGCCACGCCCACGTATCCGAAGTTGTCGAAGTATGCACGTGTCTCGCTGTTCTTGTCGATGCGCGTGGAAGTCTCGGCGGAATAAGAGCGCGGCGAGATGCTGAATGTGAGCCCCATGTCGCTTGAGCGGTAAATGCCGAGACCCGCGGGGTTTTGTGTCATACACGAGATATCGCCACCAAGCGATGTGAAAGCACCGCCCATGCCCACGAAACGGGCTGTTCCGCGCAGCTGCACCGGCGATAAGGTGTAGGTGTCGACGGCGCTCTGGGCAGCCGCCCCTGCTGTAGCGAGGGCGGCAATGCCTATGGCCGAAAGTATCCTTGATTTCATAAATGCTTGAGTTTTAAAACGTGGGAGTGGAAAGAGTGCTTAGCGACGACCGCGGCCTGCACCGCCTCCGCCACGGGAGCCTCCGCCGCTATATCCGCGCGAACCGTTGTTCGAGGGTCGGTATGCGGGAGTGCTGTTGCGCGAGGGCGAGGGGTTGCGGTAGTTGGAGTTTGAGTTCGAGTTTGTGCCTGAGCCGCGGCGGCTGTTGTTGCTGGGTCGAGCGCTTGAGCCCTGACTCGGCGACGAGGGACGGCTGTTGCCGCTGACTGCGGGCGACGAGGTGGAGGGACGTCGGTTGCCTGTTGTGCCCATGTTGCCGGGGCGAGCCGACGAGGGGTAGTTCCAGTTGCCATACGAGGGACGGCGGCTTGATGTCGACGATGCTCCTGCCGAGGGGCGATGCGGACGGGAAGCGCCCGGAGAGTTGACTGCCCAACCGTGCGAGGGACCGTGACCGGGAGCCCAACCGGGATGATGATGAGGCGGACGCGGTGCCCAGCCGGGCGAAGTCCAGCCCCAACCCCAGCCCCACGAAGGACCATACCAGGGCGAGCCCCATGAGAAATCGAACCAAGGGTCGTAGCCCCAGCCGAAGCTCCACGACGGACCCCAGTAGCTGTAGCGCCAGGGGTAATATACCGACGGCCCCCATGCCCATGCGGGGCGGTTCCAGTTGAAGGGGTCGTTGTCGATAACGTAGATGTTGACTTCGGGAGCCGCAGCCGAGCTGCTGTAGTACTGTTCGATAAGCTCGGTGTCGCCCGTAGATGTCACTACCTCGGGGTTGTGGAAGCGCTCGAGGCGGCGGGTATAGTTGTAGTCGGCCTGAGCCGCCAGACTGTCGGTGGCGCCGGTATACGGGTCGCCCGAGCGGCGGTTATATGCGTCGACGTCAATCTGCAGCGGCATAGCCGAGCCTGCGGTATAAGCGTCGGCACCGGCATAGTCGGCAGTGCTGTAACTGCGGGCGGCAGCCTGTTGGCGTCGGAGGAGTTCTTCTTTCTCTTTCTTTTCTTTTGCTGCTTTTGAAGGAGAGTAGTACAGATCATCGTAAGGGTTCTGAGCCGAAACCGAGGCAGAGGCCATGGCTGCGGCAATCAGAATAGCTAAAGTTCGGGTGATCTTTTTCATTGTTATATCGCTGTATGTTATTGTTTCTATAGCTTAGACACCCCGCTTGGGTAAAGGTTTAGGGTATCATTGGCAAAAATAACGAAAATAGCTCAGAGAACAATGTGTTGTCTCGTATTTTTAAGCAATTTTTAGAAAGAGAAAACGCCGGCGGCGAGATAGAGGCACCTCGTGCCGCCGGCGTTGTGCTGCCTGTATTATTTCTCGAGAGGTTTCATCTCATACGAGGCTATGGCGATAGTGAAGCCCCAGTAGATGAAAGCGATAGAGGTGAGGAACGATACCATGAGCATGTTGCTTACCCAACCTGCTTCAAGGAAGAAGAAGCCGATGAGGCAGAGTATGATACCGTTGATAAGGCCGAGCCACCAGTATTTTGCACGGTTTCCTGCGGCGGCGCCTATGAAGGCCTCTATGCCCCAGAAAATGAATATAATGGCGAGGAAGTAGGGGAATACCATTTCGGAGAGGATAATGCTGCGTACGAGCATGAAGCCGATGAACATGTCGATAACGCCACCGGCTATCCACCAGCCCCAGCCACGGGCTCTGTTAGGCCCTGCAGCTACGCAGAGCTGTACGATGCCGGCAAGCACGAGGAGCCAACCGAAGATTTGCGATGCTACCGCATAACCGGCCTGAGGCCAGAACCAATATGCGAAACCACCGATTACAAGGAGTATGCCTACGAGCATCACCACCCACCACAGGCGGGAGGTGCCGAGATAGTTCACTTTGAAAGTTTTCATAATCAAGGGAGTTAAAACGTTGTTTGTTGAATGTTAATTGTTTTTATGCTATTCTAACAAATACGCTATCCCTTTGGTTTTCCGAGCGCTTATTTTTCGGCGGCGGCTTGCGCGAGCTGCTCGTCGACGCCTAAAGTGCGCTTTATGGCCTCGCGTATTGCGGCAGCCTGCGGGGCGTTGCGCCTGAGTGCGGCGATAACTCCGGCAATGTACGAATCCTTGTTTTTGAAGCCGCACATCTGCGCCACGTTGCAGCCGGTGAGCATGGATTTCTGGTTGAAAACGCGGAGCACGGCGTTGTAGTCGCCGCTGTCGGCATAAGAGTGGAAGTCGCGGCAGAAATCCTCGTAGGTGCGCCGCGGATTAAGCTCGGCAGGCAGTTCGGCGAGGTGCTTCTCGAGGGTGCCGATGTCGGAGAAGCGGCCGTCGACGCGGTATTCCACCGCTCTTTTTATCTTGTGGCGTGTGTGCTGCAGGGCCTGCTGGTGTATGTCGGCCTTGAAAAGCGCGAGTATCGTTCGCCTCACCTTGCCGAAAACCTTGTCGGGGTTCTTGCCCGCTATTGCAGCCATAGCGCGCACCACATCTTCGAGAATAAAGATGTTTTCAATTTCGGCCACGTCGGGCACCATGATTTTCTTGCGTCGCAGGTACGCCACTTCGCAGTCGTCGCGGCGGTCGCGGTCGACAATGCCGAAGGAGTCCATTTTGTGGAACGATGTGAGGTCGTTGAAAGTGCGGGTTGATTCTATCACCTTGTTGCAGCTGCCTAAGGAGCGCACGGTGAAGTCGGGGAAGATGAGCGGGTATAGCTTGGCATCGATCGAGTGCCTGCCGTCGCCCTCGATGAACAGCACCGGCTTGCGGGTGCCGATAAGGGTCATATACAGCTCCTGCGAGATGCCTGAGTCGGGCGGGAGTATGTCGTAGTCCCATTTGTCGGCCGTGGGGTCGCAGTCGCGCACCCACACCACGGGGGCTCCGTTGCGCGAGGAAGCGAACTCAGGGTCGTGGGTAGTGTAGCAGAAAGTGCAGTCGCTGCGCAGGGTCTCAAGCCTGTTCCAGAGCGAGTTGGTGAGGGTGGGGTGGAGGAAAATCTCGGGAGAATCAACAAAAATCACTCCGCCGTTGGGTGCGTAGAGCACGGCGCCTGCATAGTAGAGCACGGCCCGCTCGCCGTCGGAGAGGCGCAGGGGCGAGTAAGCCGCCATGTCGAGGCCGCGGGAGAAGAGAATCTTGCCGCTGTCGATAAGCACGCGGTTGCCGGGGAACACGTCCTGCCAGAGGGCTATCACCTTGTCGAGGCGGGTGCTGCGCAGGGTGGCCTGCCTGCCGTCGGCAGCGGCGAGCTTGTAGCCTATGAGGTTGACCATTTCGTCGTGCATGAGCTGGGCGAGGAGCAGTTCGAGCATTGTGGGGCGGGGCTCACCGCGGTCGGCCTGGGCGAGAACCTGCGGCGACAGACGCTTGCGCATGGTAGAGGTGATGTCGGCAGTACCGCTACGCCGGTTGTAGAGGGCGTCGAGTGCCGACAGCCTGTAGGCTTTCTCCCCGAGGGAAGCCGCCGTCGCCGTGGTGAAGCGCGTTTTGCCGGCACCGTTGGCACCAATGATAACGAAACAACGGCCTGCGCCGAGGTCGAGTGTCTGGGCCGCTTGTCCGTCGCGGCGGTCGGGGAGTGTGATTTCCATAGAAAAGCTCGTGAATTTGCGGCTAAAGTTAATGAAAAATCGGAGTCGCGGCGGTTTTCTTAACTATTATTAAGAAAGGAAAAGGCCACTTCATTTTAAAAATATGGAGGCGGAAGGCGTCCTTTTGGCAAATTATGGTTAACTTTGCAGTCAGAAGGCGCCGAGCGCTTTCAGCATCATTTACCTTGAATCATTATTATTATCCTTAACTAAAACCGTTTACACACGCTAATGGCAACAGCAACAAAGGCGCAGAGCGCCCCGGCGAGAGGTAATATAGTGGCTATCGTGGCCATGTTCTTCCTCTTCGCCATGATTTCTTTTGTGACCAATCTTGCGGCACCGCTTGGCACAATCTGGAAAAACAATTACGAGTGGTCGGGCATGCTCGGCAACATGATGAACTTCCTGGCATACCTCTTCATGGGTATCCCGGCGGGCAATCTCCTCGTTAAAATCGGCTACAAGAAGACCGCTCTCTATGCAATGATCGTTGGTCTCGTGGGTCTCATCTTCCAATACCTTTCGGGTATCTTCGGCACCGAGACGGCAGTGTTCTCTGTAGGCGCTGATGTGGTAACCCTCAACTTCATCATCTACCTCCTGGGCGCATTTATCTGCGGTTTCTGCGTTTGCATGCTCAACACCGTGGTCAACCCCATGCTCAACCAGCTTGGCGGCGGCGGTAACACCGGCAACCAGCTCGTGCAGACCGGCGGCTCGTTCAACTCGCTCGCCGGTACTCTCACCCCTCTCTTTGTGGGTATGCTTATCGGTCAGGTTACCGACACTACCTCTATGAGCGACGTAGCACCCCTGCTGTTCATCGCCATGGGCGTGTTTGTGGTGGCTTTCATCATTATCAGCGCTGTAGCTATCCCCGAGCCTCACCTTGCAAAGGGTGACGCTGCCAAGGTTGCTAAAGTAAAATCGAAACACAGCCCCTGGAGCTTCCGTCACACTGTTCTCGGTGTATTCGGTATCTTCCTTTATGTAGGTATCGAGGTAGGTATCCCCGGCGTGCTCATCTTCTACCTCAGCGACAGCGCCGCCTCGGGTATAACCGAAAATGCCACCGCCGTAGCAGGTGGTGTGGCAGCCATCTACTGGCTCCTCATGCTCGTAGGCCGTCTTATCTCGAGCGTTATCTCGGGTAAGGTGTCGAGCCGCCTCCAGCTTATAGTGGTTTCTACCGCAGCTATCTTCCTCGTATGCCTCGCTATCTTCCTGCCGGGTGACATCCGCGTGTCGATGCCCGCTTACAGCTCTGCCGACGGCTTCTCGATGGCTCAGGTACCCGCCAAGGCTCTCTTCCTCGTGCTTTGCGGCCTCTGCACCTCGGTAATGTGGGGCGGTATCTTCAACCTCGCTGTAGAGGGTCTCGGCAAGTACACCGCCCAGGCGTCCGGCATCTTCATGATGATGGTAGTAGGTGGTGGCGTTATGCCTCTCATCCAGAACGCTATCGCCACTTCGGTTGGCTACATGGCTTCGTACTGGCTCGTGGTTGCAATGCTCGCTTACCTGCTCTTCTACGGCTGCGCAGGTTGCAAGAACGTGAATAAGGACATCCCCGTCGACGAAACCGACGCTCCCGACCTCCGCGACCTCTAATATTATTTATTACCGCATATCAGCAGCCTCGGTGAGTGTATCGGGGCTGCTTTTTTATAGAGATATGAAGATAGTAGTAGCTTGTGACTCCTTCAAAGGTTCGCTCACATCGCGGCAGGCTAACGCTGCCGTGGCCGAAGGGGTGCTCCGTGCCTGCCCGAAGGCGCAAATAGACTGTGTGCCCGTTGCCGACGGTGGCGAGGGGACGCTCGACGCTCTTGGCGACGCCCTCGGCTGCAGCACCATTTATTGCAAGGCTGCCGACCCGGCCGGACGGCTTATAGACACTCCCATGGGTGTGAGCGCCGACGGCAGCACTGCCGTGATAGAGACCGCAGCGGCTTCGGGTTTGCCATTAGTTGAAGAGGAGCTTCGGCACCCGTTGAAATTATCGTCGTTTGGCACAGGAGAGCAAATTGTGCATGCCTTGGGCTTGGGCTGCCGACACATTATTATATGTATAGGCGGCACGGCGACCGTCGACGGTGGCACCGGCATGCTGCGAGCTCTTGGCTTCCGCTTCTACGACGGACAGGGCAATAAGCTTGAAGGCGGGGCGGAGATTTTATCGCACATCTGCCGGATAGAGAAGCCCGAGGGTTTGGCCGACGGGGTGCGATTTACTGCATATCACGACGTGGAGAGCCCGCTGTGCGGAGCCTCGGGGGCAGCCGCGCTTTTCGGTCCTCAGAAAGGAGCACCGCCTGCCGAAGTGGCTGAGCTCGACCGCGGACTTGCCTCACTTGCTGCGGCTGCCCGCGCCTGCGGTTATCCCGATAAGGCCGCGATGCCCGGAGCGGGTGCCGGAGGTGGCATAGGTTATGCGCTTGCCACCTTCCTCGGAGCGGAAATGGACTCAGGAGCCGAGGCAGTGCTGCATGCCTCGCGCCTGGAGGAGCGCCTCGCCGGTGCCTCACTGGTATTCACGGGAGAGGGCAGAGTAGACCGCACCACACTTCAGGGTAAGGCTCCTTTTGCTATCCTGACTGCCGCTCGCCGTGCAGGAGTGCCCGCGGTTGCCATTGGCGGAGCCATTGCCGATGAGGCCGAGCTGCTCCAAGCCGGGTTTTGTACCGTGGTGGCTGCCACACCTTCTTCGCAGCCACTCGAAATTGCAATGCGCCCCGAGGTTGCCGTTTGCAATATTTCACGAGCTGCTGAGCGTGTTCTTAAAAAGGAGATGAAATTGGGATAAAAGTCTATGGCGCACCCCTCAAATGTTAAACAATGCTAACGCGATGAATTTTTCTGCTCGAAAAGTATGTTGTATAACATAAAAGCTATAACTTTGCATCAGTTTTTCATGGTATTAGATTTAAGGTGAAAAGATTATTCGTCGTGACGACGAGTAATTTTTTTTTGTTTTTACCCCTTTTGTGCCGCAAAAGGGCTTTTTTAGTCCTCATGAGATAGTTTTTTAGTCAAAAGTTCTTAATCGCTTCCGGCGCTATATCTTTTTACTTAACTTTGCACCCGCAATCGTAAAAACACATTTCCCCCGCAATGAAAATAGGCCAAGTAGATTTAGGTGAGCGCCCCGTGATGCTTGCTCCGATGGAAGATGTAACCGATGCCTCGTTCCGCTTGATATGCAAGGAGCAGGGTGCCGACATGACCTACACTGAATTTGTGTCGGCCGACGCCCTCATACGCAACATAGCCGCCACCACCCGCAAGCTTCACATCGCCGAAGGCGAGCGCCCCACCGCCATACAGATATATGGCCGCGAGGTGGGTCCGATGGTGGAGGCCGCCAAGATTGTGGAGGAAGCCGGCCCCGATATTCTCGACATCAACTTCGGTTGCCCTGTGAAGAAGGTGGCCGGCAAAGGCGCCGGCGCCGGCATGCTGCGCGACATACCCCGCATGCTCGAGATCACGCGCGCCGTGGTAGATGCCGTGAAGGTGCCGGTGACCGTCAAGACCCGTCTTGGCTGGGATTGCAACTCCAAGATTATCGTTAACCTCGCCGAGCAGCTTCAGGATTGCGGCATACAGGCTCTGACAGTGCACGGCCGCACCCGCTCGCAGATGTATACAGGCGAGGCCGATTGGGAAGAGATTGGGCGTGTAAAGGCTAATCCGCGTCTTAAAATTCCGGTGATTGGCAACGGCGATATTACCACACCCGAAAAACTTGTGGAGGCGTTCGAGCGTTATAATGTCGACGGAGTAATGGTCGGTCGCGCGTCAATCGGAGCTCCCTGGATTTTCAGAGAAATGACAGGTCTGCTTCGCGAGGGTAAGGTACCCGAGGTTTCCGTGGCTGAAAAATTCGCACTTCTCAGGCGTCAGATCCGCGAGAGTGTGGAGCGTATCGACGAGTACCGCGGAATCCTCCACATACGACGCCACCTGGCGGCCTCGCCGCTCTTCAAGAGCATTCCCTCGTTCCGCCCCACGCGCATCGCCATGCTCAAGGCGTCGACCCTCGATGAGCTCGAGGCTATCCTCGCTACAGTCGAAAACGATATAATACCTTCGCTCAGCGCGGAGTAACTGTAAAAATCTACAGCGATATGAAACGATTTATCTTCACTATTATGCTTGCCGCCGCGGTTCTTGCCGCGGTAGCCCAGCCCGCCGATTACAAGCTCAACGTTCAGAATTTCTGTGAGCTCACGGTGGTCGACGGGGTAAACGTTGAATATCATTGCCGCCCCGACTCGGCAGGGTGGGCTATTTTCACTTGCGAACCCGAGATTGCATCGCGGATAATGTTCAGCAACAATGCCGAAAAGCTTACTATACAGACCGATGCCGATGAGAGTCCCGTCGAGGGAGTGCCTCTTGTTGTGGTTTACTCGGCCTCGCTGCGGCGCTGCGAGAACAGCGGCGACTCGACATTGACGGTCTATCTCGATGTTCCTGTCAATCAATTCAAAGCCAAACAGATAGGTAACGGCAACCTTGTGGTACACAATGTTGATGCGGCCAGTCTCGAAGCCGGTGTCACTGCCGGACATGGCAGCATAACCGTCGACGGCAAGGCCCCCAAGGCTTCATACAGCAATGTGGGCTCCGGCCCTATCGATGCCTCCGGGCTGCAGGCCGAGCAGGTAAAGTGCTTCGTTTTCGGGTCCGGAAATGTTGATTGCGTTGCCACCGAGCAGCTTAAAGTGTTCGGTGCCGGATCAGGCACCGTTATCTATCACGACGCTCCCGGCAAGATTACGAACCGTAGCATAGGGGTCAAGACAAGCCCCTGCACTCCCGAAGTGCATAACGAGAAACTTCTCACAAAAAAATAATATAACCCGCCTAAAACCAATCGCATAACTGGTATCACGAAATCTTAAGACACGAACCGCCCACTCGCTGAAGTGGAACCTTATTGACCGCGTGGCCACGCAAGTGCTCTATGCGGTCACCGGCATTGTGCTTGCCCGCGAGCTCTCGCAAGAAGATTTCGGTATGGTAGGTGCCGTGCTTGTCTTCCAGGCCTTCGCATCGCTTCTTGTAGACAGCGGTTTCTCCTACGCACTTATCCAGCGCAAGCGTCCGACGCGCCTCGACTACTCCACCGTTCTGTGGTTCAACCTCCTGATTGCCACGGTGATGTATGCGGTGCTCTTTGTGGCCGCGCCTTTTATTGCCGACTGCTTCCAGGGCGACCGGCGCCTTATACCCCTCTCCCGCGTGATTTTCATATCGATGATACTCAATGCGTCGGCTATCGTGCAGACCAACAGACTGATGAAGGCCATGGACGTGCGCATGGTGGCGGCATCGAATAGCATAGGGCTCGTTCTTGGCGGCGCTACAGGCATAGCGTTGGCAGTAACCGGCTTCGGCGCGTGGGCCATAGTCTGGCAAACCATAGTCACAGCGGCCTGCAAGAGCGCCGTGCTGTGGACAACAAGCCGCTGGCGCCCTCTGTTCCGCTTCTCGTGGAGCGTGCTGCGCTCCTACTTCAACATAGGGTCGCGCATGATGCTCACCTCTTTTCTCAACACCCTCTTTCTCAACATATACTCCTTCTTTATCGGTAACCGTGTGGGTCTGGCACCATTGGGCTATTACACGCAGAGCGACAAGTGGAGCAAAATGGGCATAAGTTCGCTGTCGCAGGTGCTTACCTCGTCGTTCCTGCCGGCGCTATCGGCGGTGCAGGACGATGCCACGCGGTTCGCCTCGCTCGTGTCGAAGATGAACCGCTTCACCTCCTATCTGCTTTTCCCCTCGCTCATAGGGCTTATGCTCATGGCCACGCCGGTATTCCACACCCTGTTCGGAACGAAGTGGGACCCCTCGATTTTCCTCTTTCAGCTCCTGCTTCTGCGTGGCATCTTTGTGGTGCTCAACAGTTTGTATAGCAACTACCTGCTGTCGCTCGGGCACGGCAACGCTATCCTCCGCCTTGAGATACTCCGTGATGCCGCCGCCGTTGTAGCGCTTGTGGCCACGCTTCCGTTCATTGCCATGGAGACTCCGGGCAACCCCGTTTATGGCCTTGAGATATTGCTTTGGGGGCAGTTGGGGGCTACCATACTCTCATGGGCAGCCACGCTGTGGGCCGTTGTGCGCTATACCCGGGTAGGCCTCGGTACTTTTGTCGCCGACATGGCGCCTTACGTGGCTCAGACCCTCGTCATAGTGCCCGTGATGTATGCCGCTTCAATGCTCTTCGAGGCCCCGTGGGCAAAGCTGATAGTGGAGAGTGCCGTTGGCCTCACGCTGTATATCGGCGGTAACTATTTCTTCGGTTCCAAAATCCAGCGCGAGGTTTTTGCATACTTCCGCGGCCGCGGTCTGTGATTTTTTTTGCCGTTAGGCGGAAAATTCGTAACTTCGTGCCTTTGAAAGAATCAAAGAAAACGCACCTATGTTAATCATCGGTATAGCCGGTGGTACCGGTTCCGGTAAGACCACCGTTGTAAACAAGATAATCAACAGCTTCCCTGCCGGAGAAGTTGCAGTAATGCCTCAGGACTCCTACTACAAGGATTCGAGCCATATTCCGCCCGAAGAGCGCAGCAAAATCAACTTCGACGAGCCTGCCGCCATTGAGTGGACTCTGCTCGTTGACCACCTCAAGCAGCTTCGCGAGGGCAAGACCATACAGATGCCCACCTACTCGTACCTCACCTGCACCCGCCAGGAAGAGACCGTAGAGGTGGTGCCCTCCGACGTTGTGATTGTCGAAGGTATCCTCGTGCTCACCGACCCGGTGATACGCGACATGCTCGACATCAAGGTGTTTGTCGACGCCGACCCCGACGACCGCCTCATACGCGTTATAGCCCGCGACTGCATTGAGCGAGGCCGCACCCCCGAAATCGTAATCAACCGCTACCAGGATGTGCTCAAACCCATGCACATGCAGTATATCGAGCCCAGCAAGCGATATGCCGACCTCATTGTGCCCCAGGGTGGCAGCAACACCGTGGCTATCAACCTCCTTACCGACTATATCGAAAGCCGCCTGCACCGTGGCAAGCTCCGCGGCGTGGCCACTCAGTGCTAATGGGAATCACTTCGCGACATACAGGGAAGGAAAATGAGACTCCCGTGCCCTCGCCTTTCACCGAAATCGAGGCGGAGGATATTGAGGTGACCGATGAGCTCGGCGAGCCTGTGGCAGAGGCCGAGGTGCTCACCGAAGAGAAAAAGCTCTCGGTACTCCGCACCGATAACCTCGTCAAGAAATACGGCAAGCGCACCGTGGCCAACCACGTTTCCATTGAAGTGACGCAAGGCGAGATTGTGGGTCTGCTCGGGCCTAACGGCGCCGGAAAGACAACCACCTTCTACATGACCGTGGGGCTTGTGGAGCCTAACGAGGGTCAGATATTCATCGACGACATGAATATCACAAAATACCCGGTGTACAAACGCGCCCAGAACGGCATCGGCTACCTTGCCCAGGAGGCCTCGGTCTTCCGCAAGATGACCGTTGAAGACAATATCAAGTCGGTGCTCCAGATGACGAAGATGAGCAAGGAAGAGCAGCGCGACAAACTCGAGAGCCTCATTGCCGAGTTCCGCCTGCAGAAAGTTCGCCGCAACCTCGGCGACCAGCTTTCGGGAGGCGAGCGCCGTCGTACCGAGATTGCGCGATGCCTGGCTATCAACCCCCGTTTCATCATGCTCGACGAACCTTTCGCCGGCGTCGACCCTATCGCCGTTGAAGATATACAGTCGATTGTTTACAAACTGAAAGATAAAAACATAGGAATACTCATCACCGACCATAACGCTCAGGAGACACTGCGAATCACCGACCGCGCCTATCTCCTCTTCGAGGGCCGCATCCTTTTCCAGGGAACCTCCGAAGAGCTTGCCAAAAACCAGATTGTGCGCGAGAAATATCTCGGACGCGACTTTGTGTTCTACCGCAAGCGTCTTGGTTGAAAACCGATATAGCTAATATTAATACCACACATCATACAGCAATGGCAGAAGTAAAAGAAGCACAGGAAGTGACTCCCGAAAAGGGCCTTAACTTCGTAGAAGAAGAAGTGCTTGCCGACCTCAAGGCAGGCAAGAACGGCGGACGTCTAAGCACACGTTTCCCGCCCGAGCCCAACGGTTACCTTCATATAGGTCATGCCAAGGCCATTTGCATGGACTTCGGCGTCGCCGAGAAATTCGGCGGCACCTGCAATCTCCGTTTCGACGACACCAACCCCGTGAAAGAGGACGTGGAGTACGTCGACTCTATCCGCGAAGATATTCACTGGCTCGGTTTCGACTGGGGCGACCGTGAATACTATGCCTCCGACTATTTCCCCCAACTCTTCGACCTGGCCGTGCGCCTCATTAAAGAGGGTAAGGCATATGTCGATGACCAGTCGAGCGAGGAAATTGCCCGTCAGAAAGGCACTCCCACCACTCCCGGTACAGAGAGCCCCTACCGCAACCGCACTCCCGAGGAGAACCTCGATCTCTTCATGCGCATGAACGCAGGCGAGTTCGATGAGGGTTCGCGTGTGCTGCGTGCGAAAATCGACATGACTTCGCCCAACATGCACTTCCGCGACCCTATCATGTACCGCATTATCAAGACACCCCACCATCGCACAGGCACAACATGGAAAGTATACCCCATGTATGACTTCGCCCATGGCCAGAGCGACTACTTCGAGGGTGTTACCCACTCGATATGCACACTTGAGTTTGTGGTGCATCGTCCACTCTACGAGTACTTCGTAAAGGAACTCGCCGACGAAACCTACTGCCCGCGCCAGATTGAGTTCAACCGCCTCAACCTCACCTATACCGTGATGAGCAAGCGCAAACTGCTGCAGCTCGTCAAGGAAGGTCTCGTTGCCGGTTGGGACGACCCCCGCATGCCGACTATCTCGGGTATGCGCCGCCGTGGCTATACCCCCCGTGCTATCCGCAACTTCATCGACACCATTGGTTACACCAAATATGAGGCGCTCAACAGCGTGAGCCTCCTTGAGCACGCCGTGCGCGACGACCTCAACCGCATCGCCACACGCGTCATGGCCGTTCTCGACCCCCTCAAAGTGGTTATCACCAACTATCCCGAGGGTAAGACCGAGACCGTGACCATGGAGAACAACCCCGAGGACCCCGAAGGCGGCGTACATGAGATGCCTTTCTCGCGCGAAATATATATCGAGCGCGACGACTTCATGGAGAATCCTCCCAAGAAATTCTTCCGTCTCGCTCCCGGCTCGGAAGTGCGCCTCAAAGGTGCCTACATCATCAAGTGCGACGAGGTTATCAAGGATGCCGAAGGAAATATCACAGAGCTCCGCTGCTCCTATGACCCCGACACCCTCAGCGGTATGCCCGGTGCTTCGCGCAAGGTTAAAGGTACGCTGCACTGGGTGGCTGCCGACAGCGCCGTCGACGCCGAGGTGCGCCTCTACGACCGTCTCTTCGACGTTGAGAACCCCGCTGCCGAGACAGAGCGCGACTTCCGCGAGATGCTCAACCCCGAGTCGCTCAAGGTGGTCACCGGTGCCAAGCTCGAGCCTTATGCAGCCTCGATAGCGGAGCAGGGTGCCAAGATGCAGTTCCAGCGCGTGGGCTACTTTACTCCCGACTACGATTCGAAGCCCGGCCACCTCGTTTTCAACCGCACCATTGCCCTGAAGGATACCTGGGAAAAGGTACAGAAGAAAGCTTGATATGGCCGAAGATACCAATCCGCGCGAAGAGCTCTACAACCGTTTCCGAGAGGCGCTGAAGCAGCCCGTGACCGACCGCTTTTTCGATGAGGACGAGCTGGTTGAGGTCTACGACTACGCCGGCGACATCTCTGACGACTACGTGCAGCTTGAGGCACTATTCTGCGGTGCGCGACTCTACCCGCAGAGTGTGCCTCTTGCCGAGCGCCGTGCATTGATGTACCTCGACACGAGCGTCGACGACAGCGATGAGCCCACCCCTGCTGCGGGCTCATTCTTGGGCGACAACCCTGAGCTGCAGACGCCTCTCTTCGAGATAGCGCGCCTTGAAGTGCGCCGTCCGGCCGACCCTGTTGGCGCCCTTGAATTTATCATGGGGCAGTATGCCGAGTTCAACGACGAGGAGATAATACGCTTTGTAGACCTCGCCTTTGACCTCGATTGCTACAACTGGGTGAAGGTTAACCTCGACCGCCTCCGCGCCAAGGTTAAGTATATCCCCGCCCTCATCTACGAGGTTATGCAGGAGGCCGATGACATGCTCGACAACGACACCGTTGCCGCCCTTGCCGAAGAGCTTATCGAGGCCGAGCCTTTTGCCGTAGGCTATTGGGTGACGCTTTTCAAGGCTCAGGCGCGTGCAGGCAAGGAAGTTGAGGCACGCTCGACTTTCGACTATGCCCGTGCTCTCGGCGCCGATAATCCCGACGCTCTCCTTGTGCTCGCCGATTCGGTGTATAACTTCGCGCCTTATCTCTACAGCGAGGCTTTCGATATCCTTGAGGGGCTCCGCACCGAGAACCCCGATGAGTTCATGTATGTCGATTGCCAGTGCGCCATACTTGCCCGCAGTGGTGCCGGTGACCGCGCAATAGCCTCGCTGCGCCGCTTCCTCGATGCTCACCCCGAGCACCCGAGAGCCATGCGTCAGCTGCTGATATGCAATGTGCGCAATGTTGCCGAATACCTCGACCGCTTCTATGAGGCTACCGGCGGCGAAGGCTTCGATGCGGCCACATATGCCGAACTCGTCACCACCCTCTCGATGAACGGTGCCGTGGGTTCGCTCGACGCCCTCATGATGCGCAGCGGCGCGGGTGTCGACATGGACCCCGGCGATTTCAGCTCGTGGATAGAGGCTCTCTACGCTCTCGGAAAATATGAGAAGATTGTCGAACTCCTCGACTCGCATCCGCGCCGCGAGGTGTTTGTGACCATGCCCCTCAAAGGCTCGGCAGTTGTCTTCGCATATCTTGTTTCGCTTATGAAACTGGGCCGTGGCGATGATGCGCAGGCCTACCTCGACAGTGTGCGCCCGACCCTCGAAGCCATAATAGAAGAGGCGCCCATGCCCGTGCGCATGTCGGTGCGCTGTGTGTTCACGCTTGCCGACAAGATGCGCCAGCACCCCGCCGACGACCGCCTCTACTGGGATTATTTCGATATGCTCAATTACGGAAAAAAATGAATAAACTCCTCCTTCGCGCCCTGAGCGGCGCAGTCTATGTGGTGCTCATCGTGGGTGCCGTGGCTCTCGGCACTCCCTGGTTCGCGGCATTGATGACACTCTTTGCCGTGCTTGCCACCATTGAGTTCGAGAATATCCTCGACGGCGGCGTCAAGGGTAATCCTGCCGCATTTGTGTGGCGTGTTTTCGATGTCATTGCGGCTGTCGCGGTGGTGAATTTAGCTATAGCGTGGGTTTTTCCCGACTGGGTTATTGCTCTTGTTCTTAGTGTTATAGGTCTCTATACCTTGGTGCGCTTCACACTCGCGCTCTACGATAAGAGCAACCACGCGTTCATGGCAAGTGCCATGTCGGTGCTCTCGCTCGCTTATATTGCGCTGCCGCTGTGTGTGCTGCAGGTGGTGTATAACGACCGTGGAGTAAATAACCATTGGTTTGTGCTCGCCATGTTTGTAATGATATGGCTCAACGACACGGGCGCTTTCCTTGTAGGCTCGCGCATAGGCCGTCACCGCCTTTTCGAGCGCCTCTCGCCCAAGAAATCGTGGGAAGGTTTCTTCGGAGGTTTCATTTTCTGCCTCGCCGCCGGAGCCGGAAGTCACTATCTGCTCCCCGGTTTTAATCTGAGCCTCCCTGCCTGGATAGCGTTCGGCGGCATGGTGAGCGTGCTCTCTACCTGGGGCGACCTTTTCGAGTCGCTCATGAAGCGCAGCATGGGCATAAAGGATTCCGGCAAACTTATTCCCGGCCACGGCGGAATCCTCGACCGTATCGACTCGCTCCTCTTCGTGGCTATGGGCACAGGGCTGTTCTATAAAGTAGTTTGCCAGTGATTACCATTAACCTTTCTCTAACTGAAGAAGCATGTCAGTAAAAGTAGGCGACACCGTACGCTACCTCAACGCCGTTGGCGGGGGCAGGGTAGTGCGCATTTCAGGAGATATAGCATACGTTGACGAAGACGGCTTCGAGACACCGGTGCTCACACGCGAGTGCGTGGTTGTGGCAAGCGCCTCGGCTGCCTCAGCGCCCAAGCAAAGCACCGCACCAAAGAGTGTGGCTATCCCGCCTGTCAAAGATTCGACACCCGCGCCCACCCGTCTGCCGGTAGTGGAGACCGCCGGTGGCGACACCATGAACATTGTCATAGGCTTCGAGCCTACCGATATAAAGGCTATCTCCCGCTCGGGCTTTGAGGCCTATGTGGTGAACGACTCCAACTACTACATCTATGTGTCGGTAGCGAGCCGCGCCGCCGATGAGCGGGAGTGGACTCCGCGCTTCGACGGCATTATCGAGCCCAATATACAGGAGTTTGCCTTTGAACTTGAGCAAGCCGACCTGGCTGCTTTCGACCGCCTTGCCGTACAGTATATAGCCTTCAAGCGCGACAAGGCTTTCGCAGCCAAAGAGCCTGCCTTCGTTGAGTTCAAGGTCGATGCCACCAAGTTTGCCAAGGTGCATTGCTTCCGTCCCAACCCCTATTTCGACGTTCCTGTCATTGCTTTCGACATTGTGAGCAACGACCGCGTGCCTGCCGAGTTCAATATCGACCCCGAGGCTCTCGCCAAGGGTATAAAGCAGAAGAAACGCGACGCTTCGGAACGCACTGCCGCCCCCTCTCGCCCCTCGCAGAAGCGTGCCAACAGCTCCGATATAATAGAAATTGACCTGCACGCCGACGAGCTCTTCGACACCACCGCCGGGCTCTCCCCTGCCGACATCCTCAACCGCCAGATAGAGCGCTTCACCGAGGTTATGCTCGCCAATCTGCGCAAACCCGGCCAGCGGATAGTCTTTATCCACGGCAAAGGTGAGGGAGTGCTCCGCGACGCCCTCAACAAAGAGCTTACGCACCGCTTCAAGGGTCATGATGTGCAGGATGCATCATTCCGTGAATACGGTTTCGGCGCCACGCAGGTAACAATACGTGCCACCGGCGCTCCCGCCACCACTCCCTCCAAACCCCGTCGCCGATGATAATCTGGTTCAGCGGTACCGGCAACACGCGCTACGCCGCAGAGACGCTCGGCAAGCTCCTCGGTGACAGCGATGTGCGCCCTTTCACGCCTGAGATGTTGCGGGAGCCTGACAAAGCCTTTATCGACTGCGACCCCGCGCACCCGCTTGTGTGGGCTTTTCCTACTTATTCGTGGGGTATCCCGCCCGTTGTCGAAGCCGTGATGAGCCGCTGCCGTTTTGGCGAGGGCGCACTCAAGGCCCGTCATGTGATGCTCACAACATGTGGCGACGATATGGCCTATACCGACAGGCAATGGCGGAGGATAATGAAGAAGCGCGGCCTGCGTACTGCCGGAGCCTATGCCCTTGAGATGCCCAACACCTACACCTTGATGAAGGGCTTCGATGTAGACCCTGCCGGGCTTGCCGAAAAGAAACTTGAAGCCGCTCCCGAGGCTCTGCGCCGCATTGCCGAGGCTATCAAGACCGATGGGCGCGATATTCTTGTGCGCCTCAGTTTCTCATGGGCCAAGTCGGCCATAGTGTACCCATGGTTCAAGCGTTTTGCCATGTCGCCAAAACCGTTCCATGTCAACGCCGGCTGCACCGGCTGCGGCACCTGTGCACGGGCATGTCCCATGAAGAATATCGCCATGCGCGATGGCGAGCCCGTGTGGGGCGACAAGTGCGCTCTGTGCCTGCGCTGCTATCATATTTGCCCGCGTCATGCCGTTGCCTACGGAAAAGCCACCGACGGCAAGGGGCAGCAGTTGCTTAAATAACAGTTTTTCAGAGGCGTCCGGCTGCACGTCGGCTGCGGCCTATGTTGCGGTGTATTCCCGCCTGCTTCACATATTGCCTGAGGTCCTGGAAGTTGCCTCGGAAAATATCTATGTCGACCGCCGGATTGATACCCTTGCAAGAGCCCGTCTCTGTAAACTGCCATATTTCCCAGTGACGTGCGGTTGGCTCGGCTCCATAGCGGGCAATCCAGTAGTCGTAGTTGTCGAGCCCGTGCCCCTGTAGGTAGTCGATATAATAGTTGTTGTAGGTGTATATTATAGGCTTCACTCCATAGTGCTTCTCTATGATAGCGAGCCACTCCTTTGCCATTTTCACCACCTTGTCGTGGTCTTTTGCCATAGTTTTCTTGTCAATCTCAAGGTCGAGCACGGGCGGGAGGTCGCCTGCTTCGAGCGGAGTGTTGGCAATGAAATATTCGGCCTGCTGTTTGGCGGAGGATTGCGTTGACAGAAAATGATATGCTCCGCGTATTATACCGCAACGTTTGGCCTCGGCGAAGTTGCGTTTGAAAGTAGGGTCGATGATAGTTGTGCCTTGCGTGCTCTTCATCAATGCAAAAAGCACGGGCTGACGGTATTTGTACGTCGGCGATGCCTTGCTCCCCACTTTGCCGGCGGCGTTAGCCCCGAGGGAGAGGCGAGTCCAGTCGACGGTCTCCTGATATTTGGAGACATCTATGCCATAAGCCGTGAGGCCGGGTATGAATTTCTGCCCCTGCTGATGCGAGTATTTGCCTTTGACCCACGTTCCGAACTCAAGCGTGCCGTCGGCATACTCCATTCGTCCTATTCCGCTCTTGTAACCGTCCTCCCAATAGCCGTAATATGTTGTGCCGTTGGAGTAACGGCACACGCCGTAGCCGTTCTGCTTTCCGTCTTTAACTTCGCCTGTGTAGGTGTAATTGTCGGTGCGCAGTTCGGCCGCCGCCATGGAGAGCCATGCCGAGGCTGCAAATAGCAGTGTAAAGATTCGAGGTATAAGGTGTAAAGACTTCATAATCAATGGTATTTAGAGCTGTCTGAAAAGGCGTAGCCCGGTTGGGTACTAATCTATAAACGCTTTTTTTATGATAAAGGTCGGCTTGAAGTTGAATATTCGGGTGATATTTATTATTTTTGCTTGATTTTTCAGACAATGGAGCAGTTTCTCTATATATTGCCACGTGGAATTGCCATAGGCGCGCTCATCTCCGCGCCCATGGGGCCTATCGGCATGCTTGTTATCCAGCGCACATTGGGTAATGGCCGTTGGAAAGGATTCTTCACAGGAGTGGGGGCAGCTCTGAGCGACCTCATCTACTGCCTGCTCACGGGCTTCTGCCTCAGTTTTATCACCGGCTTCCTCGACCGTCACCAGCTTGCAATACAGATTTTGGGCAGTGTCGTGCTCGCCGCGTTCGGCTATTACCTTCTGCACAAGAACCCCACTCGCGCCTTGAAATCTGCCGAGGTCAAGAACGCGAATTTCTGGAGCGACTTCGTCACCGGCTTCCTCCTCACCTTCTCCAACCCGCTGATTCTCTTTTTTATAATCGGCCTTTTCGCCCGCTTCAACTTTATACTTCCCGAGTACGGCATACACCATTACATAGCCGCCTACTTCACGATTTTTGGAGGAGCAGTGCTTTGGTGGTGGGGTGTCACTACCCTTGTGTCGCGCCTCGGTCGCCGCATCAATGTACGATCGCTCAAGATTATCAACTATGTGATAGGCTTGATACTCATGGGCATGGCTACCGTAGGCCTCGGAATGGCACTCTACGATTTTCTGTGATTATTATGGAAACAATAAGCATACCCCGCCTTGATTGTCTGCCCGACGGCGTGCCCGAAAAGGTGTCTGCCGTGAAGGCAATGCTTCGCTTGCAAGGCGTTGAGGCCGATGTCGCCTGCGCCAACTGGGGCGACGCTTTCCCTTCGGAGACTCTCACTAAAGTGAATATGGCTCACAACGGGCGCACGCTGTGGTTGCATTTCAAGGTCGAGCAAAGCCGCTGTCTGCGGGCTGTGAATACCGAAAACCAATCGCCGGTGAGCCAAGACTCCTGCGTGGAGTTTTTTGTGCAGCCGCGCAAGGGAGGCGAGTATTGGAACTTTGAGTTCAACTGCATTGGCGCTGTCAATGCCTCACACCGCCTCGTGCGCCCGCAGCCGGTGCGCCTGAGTGCCGATGAGCTTGACGCCATTTACCGCTGCGCCTCGCTCGGCAGCCGTCCTTTCGGCGAGCGCGAGGGCTCGTTCTCGTGGGATTTGCTCATTGGCATACCCCTTGCTCTCATTGGCCTCAACGGAGTGGAGGAGGGCACCGCTGTGCGCGGTAATTTTTATTCCTGTGCGTCGGCTATTAAAGAGCCTTATTATCTGAGCTGGGCTCCTATAGAAACAGGGAAGCCCGACTATCACCGTCCGGAGTTTTTCGGCGAGCTTATTTTTGAATGAAAAAGATATTATCGGCATTGGCTCTGACTATTGCGGCGGCGAGTGCGGCCATGGCAGCCTCGCCCGTTGTGCTCGACTATGAGGCGAGCGTCAGCGTCAACGCCTCGACAGGCTCACTCGCACCTTATATGATAGGGTCGTGGAATTATGGCCGCATCACAGGAGCCACGGGCATCTGGCAGGACGGCCTGCTTAAACGCGAAATGGATCTCAGCCGCCGTTTCAGCTGGGGTGCCGGGGTAGAGTATATCGCAGGCTACGGCAGTGCCGCCGACTACGACCGCTATGCCGAAGGACGGTGGACATCGCACGCTGTACGGCAGGCTCCCGTGCGGCTGCACCAGCTCTATGGCGAGCTTAAATACCGCGCTGTCTACCTGTTGATAGGCATGAAAGAACGGCACTCGCGCATTGTCGATGGCGAGCTTTCGTCAGGCGACATCACCCGCAGCAATAATGCCGCACCGATACCCGGCGCCGCCGCAGGGTTCCTCGACTTCGTGGATATTCCGCTCACCAATGGCTGGGTACAGATCGACGGCGAGATAATGTACGGAAAATTCTTCGACAATTCGGTGCGCGAGAATACATTCAACTATTTTTCAGGCTTGCTCGGCGTGAATAACTACTACACCTATAAACGTTGTTATTTCCGAACCAAGCCTGCCATGCCTTTCAGTGTCACCGTCGGCATGCAGACGGGCGGCCTCTTCGGCGGGAGCTGCTACCATTACCGCAGCGGCAAGGTTACGCGCGAGGAGCACCGCGGTTTTCATTTCCGCGACATATGGGATATGTTCTTCCCCATGGAGGGCAGCGGAGAGGGCTACTACAAAGGCAGTTCGCTCGGCTCGTGGGACTTCAAGGCGCGCTATAATTTCAAAGGCGGCTCCACACTCTCGGCCTACTTCGAGTGGCCGTGGGAAGACGGCTCAGGTATAGGGCGCCGCAACGGTTGGGACGGCCTCTGGGGTGTGCAGTACGACTTCGCCCGCCGCGGATTTGTGAATAAGGTGCTCGTCGAGTACTTCGATTTCACCAACCAGTCGGGACCCATACACTGGTCGGCCAACGACTCACCCGGCGCCGACATCACCGACAATGCCTCCGGCGGCGACAACTATTACAATAACGATTTCTACGGCCCTTACAGCTACTTCGGCATGAGCATAGGCTCGCCATTCGTGGTGTCGCCTCTGTATAACCTGGGCGGTCAGCCCGGCTATATCCATAACCGTGCCCGCGGCTTCCATGCCGCAGTTACAGGCGATATAATCCCCGCCCTGCAATATACTGCAATGGTAAGCTGGCAGGAAGCGGGTGGCTCGGGTCGCTATCCCGGCAAGGAGATTCTGCACGATACATCGGCGCTCTTAGGTATCGACTGGCGCCCCTCGGCATCGCTCCCCGGCCTGAAGCTCAAGGCTCAGGTGGCTTTCGACGCAGGCAAGCTCCGCGGCAACAATTTCGGCGGCATGGTCACGGTGTCGTATAACGGCTCATTCACCATAGGAAAGAAATGATACGCAATATCCGCATAACAATATTCAGCCTTTGCCTGGCGCTGGCTTTTGCCTCTTGTCAGAACGGCGGCCGCATAGGCAAGCTCTTCGGCTCGTGGGTGCTCGAGGAGATGAGTGCCGACGGCGAGCCTCTTCCCCTGCCCGCGGGCGTTGAAGCAGGTTTCATCAGTTTCCAGGGAGTGTTTGTGCGCTTCAGCATAGACTACGGCATGGAGCAGGACAGCCGCTCTTTTGCAACCTGGACACGCGTGGATGATACCATAACTTTCGACTTCGACCACTATTCCGACGGAACCGAGCCGGGCACGGGCGGCTACGCTCCGCCTGCGTGGCTCTTCTTCGACCGCCTTGAGGAGACAATAACAATATCGAGGCTCGATAACTCGCACTTCGACTTTTTCCGCACCGGCAGCGACGGCATGATATACACTTATAAATTCAAACGCACATGGTAGACAATAAAAAGCTCGCCGTGGTAACAGGCGCCGACGGCTTCATAGGCTCGCATCTCACCGAGGCACTCCTTGCCAAGGGCTATGCCGTGCGGGCCCTCGCCCAATATAACTCTTTCAATAACTGGGGCTGGCTCGAAGAGATTGCTCCGCGCCCCGGGCTTGAAGTGGTGTGCGGCGATGTGCGCGACCCCGACTTCTGCCGCAGCCTGTGCCGTGGTGCCGATGTGGTGTTTCACCTGGCGGCACTCATTGCCATACCTTACAGCTACGTTGCCCCCGACAGTTATGTAGATACCAATATCCGCGGAACGCTCAACATATGCCAGGCCGCCCGCGACGAGGCCGTAGGGCGCCTTGTGGTGACCTCGACCAGCGAGGTATACGGCACGGCTCTCTATGTGCCTATCGATGAGAAACATCCGCGGCAGCCGCAGTCGCCTTACTCTGCCACCAAAATCGGTGCCGACGCCATTGCCGAGAGTTTCTACCGCGCGTTCGGGCTGCCTGTGGTTATCGCACGCCCGTTCAACACCTTTGGACCCCGCCAGAGTGCCCGCGCCATTATTCCCACGATAATCACGCAGATAGCCTCGGGTAAAGGCCCGGTGAAACTCGGCGACCTTACTCCGACGCGCGACTTCAATTTCGTTGAGGATACCGCTGCCGGTTTCATTGCTCTTGCCGAGACTCCCGGAATCGAGGGCCGCGATATAAATATTGCCACCGGCACCGAAATATCAATGGCCGACACCCTCGCCACAATATCTCGCCTTATGGGTGCCGAGGTTGAGCAGGTTACCGACCCCGAGCGCCTGCGCCCGGCCAAAAGCGAGGTGAACCGCCTCTGCGGCGACAATACCCTTATTACCTCGCTCACCGACTGGCGCCCGCGCCATAGCTTCGAGGAGGGTATGAAGAAGACCATCGAGTGGTTCTGCCGCCCCGAAAACCTTGCGAAATATAAACCCGATATCTACAACCGATGAGCACTCGCTGTGTAAACATACTCTTCCTCGGCGGAGCCAAACGCGTAGCTATGGCCAAGCTTTTCAAAGAAGCCTGCGCGCGGCGCGGCTACGGGTGCGCCATATATGGCTATGAGCTCGACTCGCACTGCCCGTTGGCCTCCGAGGGAACCGTTTATGAAGGCTTGCGCTGGTCAGACAAAGAGATTTTTACAGAGCTTGCATCGCTCTGCGATGAGTGGAAAATAGACATCGTGGTACCCTTTGTCGACCCTGCCGTAGGCATTGCCGCCGAGCTCAGTGCGGTGCATTGCCCCGGGGTTTTTGCTCCTGTGGGCGACAGGGCGACAGCGGACCGCATGTTCGATAAAGTTGCCGCCGCCGAGCTCTTCGAGAATCTCGGGCTGCCTATCCCCGCCACTTACCGCCCGGGCGCCCCGGCGGGCAAGCTCATAGCCAAACCACGCTTCGGTTCCGCTTCAAAGGGTATAATACTAATCGACGGCCTCAAACAGATTTATGAGTTGCAGGGGCGCCTCGACCGCTACCTTGTGCAGGAGCGCATCGACAAGCGAGAGGAAATCACCGTTGACTGCTATGTGGGGCGCCGCGACGGCAATATAGCCGTGGTGAGCCCGCGCCTTCGCGGAGAGGTGTGCGGAGGCGAGGTTGTGCGCACCGAGACCTTTGCCGACCTTGAAGTCGACGATATTGTACGCCGCACTCTTGTTGCCACGGGACTGCGAGGAGCCGTCACTGTCCAGCTCATACGTGACCTCGACAGCGGCCGCCTGTTAATAATGGAAATTAACCCCCGCCTCGGCGGAGGCGCCGTGGCTACCGTCTATGCCGGTGCCGACATCCCCGGCATGATAGTCGATGATGCCCTCTGGCAGCGCCCTGCAAGCGCGGTGGCACGCCCCGGTGTTGAGACCACCCGTTACCTTGCCGATGTCGTTTTTTATCCCGAAAATGGAAGATAATCATACTATTATAATAGCGGAGGCCGGAGTCAATCATAATGGCGACATTGAACTGGCTCGCCGCATGGTGCGCGAGGCTCGCCTCGCCGGTGCCGACTATGTGAAATTTCAGACGGCAGTGCCCGAGCTCGTGATTTCGACTTTCGCCCCCAAGGCCGAGTATCAGAAAGAAACCACCGGCAGCGGGCAGAGTCAGCTCGAAATGTGCAAGGCCATACACCTGCCGCTCTCCGATTACGCCGGACTGAAAGCCCTGTGCGATGAAGAGGGGATAGGCTTTATGAGTACGCCTTTCGACCTTGTTTCAATCGACTGCCTCGAGCCCCTGGCAATGGACTATTGGAAAATACCTTCAGGCGAAATCACCAACCTGCCTTACCTGCGTAAGATAGGACGCCTTGGCGGCAAGGTGATAATGTCGACCGGCATGGCCACCCTCGAAGAAGTGGAGGCTGCCGTTGCCGTGCTCGAAGCATCGGGCACGCCCCGCTCGCAGATATGGCTCTTGCATTGCACCACGCAGTATCCGGCGCCGCTGTCATCGGTAAATCTGCGGGCCATGGATGCGCTTGCCACGCTCGGCTGTGCAGGAGTGGGTTACAGCGACCACACCGAAGGCATTGAGGTATCGGTAGCGGCAGTGGCACGAGGAGCGAGGATAATAGAAAAACATTTTACTCTCGACCGCACTTTGCCCGGCCCCGACCACCGCGCCTCTCTTGAACCGGCCGACTTGCGTGCGCTTGTTGAAGCCGTGCGCCGCACCGAAACGATTCTCGGCGACGGGAAAAAATATGCCGCCGATGCCGAGCGACCCAATATCGAGGTTGCCCGCAAAAGCATAGTGGCTGCCCGCGAAATTGCTCCGGGCGAAGTGTTTACCGAAGAAAACATTACGGTAAAGCGCCCCGGTAACGGCATCTCGCCCATGCAGTGGGATGAAGTCCTTGGTCGTAAAGCTTCGCGGCATTTCGGTGCCGACGAGCTTATAGAGCTTGATTGAGCAAATACTTATGAAAAATAGAAGCGCCGGAGCTGCATGAGTTCCGGCGCTTTAATATGTCAGAAGTTTAGGAAACTTCTTACTTAGCTTCCCAACCGAGGGCCGAAGCACCGAGTACGGCGGCGTCGGCCTCTTTGAGCTCGCTGAGTATAACCTTGGCTTTGCCCTTGAACATAGAGAGCATGTTGCGCTCCATGGCCTCTTTGAGAGGACGCATGATGAGGTCGCCGCTCTTGGCAAGACCGCCGAAGAGGATAAATGCTTCGGGCGAAGAGAACACCATCATGTCGGCCATAGCCTCGCCGAGGAGGGTGCCGGTGTAGTTGAAGATGTCCTGAGCGAGTTTGTCGCCTGCCATGGCTGCGTCGTAAACGTCTTTCGAGGTGATGTCTTCGATAGGCATGTTGCGCAGGAGCGAGGGCTCGGCGTGGGCTTCGAGGAACTCGCGTGCGGTGCGGGCAACGCCGGTAGCCGAGCAGTAAGCCTCAAGGCAGCCGGTGCGGCCGCAACCGCAGAGACGGCCATTGTTGCGCTTGATAATCATGTGGCCGAGCTCACCGGCAAGACCGTCGTGGCCGTATACAACCTGACCGTTGATAACGATACCCGAGCCTACACCTGTGCCGAGGGTAATCATTATAAAGTCTTTGAGGCCGCGGGCGGCGCCGTAGGTCATTTCGCCGAGAGCGGCGGCGTTGGCGTCGTTGGTAACGGCTACGGGAATACCGAATTTCTCGCTGACGAGTTTTGCGAGGGGAAGCGAGGGCCAGGGCAGGTTCACGGCGTTGTCGATGCAACCGTCGTAGTAGTTGGCGTTAGGAGCGCCGATGCCGATGCCCTGTATTTTATCGGTGGCTTCGTGAAGCTCTATAAGGCGCGAGGCCTCGGTGTAAAGTTCGTCGAGATACGCGTTGAAGTCGGCGTGTTTCTGAGTCTTTATCGAAGAGCTTGCAATTACATTGCCACGGGCGTCGACGATACCGAACACAGTGTTTGTGCCGCCTATATCGATGCCTAATACATAAGGTTTCATGGTTCTAAAGAGGTATGTTGTTTTGTTTTGTTTGTTTTCAGAAGCCAAAATTACAGATTTTTTGATAACTGACAAAATTTGCGGGCTGCTTTTGCCATACAATATCCCTTTTGGAAAATATTTGCACAGGCGTGCGGAAATGGGTAATTTTGCAGCCGGAAATTCAGCGAGAATGAAAACAGCCATAATTTCACATACGGGCAGCCGCCGCCTCATCCTGATTTTTGCGGGGTGGGGCATGGATGCGCGTCCGTTCGCGGGGCTGTCGCGCAACGGCTATGATATAGCCCTTGTGTGGGATTACCGCGACCTGCACTTCGACACTTCTTTTGTCGCGCCTTACAGCGAGATTTGCCTTATAGCATGGTCGTTGGGAGTGCGTGCGGCGGCCGAAGTCCTGGCACCCCTCGAGCATAAGATTACTCGCCGCGTGGCCGTGGGTGGCACTCTCGTGCCCGTCGACGACCATCGGGGTATCCCCGAAGCTGTTTTCCGTGGCACTCTCGAAGGGCTCTCTGAGCGATCGCTTGATAAGTTCTACCGCCGCATGGCAGGAACCCGTGCTGCCTGCGATGAATTTATGAGGAAGCGCCCTAACCGCGACATTGACGGTCTTGCCGATGAGCTGCGGGCATTTCTCGAGCGTGGACCTGCTGACACAACTTTCCGCTGGGATCTTGCCCTTGTAGGGAAAAACGACGCTATTTTCCAGGCAGAGAACCAGATAGAGGCGTGGCAGGGCACACCCGTGCGCGTGTACGAGGGCTCTCATCTGCCTGACTTTGCAAAACTTATCGAGACATATGTCGTAGATAAAAAGCTCGTGAGCGAGCGTTTCGGGCGGAGGCGCGGCGCATACGAGGGTGCAGCCCCCGTGCAGAGCGCCATTGTCGAGCGCCTGTGGCAGGCTATGACCCGTGCAGGGGCTACAGAAACCGCACGCAATATACTTGAGGTTGGGTGCGGCTCAGGCTTTCTCAGCCGCCGCCTCGCGGCGTCTCTTGCGGCGGGTGCCTCGCTCGAGTTGTGGGATATTGCCGGCGACTCGCCTGTTGAGGGCGACGGTGTATCGTTCTGCCGTTGCGATGCCGAGCTTGCCGCCTCCAATCTTGCTCCCGGCTCGCTCGACCTCATCTGCTCGGCCTCTACCGTGCAGTGGTTCAACTCTCCCGCCCGCTTCTTCGACTCCTGCCTGCGCGCTCTGCGGCCCGGCGGATACCTTGCCGTGACCACGTTCTGCCGCGGTAATCTCGCTGAGGTAGAGCAGAGTACAGGCGTAGGGTTGCCCCTGTATACGCCCGAGGAGTGGCTTGGCGCAGTTCCTGCAGGCTTCGAGAAAATTGAATGTGAGGCCTACGACCATTGCCTCGAGTTCGAGAGTCCGCTCGATGTATTCCGTCACCTCCACGATACGGGCGTGAACTCGCTCGGAGGTGACCATGAACGGGTGTCGCTCCGCAAAGCCCTGGCAGCCTATCCCTGCAGCGGAACTGATGGCCGCGCCACTCTCACATATCGCCCTATAATAATGATTTTCAGAAAGAAATGAAACTTAGCGAAGCTCCCTCAAAAGCCATATTCATAAGCGGTATCGACACCGATGCCGGAAAGACTTATGCCACCGCTCACCTTGCCCGCATGCTTGCCGACGAGGGCTATGGCGTGGTTACGCAGAAGTTTATCCAGACCGGATGCCGCGGAACATCGGAGGATATCGAAGCGCACAGGCGCCTCACAGGCACCGGACCACTCCCCGAAGATGCCGAAGGCCTCACCGCCCCAGTTATCTTCTCGTATCCTGCTTCGGCACAGCTTGCCGCACGCATCGACGGGCGCAGCATCGACCTCGAGCTTATCGACGCAGCCACTGCGGAGCTCCTCCGCCGCTACGACCGTGTGCTCATAGAGGGCGCCGGTGGCCTTATGGTGCCTATCACCGACGACTTTTTCGCCATTGACTACGTTGCCTCGCGCCAACTACCTGTGGTGTTGGTCACGAACAGCCGTCTTGGTTCCATAAATCACACAATTCTCTCGCTTGAGGCACTGCAGGCACGCGGTATAGAGCTTGCCGCGATTGTCTACAACACCTTCTTTGACACTGACGAGGTCATCGCAGCCGATACGCGCGCTTTTGTCGAGCGCTATGCCAAGCGCCATTTTCCTGCCGCCCGTTTTATAATAATGTAGCATATAGGGCGCACGGCCATTGTTAAATTTGCATAATAATTGGCACCTTTTGCCGCAGAATCACTAATTTTGTATAGTGAATAGTAACAACTACATAATAAGCATTGACAAAGCTTCGCTCGCGGAGCTTCCTACCATAACCTACCCGGCAGCAATCACTGTTGTCGACTCTGCCGCCGAGGCCCATGCCGCTCTCCGCGCCCTTGCCAAGGAGAAAGCCGTTGGCTTCGACACCGAGACCAAGCCCTCGTTCCACAAAGGCCGCACCCACAAGGTAGCTCTCATGCAGATTTCGACCGACGAGCGCTGCTTCCTTTTCCGTCTTAATAAAATAGGCATATGCGCCGAGCTCAAAGCTTTCCTTGAGAACCCCGCAATTACCAAAATAGGCCTCTCGGTGCACGACGATTTCACCGTCCTCAGGCGCTCAGGCGATATAGAGCCCCGCGGTTTTGTTGACCTTCAGGATACTGTGAAGCGCTTTTCTATCAGTGATATATCGCTGCAGAAAATCTACGCCATAATCTTCGGAGGCCGTATTTCAAAGACGCAGCGCCTCACCAACTGGGAGGCTGCCGAGCTTACCCCTGCCCAGCAGGCCTATGCGGCTCTCGACGCCTGGGCATGTCTCAAAATCTACCGTTATCTCGAGTCGGGGGCTTTCGACCCTCTCGCCTCGCCCTACAGGCATCTGCGCCCCGAAAAGGCGACTGCCGGTGAGTGACCCCCGCTGTCGTTCCTTACTCTTGCACACATGAAAATCCAACGCTCAACCCTCATCCCTCTCGTCCTGGCCGTTTACCTTGCGGTAATGGCCTACATCGGGTATCCCGGCTATGTCAACGGCACCACTTCGGCAGCCCAGTATTTCGGCATAATCGGCATAACAGTTGTTATTCTCATACTCCTTCACTTCAATCTCAAGCGTCGCGAACGTCTGCGCCGCGAGAGAATGGAAGAAATGGAATCAAAAAATAACTAAAAACTCAACATACAATGGCTCACAAAGCATTACTTATCATCCTCGACGGTTGGGGCATTGGCAAGCATAACCACGCCAATGCCATTTACAACACCCCCACACCCTATTGGGATTACCTCCTCAAGACATACCCCCACAGCGAACTCCAGGCAAGCGGCGAGTTTGTAGGCCTTCCCGACGGCCAGATGGGCAACTCCGAGGTTGGTCACCTCAATATCGGAGCCGGTCGTATCGTATATCAGGACCTCGTTAAAATCAACAAGGCCATAGCTTCGGGCGAAATCCTCAACAATCCCGAAATCAAACGTGCTTTCGAGTACTGCGCCACCACCGGCAAAGCCATGCACTTCATGGGTCTTACATCGACCGGCGGCGTGCACTCTTCGCTCGATCACCTCTTCGCTCTCTGCGACATTGCCAAGCACTATAATCTGAAAGAAGTATACCTCCACTGCTTTATGGACGGCCGCGACACCGACCCGCGCAGCGGCATCGGTTTCATCAAGGACGTCGAGGCACACTGCGCCAAGTCGGCAGGTGTGATCGCCTCGATTATCGGCCGTTTCTACGCCATGGACCGCGACCACCGCTGGGACCGCGTGAAAGTGGCTTACGACCTCCTCGTAGACGGCAAGGGCGAGCAGGCTACCGATATGGTTGCCGCCATGCAGCAGAGCTACGACAACGACGTTACCGATGAGTTTATCAAGCCTATCAACAACGCCACTGTAAACGGCACTATCAAGCCCGACGACTGCGTGATTTTCTTCAACTACCGCAACGACCGCGCCAAAGAAATCACCGAGGTCCTCACTCAGAAAGATATGCCCGAAGAAGGCATGCACACAGTGCCCGGCCTCCAGTACTACTGCATGACCCCCTACGACTCGTCGTTCAAGGGCGTGCACATCCTCTTCGACAAGGAAGATGTGGCCAACACCCTCGCCGAGTACCTCTCTGCACAGGGCAAGCAGCAGCTCCACATTGCCGAGACCGAGAAATATGCACACGTAACCTTCTTCTTCAACGGTGGCCGCGAAGCTCCCTTCGGTGGTGAGGACCGCATACTCGTGCCCTCGCCCAAGGTGGCAACCTACGACCTCAAGCCCGAGATGAGCGCCTTTGAAGTCAAGGATAAACTCGTCGATGCAATTGACACCCGCAAGTACGACTTCATCGTCGTTAACTATGCCAACGGCGACATGGTGGGCCACACCGGCATTTACCCCGCTATACAGAAAGCCGTGGAGACCCTCGACACCTGTCTGCACGACACCGTAGAGGCCGCCAAGAAGAACGGCTATGAGGTGATTATCATCGCCGACCACGGCAATGCCGACAACGCCGAGAACGCCGACGGCACCCCCAATACCGCCCACTCGCTCAACCCCGTGCCCTTTGTTTACGTTACCGAGAACAAAGACGCTAAGGTTGACAACGGTATCCTTGCCGACGTCGCTCCCTCGCTCCTCCACATCATGGGCCTTGCCCAGCCTGCCGAGATGACCGGCACCGACCTCATTAAATAAAGTAAACCTTTTGCGGGAACCCCGGACCGCTCCCGGCCCGGAGTTCCCGTATTTACTAATACCTAAAACCAACTGTTTATGAAAGTATTGAATCTGCTTGCCGTGGTGCTTGTGGTTCTCGGACTCGCCTCCTGCTCTAAGAAGGCTTCCGGCCCCTCGCCCCTCGAGGCCCAGGCCGAGCGCCTCGATGGTGAACTCGGCACTCTCGCCGAAGAAAGCCCGATGTACCTCCAGAGCATCGACGCCGCCTATGCCGAGGGTACCCTCTCGGTTGACATCGCTTTCAGCGATACCCTTGTAAATGTCGCCGACTACAGCGACGCGCTCGTGCAGTTTGTACTGGCTCAGTATGTGAAGGCTCATACCGGCGCCAACCTCGACGAGATTGCCAACACCCTCACAAAAGAAGAAGGCAAAATCCTTATCAAGCTTACCGACACCAAGGGTACCTCGCGCGACTATGAAGTGAGCGCCGCACGCCTGCGCAATCTTATCAAACTGCGCCCCATGGAGCTCAATTACAATGAGGTGCGTACCAATGTGAGCGATATTTTTGAATCGCGCTGCGCCGCCTATGCCGCACAGTACAATGCCTCGTCGTGCGAGTTCTCGATAGACCACAGCTTCGCACAGTATACCCTTACCTTCCCCAATACCCGTGCTTTCGCCGGTCTTAACCAGGCAAGCCTCACCGGCCGCTATGTGAAGATGCTCAAAGAGCAGTACACCAACTATGGCGCCTGCCGTACTATCATCGAAGACCTCCTCAAGAGCCTCTCTATCGACGGATACCGTTTCGTTTATCTCGCTCCCGACGGCAAGAGCGGCCTAACTGCCGGAATACCCTGGCGTACACTCAATTGATATGACTTTAGTTGACAGATTCCTACAATATGTGAAGTTCGACACCCAGAGCGACGAACTCACCAACCTCACCCCCTCGACGCCCGGCCAAATGGAGTTTGCCGAGCACCTCAAGAAAGAACTTGAGGCTCTCGGACTCTCTGAAATAAGCCTCGACGACAACGGCTATCTCTTCGCAACCATACCTTCGAATCTCCCCGCCGGATGCAATGCTCCCACCGTGGGCTTCATTGCACACCTCGACACATCGCCCGATATGTCGGGGCGCCATGTGGCTCCCCGCATTGTGGAGAAATACGACGGCGGCGACATCGTTCTCAACAGCGCCACTAACGTAGTGCTCTCGCCCGAGGCTTTTCCCGAGCTCAAGCACTATGTGGGTCAGGACCTCATCGTTACCGACGGCAACACCCTCCTCGGTGCCGACGATAAAGCCGGGGTTGCAGAGATTATCACAGCTGCCGACTATCTGCTGCGCCACCCCGAAATCAAGCATGGCAAGATACGAATTGGCTTCAATCCCGACGAGGAAATAGGCCTTGGTGCCCACAAGTTCGATGTCGAGAAATTCGGCTGCGATTTTGCATACACCATGGACGGCGGCGAGGTAGGCGAGCTCGAATACGAGAACTTCAACGCTGCCGTAGCCCGCGTGACCTTCACCGGCCGCAATGTGCACCCCGGCTATGCCAAGCACAAGATGATAAACTCGATGCGCATTGCCAATCAGTTTATTATCATGCTTCCCCGTTGGGAGACTCCCGAGCACACCGAAGACTACGAAGGCTTCTACCACCTGATAAGCATGGAAGGCACCGTAGAGAAAACCGTGCTCACATACATAATCCGCGATCACGACCGCGACCGCTTCGAGCGCCGTAAAAAAGAGCTCGAGCACCTCGCCCGCAAGATTAACCACGAGTTCCCTGACTGCTGCTCCCTCGAAATCAAGGACCAGTACTACAACATGCGTGAGAAAATCGAGCCCGTGAAGTTTATTGTAGACATCGCCGAGGAGGCTATGCGCCGCGTGGATGTCACTCCCCGCGTGCAACCTATCCGTGGCGGAACCGACGGCGCCCAGCTCTCGTTCAAAGGGTTGCCTTGCCCCAATATCTTTGCGGGCGGTCTCAACTTCCACGGCCGCTACGAGTTCGTGCCTATCCCCTCTATGGAGAAGGCTACGGGCGTGATTATCGAGATTGCCAAACTCGTGGCCGAACGCGGCTGCTGACGCAATCACCATGGCGCGTGCCCGCAAACCTCTGCTTGTCGTCGTCACCGGGCCTACGGCCTCGGGTAAGACCTCGCTTGCCATAGAGCTCGCGTGCTGCTATGGCACAGAGATAATCTCTGCCGACTCGCGCCAGATTTTCAAAGACCTGCCTATAGGCACGGCTGCACCCTCGCCCGAGGAGCGCAGCCGTGCCTTTCATCATCTTGTGGGTATTCTCGACCTCGACGGCTACTATAGCGCCGCCCGTTTTGAAGAAGATGCCCTCGGTATTCTCAACACTATTTTTGCCACCCGCGATATCGCCATAGTGTGCGGTGGCTCCATGATGTATGTCGACGCTCTTACCAGAGGCTTCGACGATATGCCACGGGTATCAGATGCTACCCGCAACTACGTGCTGTCGCTGCTTGAAACTCAAGGTACTGAGGCCGTACTGGCACAACTTGAGATTGTAGACCCCGCTTATTTTGCTGAGGTTGACCGCGCCAACACCCGCCGTGTGGTTCATGCCCTGGAGATAAGCCTCGAAGCCGGAGTACCGTACTCGACGCTTCGTAAAGGCCAACGCCGCGAGCGACCTTTCCGCACCCTTAAACTTGCCGTCGATTGGCCCCGGGAGGAGCTTTTCGACCGCATAAACCGCAGGGTCGACGCCATGATTGCCGACGGTCTTGAAGAAGAGGCCCGCCGCGCATTTGCCGTGGGCGATTTCAACTCGCTCAACACCGTAGGATATAAAGAGATGAAAGCTTATTTCAACGGAACTATGGATTTTGACACCGCAGTGGCGCGCATAGCCAAAAACACCCGCGTCTATGCCAAGAAGCAGCTCACATGGCTGCGCCGCGACTCCGAAATACATTGGCTCAATCCAACCTCAGCCCTTGCCGAAGCCTGCTCGCTGATAGACCGAGAGCTCGCCGAGGAATAAATTTTTATTGTGAGCGACAAGATTGTTTAAACACTCTCGGCAGTTAAAGTCTGTTAAAAATTATTTAGCGCATTTTTCAAAGTCGGGTTGAGGTTTGTTTTAGTGTCAGTAAAACTATTTATTTATGACACTGAACTCATCACTTTGCCGATGCTTTGCTGCTGCGTGTGGCCTCATGGTCTGCACGGGTGCTTTTGCCTCCGATTATCTTGATCGCCCTCTGCCCGCAGAGTGGGGTGGCAGCCTTCCCGAAATGCCGGAGGGTATAGTGCAAGCCGATTGGTGGCGCTCGTTCGACGACCCCTTGCTTGACTCGCTCATAGCCACAGGCATTGCCAACAATTACGATTTAAGTGCTGCCGCTCGCCGAATTGAGGTGGCCCGCAATACTGTGCGCCAGGCCGCTTCGGCCTGGTTTCCGCAGATAGGAATAGACGCCGGTTGGCAACGCGAACGTATCTCCGGGCGCACCGAGGGTCGCACGGGTGCGGCAGCCGTACAATCGTATTTCTCTGCCTCGGCAACCATGAACTGGGAGGTTGATGTCTTTGGCAAGGTGCGCGCTCAGGTGAAGAACGCACGCGCCTCGCAGGCTGTTACAGCGGCTGAATACGATGCCGCCCTGCTTGCTCTCCAGGCCGAGATTGCCACCACCTATATCTCGCTCCTTGCCAACAAGGCGCAGCTCGCAGTGGCAAATGAACACTCCGCAAACCAGAAACATATTCTCGACATCACTGAGACGCGTTACCGTACCGGTCTGGTTTCCAAGCTCGATGTAGCCCAGGCCCGTACACTCTATTATTCTACGGTGGCGTCGATTCCTATGCTTGAGTCATCGATAGATGCCTCCTACAATGCCCTCGGTGTGCTTTTGGGCACCGGCCGAGAGGGATTGCCTGCAGGTATTTACGCCGATAACGCCATGCCCTCGCACTACGCTCTGCCAGCCCTCGGCGCCCCCCTCGACCTTCTGCGCCGCCGCCCCGATATAGTTGAGGCAGAGCGGAGTATCGACGTGGCCGCTTCGGCTCTTGGTATCGCCCGCAAGGCCTATCTGCCGTCGCTGTCACTGTCGGCGTCGGCCGGAACGGCGGCACATAATATCGGCGACCTTTTCTCGCGCCCGTCAATCACATACTCGGTGGCACCGACGCTGTCGTGGACCCTTTTTGACGGTCTGAGCCGCCGCGCCGCCGATCTCTCGGCTCAACGCTCCCTCGAGATTGCCGTTGACAATTACAATATGACTGTGCTCACTGCAGTAGAGGAGGTGCGCAACGCCCTCTCGCGCTATACCGCAACCCTCAAGTATATCGACAGCATAAGCAAAGTTGTGGAGAACAGCGAGGAAAGCGTGCGGCTCTCGCTCGACCAATATAAGCAGGGGCTTACCGACTTTTACAATGTTGTGGAGGCTCAGCTCAATTATCTCACTTACCAGAACAGTCTTGTGGAGGCTCGCGGAAACGCTCTCACATCTCTTATAAATCTTTATAAAGCCCTTGGTGGCGGTTACCAGTAAAATTCAGCCTGTTATGAAAAAAACTTATACTTTGCCAATGCTTGTGTCGGTAGCCATGCTGCCGCTCTTTTCATGCCACAAGACTTCGCACAGATCGTCGGCCGAGGTCGATAGTGTTGAGGTTGCCGAAGCCCTTGTCGACTCTGTAATCATTCATAAAACCTATCCCGGTTCGCTGTCAGCCAACCGTGAGGTAGACCTCGTTGGCCGTGTCGACGCCGAGCTTATCGCCATGAACTATCAGCCCGGCGACAGGGTGAGCAAGGGGCAGGTGCTTTACCGCCTCGACGACCGCACCTACCGCGATGCCGTGGTTCAGGCCGAGGCCGCCCTGGCTACAGCAAAAGCCTCGCGCGACTATGCCGCCACCCACTACGCCGCAATGACGGAGGCGCTAAAGGGCGATGCCGTGAGCGAAATGGAAGTGGAGCAGGCCAAGAGCACTCTCGCCCAAAGCGAGGCTGCCGTGCGCAATGCCGAGGCTACGCTGAGCACCGCACGCACACAGCTATCCTATTGCACGGTGACGGCGCCTTTCGACGGTCACGCGTCGGTAAATGAATACAGCGTAGGCAGTTATGTGTCGGGCGCGGCAGCTCCTGTCAAACTCGCCTCGATTTATGAAGATGACCGCATGATTGTGACATTCTCTATCGACGACACCGCTGCCCCCGAGCTGACGGCGAACATACGCAGCGGTAAGGTGAACCTCCACGATATACCTCTTGTTTTTGACGACGGCCTGGCGCACAGCTATACGGCAAACCTCGATTACGTGGCACCGAAAGTGAATACCTCGACAGGTGCACTCGAGCTGCAGGCCCTCATCGACAATCCTTACGGAGAGCTGCGCTCGGGCATGTATGTGGCTGTGAATCTGCCGGTAGCCTCCGACCCCAAGGCAATTCTTGTGCGCGATGCCTCTATTGCCTCCGACCAGCTCGGTAAATATGTGTACCTCGTCAATGACTCCGACCGCGTTGTCTATACTCCCATTCAGACCGGCGAACTCGTTGCCGACACCATGCGTATAGTAAACTCAGGCATCGCCGCCGGCGACAGATATGTGACCAAAGCGCTTCTTAAAGTGCGCGACGGTATGAATGTAAAACCTTATCAATCAAAATAAATCGCCGTGTTTAGCAAGTTCTTTATCAACCGCCCGATATTCGCCACGGTGCTGGCGATATTGATGATTCTCGCCGGTCTGCTCACGGTGAAATCGCTGCCTGTGGCGCAGTACCCCGACATCACTCCCCCTACCGTTTTCGTGTCGGCCATGTATCCCGGCGCCGACGCCCAGACCGTTGCCGAGGCCGTGGGTGTGCCCATTGAAGAGCAGGTGAACGGTGTCGAGGGCATGATGTATATGAGTTCGACCGCCGGCAGCGACGGCTCTTACTCCCTCGAAATCACTTTCGAGAACGGCACCGACCTCGATATGGCTGCCGTAAAGGTGCAGAACCGTGTGTCGCAAGCCGAACCCGTGCTTCCCTCGGCAGTCAAGCAGCAGGGCGTGTCGGTCACCTCGCGCTCGTCGAATATCATTCTTTTCATTGCTCTCGAAAGCGATGACCCTGCCCGCTACGACGGGCTGTATCTTACCAACTATGCTCAGCTAAGTATTGTCGACGAGCTCTCGCGAATCGACGGCGTGGGCGGAGTAAGTGCTTTCGGCTCAGGTGAGTACAGTATGCGTGTTTGGCTCGATCCCGAGAAGATGCGTGTGCGCGGAATCACTGCCGACGATGTAATGGCTGCTATCGAGAGCCAGAACATGCAGGTGTCGGCAGGCTCGGCAGGCGCAGCTCCCACTCCGGGAAACCAGCAGTTTGAGTTCACGCTCACTTCGCAGGGGCGCCTGTCGGATGTCGACCAGTTCAAACAGATCATCGTCCGCACCGACAGTCAGGGCGGTCGCCTGCGCCTGGGCGATATCGCCGATGTTGAGCTTGGCAGTGAATCGTATTCCGCCTCTTCAAATGTCTCGTGCAACCAGGCCGGTCTTATAGGTGTTTACCAACTCCCCGGCGCCAACGCCATGAAGGTGGCCAAGGCTGTAGAGGCGCGCCTCGATGAACTCAGCCAGTATTTCCCCGAAGGGGTACATTACCGCGTAATTCTCGATACTACCGATTTCGTGTCGGCCTCTATCGACGAGGTGCTTGTCACCTTCCTCGAGACAACGCTTATTGTGATGATTGTAATCCTGTTGTTCCTGCAGAACTGGCGGGCAGTTGTCATACCCATGCTAACTATACCTGTGTCGCTGGTGGCTACCTTCGCCGTTATGAAGGTTATGGGATTCACTCTCAATACCTTGACCCTCTTCGGCCTCGTGCTTGCCATAGCCATTGTGGTCGATGATGCCATAGTGGTGGTGGAGGACTGCTCGCGTATCCTCGACGCCGGAGGAGTGTCGCCGAGGCAGGCGGCTCTCAAAGCCATGGATGAGCTTCAGGGGCCGGTGGTAGGCGAAGTTCTTGTGCTGCTCTCGGTGTTTATCCCCACGGCCTTTATCTCGGGCATCACCGGGCAGCTCTACAAGCAGTTCGCGCTCACCATAGCCGTCTCGACGGCCTTCTCGGGTTTCAACGCTCTCACTTTTACCCCGGCAATGTGCGCGCTCTTCCTGCGCCCCACCGGCGGCGAGCCGCGCTTCTTCCTCTACCGTTGGTTCAACAAGGGCTTCGAGTCGGTTCGTAACGCCTATAACAGTTGTGTGGGCAAACTTCTGCGCAAACCTCTTATGGCACTCATCATATTCGCCGTGCTGTGCGGAGCTGCATTCTTCGGCTTCATGCGCTGGCCAACCAGCTACGTTCCCGAGGAAGATATGGGCTACTTCATGACCTCGATACAACTGCCCTCGGGGGCTGCCCTCGAGCGCACCGACTCGGTGAGCCGACGCCTCGAACGCGAGATTCTCGCTCTGCCGCAGGTAAAAGATGTAATGGCTATCAACGGTATGTCGATGGTCGGTGGCGGCAACGGAAGCAACTATGCCTCGATGTTTGTGGTTCTCAAACCGTGGAGCGAGCGCAAGGGTAAAGGCAACGATGTGGAGTCGGTAATGGCCGAGGTCGACCGCCTCTCGGCAGGTATTCAGGAGGCCGTGGTATTCTCAGTAAATCCGCCCGCGATACCCGGCCTGGGCATGACATCGGGTCTGCAGATGCAGCTTCTCGACATCAACAATCTCGGGCCCAAGGAACTCGCGCAGGCTATAGCCGATATTCAGAAAGCGGCTGCCGACTACCCCGAGCTCAAACAGATTACCTCGCTTTATCAGGGCGAGACTCCTCAGTACTCTGTGAAAATTGACCGCGACAAGGCCAAGACCTATGGTCTGACGCTCGAGAGTATCTACTCAGTGCTGTCGTCGTTCATGGGCAGCGGGTATGTGAACGATTTCATAAAGTTCGGGCGCACCTACGAGGTGCTCGTCAGCGGCGATGCAGCCTCGCGCGCCCATGCTTCCGACGTTCTCTCGCTCAGCGTGCGCAATACCGTCGGCGACATGGTGCCCTTTGCAAGCTTTGCCTCGGTAGAAGAGGTTATGGGGCAGCCGTCGGTAAGCCGTTACAACATGTACACCACAGCCTCGGTAACGGGTACCGTAGCCCCCAACGTGAGCTCTTCGGCAGGTATAAAGGCCATGGAGGAAATACTTGAGAAGACCGTAGGCAATTCAATAGGCTATGCCTGGACCGGCGAGGCTCTGCAGGAGACGCAGGCCGGAACTACCATTGGTATGACTCTGATGTTTGCCGTAATCATAACCATACTGGTGCTCGCTGCCCAATATGAATCGTGGACCGACCCTGTGGCTGTTGTCATTACCACGCCCACGGCTATCCTCGGTACGGTCATGGGGTGCATGTTCCTCAGTCAGAGCATAAGCATCTACACACAAATCGGTATAATACTGCTACTTGGCATGGCGGCCAAGAACGCTATCCTTATAGTGGAGTATGCCACCGACTACCGCAAGGCAGGTCAACCCGTGCGCAAGGCTGCCGAAGATGCCGGCAATGTGCGTCTGCGACCGATTCTGATGACGGCCCTCGCCTTCGTATTCGGCGTAATGCCAATGCTCTTCGCCACAGGTGCCGGTGCTGCCAGCCGCCTGTCGCTGGGCACGGCTGTAGTATTCGGTATGGCTGTCAACGCTGTGGCCGGAACGCTCTTCGTGCCGAGTTTCTGGGAACTCCTGGAGAATTTCCGCGAGAAGTATCTGAGCAATCTTTTTGCGAGCGCCGACAAAAGCTCTACAACTCAAAAGTAAGTTGCAGGGGATTGTCGTGGCGCGAGTCACCCCCGGCGCGTGACAGGGAAAGGCCGAGCAGGCGCAATGGTTTACGCAGGCCGGCCTTTTCCATTAGGCGCCTGGCAATGGCGAGGTAGTCGGCCGCAAGAGCCGTTTCGCTCACCCCCGATTCGCTGCGCGTTATAGTGGCGAAATCGGAGGTGCGCAGTTTCAGGGTGAGGGTAGTGCCCGTAAATTTCTTGGCCGCCACCCGCCGCTCAAGTTCGTCGGCAAGAGCCACGAGCACGGCATCGAGTTCAGCGCTGTCGCTAACATCAGTGTCGAGGGTGCGCTCGCAGCCTATCGACTTGCGTACTCTGAAAGCCTCTACGGGGCGGTTGTCGATTCCGCGCGCGAAATCGTAATACTGCCGTCCGGCCTTGCCGAAGTAGAGGCGCAGCTCCGGCACCGAGAGGTTTCGTAGGTCGGCACCGGTATATATCCCGAGCGCGTGCATCTTGGAAGCTGTCACGGGGCCTACGCCCCAGAAACTCTCTACGGGCATCTTGGCTATGAAGTCGGCTGCCCGTTCGGGCGGAATCACGCACAAGCCGTCGGGCTTGCGGTAGTCCGATGCTATCTTTGCCAGGAATTTATTATATGAGACACCTGCCGAAGCCACGAGTCCGAGTTCTTCGCGCACTGCCTTTTTGATTTCGCGTGCGATGTCGAGTGCAAGCGGCATGCCCCGGTGGTTTTCGGTAACGTCGAGGAAGGCTTCGTCGAGCGATATCGGTTCGATAATATCGGTATAGCGGTGGAATATTTCGTGTATCTGAGCCGACACAGCCTTGTATACGTCAAAGCGACAGTCGACAAAGACCAGCGAGGGGCATAGCTTGCGGGCTTTTGATGATGACATGGCCGAGCGCACCCCGAAGCGGCGTGCTTCGTAGCTCGCCGCGCACACCACGCCGCGGCCGTCGGCCTGCCCCACAGCTATTGGCTGCCCTTTGAGAGCGGGGTCGTCGCGCTGTTCTACCGAGGCGTAGAACGCGTCCATGTCGATATGTATTATCTTTCTTACCACAATGAGAAACCGTTTTTGAGGAGTTGAGAGAGGCAGGGCAGGACACAATTGAGTCAGTGTACAAACCCTATAACAAGCAAAGAGGCAAGCACCTTTCAGGAACTTGCCTCGTGATTTGAGTAGCGAATCAGGGAATCGAACCCTGGTCTCCACCGTGAGAGGGTGGCGTGCTAGGCCACTACACTAAATCGCCTTTTCTCGTTTGCGATGCAAAGTTACGGCGACTTTTTCGATTCTCCAAATTTTCCCGCAATATTTAACATGTGTTAACATTGGCTGCGTTATTTTCTCTGCCCTTATATGCTGGCGATGAAAAGGAGTATGAATCCTAATGCGTTGATTAGTAGGAATGAGTCCGTGATGTATAAAGCAAAGCGGGTGCGCCATGGTTTTTGGCGCACCCGCTTTATTGAAGGAATTATCTTATGAATTATCAATCAGGATTTCCTTGGGTGGAAGGTGTTACCACGAAGGTTTCGGCGCCTCCGCCCGGAATATCTTCAGTGCTTTCTACAACCACTACCTGAAGGCCTACGACTGCCGTGGCGGCTTCTTTGTCTTCGGCGAAGAGAGGAGTCTGGATGTCGAGAGCGTGTTTGCCGAGAGCGGTATCTTCATCGGTGATAATCTGCATGCCGTAGGGGGCGATTACGGCGGTGCCGATATAGTAGCCGTCCCAGTAGTAGGCTGCCGAGGTTATCATAGCGGCCTTGCCTTCTTCGCGGTTGCTCACGGTAATGCTTTCTACCTCGAGGGTATCGCCGCGGACTACGTAAACCGAGCCGTCGACACGCGTGCCGCCTTCGATTTCGATGTTATAGTCCACATCGGGGAGGTCCTTGTTGTCGCTGCAGCTCACAAAGCCTATGAGAGGGAGGGCGAGGAGGGCAGCTGCCATTAGTTTCTTAATCATGAGAGTACTGTTAAATTTAATTATGGTTAGTTTTTGAATATGAGGTCGTCGCCTTCCACGTCGATGACTATGGGTCGACTGCGGTCTACTTTCTGAGCCAGGATGTCTTTCGACAACTGGTTGAGCACCAGACGGTGTATGGCTCGTTTTACCGGGCGTGCGCCGAACTCGGGGTCGAAGCCTTCGTCGGCGAGGAACGACAGAGCCTTGGGCGTAACCTTGAGCTCTATGCCCGACGAGTGCGCGAGCATCTTCTGTATGCTCTTGATCTGGAGCCCTACGATTTCCTCTATCTCGTTGCGGTTCAGCGGGGTGAACATTATTATCTCGTCGATACGGTTGAGGAACTCAGGGCGTATGGTCTGCTTGAGCATGTCGAGCACGGCCTGCTTGGTGCTTTCGATAGTCTCCACACGGTTTTCGGGTGTGATCTTGGCGAAGTTATCGCGGATAAGCGAGGAACCCATGTTGGAGGTCATTATTATAATGGTGTTCTTGAAGTTGACGTTTCGGCCCTTGTTGTCGGTAAGGTGACCGTCGTCGAGCACCTGGAGCAGGATGTTGAACACGTCGGGGTGAGCTTTCTCTATCTCGTCGAAGAGCACTACGGAGTACGGTTTGCGACGCACGGCCTCGGTGAGCTGGCCGCCTTCGTCATAACCGACGTATCCCGGAGGCGCTCCTACGAGTCGCGACACTGAGTGCTTCTCCTGATACTCGCTCATGTCGATACGCGTCATCATATTCTCGTCGTCGAAGAGGTATTCGGCAAGAGCCTTGGCAAGCTCTGTCTTACCAACACCGGTAGTGCCGAGGAAGATAAATGAGCCGATAGGACGCTTGGGGTCGTTAAGACCGGCGCGGCTGCGGCGTACGGCGTCGGCGATAGCCGAGATAGCCTCGTCCTGACCGATTACGCGGTCGTGAAGTTCTTCTTCGAGGTGGAGGAGTTTCTCTTTCTCGCTCTGCACCATTTTGTTTACGGGGATGCCGGTCCAGCGCGATACAACATCGGCGATGTCTTCGGCGTCGACCTCCTCTTTGATGAGCGACTTCTCGCCCTGCATCATGCGGAGCTGCTCCTGGGTGGTTTCAATCTCCTTCTGCTTCTCGGCTATGCGGGAGTAGCGGATTTCGGCCACGCGAGCATAGTCGCCTTCGCGCTCGGCCTTGTCGGCTTCGAAGTTAAGTTGCTCGATGTCAATCTTATTCTGCTGTATGCGGCTTATGAGCTCGCGTTCGGCCTTCCACTTGGCAGAGTATTCTTTCTCTTCCTCGCGGAGCGAAGCAATTTCGTGCTCAATTTCGCGCACCTTGTCGTCCATACCTTCGCGCTTGATAGCCTCACGCTCGATTTCTTTCTGTGCAATGCGGCGGGTGATGTCGTCGAGAGCCTGGGGTACAGAGTCTATTTCGAGTTTAAGTTTCGAGGCGGCTTCGTCGATAAGGTCAATGGCCTTGTCGGGGAGGAAACGGTCGGTGATATAGCGCTCCGAGAGCTGCACGGCGGCGATAATCGCCTCGTCGCGGATACGCACCTTGTGGTGGTTTTCGTAGCGCTCTTTGAGGCCACGGAGGATTGCTATGGCGCTGGTCTCATCAGGCTCGTTGACCATGACTTTCTGGAAACGGCGTTCGAGAGCTTTGTCTTTCTCGAAGTATTTCTGATACTCGTCGAGGGTTGTCGCGCCTATGCTGCGGAGCTCGCCGCGTGCGAGTGCCGGCTTGAGGATATTGGCAGCGTCCATGGCGCCTTCGCCCTTGCCTGCGCCCACGAGAGTGTGGATTTCATCGATGAAGAGAATAATCTCGCCGTCGGCTCCGGTCACTTCGTTGACAATGGCTTTGAGGCGCTCTTCAAACTCACCTTTATATTTGGCACCGGCCACGAGGGCGCCCATGTCGAGCGAGTAAATCTGCTTGGTGCGGAGGTTCTCGGGCACGTCGCCGCGCACAATGCGGTGGGCGAGACCTTCGGCAATTGCGGTTTTACCTGTGCCGGGTTCGCCGATGAGCATGGGGTTGTTCTTGGTACGGCGGCTCAGAATCTGAAGCACACGGCGGATTTCCTCATCGCGGCCGATAACGGGGTCGAGCTTACCTGCGCGGGCACGTTCGTTGAGGTTGATTGCATACTTCGAGAGTGCGTTGTAGCTCTCTTCGGCACCCTGGTCGGTGGCTTTCTTGCCTTTGCGAAGCTCCTCGATGGCAGCCTCGAGCTCTTTTTTGCCGAGGCCGGCATCCTTGAGGATTGTAGAGGCAGGAGAGTTTATCTCAAAAAGAGCGAGCAGAAGAGCCTCAAGGGTCACATACTCGTCGCCCTGCTTTTTGGCTATGTCGAGCGACTTCTGCAGCACATCGTTGGCACTGCGGCTCAGGTAAGGTTCCTGTCCTGAAACCTTGGGTAGACGCGCTATCTCTGCGTCGACGGCACGTGTTACTGTGGCCGGGTTGGCGCCTATCTTCTGGAAGATAAACTTCACAACCGACTCACCTTCGTCAATCACACCTTTCAGGAGGCACACCGGCTCTACGGCCTGGCTGCCTGCTCCGCGGGTTATCTCCACGGCCTTCTGGATTGCTTCTTGCGATTTTATTGTGAAACTGTTGAAATTCATATCGCTTTTATTGATGAATTATCTAAATTTATTTACTGATTTTTTAACAAATCAAGCGCTGCTTTTGTTTAAGCAGCCGCGTAAAACTAACTGCAATTTCCGTGCCCATGGCATTTTTGTGACAAAATTGCAGGCAGCCTTAACTTTGTTTATATTTCATAGGGCTCAATTCTCTTGTTTTTTGCCTCTGAAAATTGTAACTTTGCATTATGATAGTCAAGAGTCAAGACAGAATTAAAGAAATAAAAGGAACACTCCTTGAACAACTCAAGGAGGAGAAAGCCTTTTGGTCGTACGACCCTGAAACTGTCTCTTTAAAGAATCTCTGCGATGATCAACTTATCGCGATGACTCTGCGATACCTTGATCTTGAAGAAATAAAGCAGCTGTTCCTTATTTTCCCATATAAGAAAATAAAGGAGGCGTGGAAGAGATTGCTGGTGCCGGAGGGCGACTATCTATATACTCTCAACCGTTTCTTTGCCTGGTATTATTTCAAATCAAAGAATCCGGACGCATATCTGAAATCGCTGCAAACCCGTCACCTCAATTCAATGTTCAGATGATATGAACGGATTGGCACCACATACGGCTTTGATTTTTGAGGCGGTTTCGAGACTTTAAGTTGTGGCTTTCTGCAAGAGGGGGCTCTGAGTTCCGCGAAAGTTCTGATAACTTTCATTTGCATTTTATATTACACGCATAACAATGGCAGTTTCCAATATAATAGTAAAAGGTGCAAGGGTAAATAATCTGAAAAACGTAGATGTTGAGATTCCCCGCAACCAACTTGTAGTTATCACCGGCCTCTCGGGGTCGGGAAAATCGTCATTGGCTTTCGACACCCTTTATGCCGAAGGTCGCAGGCGCTATGTGGAGAGTCTTTCGGCTTATGCCCGTCAGTTTATGGGCAAGCTGCGCAAGCCCGAGTGCGACTTTATCCGAGGCCTGCCACCGGCGATTGCCATTGAGCAGAAGGTGAATACGCGCAATCCGCGCTCCACCGTCGGCACCTCGACCGAAATTTACGATTATATGCGCATGCTCTTTGGCAGGGTAGGGCGCACTTACTCGCCCGTGAGCGGTGAGCTCGTCAAGAAACACTCGGTAGAAGATGTTATTGCTGCCGCCCGTTCGTATGCCGAGGGCACCCGCATTGCCGTAATCGCTCCAATTCGACTGCCCGAGGGGCGCAATCTTGCCACTCAGCTTGAAATTTATGCCAAGGAGGGCTACTCGCGCGTGGTGGATGCCGACAATAACTTCGTGCCTATGGATGAGTTCCGCACCGAAGGTGAGCAGTTGCCCGACCTCCTGGTTGACCGCCTCGCCGTTGCCTACGAGGGCGACGAACTCTCGCGCCTGGCCGAATCGGTGGAGACAGCTTTCTTCGAGGGGCACGATGAGTGCGCGCTTCTCGTATGGAAAGACTCCGGCGAAGTGGTGCGCCATACCTTCTCAAAGCGCTTCGAGGCCGACGGCATAACTTTTGCCGAGGTCTCCGACCAAATGTTCAACTTCAACAACCCCATGGGCGCCTGCCCCGTGTGTGAGGGCTTCGGAAAGACCCTCGACATTGCCGAGAATCTTGTGATTCCCAATCCGGCGCTATCGCTCTACGACGGTGCCGTGGCTCCGTGGCGCGGCCCCTCGTCGGCAAAGTGGCGCACGGCTTTCATACACGAAGCCAAGGGGTTCGACATACATACGCCCTACAATAAACTGCCCGAAGAGCAGAAACGCCTCCTTTGGGAGGGCGACGGCAAGAAGTTGCTGGGTATAAACGACTTCTTTGCCGAGGTTGCGTCGCGCCGAGCTGCCATTGAATTCCGTATGATTCTTGCACGCTACCGTGGCAAGACTACCTGCCGTGCCTGTCACGGCACACGTCTGCGCCCCGAGGCGTCGTATGTGAAGGTGGCAGGAGCCACTATCACCGAGCTTGTTACCAAGCCTGTGCATGAGCTCTTGAAATGGTTCAGTGAGCTGAAGCTCGACGAGCGCGATGCTGCCATTGCCGAGCGCCTGCTCACCGAAATCACCAAGCGACTCACCTTTCTTGTCGACATAGGCTTGGGCTACCTGACCCTCGACCGCCTCAGCAACAGTCTTTCGGGCGGTGAGAGTCAGCGAATAAACCTTGCCACATCGCTGGGCAGCAGTCTTGTAGGGTCGCTCTATATCCTCGACGAGCCTTCGATTGGGCTGCACTCGCGCGACACCGAGCGCCTCATAGGTGTTCTGCGCAAACTGCAGAAGCTTGGCAATACGGTGGTTGTGGTAGAGCATGACGAAGATATTATGCGTGCCGCCGACAGACTCATCGACGTGGGGCCGGCGGCCGGTACCGGCGGTGGGCGGATTGTGTACCAAGGCACTCCCGACGATATTACCTCAGCCCCCGACAGCTTCACCATGAAATATCTTACAGGGCAGATGCAGATTGCCCTTCCGACCTCGCGACGCAAATGGCGCGATTACATACGTGTGAACGATGCCACCGAGCACAACCTCAAAGATGTGACTGTTGATTTTCCGCTCGGGGTCATGACTTGCGTAACCGGCGTGAGCGGTTCGGGAAAATCGACTCTCGTACGCGATATTTTCTGGCGCGCTCTCGCCCGCCACTGCAACGGTGAGGGCGATGCTCCGGGGGCTTTCGCCGGACTCTCGGGCGACTTGCAGCGTATTTCGGGCGTGGTGTTCGTCGACCAGAATCCCATAGGCCGTTCGTCGCGCTCCAACCCCGCCACCTATCTCAAGGCCTACGATGAGATCCGCACCCTCATGGCATCGCAGCAGGCCGCCAAACAAATGGATATCCCCGCAGGGTATTTCTCTTTCAACGCCGAGGGTGGCCGGTGCGAGGCCTGCAAGGGCGAAGGGTATATAACCGTAGAGATGCAGTTCCTTGCCGATGTCACTATAGAGTGCGAGGAGTGCCACGGCAAGCGCTTCAAACGTGAGGTGCTCGAAGTGAAATACCGCGACAAGAACATCTACGATATTCTTGAGATGACAGTCGACGATGCCATAGAATTTTTCTCGGCCGCCGATGGTGCCACCGAGCGCCGTATAGTTCAGCGCCTCAAGCCTCTACACGATGTCGGCCTGGGGTATATCAAACTCGGGCAATCGTCATCGACTCTCTCCGGCGGTGAAAACCAGCGCGTGAAGCTTGCCTACTTTCTCGCCCAGGGAAAGTCGGCGCCGCAGCTGTTCATCTTCGACGAACCTACAACAGGCCTGCACTTCCACGATATTCACCTGCTTCTCAAGGCTTTTGACGACCTCATTGCCTTAGGGCACACGCTTGTGATAGTGGAGCATAACCTCGACGTTATAAAGTGCGCCGACCATATCATAGATCTCGGCCCTGACGGCGGCGACGCCGGTGGCAACATAGTGGCAACAGGAACGCCCGAGGAAGTGGCCGCTAACGAGGCCAGCGTCACCGGGCGTTTTCTCCGTGAAAAGTTATAAGCGGGTCAGAAGCGGTAGCCTAAGCTAATGGCTACCGTATTGCGGTGTATGCGTATCTTTTTGTCGCGGTTGCCGAAGCTTGCCAAAGGCGTGAAGGCCACTCCGGTGGTTATACCCACATAGTAGTTGTCGGCGAATGTGGCTCCGAGAGAGATTCCCCATAGCGCGTCGACGCGTTTCCAGCCGTAGTTGAACAGGTTTATTGTGCGGTCGGGCACGGTCTCGGGAGCGCTGAAGTTAGGGAGCAGTTTCTGTTGTGCCGAGATATTCACGTTTATCCACGGGCCGGTAGAGAAGTGTAGCGATACAATATCGCTCACATCGAAGTTGTAACCTACGGTAAGCGGGATGCGGATGCCGTAGAGGTTGGCGGCGCCCTCATAGAAATATTGGTCGTCGAAGGTCACGAGGTCTTTCGACGACATTGCCGTGTAGTTGAAAAGCAGCCCCGGCTCAAAATAGAAACGTTTTGCGAAGGGCAACCGGTAATAGGCTCCCAAGGTGAGGCCTGCGCCGCTCTTGTATATGTCGCTCGCGCCCGAGGGTAGGGTGACTTCCATGGCGGCATGGATGCCGAACTGAGGCGCCGGGCTCTGGGCAAACGCGCCGTTGGCGGCAACGGCTGCCAAGGCAAGCGGCAATAGATATTTAGCTTTCATCGGGCAATTTTTTTGTTTAGCGTTATTTATTTAAGACGTTTTCCTGGGTGAGTTGGTTCGCGGTAAGACTTACTTTTGTCGGTGTTTTGGGCTTTTCTGTCGATTATTTTTTGAATAATGCCTCCTATTGGTTATATTTGCGCATTAAACCATGACTTAACACATAAAGTAAGTGAATCCGATAGCAAATAACGAAACGGGCAGAAGGCGCTTCGCAGCCCCTGTTGTGCACCTGCTCTTCATTGTTATAATTTTCGTATTGCCCGAGTTGCTTATGGCGTTCGCCATGCCTCGCCGAGGTTTCATGCTCGGCGCGCCCGGCTTCTATGCCCGCACTCTTTACTATATACTTGTATTTTATATCAACTACTTCTATATCGTCGACCGGACGCTGTGCCGCCGCTCGGGCAAGAACGCTTTCTGGCGCTTCCTGCTCCTCAACATAGGCCTCATAGCCTTGGGTATGCTTCTGAGCTATCTCATGACGCATTTCAACATAGACCCGCGAGGCATAAAGCATCCCAGCAGGCTCAAATCATTCTCTTTCCTGCTGCGCGATGCTGCCATGATGATTCTCACAATAGGCCTTGCCGTGGCGCTGAGGCTCTCGTCGCGCTGGCATGACATCGACATGCAGCAGCGGCAGTTGCATGCCGAGCAGCAGGCCACCGAGCTTGCAAGTCTCAAGAGCCAGCTCAATCCTCACTTCCTCTTCAACACCCTCAATACCATTTACGCCCTTGTCGATGTCTCGCCTGAAGACGCAAAAAAAGCTGTGCATCGCCTCTCGGGGCTGCTTCGATATGTGCTTTACGAAGATGTGAGGGCGGTGAGACTCTCGCAGGAGGCGGATTTCATAGAGAACTATGTGTCGCTGATGCGGCTGCGCCTTGCCGCCAGGCGTGTGGTGGTCGACATTGACCTCAACGGTTGCGGCGATGTAATGGTCCCACCCTTGCTGTTCATCCCTCTGATAGAAAATGCTTTCAAATACGGCACGGAAGACAGCGAGGGCAACCCCGTGGAGATTTCGCTGACGGTTGAGAACAACGAGATAAAGTGCGTGACTGCCAATGGCGTGGTGAGCAACTCCCGCCAGTCCGACGAGAAAAACTCGGGCATAGGCCTTGCCAATCTGCGTCGCCGCCTGCAGCTTATCTACGGCGGAGAGGCATCGTTCTCAACGCGCCTGTACAACAATATTTTCACTGCAAAATTAATCATTCCTCTCAAATCCGACGTCTCGAAATGACTGCGCAAACCACCAACCCTATAAGCCTGAACTGCCTCGTGGTAGACGACGAACCTCTGGCGGCAAAACTGATAAGCACCTACATAGAGCGCACCCCTTTTCTCACTCTCAAAGCCGAGGTGCATACTGCCGAAGAGGCGCTCGCAATTCTCAATGCCGGAGGTGTCGATCTTGTTTTCCTCGATATTCACATACCGCGCCTCTCGGGCATGGAGCTTGCACGGCTTGTGCCCGAAAACGTGAATATAGTATTCACAACCGCTTACTCCGACCACGCTGTCGAAGGATTCAGGGTCAACGCGCTCGACTATCTGCTCAAGCCGGTGAGCTACGAAGAGTTTCTCGAAGCGGCCACCCGAGCGTTGAAGCGCGTCGCTCCCCGCCCCGAACCGGCTCAGGCCGAAGCCCGTAAAGGCTTCCTGCTCGTAAAGAGCGAGTACAGGCTCGTGCGTATACCTTTTGCCGACATCGAATATCTCGAAGGGCTCAAAGACTATGTGAAAATATATCTTGCCTCGGACCCCAAGCCCATACTCTCGCTCATGAGCATGAAAGCCGTTGCCGACGAGCTCCCCGAGCCTTCGTTCATGCGCGTGCACCGCTCATTTATTGTGAATCTCGACAAGGTGAGGGTCATTGAACGCAACTCTATTATCCTGGGCGGCAGGTGTATACCTGTGAGCGACAGCTACCGCCCCCGTTTTATGGAGGCGCTGGCCGGAAAGTAGAGTTTTTGAATCGGAATTTTACTTTTTCTGGTAGAGATAGCTCATGGCTGTCCCTACAAAAAGTGCGCCGCCAACGATATTGCCCAAAGTTGCCGGCAGGAGGTTGGCGGTGAAAAGCTCGGCGATGCCTATTTCGGCCCCCTGCATCATGGCGAGGGGGATGAAGAACATATTGGCTACGCAGTGCTCATATCCGAGGGCTACGAAGGCCAGCACGGGTATTTCGCAGGCCAGAAGTTTCTCGCCTAATCGGCGACCGCTCAAGGCAAGCCACACAGCAAGGCACACACACCAGTTTGCGCCTATGCCTTTGAGGAATACTACCCACGGCGAGGCCGATACTTTGCCTGCTGCAATTTTTGCCACAGCACTGCTATAAGGCTCTGATGCCGTTGTCCCTGTAAGATAAACAAGGAAATAGGCCACCATGAGGGCGCCGACAAAATTGCCTGCCCACACTAAAATCCAGTTCGATGCAAGTCGCCACGGGCTTAGAGAGCCATTGCGCAGCGGTGGTATGAGCAGGGCATTGTTGCCCGTGAAAAGGTCGGCGCCCAGCACTACCACAAGCATGAGGCCAATGGGAAACACAAGGCCGCTGAGCAGGCGCTGAACGCCGGGGTTGCTCTCGGCTATGCCCGGCACGCCGAAGCCTACAATAATTGAGAGCACGCCTCCAAGAGCTATATAGGCTCCGGCAAGCATGCTCGAAATCATGAATTTACAAAAAGGTCGGTCGGCCGATGCTTTGGCCAAGCCTGCGTTGCAGGCGCTGTCGAGGGTTTCGGCGGGCGTGCGTACTGGCATTACTTATTACGTAGACGGCGGTGGTGTTTTACAAGTTGCTGTGTAAAAGTTTTCTCGGCTCCTTTAAGGCGGAGCAGCTGGCGCGGACTCAGAATCTCTTTGAAGCGGTCGTAGTACTCCATTTCAATCTTTGCCTCGCGTTCCTTCTGGCTGTAAACAGCGGCTGCTGCAGCTTCGATTTCGGTGTCGCTTGCATTTTTGTCGTCGGAAACTTTGCGCTCGAGGTCTCGTGTCTCGGCTGAAATCTGCATCAGCTTATCGTCCATTTCATCGTACACGGCAAAAAACTCTTTCTGCTGCTCTTTGCTCAGCGAGAGCTCCTTGGCTATCACGTCGTGCTTATACGACCGCAATTCGTTGAAGATTTTATCCCTGCGGCTCTCGTCCATCTGTTGAGCCGATGCCTTCAAAGGTATCATCAGCATAAGACAGGCGGCAGCCAGGCTGTAGAAGAGTGTTTTTGCTGTTACTTTCATATTATTGGGGAAGAATGTAATCGCCGTCGGGCTCGCTGAGGAATTTCGCGAAGTCTTCGTCGTCGTCAAGAGTGCCGTCCTCGAGCATTTCGTCTACCACTTCCCACGAGTTGATGTCGTCGTAGAAATAGTCGAGTACGAAATTATCGTCGGAGAGTGCGCTGGCAAGAACCGGATTCTCGCTCAGTGGCTGCAGTGTGCCTGCTCCGGTGAGCGATGCGAAAACCTGAAGCATGCACCAGACACCGGCGAACATCGCCGCCATATATACATATGGCCTTACCTTCTGCCAGAAAGTGCGGCTGTCGGAAGCTGCCGTGTCGGCCTCGCGGTTCTCGAGCTCGGGGCGCTCCGGCAGGAGGGCAGCCATACGCGTGGCAAAGTCGTCGAAATAGCCGTCGGGCACCTCGAGACCGGCCGAAGGTCGGGCCAGACCCTGAGCGCGGGCTTTCGATAATATGTCGTGGCTTGAATTTGTCATGCGTCTGTTCTTTTTTATAATATGACTGCGAAGCTTGGCGAGGGTTTAATGCAGGTTCTCGAAAAATTGCTCAATTTTTTTTGTCGCGAGGTGATATGATGCTTTCAGGGCGCCCACCGATGTGCCGAGAATCTCCGATATATCCTCATATTTCATATCGTCGAAATATTTCATGTTGAATACGAGGCGTTGTTTCTCGGGCAGGGTATCCACGGCATCGCGCAGAGCAGTGGCGAGGCGGTCGCCGTCGAGCTCGCCGTCGGCAGTGAGGGTGTGCACCTCGGCAGCTTCGGCATCGTCGAGCGAGGTGGTGGCGCGCCGCTTCTCCCGCTCAAGGAACGAAAGACTCTCGTTTATGGCAATCTTGTAGAGCCATGTCGAGAGTTTGGCGTCGCCGCGGAAGTTCTCTATCGACTGCCATGCCTTCATAAATGTGTTCTGAAGCAGGTCGTTGGCATCGTCGTGCGAGCCCACCATGCGGCGTATCTGCCAGTAGAGGGGCTCGCTGAAGAGGCGTATCACTTCGTTGAAAGCTTGGTGCACAGTGGCCCCGTCGCGCAGTTGCGCGGTGAGCTCTTCTATCTTTTCGGGTTTGATTGTTGCCATCTGTGTCGCTGCTTTTGCTCCCCAAAATTACAAATTATTTTTCAATTGGCAAGCCTCTCGCCTCAGAAGTATCTCGTGAAAGAATACTGAAAAATAGTAATTAAATATTAATAAAAACAATAAAAATGTATTTAAAAGTTAAATATAAAAGGGCTAAATCCCAATGTTACAGCCGTTTAGCTATAAATGGGTGTGGTTGGTGCTTTTTTAAATATTTGCATAATTAAAAAAGAGTTTCTAATTTTGTAGTGCAAAAATAGCAGATACATTAAGTTTATATGTTGTGAAACATTACTCGTTGTAAAAGATTTCAATACACAATTATCGACCTATACAGTTTTCTATTGAACGACTGTTTATCGCTGAGAAATCAGCGTCAAGTATCCGTCCCAAGCGTGGGGCGGATACTTTGTTTTGGTTCGTAATTCGCTGAAATAAATAAACTTAGGGCGGGCGCCACATGGCGTCCGCCCGATTTATAAATTGGTGTCGGGGTATCAGAAGAACACTATCGAGCCGTTGTAGCTGCCGCTTAAAGTGTTGCCTTTGGGGTCTTTAAGGGTGAATGTGATGTTGATAGTCTTGAGGTCGGAGTCTTCGAGTACTTCTATTTCGCCCGATGTGAGCGGCGAGTGGGTAGCGTAATCGGTAATGTACCAGCAGCCGTAGGGTGCGAAAGTGGTGGTCTCGCTTTGCACGGCCCATGCGGGGAGTGCGGCATAGTCGTTGGCGGCGAAGTTGGCGGCTGTGCGTTTGATCAGTTGGTATTTGCCTTTGGGGAGCTTGACGCCGTCGGTCTTGGAGGGGTCAACTATAATGCCTAACTGAAGGCAGGTCTCGTAGTTGGAGTCGCCGTAGATCTGGAAATTGAGGTAGTCGAAGCGGGGCTCGTCGGCAAAGAAAGAATTCCAGATGTTGACGTAAGCCTCGCCCTGGAGCGCGTTGAACGTGAAGTCGGCTGTGAGCTGCGATTCGGGCAGGGGAAGCTCGTCGGCGGGGTCTTTCTCATCTGATTCGTTGCTTATGGCTATTGCGCCTTCATAGTTGAAGTTAAGCACACTGCCGTTTTCCTCCACGAGGATACCGGCAATTTTATAGCCCGAGGCCGTTTTCTTGATTGTGAAAGTGCCGTCGGTCACCAGGTGAGTGGTGGCATTGTCGCCCGACTGCATGTCGATGTAGAACGTGCCTCCGATTCCTTCCTCGCCGTTGTTAGTCTCGCTTATGCCGGGGTGGAATTTGAAGGGGTCGAGAGTGGCGCCGTCGCCTATGGTGTAGGTGCCTTCTTCAAATTTGAGATCGTTGTAGTCGGCGGCGTTGCTCATGAACTGGAGGTAGAGCATGGTGCGGGGGAACGATTCGTCGCCAACAGCGCCTGTCGACAGCTGAATCTGGAAGTTGGCCACGTTGTCGGTGGTGCCGAAGTATGAGCCTGTGCCGCCGAGGAAGTTAAGCGTCTGTATTGTGGGAGTGTCGTCGATATCCTCGACGCCTGCAGGAAGCTTGAATGTGGCGTATTCAACTTCGGCGGTTGAGTATTTGGCAATTACCTTATTGCCTTTGATGAGGTAGAGTGTCTCCTGTGCCGGAGCTGCGGTGGCTGCCAGAGCTACGGCAGCGCTTATGAAGAGGTTTTTAAGCATACTGATTCTATGATTGGATTATTTCTTGATAACTTTTACCGAGCGGTCGCCTACGCTCACAATGCAGAGGCCTGCAGGTGCGCTCCCGAGGTCGAGGCTGAGTGTGCCGTCGCCGACTTCTGTGGCAATCAGAAGGGCGCCGGTTGCCGTATATACATACACGGGTGTGCCTTTTTCAGCGCCGGAAATGTATAGCTCGGAGCTTGTCAGCGTGGGCCATACGGCAATATGACCGTTGGCGGCAATAGTTTGCGCTCCCGCAATTTCGGCATCGAGCGTTATCTTTTCGATGTCGCCGTAGGCATACGACTTTTCTTCCCCCGAGGTGGTGAGCACCGTGAGTGTCGTGCTACCGAAGCTCAGGCGGTCGAGCGCGGCGATACTCACCTCATAGGTGGTGCCGTCTTTGTCAAGCACCGCGATTCCCGGCTCGGCAGCCCCGGCACTGAGGCCGGCGACACATACGAGCGCTATGGCGCTTAGTTTCTTTAATGCTTCTCTCATCTAACTTAATTTTGTTGAAAAGTGATTTATGGGCGCAAAAGTATAGCATAAATTTATACTATGCAAGTAAAAGAGAAGAAAAATGAAAGATAAAATTAAAATAATTGTGTTTTGTGCTCTGAAAAACGTGACAAATGTCAATTATTTGGCAATATAATAATTTGGAAAAGAGTGAATTATATCAATCAAGCGTTTTGAGCGACAAAAAAGTGGCAGTCGGGGATTCCAACTGCCAAAAATCTTGCTAAAATGAATTTTTGCTTACGTGTGCTACAGCCAGCGACGGTGCTTGCGGTAGAAATAGAGCAGGGCGGCAGCGTGTATGCGGGCGCCACGCGAGAAGATTCGCGAGGTGGTGGCCCGCTGCCAGTCGTGGATAATAGTCAGCGTCGGATTGTATACCACTTTCTTACCTTGCGCACGCACTGCCATGCAGAAATCGGCGTCTTCGGGGCCGAAGAAGATTTTCTCATCGAGGCCGCCCGAAGCCTTGTAAACGTCAGCTGTAAACATCTGCGCTGCTCCTATTACATAAAATGGCTCGATAGGCGAGGTGGGAACCGCGCATGCCACCGACGACTTCCGGCGCCCGAGCAGCACGTTATTCAATTTCTCGCCAATGCCGGGGTAGGCTCTGAAACTTGTCTGAACGTCGCCACCGGGGCTCACGAGGCGCGGCGCCACGAGCCCTGTGTCAGCGTGGCTATCGAGGTAGGCCGAAAGCGATTCAATAACCTCGGGCGAGGCTACGGTATCGTTGTCGAGAATCATGAGGTGGCGCCCTGAAGCTGCGCGGAGGCCCGCGTTGCGCCCTCCGGCTACACCGCGGTTTTCGTTGAACCGCACTATTTTCACTGCCGGAAAGCGTGAGGCCACCTCTTCGGCGGTGCCGTCGGCAGAACCGTTGTCAACCAATATTATCTCGCGGTCGGGGTGGTCGAGCAAGCCCGACACCGATTCCAGACACCTGAGAGTGTAGCCTTTCTGGTTACACGTTAAGATGACAAGCGAAATATCCATGCTTTAGCCGAATAGCTTTATTTTCAGAGCTTTGAGGGCGTGGCTGAACTCGCTGAACGAGCGGAATCTGCCCAATTGGCGCGCTATGAAGCGGGGCGAGAGGAAATACTGAATGTTATTGCGGAAGAGCAGCTTTTCCATTTCCTTTGCCGAGAGGTTTGGAAGCTTGAGTATCGACTCGCGCTGCACGTCGGTAGGCACATAGTCGGGTGTTTCGAGCCAACCGTTCTCCTTGCAAAGCTTGTAGAACTCCGTGCCGGGGAAGGGCGATACGATGTTGAACATCACTTGGTCGACGTGCAGTTTTTTGGCCTCTTTCAAGGTATGAATCACTGTCTCGCGGGTCTCCAGGGGGCTGGAGCCTATGAGCACGTTGAGTTTGACGGGCACCTTGTATTTCTTCAGCAGGTCTACGGCGCGGTAAATGTCTTCTGCCGTTTCTCCCTTATTGATGTACTTGAGAATAGCCTCGTCGAACGATTCCACACCTAAGTCCACGTACCGGCAACCGCTCTCGCCGAGCATTTTCGCAATCGGTTCGGTAATGGCGTCGGCGCGTGCCTGGCAACCCCATACCATGCCGTAACGCTTCATAATGTCGCATATTTCGGCGGTGCGCTTCTCGTTCCATATAAAGTTGTCGTCCATAAAGCCTATGGCCTTGTAGCCCTCGGCGGCGAGTGCGGCGATTTCTTTTTCGATATTCTCGGCGGAGCGGAATCCAATGGTGGGCTTGCGGCCATGCTCGGCGCGGAACTCAATCTCGCGTGCGAAGGTGAGCGACGAGGGCACGCAGTAGATGCACTTGTAGGGGCAGTTGCGCGAGGTGACCACTGTGGTGTAGGGGCCGCATTTGAGTTTGGGGTTGTAGTAACGGGCGTCGCCGAGCAGGTGTCGTGCCGGGAGGGGCAGTGCATCGAGGTCCTTGATGAGGGGGCGGGGAGGATTGTTCACTACCTTGCCGTCGCTGAGCCACGATATGCCGCGTATGCCCTCGGGAGACTTGCCCTCGCCGAGTGCGGCTATAAGTTCTTGCAGCGATTCCTCGGGCTCGCCGCGCACGACAAACACGTTGGCGTCAGGCAGGCACCGTTTGGTGAAGTGTGTGGGCCCGGGGCCCATGAGCACAACTTTGGCGTCGGGTCGGTGGCGGCGCAGTACTTCTATGGCGTGGAGGTCGGTGGTAATCGAGAGATTCACCGTCCACATAAGATACACATCCGAGTCGTCGGCGGCAAAAAAAGCGTCGAATTGCTCAGGAGTGGTTTTATGATATACAAAATCGTGGTAGCTCACCTCATAGGCAGGATTCTGCGCGAGCGCGGCAGCTGCTGTAAGTTCGTATATATTGGGGGCGAGGTACACCACACGGGTGCACCCGGCGGTGCGTTCGGCAGGCTGACGGTGGTCGAAGCAAGGGGGTACTATAAAAGCGAGCTTCATCAGTTGTTTTCTTTTTGATTACTTATATAACGGCGCCGTGCTGCGATTATTGCATTTTGCCGCCGACGCGCACTACACGCATGCCGCAGCGCGAGCAGTCGAAGTCGAGGCGGTAGAGCCCCGAGTTGTTGCGAAGGAACAGAGGGGAGGGCAATTTCTTGCCGTCCTCGGTGCGCAGGCAGGCACCGAGCTCGCGCCTCACACAGTAGCGGGTGGTCATCACGGTAAGCTCCCCTTCGGGCTGTCTTTGCGAGGTTTCAATTGCGGGCGAGCCCACGGTTGCGCCATGGGTAGTGTAGAAGTGTCGGGCGAGTCTGTTGGCAATGTTATCGTGATAACTAAGAGGCGCGAGCCCGGCAAAAGCGTCCTCGGCGAGCATGTTTTTCCGGCGGCGGTCGTAGTTGTATGTGGCCTCGGCAACGGTGTCGAGAGCCTCGAGCACGCGCCTGCGACCGTCGGCAAGGATAGATGCCGCCACGAAGCGCGAGCCGAGACGGTCGTCGCAGCCTTCTATATTATATATGGTATCGCCCAGACGCGAGAGGGTGCGGAGCCGCGCATCGGTCTGCGGCGAGCGCGCTTCCTGTGCCTCGCTGTCGATTGTCACAGTGGCCGAGCAGCCGCGGCTGTCGGTGGCGGCAAGCGAAAGGCGCTTGCTGTCGATACTCTCCAGCACGAAATGTACGCCTATGGTGCGTCGGCAGGTGGCGTCGGGCCGGTCGAGAGTGTCGGTGAACGCCTTGTCGGAGTTGCGGTATAAAGTCATACCCGCAGCAAGTCCCTCGGTATCACCCATGGCGCTGAGGCGTTTACCCTCTATTTTATTCAGCCTGAAGCCGTGAAAGCGCCCCGCGCGGTCGAAGTACCCAAGTCCGTCGCCGTTGGTGAGCTCGGCGCTGAGCTTGGCGGTAAACGAGCCCCGGCGGTCGGGGGCCGACTCGGCGACGCCTACAGCGACGCCTGCCCATTTGGGTGTGTCGAGCGATGCCATAGAGCGGGCGGCGGCAGTCCCTTTTATAAAATAATTGGTGTAGCTGCGGTTGAAAGTGCGGTTAAGGTCGGGGGTGAAATCGCAGACGCTTACTCCGGCCGAACTGCGGCAGATGTCGTCGCGGCGCGCTATTATGGCATCGAGAGCGCGGCGGTAGGCGGCGGTCACGTTGGCAACATAGCGCGCGTCTTTGAGGCGCCCTTCGATTTTAAAAGAGGAGGCTCCGGCATCAATCAGCTCTTCGAGATTGGAGCTTTGATTGAGGTCGCGCAGCGAAAGGTAATGCTTCTCAGGCCCTACGGCACGCCCGTCGCGGTCGACGAGCTCGTAGGGCAGACGGCACATCTGAGGACATACGCCGCGGTTGGCGCTGCGACCCATTGCCACCTGCCCCGCCTGGCAGTCGCCGCTGTAGCTCACGCACAAGGCACCGTGTACAAACACTTCCACGGGCACGCCGGCAGCCTCATGGCATGCCTTGATTTCGGCGAGGGTGAACTCGCGTGGGAGCACAAGCTGCGAGAATCCGGCCTCGGCAAGCATTCTTGCCTTCTCGGGAGTGCGTATGTCGCACTGGGTGCTTGCATGCAGGGCGATAGGCGGCAGTTCCATGCCGAGGTAGGCCATATCCTGCACAATAAGTGCGTCGACCCCGGCGGCATAAAGCTCCCACACAAGCTTGCGGGCGTCTTCGAGCTCATGGTCGAAGAGTATTGTGTTCATCGTCACATATACCCGCGCCCGGTAGCGGTGGGCGAAAGAGGCCAAAGTGGCGATGTCGGCAACGCTGTTACCTGCGGCTGCGCGGGCTCCGAAAGCGGGCGCGCCTATATATACGGCATCGGCACCGGCGAGGATAGCCGTGCGGCCAACCGAGGCGTCGCGCGCCGGAGACAGTAATTCGAGCTTACGCATTGTTACGCTTTGAGTGTGTCAAGTATGGCAAAAGCTTCGTCACGCGAGGCCGTAATGCGGTCGGGGTGATGGGCGTCGCTGTTCACAAGAATGGTGATTCCGGCACCGATGAGGCGCGGCAGATAGCGCACGGCCGGGAAGAAGCGGCCATGCTCGTTGCGTGCCTTGGTGTTGAGCTCTATAGTCAGCTTGCGGGCTATGATGAGGTCAACCAGTTCGTCGGCAAGCTTGCGGTAATGTTCGCCGTCTTCTATCCCGGGGGCGTAATATGAGGCGTTCTGACCGACCTTGTCGAAGTGCCCGAGTATATCGAAGCCTCCGGCCTCTATCATCGCGCGCGATTGCCCGAAGAAAGTTTCAACGACATAGTCGATGTCGCCTCGGAAATGCTCGCGCATGCGCCGTGAGAAGCTGTCGAAATGCCCGTCGATGTCAACGGGTTCGCCCGACTGCGAGGGTATGAAGTGCACAGAGCCTATGGTGTAGTCGAGTCCGAGCCCGGCGAAGTAGGGGTGCGAGGGTCCCCACTCGGGCGAGAGGTAATCGACCTCCATGCCGGTGTAGAAGCGGCAGCCCGAGAGAGCCGGGTCGGCTGATATGCGCTTGCTCTCGGCAAAGTATTCCTCGACACTTTCGGCGCTCATGTTGCACGGCGAGGCTATGGGTATGGGGCTGTGCGGGGTGAAGCCGTAGTGCTCCATACCTGCGGCGACGGCTGCCGCCGCCATGGTGTGCATGGGGGCGCGGCCGTCGCAGAATTGGGTGTGGCTGTGGAAATTATAGTTGCGGGTGGTGGATATTATTTCTTTAAAGTTCATATTATCTCAATATGCAACGTCGTGAATAATGCGCCCGGCTCTGCGCAGAATTTCATAGCGTGCGAAGAGTCCGAGGCAGCAGGCGTCGACGGCTCCGGCTATGCCGAGCGCCACGCCCATGGGCAACCCGAATCCTTCGGGCGAGGGGGCGAAAAGAATGTAGCTCACCACTACGGTTGTCATGAAAACCGCCGGAATAAGGCATATCACATATGCCTTGCCGTGGCGTGCCAGGTAAACGGTGGCGGCCCAGAGGGTGAAGGCTGCAAGGGTTTGGTTTGTCCATGCAAAGTAGCGCCACAGCACGTTGAAGTCTATGAGCATTACTCCAAAGGTGAGGGCGAAGATTGGCAGCGACACCATAAGGCGGTTTTTGAGTTTGCCCTGGCCGATGTGCATGAAGTCGGCAATAATGAGGCGTGCCGAGCGCAGGGCTGTGTCGCCCGTTGTAATGGGGGCGGCCACTACGCCTAAGATTGCCAGGAGACCTCCGATGGTTCCGAGCCAGCTTACCGAGATGTCGTGCACGAGGTCGCCGGCACCGCTGTGCGAGCCCATGTAGGCGGCAAGTTCTCCGTAGCCGCCGGTGAAGGTGATTGCGGCGGCAGCCCATATGAGGGCAACTATACCCTCGACTACCATGGCACCGTAGAACACCGGGCGGGCAAGGCGCTCGCTCTTGAGGCAGCGCGCCATCATGGGCGACTGGGTGGCATGGAAGCCTGAGATAGCGCCGCAGGCTATGCTCACAAACATCATCGGGAAGAGAGGTGCGCTCTCGCCCGAGGGGTGACGGCTCTGAAGCCCGTCGGCTAAGCCGTCGGGGATCGTGTGCCCCCCGAAGAGGAGCACGTAGAGCAGTCCGGCTGCCATAAACAGCAGGGCAAAGCCGAACACGGGGTAGAAGCGCCCTATGAGCTTGTCGATGGGCAGCACTGTGGCAAGCATGTAATAGAGGAAGATTATGCCAATCCAGAAGTATTGGCCTGCCCAATCGGGAGTCATGCCCGCGAGGAGCCCTGCGGGAGTGAGCACGAATACGGCTCCCACGAGTATGAGCAGCACGGTAGATATCACGCGCATGCCGTTTTTAATGGCAGGACCGAGCTCACGCCCTACGAGTTCGGGCAGCGAGTCGCCGCCGCTGCGCAGCGACATCATGGCGGAGATGAAGTCGTGCACGGCGCCGCCGAAAATAGTGCCAGCAACAATCCATATAAACGCCGCCGGACCAAACATCACGCCCATTATCGCACCGAAAATAGGCCCGAGACCGGCAATGTTCAGAAATTGGATGAGGAACACTTTCCACGTGGGCATGGGCATGAAGTCCACGCCGTCGGCGAGGGTAGTGGCGGGTGTGGGTCGTGAATAGTCGGTGCCGAAAACTTTCTCGGAAACAAGACCATACACGAAGTATCCGCCTATGAGGACTGCCAGTGAGACGAGGAGTGTGGTCATTCGCGTATCTCCGGCGTTGAGGTCGGGTTGTTACCCAGCGACTGGCGCATGGTGGTGTCGGCTTCCATGTTGCGCATGCGGTAGTAGTCCATTATGCCGAGGTTGCCGTTGAGGAAAGCCTGAGCCATAGCCTCGGGCAGGCGGCACTCGGCCTCGATAACCTTTGCGCGGGCCTCCTGGGCAAGGGCTTTCATCTCCTGCTCGCGGGCGATAGCCATTGCGCGGCGTTCCTCAGCCTTGGCCTGGGCTATGTTCTTGTCGGCCTGAGCCTGGTCGATCTGCAGGGCTGCACCTATATTGCGGCCTATGTCGATGTCGGCGATGTCGATAGAGAGAATCTCGAAGGCAGTGCCCGAGTCGAGGCCTTTGCGCAGCACGAGTTTGGAAATGGAGTCGGGGTTTTCAAGCACCTGCTTGTGGCTTTCCGACGAACCGATAGACGATACTATACCTTCGCCAACGCGGGCAAGAACGGTGTCTTCGCCTGCGCCGCCCACGAGCTGGCGTATGTTGGCGCGCACCGTAACGCGGGCTTTGGCAATAAGCTGGATGCCGTCTTTTGCCACGGCGGTAACGGGCGGTGTGTCGATTACTTTGGGGTTAACGCTCATCTGCACGGCCTGGAACACATCGCGACCGGCGAGGTCGATGGCAGTGGCCATTTTGAACCCGAGGTCGATATTTGCTTTAGCTGCCGAAACGAGGGCGTGAACCACACGTTCTACGTTACCGCCTGCAAGGTAATGGGCTTCGAGGTCATCGCGGGTAACGTCTTTGAGTCCGGCCTTATGAGCCTCGATGAGGGCGCGTACAATAATGCTTGCGGGCACCTGGCGTATGCGCATGAGCACGAGCTGCATGAGTGAGATACGCACACCGCTCACCCGTGCCGAAATCCAGAGGAAGAAGGGGCAGTAGTAGAAGAACACTATCAGTAGTACTACCGCCAGCACAATTAAAAGAATTACAGTAAGTTCCATATGCTATGTGGTTTTAGGTTCATTGTTTTGCTTCAAGCTCTTGTCAGAGCTTGTTCTCGAGGCGCACGGCACTGTTGCGCTGGGCTGCCGAACGTTCGCGCAGAGATGCCTCCTCGCGCTCGGCATCGAGAATCGAATGACTCACGCTGCGGTCGCCTGCGGCATATTTGCTGCGAAGACCGTCGAGGCGGCTCTGCAGCTTGCGCAGGCTTGCTTCTGCCGCCAAAGCTTCGAGCATGGCCGAGCGTGCGCGCTCGTTCTTGAAGTCGGCCAGGCGACGGTATATTTTGCCGTTGCCGAGGTCTATGGCAAAGGTCGCGCCTCCGTTTGTGTCGGCATCGGCGCTCTGCTCGGGTAGTTTCTTGGCGAGCAGCGCCTCGTAGTCCTTGCCTGCTTCGCGGGTGAGCGAAATGTCGCTCAGGCGGGCGAGAGAAGCGAGGTTGGGGTCGCCGGGTTCAACATTGACACGCACAGCCGAGGGCTCGAAAACGTATATGGTGACGCGCCCGGGTTCGCTGTTGCGGTCGGTGGCCCACCAGCCGAGACCCGAAGTCTCGTCGATAGCGAACATGTAGTCGTTGTAGGGCGAGTTATAGGGCATGCCAATGTTCTGAGGCTCGAAATATTCTTTGCCGCCCGTGGCCGAATCGGTGCGGCGTGTCATGAAAATATCATAGCCGCCGAGCGAGCCCTCGCCGTCGGAAGCGAAGTAGAGCGTCATGCCGTCGGGCATGAGGAATGGGTAGAGCGCATTGCCGTTGCGGCCGAGTTTCTCATCGAGGGGGGCGCTGTGGTCAAGAGTGCCGTCGTCGAGAATATCAGCACCGTAGAGCTTGAAAACCCCGCTGCTGTCGGCTGCTGCCCACAGTATTTCAGAGTGGTTTTCAGGCATGTAGGCTGTAGAAAGCTTCTCATCGTAACCTCCTGCTCCAAGGTGGCTTACCGCGTCGGGCGGCAGAATCTTGCCTGCGGCGGCTGAGAGTTGGTAGGCATTGAAGAATGTGGCGCTGTCGACACTCAGCGAGTCGATAATCTCAATGCGCTCCACGCGGTCGAGCATGTTGCTCATCTGCACGGCGCGTGAGGTGAGCTCCTCGTGTCTTGCCGGAATTTCTTTCTTCCCTTTTTTGAGCAGAGCCTCCCACGAGTCGAGGTGCTCCTGCGCGCCGTCGGCATCGTAGTTGTCGAGGGCGTATTCGGCGAGCATACGCGCCGCCTCGGCCACACCGCGGCCTTCGGCCACTTTGAGCGGCGCCAGGGCTTCGGCATATTCTCCTAAATTATAGAGCGAGGCACCGAAGAAAAAATTGGCATTGCCGTCGCGCGGACTACGTTTCACAAGCGGGCGCGCTTTTTCGGCGGCAGCCGCGTAGTCGCCCTCGTTATAGAGGCGACGGGCTTCGTCGATAGGAGCGGCAAGGGCGGCAAGCCCTGCGCCGAGCATGAGAAAAGCGCTTATATGTCGTGCTATATCGTGCATGAAATCTTCCTGTTCGTTTAGGCTACAAAAGTAATGAAAATTTGCGACAATTTCACCCTCCACGGCGTAATATATAAAATGCCCGCATCGTGGTGACGCGGGCAAGTATGGGAAAAGCCTTTCTTCAGGAAATTCCGGGCTGGCGGTGTTATCCGAATTTGCTTATCTTGCGCAGCACGCTCTCGTTTATAATCTTTATGCGCCTGCCGTCGACAAGGAGGATGCGCTCGTTGACAAAAGCCGAGAGGGTGCGAATTGCGTTCGACGTTGTCATATTCGAGAGGTTGGCGAGGTCTTCACGCGCCATATAAATCTTGAGCGTGCAGTTGTCGTCCTCGTAGCCGTAGTTGTCGAGTAGCACTATGAGAGCTTCGGCAAGACGGCCGCGGATGTGCTTCTGAGTGAGGTTCACAATCTTGGTGTCGGAGCCGCCGAGGTTGCGCGAGAGTTCGTGGATAAAGAACCACGCAAGCTTTATATTGTTCTGTATCAGGTCGCGCACAACCTCGAGAGGTATTGCTCCGAGGGTCGAGGGCTCGAAAGCTTCGGCGCTCGACACGTAGGGCTCACCGGCGAAAAACGCGCGGTAGCCGAAGTACTGCACAGGGCGTATGAGGCGCAGAATCTGAACACGACCACCAACACCTTCCTTGGTCTTCTTTACCTTGCCCTTGAAGAGGCACCAAAGGTATTCAGGCTCGTCGCCCTCGGCGTAGATGAGCTGGTTCTTCTTGAAAGAATGAATCTGAAGATTGTCGGCCACTATGCGCTTTTCATCGGGCGTGAGTATCGACCATATCTCGGCCATATCTTCATTTATAACTTTCTCGAGGGCGGCTTTAATCATTGGAAATGACGGAATGTGTTGGAAAATGATGTTTTATAACATGCAAAGTTACAAAATTTCTCGCAAACACACGCAATTTCAATGTAAAAATTTTTAATAAGCCGTGTTCTAAGGCCTTTCACGGCCATTAAAGGCCTACGGCGAGTGTCAAGGCTGTGGCTGTGGTTTGGCGGCAGCGGCTTTGGCAGCGGCTGCTTTTGCTGCTGCGTTGGCTGCGGCTCCCTGGGCTGTGAGACCGTAGTGCGAGAGGCCCGTGTTGAGCACGGTCTTGTAGGATTGCTTGACGAGATTGAGGCCGTTCTGATTCCAAAGCGTCTGGAAGTATTCGCGCACTTCGCCGCTGCGGTTCTGCATTTTGCGGAGGCGTTTGTAGTCGTCGCGCCAATGCTTGGCTTTATCGCTCTCGGTGTCGAAGCGGCAGCTCTCGCGCACCTTGACCTTTATATTATATTCGCCGGTACCCCACAGACGGCGACCGCTTGCCAGAGGCATGTATGAGCGGGGCACCACAAAGCAATCGCCCTCAACGGGCAGGAGGTTGGCGGCGAGAAACTGCTCGCGCTGAGCTTCATCGGCAATGGCGGTGGCGCGGGAGTCGACGTCTTTGCGCGAGTAAGTGTACATCATGGCATTGTCGGGTATGGCGATGTTGAACTTGAAGCGCCCGAGCTCCACATCTTTGTGTACCTGCACGGCCTCGTTGATCCACGAGGAGGTGATTGTGAAGTCGATGCCAACGTTGAGGTTCTTGCGCTCGTCGAAAGAGAACCCGTTGCCGCCGTTGCCCGGGCGCACTATGGAGTCGCCCTGCAGTTCGGCCTTCCCCTTCTTGATGTCGTTCATGATGCGTATGCCGTTGGCGGCTACGTTGGGCAGGTGGCACTGGTAGGGGTAGAAGGCGAGCGTGTCAATCACGAGGTTGAACTTGGAGTGGCGGAAGAGGTTGTCGAGCTTGGTGCGGTCTATCGAGCACGACATGTATATCACCTCGCGACCGTTGCGTATGCCGCGTATTTCTATGCCGTCGAAGTTGATGTCCGAGGGGTCGAGGGCACCGCGTGTCGAGGGCGCGTTGTAGAAGTCGCGCAGACCTTTGATAGAGCTGATGCTGTCGGTGTAATTGTTCTCGCGCTCAATCATCTGCATCCATTCGCGCTTCTGTTTCTTACGCATCTGGGCGAGGTTGAAAGTCTCGCTTACAATAATATCGACGGCGCTTGCAACGAGTCCGAAGCCTGCCGCCTGCCCGATTTCGGCAATAAGGCCGCGGTCCTGGTCGGAGCCGTCGAGCTCCTGCATGGTATCGGTGATGCGGTCGCGCATGTCGGGGTTCATCTGGCGTACGCTTACCTGCCACGAGTCAACGGGCACACCTCCGTGGGGCGCCTGAGCAACTGCGGGCTGTAACGATAAGCTAAAGGCAAGAAATGAGAAAAGAGCTGATTTGATTTTCATAACTTGAAGTATAAAAGAGCTTTATAAGGTATGGAAATGGTTTTTCAGATAGCGTCGATGAGGATAAAGGCGTTGGCGAACTGCGGTGCCGAGAATACGGGCGCGGTCTCGGTGACCGTCTCTTCGGCCATGGTGGCGGGGTTGAAGCGCTGCACGCTGCGCGTTTCGCCGGCAGTCATGTCGAGCAGGTGGCGGCGGGCGGCAACGAAAGCGCGGTGTATGCCAAGGCCCTCGGCAAGCCCGGCGTAGAAGCGCTCCATGAGCAGAGCCGTGGCATCGCTGTTAACGTTCCACAGGCTCAGGAGCAGGGCTCCGGCACCGGCATTTTTAAGACCTCGGCGCAGGCCAACGACGCCATCGGGGCCTATTTGCCCCAAGGCCGTCTGGCATGCCGAGAGGGTAAAAAGATTGCACTGCGAGAGGTCGAGCTCTGCCACCTCACGTGCCGAGAGAAGGCCGTCGCAGTGTGTGGCATCGAACTTAGGGTCTGCAAGGTGCGGATTCACTCCTGCAAAAGCTATAATGCCGCGCGACATGGCGTCGTCGTCGAGTGTGGGTTTCAGGTCGTTGGGCACCGCAGCAGCTCGCGCCTTGAAATCTCCGTGCGTCGATACCAAAATATTGCCGAACCGTGGCGCAAGGGCGCGGAAGGCCGATTCTGAGGCTGCGGCTCCACGCAGAACGCTGTCGGCGTTATTGCCTCGGAGATTGTGGATTTTACGTGATTCGTCGGACTCCTGCGAGAGACGCGCGAAGCGTGTGCCGCGGTAGTTGGCAAAGGCTTCGGGGTCGTTGGCGGCAGGGTCGGCCCCCACTTTCGGCGAGCTGTAGTCTATGCCGCCGCAGAGTAGTGCCGGAGCTGCAGCGCTCAACTCGCGTGGAGGCTCCATTAGGCGCCGCGTGGAGCTGAGCCTGTACATGTCGAGGTGGCTTACAGAGGGAAGGTATTCAATGGCAAGCCGGTGTATGTAGCCCTCGGGGGCGAAGTAAATGCGTTTGGCTCCTGCGAGTTGCCCCAGGAGCGCCGGGCGCCAAACGGCGGTGTCGAGCGCGGCCGAGGTGTAAAGGGCGTCCTTGTCGCGCCTGCTTGTCGATTCCAAGGCCTTTCCTGCCACCTCGGCGACCTCTGCAGGGGAGCTCAGAGGCACGTAGGCAGGCGTGCCCTTATCTTTAAGCACAAGGGCGCCCATGCCCGGGTCGGTCGGGTCGCCGGGACTTATAAACTCTATAGCCACATCGCCGGGCTTGAGTTTGCTTTGTATGTCGCGCCAGGTGTAAGAGAGCGCTCTGAGAGCGTTGGCAGAGGCAGGTCCCGAACCCGAAACGCTTGTGAGGTGAAGCAGCAGCCCTTTGATAAAAAGCGTGACATCGTAGAGGAACGCCGGGTCGGTGTCGCCGAGCATATAGCAGTCGGCAAGGAATGGGCGGAGAGTGAGCCAGTATTGCTCGCGGGCACGGCTGTCCATATTCAGGAAGCACTCGTTGGCAAAAGCCCGCTGGGTGGAAAAATACTTTTTGTAGGCCTCCAGGGCATCGGCAGGGCGTTGGGTGGCGAGAGCCAAAATCTTGGCTTTCATGCGCAGGGCGCGGGCATAGTCGAGCGAGGAGCTGTCGATATACTCGGCGACGGTAGCATCGGCAAGAGCTATGGCTTCGTCAAAGCGACTGGTGCGCGCCAGGCACATCGCGCGCTGCATGGCAAGGTTATTCCACTCGGTGTCGCCGGGCTCGTAGATGCCCGATTGGTCGATGTAGTCTATGGCCTTGTCGATATCGGCAAGAGCTTGGCTGTAGTTTTCGAGCCGGTAGTTGAGTTGCGCTTTCTCCTGGAAAAGGAGGTGCCCGGTGGAGAGGCGCTGTGCGTTGAGAGAGGCGGCGCTGTCGTAGTAGCAGGCCGCTTTGGCAAAAGATGCAGGGTCGAGCGACGCGTTCTCGTAATGGTAATTGCCGAAGAGCTTGAACATTGCCGAGGTGTATTCGAGAGAATCGCGCGTCGATGAAGCATAGACGGGGATCGCCTCCTGCAGCCCGCGGGCGCAGTCAAGGATAATATCGCGGCGACTGTAGAGATAAGCGCGGTTGCCCTGCGTTACAAGGGAATCGAGCAGTGGGTGGGCAGCGGCGCCAAGGGTGCAGAGAACGAGAACGAGGAGAGTGAGGAGGCGGTTCATCGGCGGGAGTTGTGGTTGAGGATAGCGAAAGAGATATTGCGCCCGGAGGTGTTCGCGATTGAGAGGGTAAGCGGTTGGCCGCTTGCGACATTGCCTGTGAATACAAGGGAGCCGTCGGTATACTCCTTGACTTCAAAAGGTACTCCACCGCAGCTTATGGTGGCGGCGAAAGAGCCGCTGCCACCGTCGTAGGGCAGAATCACGAAGGTTTGTGCGCCCTCGCGGCCACGCAGGGTGTAGACGGCTGTGGCTCCGGCTTTTATGCCGCGCTCGAAAAGGGAATAGTTGAAGCGGGCGTCCTCGCCGTTCAGCATGTTTCCGGTCGATGTCTCGAAGCGTTGCGCCTGTTCGGAGGCGGCAAGGAGCTTGTTGAGACGGAAGCCCGGCACCTTGTCGGAAGCGCGGCACTCTGCCGAGGCATCGGCGGCTCGCAGCTCGTTCATGGGCGTCCATGCGGGGTCTGATGCCAGCACGGCGGTGGCTTCGGCAAAAGCAGCGGAGCCGCCGCGCAGCGATTTTACTATGTCGACGAGCTTCTGCAGTTCCACGTCGGCGCTTTGACCGAGGCAGGGAAGGGTGACGCAGAGGCTGAGCAGGAATATCAATAAATTTCTTCGGGCCATAATTCGGAGAGTGAATCAGGGGTCAGAGATACGGGTGCCGACTTCAAGGGGCGTGCCACAGGCGGCAGTGCCGCGATGCGCCTCAGATTGTCGGTTGCAATTTCTTTGATTTCGGAGAGGGTAGGGCGCTCTGAGGGGTTGAAACTCAGACAACGGGCCACGAGTTTGCTAAGGTCTGCACACGAAGCACGCATTACGGGCACGGGGCTCGTGGCGCTTTGACCCTTGCCGCCCCGACTACCAAAAACATGAGTGCCGAGCACGAGGTAAAACACCGTGGCACCGAGAGCCCACACAGGCTCATAGCCTTCGGGGGCTGTGAAGCGCGGATCGTGACTCGCTGACCATGGCGAAAGTACAAAGCCGTCGCCGTCGATAAAAATATGTGAGGGCGAAACGGGGGTGTCGCCGGGCTCGATGTCGGCAAGGAGGCGCCACGCACCTGCCTCGTCGAGCTCGCCCGCTATAGCCGAGGTGTCGCGCTCGGGGTAGTAGGTCATGGTGCGCTCCGAGCCGTCGTCCGCGGTTTTCACCGCTAACATGTTGCCGCGGTCGCAGCGCACGGCTACCGTATATTTCTTACCGCTGTGAATCTTCATCGGTTTTCAGATTTTTAAGCGTGGTGACGGGAACAGAATATGAGCGGTGACCGTTGCGGAGGTCGAGAACCGACACTACGCCAACGGCGCGCACGACGGCACCGTCCTTGACGAGCACAGGCCCCCCGGAGTATCCAGGCGAGAGAGCTCCGCCATGGGCAAGCATGAAGAGCTCGCCGCCGTCGGTGTGCGCGAGAGGCTGCCGGAGCTCATCGCGCTCGGCTTCGGCCACTTCGCCTTCGCCCTCGCTCATGGGGAAGCCGAGGAAGGTGAGGGTTGTACGCGGCCGCAGCTCTGTGGCGATGAAAAGACTGTCGGCGAGCACAATGCTTCCGGCGTTGTCGGCAGCCATTACTGCCACGTCGCCAAGCATCATGTCGGCTCTCCCGTAGCGCCGTGCCACACTGCGCCACCAGAAATCGTTGTCGTAATCGCCGAGCTCGATAATTTCGTCGCGACTCGTGTCAATTCTGAAATCGCGTGAGGTGGCAGTGCTCCGCGAACCATTGTGGGCGGTGAGAGTAAGGTGACTCACAAGCGACAGGCGTTCGCTGCCTTCGAATTGGTTGGCCGTCTCGGCACGCAGAGCCATAGCCACGGGGCGGTCTGCCAAAAATGGCACCTCTCTAACGGCCATGGGGTTGACGGCGTTGAGCCACGGCTGCACGCAGTGGCGGGCGGTGACGAGCAGTGAGTCGCTCGTGAGGAAGGCCGTGCCTACGGGGCGCGAAGGATATACATAGGTGTCGATTATGCTGTCGACCTCCATGAGGCAGAGCGAGTCGACTTCTATTTTGACGAGCGATGCCATGGCTGTGGCGAGCTCGTCCTCGGAAAGTTGTGAGCGGTCGGCCGAGAGCCACATCCATGTTCCGGCTGCAATCACGAGCGCTATGAGCAGCACTACAAAAGTCTGGAGGCGACGGTCGCCAGGCGGTGTCACGGTACTGTGGGCGAGTTCGCCTTCACGTATATTGAAGCGAATCAGGTAATTGTCAGCCTCAATGGTGTCGCCGTCGGCGAGGTAGTGCACACGGTTTAGTTTGCGACCGTTGACGGCAATCGAAGCGTGGGGTGAGAGGCGCACAAGTCTCCACTCCCCGCCTTCTGAGGCCGCCTCCACACGGGCGAGAACCGCAGGAGCATAGGGCTCGCAGTCGGGGACGCGCACATCGCAGCCTGCCGTCTGCCCTATGAAGGCCGCGCGGGTCGCAGGCAGGCTCACTATGCCGCCCCTTGAGCTCAGGGTATAGTGCTTATTCATGCCTGCGGTTGTTATAAGTACTTACTATAAGAGGTATTGCGGCAATCAGAGCGCGGTCGTAGCGCTCTACAGGCAGCCCGGTTTCGTCGACTCCGAGCTCGTCGAAAGCTACAAGGTCGAAGTGGGCGTTGCGCTCCTTCTTATATTTCTTTTTTAATGAAATGTCGGCCATGACAGCCTCTCGCTCGGCATCGGTGCAGGGGCGGGTACCCTGGATAAGGCGCTCAACGCTCCAACGGTTGTGCTCGGTGGCGGCGAGGGCCTCGGTCTCGCGGGCCGACACGGCATAGAAGGTATCCCACTGCGAGCGGTCGTGGCCGAGCGTGCGCATCTTGCACGGCATGGTCATCACATTATATATATTGGATAACTGCAGCTCGGGAGCGGCGACCTTGGCCCAGGCGGCCTCGACTTTATCTTCGGGCAACTCAACGGGGGCTGCGCCGAGATTGTAAGATGCTTCGTAGAAATAATTGAGGTAACGGGCCATGGCCATATAGCGGCTTACCAAGGCTTCGGCATCGGCGCATCGGCCATAAGCATGCACTCCGGGAGCGCTTTCGGGCGCGTCGGCGATAACCCTGCAGCCCAGGCGCGAGGCTATGCGGGCGCCGAGATTGAGGTTGCGTGAGGCGTCATCGTAGCAGAGGGCAACAGTGAAACGTTGGCGCGGATCTGCGGCCCATAGCTTGATTTTCTGTTGAAGCAAGGGGTTCGACAGCCGCCCCTCGATAAACTCCCACTCGATGTCGGTGAAATCGGCGCGGCGCCCGTGGTAGAGAGGGGCATGCACGGTAACTGCGGGGGCGTTGCCGGAGAGGTCGACGCTGCGCCACCACGAGTTGTCGAAGAGTTCGGCGAACTCAAAACGCAAATCCTCGGCGTCGCTGCGCCCGCACACTATGCTTATGCGTGTGCGCAGGCGATTATCACGCTCATAGTTAGGGTAGTGGCATGAGAGGGCTGCAAACATGGCAAGTTCGCGCACACGACCGGAGTCCCCCGCTATCAGCAGGTGAACGCGCGCGTCGGCGTCATAGCCTAAAGGTGCGCCTTCGAAAGCGAAGTTCTCGAGGCCGGGAACAACGAAAGGCACAAGGCTGCCATATGGAGAGTTTGCTGTCATTTTTACTTTAGTTTCGCTCAAAGTTAGCGAATTTTTACGAAACTACCGAATTTCGTGCATTATAAAACGCAAGTCAGAGCCCGGCACCTCATCGTCGCGGCTTACGCTCACGTAGCCTTCTTTGCTCAGAATTATGGGCAATTCAACCCGCTGCCGCTCCACGGGCAGAGTGAAGGCGAAGTGCCCGAGACTGTCGGTGAACTGCGACTCTCCGGCAAGTTCAACATTCACTCCTTCAAGAGCTTGCATATCGCTCGTATACACCGTGCCTTCGTAGCGGGCGAAAGAGTCGTCGCGCCTGAGCGGCAGAGCTACGCGTGCATGCGTGCCCCAACCGGCGCTGATGGTTGTATCGGCAGGCGTAAAATAGTTTGCCGAAGCTTTAATAGCCACAGTTTTGAAGCGGAAGTAGCCCGGCAGACGCAAATCGTTGAATACGGGCGACGAAAAGGGCGCTTCATAGTCGGCACCGTTTACATTGAGGGTCAGAGTCGCAGGCTCGGGCAGACCGGAACTATGAGGCTCGATTGCTACAGTTAGCGCCACGGGCCAGGCAAAGAGGTAAGTCGCTCCTGCTATTAAGGCAGCGCCGCATGCCGTGAGTGCTAAGCGGCGGCGTCGCATACGCTCGTGGCGGTTCCACAGCTTGTCGAACTCCACATCGAGCATGCGCGACACCACCCGCACCAGGGCTTTCTCTTTGCCTACCTCGCCTATGTTGACCCCTAAAAGCTCGGTGCCGGGATTCTCCTTGAAATAATTGCGGAGAAACTCGGGAAATAGCTCAGGCTCGGGAATGTCTTTAGAGGGCAGTATTACGGGAATTATGCGGTCGAGGCGCCCCATTTCGACAAAGGCGCGGGCTTCGGCACTGACCCATGCCGAGGCTGCGGAATTTGCCGAGCAAATGAGTATGAGGAACTTGCTGCGCTCGAGCTGACGGCGCAGCACACTCGTGAGGACGCCAGTGTTGAGGTCGGTCTGGTCGCGGAAGATAGGCCGCAAGTAGCGTGAATCGTCGAGCTCGTTATGAATCTCGGTGGGGAGCCTATAGCCTTCGAGGCGCCGCTGCAACCACTTGGCCGTGGCCATGTCGCGGTGGCTGTAGCTTATGAAAGCATAGTTGGTATACGGTGCTTCGGGGTCGATTCTGCTCATTGCTCCTTGCTTATTTTAAAGCCGAGTTTCAAGATGTATTTGAGGGTCTCCTGCGAAGTGTGGCGGTCGTAGTCGCGCTCAGTCTCATCGAGTTCGTCGTAGGGCACGAGGCAGGGAGTCTGTTTAAGCTCGTCGTTGCGCGGCCCTTTGGTCCAGCCCTGCGCTATGCGTGAGGCAGCCCATACCTCATGCACGTTGCGGGCCATGTCTTCGGCCAAGGCTTCGAGCTCGGCGGGTAACTCAATACCCGAGGTATCGGCGGGGTGAGGAGTGTATTTATCCATTATACTTTGATTTTATCCCATGAAAATTCAGAGAGGAGCTCGGCCAGAGAAATGGCGTCCTGCCCGGGAGTTATGCCTGCGAGACCGGCCACCATGCCGAGAATATCCTCGGGTTTGCGCGACAGGCGAAGCGCATCCATTGCAAGCGAACCGTCGCGCTTCGAGAGGCGCTTCCCGGCCTCGTTGCACAGTAGAGGAAGGTGCGCATGCTCGGGAGGTGTCAAGCCGAGCAGCCCGTAGAGGTATATTTGCTGGGCTGCAGAGAGCAGGAGGTCGGCACCGCGAACAACCTCGGTCACACCCATTGCGGCATCGTCGGCCACCACAGCAAGTTGGTAGGCCCATACGCCGTCGGCGCGGCAAATGATGAAGTCGCCGCATTCGCGGGCGAGGTTTACACATTGCCTGCCATACACGCGGTCGGTGAACACAATTTCGCTGTCGGGCACATAAAGGCGGATCGCGCCGCTTTGGTCGGCAGAGGCGGCGAAGGGTGGGGCAGAGGCAGGACGGCACGTGCCTGCATACACCACACGGCCGTCGGACTGGTGAGGCGCCTGCGATGCAAGAATATCGGCGCGGCGGCAGTGGCAGCGGTAAGTGAGGCCCAATGCTTCGAGTTTTGAATAGTACTCCTTATATATATAGGAGCGCTCGCTTTGGCAGTAGGGCGCCGCAGGCCCTTTGCCGTCGAGGCCGCCCTCGTCCCAATCGAGCCCGAGCCAGCGAAGGTCGTCTTCAAGCAAGCGGGCATATTCAATTTTGGAGCGTTGAGGGTCCAGATCCTCTATGCGCAGAATCCAGCGTCCCCCGGCTTTTCGTGCCGAGAGCCACGAGAGCACGGCGGCATAAACGTTGCCGAGGTGCATGCGGCCGGTAGGCGAGGGGGCGAAGCGGCCCACCGTAACTTCTCGTTGAGGCGATTTCATGGTGCAAAAATAGCGATTATTTTTGTCTTTTTGGGGAAATTTATCATTTTGAACAAAAAAAATACCTCGAACGCTTGCAGATTCAAAAAAAGTGCGTACCTTTGCAGTGCCTTTAGAAATGGTGCCTATAGTTCAGTTGGTTAGAACGTCGGATTGTGGTTCCGAAGGTCGTGGGTTCGAATCCCACTCGGCACCCAAAAGCGGCCTTTCCGGTATCGGATTGGCCGCTTTTTTAGTTAGGGGTTTTTAGTTAGGGGTTAGGAGTTTTTAGTCCGGGGTGAGTAGTTAGGAGTTTTCTCTTCTTTCACTCCTCTCCGGCAACTGTTATCTCTCAACTCCCTTACCAAATAACCCCTAACCAAGAAACCCCTAACTCCTAACTCCTAACCCCTAACTCCTAACTCCTAACCAAGAAACTCCCATCCGTGTTATACGCTCAAGTCATATTACCCCTGCCGCTCCACGGCCTTTTTACCTACATCGTGCCCGACTCCTTGGCCGGGAAGATAGAGGCCGGTAGCCGTGTGACAGTGCCTTTCGGCAAAAAACACTTCTATACGGGAGTGGTGGAGAGTGTGGGCACCGTAAAGCCTGCCGATGCCCTTAACCTCAAAGAAATAGCGGCGGCGCCTGATGAGCGTCCGGTTGTTCGGCCTTCGCAGATGCGCTTCTGGCATTGGGTTGCCGACTACTACCTGTGCACCGTTGGGGAGGTTTTCAAGGCGGCTTTGCCGTCGGGTCTGAAGCCCGAAAGCGAGACGAGGGTCAGCGTCCCAGCCGATATAGAGGCAGAGGCCTTCGGTGCATGTTCGCCCGACGAACTTGCAGTTCTCGACTTCGTGCGTCAGGAGGGCACTGTTGCCCTTGATACGCTCGCCTCCAAGACCGGTGCCAAGGGAGGCGTCGTTACCCGCCTTATCGATAGGGGCTTGCTCTGCGTGAGCGAGAAACTCGTGGAGCGCTACCGTGCTGTGAAGAAAGAATATGTGCGCATGAACGCCGACCGTGCCGACAAGGCCGCTCTCGACAGCGCCTACGCCTCGGTGCGCCGTTCTTCCCGGCAGGAAGACGCGCTCACTGCCCTTGTGGCTCTCTCCGGCTTCTACAGGCACGACGCTCCTCTTACCGAAGTTCCGCTCGACGTGCTCGCCGAGAAAGCCGGTGTTACACGCAGCATTATCAAGGCGTTGGCCGACAAGGGTATATGCACGATCTATAAGAAAGATGTGTCGCGCTTCAGTTTCAACGGCACTGCCGGTGGCACCTTGCCGACACTCTCCGAGGCGCAGACCGCCGCCCTCGACTCGGTACACCGCCGGTTCCGCGAGAAAGACATAGTGCTGCTGCACGGCGTCACAGGTTCGGGAAAGACAGAGGTATACATACACCTGATAGACTACGTGCTCAGGCAAGGGCGTCAGGCGCTTTTCCTTGTGCCCGAAATTGCTCTCACCACACAGCTTACCCGCAGGCTTCAGAAAGTTTTCGGTGACAAAGTCATTATCTACCACTCCAAGTTTTCCGATAACGAGCGTGTAGAGATATGGCGCCGCCTTGCCGCTGCCGACGAGCCTTGCGTTGTTATAGGCGCCCGCTCGGCGGTGTTCCTGCCGTTCGCGCGTCTCGGCATAGTGATAGTCGACGAAGAGCATGAGTCGAGCTACAAGCAATTCGACCCGGCACCGCGCTATAACGGTCGCGATGCCGCTGCCGTCCTCGCCGCCATGCATGGAGCCAAGACCCTTTTCGGCAGCGCCACCCCAACGGTAGAGACATATTACAAAGCCACCGCAGGCAAATTCGGACTCGTGAGCCTCACCGAGCGCTACGGCAACGCCGCCCTCCCCGCTATCGAAGTAGTGGATATGAAAGCGCAGCGTGGCCGTAAGGCCGTGAGCGGCTACTTCTCGCACCGCCTTCTCGACGCTACCCTCGACGCCTTGAACCGCGGGCGCCAGGCTATTCTCTTCCACAACCGCCGTGGCTACGCCCCTGTAGCCCGCTGCAAGATGTGTGCCTTTACGCCAAAGTGCGACTACTGCGATGTGTCGCTCACATATCACCGCCGCACCAACCGCCTGGTGTGCCACTACTGCGGCAAGGAGTATGCCGTGCCGCAGCTGTGCCCTGAGTGCCACGAGCCTGCCATCGAAATTTTAGGCTATGGCACAGAGAGGCTCGAGGAGGAGATTAACGCTAACTTCCGCGACCGCAAGGTGCTGCGCATGGACCTCGACACCACCCGCAATAAAGAGGGCTATGGCAAGATTATCGACGATTTCTCGGCTCATCGCGCCGATATTCTTGTCGGTACGCAAATGGTGACGAAGGGTCTCGACTTCGGTGATGTTGACCTTGTGGGTATTCTCAACGCCGACAGCCTCATAAACTTCCCCGATTTCCGATCGGCCGAGCGCGCTTTCAATATGATAGAGCAGGTGTCGGGCCGCGCCGGGCGCCGCGATGGCAACGGCAAAGTTGTAATCCAGACCTACGACCCCTCTTCGGCGATACTTGGTTTCGCCACCGGTCATGACTACCAGGGGTTCTATCGCCACGAACTCGAGCAGCGGCGAGCCTTCGGGTTCCCGCCCTTTACCCGCATAATAAACATCTATCTCAAGCACCGCGACAGCGCCACCGTGGCCGAGTGTGCCTCACGCTTCAGCGCCTCGCTGCGCGAAGTGTTCGGTGCTCGTGTATCGCCGCCCCAGGAGCCTGCCGTGAGCCGTGTGCAGGCAATGTATATACGCAAGATAATGCTCAAAATGGAGCGTGAAGCCTCGATGGTGAAAGTCAAGGAGATACTCCGTGAGCGCTATGTGGCCCTTAGTTCCTCGCCACTGATGCGCGGCCTCACCGTATACTACGACGTAGACCCCGTGTAGACCCGGCTCCGCCAACCTTAGGTGCCGCAAGATTGTTATTCCTATACAGAAAGGAATACACTCATGAAAAAGACATTTTTAATTGCGGCTCTTTTTATAGGCGTGCTCCTCTTTGCCGGCGGTTACGCCGAGAGCAGCCACTCTACCGAAATTGGCAGGCAGGCTCCGGCACTCGCTTATGACCCCGCCGACAGCCTGATAAGTCTTGACCGCCTCCGTGGCGACTACGTACTGCTCACCTTCTGGTCGTCGACCGACGCTCCCTCGCGTCAGGCCGCCAACCTCTACACCGCATGGCAGCGACGCCACCCCGAGGCTCCGCTCCAGCTCGTAGGTGTGAATTTCGATGATTCGCAAGGACTTTTCAATGAAATTGTCCGCCGCGACAGCCTCGAGAGCGACGAGCAATTTCACATATCGGGTGAGCGCGCAATAGAAGCCACCAAGAAATACGGGCTCGACCAAGGTTTTGGCTCAGTCCTTATCAACCCCGCAGGTACAATAGTGGCGTATGACCCTGACCCCGCCGAACTCGATGCACTGATGCACACAAACACTTTGCCTTCGTAAAGTTACCTAAGTTTTTTTGAAACATTTTTTCATAAAAATGAATCCCGCTGTAATAAGCGGGATTTTTTTGCGTCTTAATAAATGATATGAAAAATGACGTAGAACGGGAACGGCGTTTCCTCGACATCAGCAGAGAGTACAAAGATGTCGTGGCTAAGGTGTGCTACCTCTATTCGTCGCCGACATCCCCGTTCGACGACCTTTTTCAGGAAGTGCTGATAAATATATGGCAGGGCCTTGACAGTTTCCGGGGCGACTCCAAAATGTCGACGTGGATTTACCGTACAGCGATTAATACTTGTATAAGCTGGCACAGACGCAACGGGCGTCATGGCGGCAGCGACACCCTGAGGCTCGACGACCTCAACATCGACCCCCGCGACAGTGCCGAGGGCGAGCAACGACTTGAACGATACCGAGAGCTGCAGCGCCTGATCTCGCTTCTCAATCCTCTCGAAAAGGCTCTTATAACGCTTTGGCTCGACGAAAAACCATACAACGAGATTGGCCTTATCATGGGTATCTCACCCGGCAATGTGGCCGTGCGTATCCACCGTATTAAAGATAAACTGGCTCAATTAGCCCAAGACTAACACTCTATACCTGACATCATATGGATCTCGATTCATTAAAAAATACATGGCGTGATTTCAGCGTTCCCGACAGCCGCCTCGAAAACGAGACTGCCGAGATTGCCCGCAAACTTTCGCGTGGCAAGGCCGAAAGCTCGCAGAAACGCCTCGCCGACAGCTACGTGGTGGTAGCACTCATGGGCTTGTGTGTGGCAGCCATGTCGCCAATGGTTTTCACTATTCTCGAATTGCCGCTCTGGGTGGCCGTTCTTTACGGTATTTTTGGCCTTACAATGGCAGTGATTGACTTTTGGTTTTCCCGCAAGGTGCGCCGCGAGAATTATCTGTCGCTGCCTGTGGTTACGGCGCTCTCGCGAGTGGTTGAGATTCGCAAACTGCAGCGGCAGCTGCGCATGGTGAGCCTGTCGTTCGGTGCTGTGGTGGTTGGCTCGCTGATGTGGGAAGCCTACGTGGAGAACGGCAATCTGCCAATGCTCCTCGGCATGCTCTTAGGCATAGCCATAGGTGTGCCGATAGGCATTGTCAAATGGCGTCAACTGGTGCGTCTTGCCAAAGAAATGCAGGATGAGATTCGCGACGCGCTCTCGTGATCACATGCCTGCGAATCCCATGAAAGCCATGGCGAGGATACCTGCCGTGACAAGTGCAATGGGCACACCGCGCATTGAGCGCGGAACATCGGCAAGCTCGAGCTGGGTGCGTATTCCTGCGAAGAGCATCATTGCAAGGCCGAAGCCGAGGGCAGTGGCTATGGCATACATCACGGAGTAGAGGAAGTCGAAGTTTTTCTGAGCCACTATAATAGCCACGCCCAGCACCGCGCAGTTGGTGGTGATAAGCGGCAGATATACCCCGAGCGCCGCATATAGCCCGGGTGCGCTTTTGCGGATTATTATCTCAAGCATCTGCACAAGCACGGCAATCACGAGAATAAAGGCAATGGTCTGGATATACTCAAGGCCGAGCGGCAACAGCAGATAGTGCTGCAGGAGCCACGTGACGGCGGTTGCTACGGCCATAACGAAAGTCACGGCCATGCTCATGCCGAAAGCGGAGTCAAGATTTTTGGAGACTCCTATAAAGGGGCATATTCCTAAAAATTGCGCGAATACGATATTGTTGACCAGTATTGCGCTGAAGATTATGGCGAGGTAAGTGAGCATTTTATTCCGTGGTTTTGAAGCGGTTGAAGAGGGCAATGAGGAATCCTAACACGATGAAGGCTCCGGGGGCGAGCACGAAGATGAGGGCGCCGAAGTCGGCGTTGTAGAGCTGCATGCCGAAAATGGCACCCGTACCTAAGAGCTCGCGCACGGCTCCTATAACGGTGAGTGCCAGGGTGAAACCTACGCCGCACCCTATTCCGTCGCACACCGAGAGCCATACGCTGTTTTTAGAGGCGAAGGCCTCGGCACGCCCCAGCAGGATGCAGTTTACCACTATAAGGGGTATGAATATGCCCAGGGCGGCATAGAGTGCGGGAACCCACGCCTGCATGGCCATTTGGAGTATGGTTACGAAGGAGGCTATCACAACTATAAACACTGGTATACGCACCTTGTCGGGCACGATATTCTTGATTGCCGATATGGCTGCGTTCGAGCAGATGAGCACAAAGAGTGTGGCAAGGCCCATTGAAAGGCCTGTGAGTGCCGACGACGTTGTGCCAAGCGTCGGGCACATGCCGAGAATAAGCACAAATGTGGGGTTGCGCTTGATTACACCGTCGAGTATAACTTTCAAAGCATTCATTTCTCATCTTTTTTTAGGCCTTTGCGGGCGCTCCTGAGAGCTTCGAGAAAGGCTCGTGAAGTGATAGTGGCGCCGGTTATGGCGTCGATGTCGCCACCGTCGGCTTTTACTCTTAGGGGCTTGCGGCTGCCGCGGATGTCGTGGCCGGTGCCTTCGGCAGCAAACCAGTCGGTAGCCTTAGCTCCGAGGCCCGGTGTCTCGCTGTGGGTGAGCACGCGGTAGCCTGTTACTGCCCCCTCGGCGTCGAAGCCGAAGAGCACGCTTATGCGGCCGCTGAAGCCGTTGTCGCTGAAACTTTCGACGGCAGTTCCCGCGTAATCGTCGCCGAGCGAAGCTTTGTAAGCCACGATGCCCGGGGCAATCGTATCGGGAGTGATATCATTGTCGAATGGAGGCAGCACGGCCTCCAGTGCTTCGCGCAGGGCAGCCTTGCGGGCTGCCTCTATAGGTTCGCGTGTAAGCAGGTTCACTCCGGCCAAGGCTGCAGCGGCTATCGCTGTGAGACCGCCGAGTGAGAGCACCATGTTTCGTAGCGTCGATTTCATGCCCGCACCTCCTTTCTTGCAGGTGAGAAGCGCGAGGGGCGCAGGTAGCGGTTCAGGAGCGGTGTGGCGCCGTTCATGATAAGTATGGCAAACGACACACCTTCGGGGTAAGCGCCCCAGCGGCGTATAGAGGCGGCGATTATGCCTATGAAGACACCGTAGACCCACATGCCTTTACGCGTCATGGGCGAGGTTACGTAGTCGGTGGCCATGAAAACCGCGCCTAACAGCAGGCCTCCCGAAAGAAGGTCGGTGACGAGGGGATAACCGGCAATGAGGTCTATGAAAGCCATGCCGGCAACTATAGCTACGGGGATGTCCCATTTTATAATCCTCATGGCAAGGAGGTATACAAAGCCTAAGATTATGGCAGCGGCACCGGTCTCTCCCATTGAGCCGCCCATGTTGCCAAGGAGCATGTCGGTGTTGTCGGGTAGCACGGGGGCGGGAGGAGCTTCCTGACCGAGCACGGGCATCGAGGCGCCGGTGTTTGCCTCGTGACTCGCCGCATATTTGCTTATGGAGAGAATGGTTGCCCCCGTGGCTCCGTCGGCGTCGCCGAAGCCGGGTGAGGGCAGGGGCCAGGTGGTCATTGCCACGGGGAAGGAAATGAGCAGGAACACACGACCTACGAGCGCCGGGTTGAAAATATTGCATCCGAGGCCGCCGAAGGCCATTTTGGCTATGCCTATGGCTACAGCTGCGCCTGCAACCACCATCCATAGCGGAAGACAGGAGGGGAGGTTGAGGGCCAACAGAACTCCTGTAAGAACCGCCGAGCCGTCGGCGACAGTCGAGGGGCGGCGGAGCATAAACCGCGTTATGGCCCACTCTATGGCCACGCAGGAGGCTACCGACACCAGAAGCACGGTGAGCGCGGGGAGCCCGAAGTAATACAGCGCGCAGGCTATGGCCGGGATGAGGGCAATGAGCACATGGCGCATGGCGCCCCCGGTGGTGCGGGAGGTGTGCAGGTGGGGCGAGGGCGAGAATACGAGTGTCTGACTCATTTTCGTGAACGTTGTTTAGCGATTCGTATATAGTCGAGGAGCGGGCGCGACGAGGGGCACGACCAGCTGCAGGCGCCGCACTCAAGGCAGTCGGCGACGTCGGCCTGACGCGCTTCGTCGAAGAGGCGCAGGCGCCCGTAGGCCGAAAGGAGGTATGGCTCCAAACCCATGGGGCAGGCATCGACGCAGGCTCCGCAGCGTATGCAAGCCTGCACCGGGCGGCGCGATTTTCCCGCGAGAAGAGTGAGACCCGAGGTGCCTTTTGTAACGGGCGCGTCGAGATTGACGGCCGTGCGGCCCATCATCGGACCTCCGACAATGGCACGCGCTTCTGCCGGAAGCGTGAACTGAAATTCAGAGAAAGGTGTGCCTATGGCAGCCATGTAGTTGCGGCGCTGTTCGGCGGGGATGTCGCCTGTTATTGTGATAACCCTCTCGATAAGAGGTAGGCCTGTAGCTACGGCCTGCCATACGGCGAACGCTGTTGCAACATTGTGCACCACGGCGCCAACGCTTATCGGTAACGCTCCCGAAGCGAGACGTCGGCCGGTGACTGCCTCAATCAATTGCTTCTCGCCGCCCTGGGGGTATTTAGTGCGGAGCACGGTAAGTGATATGTTCTGCCCAGGGTCTATGGCGCGTCTTATGGCTTCGGCAGCCTCGGGCTTGTTGTCTTCCATGGCAATTACCGCCTTGGGAATACCGCCGGCTTTCATCATAAGCTCCACGCCCTCCACAATACGAGCGGGGTAGGTGCTCATGAGAGCGTCGTCGCACATGAGGTAAGGCTCGCACTCGCAGCCGTTGAGAATCAGAATCTCAGGCTTTTGCTCGGGTTTGAGCGACAATTTCACGTGCGAGGGGAAGGTGGCGCCTCCGAGACCCACTATTCCCGCCTGCGATATATAGCGGCGTATCTCCTCACTGGAGAGTTTCTCAGAGAGCTCGCGGTCGGTGTCGCCGGGAATAATCTGTGCCCAGTAGCGTTCGCGTGCTATGGTATCGGCGGCGTGCTGCTCCTCGCTTGCCTTTATCACAATGGCCTGAGCCGGTTTGCCGTTGGGCATAATCACGTTATCTATAGCCGACACAGTGCCGCTTATGGGGGCATGCACCGATGCCGATACAAAAGAGGCGTCGCGCGCTATCATCATGCCGCGGCTTACGGTGGCGCCGCGCTCTACCACGGGTATGGCCGGGGAGCCAATGTGCTGGGTGAGAGGCACGCAGGCAGTCATGGGCAGCGGCTGGAGATGTATGGTGCGGCTTGCTGTCTTGTTCTGTGGCGGATGAATACCGCCTTTGCTGAAGCTGTGTCTCATGGCCTTGCTTCTTGTGTGGCCGCGGCTTTGGCGGCGGGTTTTACAATACTGAAAGTAGCGAGAATAGCTCCCGTGGGGCACTCTCCCACACACTTGCCGCAGGCCTTGCAGAGAGCGGGGTCGATATATGAGAGGTTATCGTTTACAGTTACGGCACCGAAGGGGCAGGCTTTAACGCACTTGCCGCAGCCTATGCACGCTGCCGAGCATGTGCGTCGTGCCACAGCGCCACGCTCACGGTTGTTGCATGCAACCCACACGCGGCGGTCGCGCCTGCCTGCGGGGCGCAATTCGAGAAGGTGACGGGGGCACTCGCTCACGCATGCGCCGCAGGCGGTGCATCGGTCGGTATCCACTTCGGGCAGCAGGGTCTCTTTATTAATAGCAATGGCTCCGAACTTGCACACCTCTGTGCAGTCGCCGCAGCCCAGACAGCCGTAGGAGCAGCCGCGGTTGCCAACAGCCACTGAGTCCATAACGGCACAGCTCATGGCGCCGTCGTACACATAGCGCTCGGGACGTGCCTTGCAGCTGCCGTTGCATTTGAGTACGGCAATCTTACGCTCAGCCTCGCCGAGAGGCTCTACACCTAATATAGAAGCGATTTTTGAGAGGGTTTCGCTCCCCGACACCGGGCAGTGGAAACCTTCGAGCGAGCCGCTTGCCACGCATCGGGTGGCAAAGTCGCGACAACCTTTCAATCCGCAGCCGCCGCAGTTGGCGCCCGGTAGCAGAGAGGCTATGGCGTCGACCCGAGGGTCTTCCTCAACGTGGAATTTGCGGGCTGTGGCATATAGAATCAATGCGCCGACAAGCCCGAGGACTCCCAAGATAAGTATTGTAGACAGTAATAAGGACATTTATAGTTTTTAAGGATTCAGAATTTCGCATACATACCACATAGGCTTTCCTCTGTGTTTTTCAAGGTAGTGAATCACGGCGTAGGTCAATGCGGCTGCCGCCAGTGAAATGAGAGCCGCCAGACCTTGCTCGAGCTCGGTGAGGCGGAGCATAGCGGCAACCGCCAGGAAAACTGCCAAGGGCAACCCGAACAGAAGCAGGGTGCCCCGCAAGCGCGCTCCCGGTCTTGGCGATATTCTGACGTGGCTGCCGGGCCCGAGAGGTATCATGCCTGGCGGAGCCGAAACCTCGACTTCGACCATGCTTTTGCTGTTGCCGCACACCCCCGCGAGGGCGCAGCCGCCGCAATCATCGGGCTTCTCCTGCGGGGAGAAACGGGCATAAATGTGATTATTGCTTACTACGGTGATTTCTGCCGTGTGTGTTAGCTCGCACGATTCCATCTACTCTTGAATTTCGACCACAAAAGTAGTGATTTTAATCGTGATTTTACCTGCCCCTCAGTGTTTTGGAGTCTTAAAAATAATTAAATAAAAATTTCCGTAATTACTTTACTTCCGCTCCTTTCCGTTAAGGAATTTTAGCACTCGTTATTGTGCTGCGATAGCCGCCTCAATTGCCTCGATGTCTGATGAAAGTTTCTTCTCGGTGCTGAGGCGGTCTTCGATATTGTTGCATGCGTAGATAACCGTGGCATGAGTGCGGTCGAGCTTGTGCCCGATAGTAGTAAGGGGCATGTGCGCGATCTTTTTGGCAAGATACATCACCACCTGACGGGCATCGGAGACTTCGCGTTTGCGGGTTTTGGTAAAGATGAGGTCGGGCGCAATGCCGTAGTGTGCTGCCACGGCATCGGCAATCATCTCGAAGTTTACCTGCTTACGGTTGATTTTTACGGCGTTGGCCATTACGCGGCGGGCAAGTTCGAGCGATATGTCGCGGTTAAGTACAGTGGCATGAGCCATGAGCGACACCATTATGCCTTCGAGCTCGCGCACGCTGTTGGTAACGTTCGAGGCAATGAACTCAGCCACGTCGCCCGGAATTGCAAGGCCGTCTTGCTCGGCTTTGAGTTTGAGCACGTCGCGGCGCAGTTCGATGTCGGGACGCTCGAGCTCTACCTGCATGCCCCACTTGAAGCGGCTCAGCAGTCGCTCCTCGAAGCCCTCCATTTCGGCGGGCGAGCGGTCGCTCGACATTATAATCTGCTTGTCGTGCTGGCGCAGGTGGTTGAAAATGTGGAAGAAAGTGTTCTGAGTCTTGGGTGCGTTCTGCAGGTCCTGGATATCGTCGATGATGAGTGTATCGATGCTCTGGTAGAAGTGGAAGAAGCTGTTGATATCCTTGTCGCGTGCTGCGGCCGCGGTAAACTGGCTCTGGAAGAGGCGAGCCGTTACATAAAGTACGCGTGCCTGAGGGTTGCGCTCCTTGATGCGGATGCCTATCGCCTGGATGAGGTGCGTTTTGCCCACACCGGCAGGACCGAACACGAAGAGCGGGTTGAAGGTTTTGAGCGCGGGGTTGTTGCCGATTGCCTCGCCTATCGAACGCGCGATTTTGTTACTGTCGCTCTCGCAGTAGTTCTCGAAAGTGTATCGTGGATTGAGCTGCGGGTCGAAGTCGTCGCGGTTGTCGTTGGTAAAGGGGTTGGCGGCCTTTGCCGTGCGCTGTGCAAGTATGGTGGGTGAGGGCGACGAGCTCTTCTGAACGCTTGCAGAGCTGGGGTCGTTGCCTACCGTGCGGTAGCCGTAGAAAATCTGAATACCTTCGCCGAACACTTTTTTCACCGCCGCGCGGAGCACGGGCTGGAAGCGCTCTTCGAGTACATCGACAAAGAATGACGACTGCACCATGAGCACAAGCGTTCGGGCCTCGGCATCATACTTCTCCAGTGTGATGTCGCGGAACCAGGTATCGAAGTGCAGGGGCGAGATGTTGTCCTTGATAAAGGCACGACACTGCTCCCAAAGTTCTTGGTGCGTTGCGTTCATAAATATATAGGGTTTCTTATCGGCTTTACCGATTTTGCGATACAAAATTCGGGCAAAAAAAATTCTAAAACAAATGCAGAATTATTTGCAAAATACGATTTTTGTGCAAGATTCGCAGTTTCAACCACTTAGCATAGAATTGCCATTTGTGTTTTATCTTTGCTTCATATTTTTGTGTGTTGTAGCTTGTAAATTAGTAATATACAGCCGATTTAAAGTAGTGGACCGAGAGAGCGCGGTACTTTTGTGAGACTTGAATAAAAGCTCTAAGACGCACTCTGACGCCGATTTACTACTTTATCAACTATTTGAAATAATTTTAAATAAGATGAGGGCTCGGGTGCATTTTGCAATAAAAATTTCTTTGCGCGAAAAATAAGGAAAAAGATTGTCGTTTGCAAAATTATTCTTAATTTTGTGGCTTAGAAAAAAACTAACACTACCCTAATTATAGGACGACTATTAAATGAGAAACGATTTAAGTAGCCAGATCAAACTGGACAGAATCCCGCGCAGGTACTACAACCCCGACAGCGAGATTGAACTCGCCGCCCTGCGCCGCGAAGAAAAAATCGACACACGTGTTTTTGAAACCGCTACCGACGGTGCCGACTTTATTGCTTCTGAAATTGTGCGCTACATCAAGCGCTACACCGACCTCAACGGCAAGTGCGTGCTCGCACTCGGTGCCGGCGACAGCACTCACCGCGTTTATGCCAGCCTCATCAACCTATATAAAGAAGGTAAGGTTGACTTTGAAAAAGTTATCGTATTCAACATCTCGGAGTTCTTCCCCCTCGAACCCCAGGGGCCGTCGACTCTCACCCGTCTTACCGAAGTTTTCCTTCAGCACGTCAATGTAAAGCCCGAGAACGTCCGCTCGATCAATCCGGCTATTACAAAAGAGACCATGTATGAGTATTGCCAGGCTTACGAGCAGGCAATAGCTGCCGAAGGCGGCATCGACGTGGCTCTGTGCGAGATTGCCCCCAACGGCTCCATAGCCTTCAACGAACCCGGTACTCAGGCCTCGAGCTACTGTCGCCTGGTGCTCCTCGGCAGCGAGTCGCGCCACCGCATCGGCAAGAGCTACAAATGCGATACCGTGCCCTCGAACGCCATTACCCTCGGCATTGCCAACATCGTGAGCGCACGCCGCGTGCTCTCCATGGCATGGGGTGAGGCAAGCGCCGACATCATCCGCCGCACCGTAGAGGAAGACTCCACAACAGCCGTTCCCGCTTCGCTCCTCCAGGGTCACCCCCACGTGAAAGTCGTTACCGACCTCGCAGGTGCCGAAGACCTCACCCGCATATCGCACCCCTGGAAGGTGACATCGTGCGAGTGGAACAATAAGCTCATCCGCCGCGCTATCGTATGGCTCAGCAAGATGACCGGCAAGCCTATCCTCAAACTCACCGATAAAGACTACAACGACTGGGGTCTCGGCGAGCTCCTCGCCCTCTACGGCTCGGCCTACAACGTAAATATAATGGTGTTCAACAACCTGCAGCACACCATTACAGGCTGGCCCGGCGGTAAACCCAATGCCGACGATACCGACCGCCCCGAGCGCGCCAATCCCTATCCCAAGCGCGTTATCGTATTCTCTCCCCACCCCGACGACGACGTTATCTCTATGGGCGGCACGCTCCAGCGCCTCGTCGACCAGCACCACGATGTGCATGTGGCTTACGAGACCTCGGGTAACATCGCTGTAGGCGACGAAGATATGATGCGCTACTTCCTGATGATGGATAAGATTGCCCCCATGTTCGGCTTTGCCGACGGTTACGGCAAACTCTCCAAGGAAGTGCACAAGGCTGTTGCTGAGAAGAAAGCCGGCGACATCGACAGCGCCGACGTCCGCGAAATCAAGACTATGATTCGCCAGGCCGAGGCCACTCTCGCCTGCCAATATATAGGTGTGAAAGACGAGAATATCCACTTCCTCCGTCTGCCCTTCTATGAAACCGGTACCATTAAGAAAGGCGAACTCTCGCAGCGCGATGTCGATATCGTGAAGCGCCTCCTCGAAGACGTCAAGCCTCACCAGATTTTCGTGGCCGGTGACCTCGCCGACCCCCACGGAACACACAAGGTGTGCACCGACGCCGTTCTCGCCGCTATAGACGAGCTCAAAGACGAACCCTGGATGGCCGACTGCCGCATATGGATGTACCGCGGTGCCTGGGCAGAATGGGAAATCGACCATATCGAAATGGCAGTGCCTATCAGCCCCGAGGAACTCCGCTCGAAGCGTAACTCTATCCTCAAGCACCAGTGCCAAATGGAGAACGCTCCCTTCCTTGGCGACGACGACCGTCTCTTCTGGCAGCGTGCCGAAGACCGCAACCGCGCCACCGCTCAACTCTACGAGGAGCTCGGCCTCGCTTCTTACGAAGCTATGGAAGCTTTCGTGGAATATAAGCCACTCTAAAGCAATATACTCCCTATAAAAACACGGGCTGCTCCGCTTCGGCAGGGCAGCCCGTGATTTTTTATTGTATGTGTCAGTCGAAAATCAAGGCAAAAGAGCTGTCGTGCTCTCCGCAGTTTACAATCAGGAGCTCAACGGCCTGCGCCTCGCCGCTCTCGAAAGCTACCTTTGCGCGGCGGCTCTGAGCTCCGGTCTTTGCGCGGTCGCGCTCGCTGTAGAGAGGCAAGCCCTTGATGTCGCGAATCTGCAGGGTGAGCAGTCCGCCGGGTTCGGCGACCACTGCAAAATTCTTGGCACCGCGCACTGCCGTACGTATTTTCAAAGTATCGCCTGCGGCGACTATCATGTTTTTAAGATATACGGCCTGCCCGAGGTGCCCCGACCCTCGTTTGTTCTCGCGCCTGCGGGCATATTCGCGGGCGAAGGAGATTACTGCCCTGTTGGTGATGAGGCTATCGATAAACACTTCATCGAAGATATAATGGTTGTCGAGCGAGAGCTTGCGGCCGCCCGTTTGGTTGAGCAGGGTGGGGTGCTCGATTGCCAATGAGCGAAGTGTGTTGGCGGCAGAACGCAGCTGCACAGTGCTCCCCTTGGCATAAGCTTCGGCCACGGCCTCGCACGCGGTGGCGACTGTGGCCACATCGGCAGGCTCGGCGGCGGCAGCGTGAAGCATGGCGCACATCATCAGTGAGGTCAGGAACTTTTTCATATGGCAACACGGAAACCTACAAACTCCGACTTTTGGTCGGGAGCCACGCCGTCGCGGTGGAAAACGGTGAGCTCGTACTCCTCAGAGCCGTAAGAGCCGCCCCGAACAACTTTGAGTCCCGCTGCTATTGGAGCGACGGCTTCGTTGTAAGGTAAGAAATCATCGGCGCACCATTCGGCCACATTGCCGCTGAGGTTGAAAATATCGTCGATAGTCCCGGTAAGGAGACGGGCTTCGGGTGCCCCCGAGCTGTTTTCACGGCACCAGGCTACATCGGAGACGCGCTCTCCTCCGGCATAGACGTAGCCTTCGGGTCGGGCTCCTCCGCGGGCGGCGTACTCCCACTCGGTTTCTGAGGGCAGACGGAAGAGCAGCCCGGTTATAGTGCTGAGCCTGCGGCAGAAGGCTTCGGCATCGCTGTACGAAACCGCGCGTACGGGTAGCTCGCCGCCGCTGTCGCTCTTGCGCATCACGGCGTTCCATTGCCGCTCGCTCACTTCAAGGCTGCCGAGATAAAAAGGCTCGACGGTGCGGCGGCTTGCCGGAGTCTCGAAGTCGGGTTCCACAAAATCGGCATAGCGGATAATTTCCGCAGAATCGGCTCCTTGGGTGAAACTTCCTCCGTTAATATACTTCATCTGCGAGAGAATCTCCTTCGCCGCCATGACTTCGGGGCGCCCCGCCTCGCTGCTGAACACAACCGCCGCCCCATTGAACTCTACACCCTGCTTGAGCTGCTTCAGTTCATGCGAGCGCAGGGCAAAGAAGCCACCTGCACACAAGGCTGCTCCGGCTATACATGCCGCAACAATGGCGAGTGCTTTGCCACGACGCTTGCGCTTGCTCACATAAGGCTTTATACGGCGCTTTACCAGAAGGTCGATGTCGGACTGCAGTGGCTGCCCGAAGCGAACTTCCTGGTGCTGAGTCTCTTCAACGGCATGACGTATGGCCTCGGGTACATCGGCGGGCATGCCTTTATATGAATTGTCGGCGTTGATGGGCACAAACACCTTTTTTGCGTCGAGTGCAATCTCAATCTCGCGGCGCACCCAATTGCCCTCTTCGTTGCAGCGATCGAGCGCCCCTTCGGAGAGCACCAGCAGGTATACGTCGGAGTTACGTATCGCCGCCTCGATTTCCGGTCGGAAAAAGCCTTCAATCAGCTCATCGTAGTCAAGAAACACCTTGTAACCACGCATTTGCAGAAGCACCTGGAGGTTGCGGGCATATTGCGCGCCGCCAGCACGGCGATAGCTTATGAAAACGTCGTAAGTCTGCTGTTTCTTTTTCATCGGTTAGCCTTGCGCTTATTGTTGAGTTCGATAACAACGGGTATGATACTCACAATGCCGCGGTCGTAGGCATCGGTGGTGCTGAGCAGAGAGTTAGCTACAAGGTCAGGGTGTATGCCTTTGCTCTTTAGTGATTTACGCAAGGCTCTCCCGGGGTCGTTGTCGTCGTTGAAGGGGAAAAGATTGGCCATTGACTTGTCGATGGGTCTGAAGCCTAAGAGGAGTTGCTCGAAGAGCCACCGCGTGTGCTCCATGTGCGCGAGGCGCTCAACCGTGGCTTTATCCACGATTTCTTCGCCGGAGACACCATGGCTGCCTGCCGCGCGCATTTTGGTGCTGAAAGTAAGGGCGCAGTAGAAATTCGACCAGCGCTTCGATACCGCGCTCTTGCCGTTGCCTGCCTCTATGCTGAGCCAGAACGCCTCGATGTCGGCTATGAATTTCTCGGCCCCGCGATGACGGTACTGGTGCATGAACGACACCAACTCGCTTTTCTTGCTCATGCAGTGATAGGCATAGGCCACGCATTTGGCGGGGAAGTTGTCGTCGACCGGTGGATAGTTGCAATTGTCGAGCATGCCGAAGGGGCGCAGGAGGCGGTATTTCGAGCTGTCGTCGCCGGTCAGACCTTGCCTTACGGCGTCGACCAGCGCGCCTGTTTCCGACTGCTCCACAAGTATCTGCTGGGCGTTGTCGTACACCGAGGGGTCAAGGCAGAAAGCCGCCGATATTGCCTCCGATGCCCGCGGCAGGCACACAGCCACTGTCGTGCGGCTCGACGAGTCGGGCTCTCCGGCAGGAGCATTGGCGCTGCAGTCGGCGCAGGCGTCGGCAATATACCTCTGCACGGCAGGTTGGGCAACATCGCCCTCTATAAACTCGAAGTCTATGTCTATGAAGTCCTCGCCGAGATAGCCGCCGTAGTAGGGCGATTTGAAATTGGGGTCGTCGAGCGGGCGTTCCCAGGGGTAATCGGCGTTGGTGAGCGCGTTCATGTCGGTCTGGCTGTCGTATATCTTCCACGAGCCGCCGTCGCCGGGTTTGACGCCTTCGGGAGCCTTAACGTATCGCCAGCGTGCAAGCTGGAAAATCTCGCGGTAGCGCCCCATCATAAACAGCATCTCGCGGCGCGCGTTGCGGTCGATAAACGTTATGAGGGTGCGGGGGCGTCCGGCATGGGGATTGTCGAAGTTGGGGTAGTGCGCTATATGGGCGGCCTGCAGAGCCATTGCCATGCCGGTTTTAGACATACCTATTATAATAAGGTGTACGCGCTGGTGCGACGACACGCTGAGGCCGTCGGTGCCGTCGAGCGGAATGTAAGGCGAACCGGTACCTGCCTGACCTACGAGCACCTGCTGTGCCCAGGTTTCGTAGATACTGAAGGGGATAAAGCGGAATATGGCGCTGTCCTCGGCCCTCAGGTCGGCCATCTGGAAGGCGGTGAAGGTCGATTGATACTCAAACATTATGTGGCACGGCGTCTTCTTGCCGGGGTCGCGAGAGCCTTTTATATTGCTGTTGATGAGTTTCCAGCACTTGAGGTTTAGGGCGTCATGGCTGGTGCCGTCGATAATCGGCGACTCGCCCACGATATACACTGCACGCGCCCGTTCGAGCCTCAGGTCGGCGAGTTCGTGCCATGATGTGCGGTCGCCTGAATATATAATAATGTGTTTACGCAGGTTGCTGTCGGCAATCTCGGCGAAAATTTCCTTGCGGAGGCGTTCAACGTTGCTCTGCGTCTGTATGAGTATGAATTGGCTGTCGTCGGCCTCATCTTTGAAGATATTGTGCACCAGCGAGGGCACTATCCTGTGGCCGCCGATAATCACCGTGAATTTCCCGGCGGTGACATTGGGGTATCGCGCCTGGCCCTTCTCGCTCTTGTCGCGCCGCCCCGACACCCAGTTTATGAGGAAGGTGAGCACAAGGCCGTTGACCACAAACATACCGAATAGATTGAGTATCACCAAAGCTCCGGCGTTCCACCCGGTGAGGCCTTCGGAGTGCCACTCCGTGGGGTTGGTGAGCTGAATGAAAGCCCGCACGAGGCTCACGTCGCTGCCGAAAAACTTGAAGCCGTATACCAGGGTGATAAAGAGCAGCGCAGTCACTGCCAGCGTTATGCCGAACACTGTGATGAACGACCATGAGAGAAATCTGTCGAATGCAAGGTTTAATCCGCCAACCCCGCGGCGGCGCCTGTATCTTTTCATAGTTTAGCTTTTTAGACTACAAAGTTAAGCCTTTTCTGCCTATATGTATTTCTTTTTTTATTAAAAAATACGTTTGCGAGGTTGCAAAATTATCATTAACTTTGCGCAATTTATTTCTCACAGCAATAATGAAACAAGTGACTTACGAGGGCCTTACATTCGAGCCCTATATCTCAAAATCCGATATTGCCGCCCGTGTCGAAGAACTCGGTAAAGAAATAGTGCGCGATTGCGCAGGAAAAATGCCCCTGTTTGTGTGTGTGCTCAACGGGGCATTTCCTTTTGCAAGCGACCTTTTCCGCGCCGTAGAGAGCATCGATGCCGAAATCACTTTCATAAGGCTGAAGAGCTACGAAGGCACTTCTTCTACCGGCGCCGTAAAAGAAGTTCTCGGTCTTGGTGAGGATATCGAGGGTCGTACCCTGATTATCGTCGAGGATATTGTCGACACCGGCAATACTATCTACCGCCTCGTCGACGATCTCAGCAAGCACAAGCCTGCCGAAATCAAAATCGCCACCTTGCTCTTCAAGCCCGACGCACTCGTCCGTCCCGTTAAACCCGACTATGTCGGTTTCAGCATCCCCACAAAGTTTATTATCGGATATGGCCTCGACCTCAACGGCAAGGCTCGAAATCTTAACGATATCTATATCCTCAAGGAACAATGAATTTAGTGATCTTCGGTGCCCCCGGCAGCGGTAAGGGTACCCAAAGCGACCGTATCATCGAAGAATTCGGTCTTCATCATATCTCTACCGGAGAACTCCTCCGCGACAATATCGCCCGTGGTACTAAACTCGGCAAGGTAGCCGACCAGTTTATATCGCAGGGTCTTCTTATTCCCGACGAACTGATGGTCGAGGTTCTCGCCGACCTCTTTCACCAGAACCCCGAGCTCATCGAGAAGGGCGTGATTTTCGACGGCTTCCCCCGCACCATTCCGCAGGCCGAGGCTCTTGCTTCGCTCCTTGAGGAGTTCGGCACAGAGGTTCATGCCGTGGTTGGCCTTGAGGTGGACGAAGACGAACTCGTGCGCCGCATGATAGAGCGCGGAAAGACAAGCGGCCGTGCCGACGACAACCTCGATACTATCCGCAAGCGTCTCGAAGTTTATCACAAGCAGACTTCCCCGCTCAAAGACTACTATACCGCCAAGAACCAGTATCGCAAAATCAACGGCAACCGCACCGTCGAAGAGATTTTCGACGACATCAAGCATGCACTGAAAAACAATTGAGTTTTGTACACTTTCGAAGAACCATACTGCAATCCGCCGTACGACGACCTGCTGGCTATCTACGCGCACTCTTTCGCCGATAACCACGCTCTGCCTGCCCTCACCGACTATGTTACGGGCAAAACCCTCACATATCTCGATGTGGCCAGGCGTATCGCCAGGCTGCATCTGTTCTTCGAGACCGCAGGTATAAAACAAGGCGACAAGATAGCCCTCGTGGGCAAGAATACCCCCAACTGGGTTATAACTTTCATAGGCACCATAACCTATGGCGCCGTGATTGTGCCGGTGCTCCACGATTTCAATCCGTCGGACGCCACACATATCATAAACCACTCCGACGCCGTCGCACTTTTTATCGCCGACGATATTTTCAAGACGATAAATTACGACGAGCTGCCCGAGGTGAGGGTAGTGGTATCGCTGAACACGCGCACGGTGATTGCCGAGCGCGAGCTGATAAAGAAAAGCGGTCGGCGCGGGCCCACTTCGCACCGCACCATAGTCTCGGGGCTCACGCGCAGCATGCGCTCCCGCTATCCCGAGGGCTTTTCTACAGCCGATATCCGCTATCCGCGCCTGCCGGGCGACTCGGTGGCTGTCATAAACTATACGTCGGGCACAACGGGCTTCTCAAAGGGAGTCATGCTCTCGCTCGACAATCTCCGCGGCAACGTGGTGTTCGGCATCCGCTCCAAGCTCCACTACCAGGGCTCGCGTGCGCTGTCGTTCCTGCCGTTGGCACATGCCTACGGCTGCGCTTTCGATATGCTCGTGCCCCTCGCCGTGGGTTCGCACATAACCCTCTTGGGCAAGACACCCACACCGGCCATACTCCTGAAAGCACTCAAGCAGGTGCGCCCCTCGCTTATAATATGCGTGCCGCTCATCCTTGAGAAAATCTACCGCAAGGTGGTGGTGCCGCAGATTACCCGCAAACCCGTGCGTTGGGTTCTGGCTGTGCCCATGCTCGACAAGGCTTTCTACAGCATTATCCGCAGCAAGCTCGTGGAGGCTTTCGGCGGCTCGTTTGAAGAGGTGATAGTAGGTGGAGCGGCTCTCAACTATGAGGTTGAGGAGTTTCTGCATCGCATAAAATTCCCCTTCACCGTCGGCTATGGCATGACCGAGTGCGGCCCGCTGATCAGCTACTCGCCATGGCGCCGCTTCGAACCCGGCTCGGCAGGGCGTACGCTCAACCACATAATGGAAGCCTCGATAGCGGCCGATGATACCCTCGGGCTATCGCCTCAGGGAGGCCCGCAGGGTGAGATTCTCGTGCGCGGTCTAAATGTTATGAGCGGCTATTACAAGAACCCCGAGGCCACTGCCGCCGCCCTCGACTCCGAGGGCTGGCTCCACACCGGCGACATGGGCTGGCTCGGTGCTCCGGCTCACCGCACCGTGAATATCCGTGGCCGTTACAAGACCATGATTCTTTCGGCCAACGGGCAGAATATCTACCCCGAGGAAATTGAGGCTAAGCTCAGCAATATGCCCTACGTCAACGAGTGCCTTGTGATTGAGCGCGACGGAAAACTTGTTGCGCTTTGTCACCCCGATGCCGACCAGGTGTCGCGCGACGCCCTCGATGCCGACGCTCTCGCCGAGGCCATGGAATCGAACCGCAGGAGTCTCAATAAGCTCGTTGCTCCCTACGAGCAGGTGCAGGCCATAGAGATTATGCCCGAGGAGTTCGAGAAAACACCCAAGCGCTCTATCCGTCGCTTCCTTTATAAGTAGCATGGCATATTTTTCGGGGCACATTTGCCGTAGCTCCGAAAAAAATTAGTAAATTTGCCCTTATGAATGAGGAAGCCCTCAGCAAGATGTACTTGAAGGAAACCTCCTTCCAGGCGTTAATGCAGCATCGTGTGTTCAACGTGCTGCTTATTGCCTCGCCTTACGATGCCTTTATGATGGAGGAAGACGGGCGTGTCGAAGAGCAGCTATACAATGAGTATGTGGCTCTTAACCTCAGCTCTCCCCCACGTGTTGCACGAGTCTCGACCATGGCCGAGGCGCTCGCGCTGATGCAGCAGAAGCCTTTCGACCTCGTGGTGGCCATGCCAGGTGGCGACCTCTCGGATACCTTCGACGGCGCCGCGCTCCTCAAAGCCGCACACCCCTCTGTGCCGCTCGTGGTGCTCACACCTTTCAGCAAAGAGGTGTCGCGCCGACTTGCCAACGAAGACCTCTCTAATGTCGACTACGTATTCAGTTGGCTCGGCAACATGGATTTGCTCCTGGCAATAATCAAGCTTCTCGAAGACCGCCTCAACGCCAACGACATCACCGAAGTGGGCGTGCAGGCAATACTCCTCATCGAGGACTCCGTGCGCTTCTACTCATCGGTTCTCCCCCATATATACAAGTTCCTGCTCAAGCAGTCGATGCTCTTCTCCACCGAGGCGCTCAACCAGCACGAGCAGATGCTGCGCATGCGCGGACGCCCCAAGGTCATGCTCGCCCGCACTTACGAGGAGGCCGTGGAGCTCTATGGCAAATACGGCCACAAGATGCTTGGCGTAATCAGCGACGTATCGTTCAGCCGCGGCGGCGTTAAAGACCCGCAGGCCGGTATCCGTCTCGCCAATTATTTCAGGAGCATTGACCCCTACCTGCCCATTATCATAGAGTCGTCGGAGAGCGAGAACGCCGCTCACATGCAGGAGTTCGGCGGAATCTTCATCGACAAGAACTCCAAGAAGCTGCCCGTAGACCTCGGCAAGGCCATAATGGATAATTTCGGCTTCGGCGATTTCATTATACGCAACCCGCAGACGGGCGAGCCGATTACCGTGATACGGAATCTGAAAGACATGCAGCAGAAAGTGTTCGACATCCCTGCCGAATCGCTTCTCTACCATGCCTCACGCAACGATATCTCGCGCTGGTTCTACTCCCGCGCGCTCTTCCCTATTGCCGATGTTGTCAAGCAGCACCGCTTCACAGGCATAGAAGAGGCTCCCGCCGTAAAGCAGCTCCTCTTCGACCTCATTGTAAAGTACCGCAAGATGAAGAACCGCGGCGTGGTGGCCGTGTTCGAGAAAGACCGCTTCGACCATTACTCCAACTTCGCCCGAATAGGGCAGGGTAGTCTTGGCGGCAAAGGGCGCGGTCTCGCTTTCGTCGATTCAATTATCAAGAAGAATCCCGAGTGCGATAATTTCAACGGTATCACTATCTCGATACCGCGTACCGTGGTGCTCTGCACCGACATCTTCGACGAGTTCATGGCTGTCAACGACCTCTATCCGCTCGCTCTCAGCGATGCCTCCGACGAAGATATACTCCGCGCTTTTCTCGCCGCAAAGCTCCCCGACCGCGTGCGCGAGGACTTTGTCGCTCTCTTCGACGTTGTCGACCGCCCGCTTGCCGTGCGCAGTTCGAGTCTGCTCGAAGACTCCCATTACCAGCCCTTCGCCGGTATTTATGCCACCTATATGGTGCCCTTCTCGAGCGAGACCGAGAAGCGCCTGAAGTGGCTCACCGATGCTGTCAAAGGCGTGTATGCCTCGGTATTTTATGCCGCAAGCAAGAGCTATATGACGGCCACCAGCAATGTCATCGACCAGGAAAAAATGGCCGTGATTATCCAGGAGGTTGTCGGTGAGGACCGCGGCGACTGTTACTTCCCCTCTTTCGCAGGAGTGGGCCGCTCGCTCAACTACTACCCGCTCGGCGACGAGACTATCGACGACGGCGTCGTTGAAATCGCCGTGGGGCTGGGCAAACATATTGTCGACGGCGGCAGAGGCCTGCGTTTCTCTCCCCGGCATCCCGGCCACGTGCTCCAGACCTCGACTCTCGACCTTGCCCTGCGCGACACGCAGACCGACCTCCTCGCTCTCCGCTCGGGCGAAGACGCCGACTTCTCGGCTCAGCTCGACGAAGGCTCAAATCTTGTGAAAAAGAGCGTGCAGGACTTTGCCGGAACGGGTGCGCTGCGATATATGGTATCGACATATAACGCCCTCGACGGTATCCTCAACGACTACGATGCCGGCCGTGGGCGCCGTGTGGTGACGTTTACAAACATACTCCGCGACCGCGCACTGCCCCTCGCCGACGCTCTCGACTTTATGTTGAAGCAGGGCCAGAGCGCCATGCAGCGCCCTGTGGAGATTGAGTTTGCCGGGAATATCCTTCCCGGCCCGGCTGCCGAAGGTATCAAAGGACATCTCTACTGGCTCCAGATCAGGCCTATCATTGATAAGAAGAATCTTATAAACGACGATGTGCTCGACTGCCCCGACAACGAACTCATACTGCGGAGTACCACCGCCCTCGGCAATGGAATGATAGAGGGCGTGCGCACTATTGTTTACGTGCGTCCCGATGCTTTCGATTCATCGAACAACCGCGCCCTGGTCGATGTTATCCGTGACCTCAACAACAAGCTCGCAGCCGAAGGCCGCGGCTACATCCTCATAGGCCCGGGCCGCTGGGGCTCTTCCGACGCCGCTCTCGGTATTCCCGTTCGCTGGGCCGATATCTCGGCTGCCCGCGTAATTGTGGAAGCAGCCACGGGGGCGTACCGTGTAGAGCCGAGCCAGGGTACACATTTTTTTCAGAATCTCACCTCTTTCGGAGTCGGTTATCTCACGGTAGACCCGCGCGCCAACGACGGCTCTTACTACGACTCCGCTTTCCTCGACTCCCTGCCTGCCGACTACGACGACGGCCGGGTGAGGATGATTACTCTTTCAAGTCCCCTCGCCATTGCCATAAACGGGCGCTCGGGGCTCGCAACAATTCTTAAACCGGAGTTCAGCCGCCAGACCGACTCCAAACCCGACTTCTTGCCATGAGTGTTTTCTCTGCCATAAAACGTGCTTTCGGTTTCGGGCCGGATGCCGAATATGATAATGAAACTGCCGACGATGTCGACGACGCCCCTCTCGCCCTTGCCGAGGCTCCTGCCGAGGAAAAGCAGGAGGAGGCTGTCGAAGGCCTCTCCGATGTGCCCACGCTCCCCGAGATTGACCCTGCTGTAAAGCAGAAAATTTTTGCCGGAGCCGTGGCGATTTTCAATGAGAGTTTGCCCGACTTCCTGCGCGAGAGTGTCGACGCCGACAAGCAACAGAAACGCCTTGCCGAAGCTATCGACAAGGGTGTCGACGATTATCTCAACGGCCTCATGCTTGTGGCCGAGCAGTATGCCGAGGCCAAGCTCAAGGGCGCTACCGAAAACGCAAGACGCGAGTCGGAACGCCTCCGCTCCGACATGCAGCAGATTGAGCAACAGCGTACTTCGCTCCGCGAACAGCAGCTCAGCGCCGACCGCCGCCGCCGTGCTCTCGCTGACCGCGTTACCGACCTCGAGTCGCAGCTGGCAGCTGCCGAGGCAGAGCGCGAGCAGTATGAACTCGAGCGCCGCAGCCTCATGAACAAGCTCAAGGTGGCCGACATACAGCCGGGCGTGGTAGAGGATCTGCAGAAAGAAATAGAGCAACTGCGCGCGCAACTTGCATCGGGAGCGCCTGCCGAGGCTCAATCCGCAGTGCAGGGTGTTGACCCTGCCGAGCACGAGGCCGTTCTCGCCCGCGAGAAAGAAGCTCTCGCAAAAGCCGCTGAGCTCGAAGCCCGTGTTGCCGAGCTTGCCGAAACCAACAAGACGATTGCCGAAGAGAAAGCTGCCGTCGACGGCCTTCTCGCCGACCTCCGCACTCAACAGGAACTCTCGCAAGGTATGTATAACGACCTTCAGACTCAATATGCCACCGAGCGCGACGCGCATCGCGAGGCCGAGGAATCGCTTGCCGAAGCACGCAAGATTGTAGCGTCGGTAGCAGAGATTCAGGAGCAGATGTCGCAGGTCGAAAGCATGATACGCAAGCGCGACGAGCGCATAAGCCGCCTCAAAGCGAACAACAAGAAATTGCGCGAGCAGCTCGACGCCGCTCTCAACGCCGCCCGCGGGGCTGCCAACGAGGGGCTCTTTGCCTTCTCTGACGAAAAGCCGCAGGCCGCTTCTCCCAAGATCAGCGCCGACAATCTCGCCGCTATCGAAGACGATTTTGAAGTACCCGAGTGGTTTGTCTCCGAACCTCTCCCCGGCGAAGTCAGCCCGCTCCTGGCATCCGATGCCGAATTTGGCTATCAGGAGCCACCGCGCAAACCCCGTAAACCCGAAAACGATGCTCAACTGTCTCTTTTCTAAAGCGTCAGGTCTGAAATGAAATTCGTATCTACAAAAGGCAGCGGCAGCCAATTGACATTGGCAGAGGCTGTCGACACATGTATGGCGCCCGACGGCGGACAGCTCATGCCTGCCGAGGTGCGCCGAATACCCGCTGCTCTCTTCAACAACATCGCCGAGATGAATCTCCGCGAGATTGCTTTCGTGGTGGCCGATACACTGCTCGGCGACGACCTCGACAGCGTGGCTCTCAAGGCCGTGGTCGACGACGCCTTTGCCGTCGATATCCCTCTGCGACACCTCTACGACGATTTTTATGCCTTGGAGCTCTTCCATGGCCCTTCGCTCACCTTCAAGGATTACGGCGCCCGCTTCATGGCAGGTATACTGCGCCTTACCGCGCCCGCCAAGCGCCGAACCGTAGTTGTGGCAAGCACGGGCAACACTGCCGCCGCCACAGCGAGCGGGTTCCTCAATGAGCCCGGGGTCGATGTCATCGTGCTCTATCCACGCGGACGCCTCTCGCGCAGCCAGATTTCGCTCTTCGCATCGCTCGGCGGAAATATACACCCCGTGGAGGTCGCCGGAACTATAGAGGACTGCAAGGTGTTGTTGCTCAAGTCGCTCGCCGAGCCCTCGCTTGCCGACTTCAATATCACGGCTGCAAACTCTATAAATATCGCACGCCTCATACCGCAGGTGAGTTTTGCCATGTATGCCTACGCGCGCCTTGCCTCTCAGGGTGTGAAAGATGCCGCAAGGGCCATATACTCAATACCGTGTGGAAACGGCAGCAACCTCGTAGCCGCCGCTATCGCACGCCGCATGGGGCTTCCCGCGGGTACTCTTATTGCGGCAACGAACGCCAACAACCAGTTCCGCAATCTTCTGCAGGGCTCCGAACCTGTTCCGGGCAACGCACCGGTGCCGACGCTTGCGCCCTCTACCGATATGGCTTACCCCTCGTCGTGGCCGCGCCTCTCGTGGCTATACGGTGGCGACCTTGCGGCCCTCAATGCCGACATCACCGTGGCACCGCCGGTCGACAACACCGCCATTGCCGATACCGTAAACCTGCTGCGACGCCATTGCAACTACACCATCGACCCTCATGGAGCCATGGCTTTCAGCGCAGCTGTCGAGTCGGGTCTACCCGGCCCGAAGGTTATTTTCGCCACCGGTCATCCGGCGCGTCAGCTCGACATCATGACGGGCATCACGGGCGCAGCTATCGAACTTCCTGTGCAGCTAACCCGTTTTATGAGCGGTAGCCGCCATGCTGCAATCATTCCTCCTACTATTCCCGCTCTCCGAAAAATACTCCTATCTATCAACCCCTTAACTAAAAACTGATATGGCAACAAAACGTCAGCTCAAAAAATTCGTCCGCAATACCTGCGGCGCTCTCGCAGCCGAAATAATCTTCGCACGCGCTGCTTTCCCCACTATCGACCGCAAGACCGTACACGACATCGTTGCCGACATCGCCGGTCTCCAGGCCGACACTCTCGCAAAAGCAACTATAGCCTTCGACAAGGCTCCCCGCGATTTCGAGAACCGCGCCGAATATAAGAAAGCACGCCGCGCTTACTTCGGAACAGCATACACCAAGCTCCTCGATAACTTCGATGAAGCCGTCGTCAACATCGTTAAGCGCATGAACGCCGCTCTTCCCGAAGACGTCAAAGCTGAAATCAAGAAAGCCGCTGCTGAATGAATTTCGCCGGACGACTGCTCAAGCTGTTCGGCTGGAAGGTGAGTATCACCGTCCCCGATTATCCCAAGTGCATTATCTGTGTGGCTCCCCACACAAGCAACTGGGATTTTATACTCGGTGAACTCGCCTATCTCTCTGTGGGCCGCAGAGCCGGGTTTCTCATGAAAGAAACCTGGTTCTTCTGGCCCTTGGGTTGCTTTTTCCGAGCCATTGGAGGCATTGCCGTGCCCCGCAAGCGACCCGGGAGCGCGTCGCTCACAGCTTTCATGACCGGGAAATTCAATGCCGCCACGCGCCTCACTATTGCAATAACTCCCGAGGGAACACGCAGCCGAACCTCCAAGTGGCACACGGGTTTCCTCCACATAGCGCTCAACACGGGCGTGCCTATCGCCCTCGGCGCCATCGACGCTGCCACGAAAACCATTATGATTGAGCGCACATTTACCCCGAGCGGGGATATTGACGCCGACATCCGCGCCGTCAAAGATTTCTACGCTCCATTCACCGGCATTAACCCCGATAAGTTCTCTACCGAATGAACAGGCTTACCGACCGTTTCAGAATAGCCCTGCTGCCGCTCGACATAAAGTGGGCCGACAAGGAGGCCAACATCGCCGCCGTCACCGAGGCCATGAAGAACCTCCCCGAGGGCACCGACCTTGTGGTGCTCCCCGAGCTTTTCTCCACCGGCTATACCGATGACCCCGAGTTGATGAAAGACCTCGCCGAGCGTAACACCGGCGCGACCATTGACTGCATAAAGGCTCTCGCAAGCCAATATTCTGTGGCGATAGCAGGCAGCTACCTTGCCTCTACGCCTCCTAAGGTATATAACAGGGCTTTCTTCATAGAACCCTCGGGCGAGGAGACTTTCTACGACAAGCGTCACCTATTCTCTCTCAGCCGCGAGGCTCAGATTTTTGCTCCCGGCACCGACCCTCTGCCGGTGGTGCGCTTCCGTGGCTGGAATATAGCCATGATTGTGTGCTACGACCTGCGGTTCCCCGTATGGTGCCGCTGCCGTGCCAACAGCTACGACCTGCTTCTCGTAGTGGCCAACTGGCCCAATAGTCGCGGCTACGCTTTTGAGCATCTGCTCATTGCCCGCGCTATCGAGAACCAGTGCTGTGTGGCCGGAGCCAACCGCGGAGGTGCCGACGCCTATGGCGATTATTCGGGGCTGTCTTTCGTTTTCGACAGCCGCGGCTATCCGGCAGCCCGTGCCGAGGGGCCTTTTATAGTTGCCGACCTCAGCCGTGAGAGCCAGGCAACTTTCAGGCGCAATTTCCCTGTTGCGGCCGATGCCGACGATTTCCAAATCCTCGAAGGTAATTTCTGATTTTCAGGTACAGTTTTTATAGATGAAAAAGAGTCTGATTGCACTCGCTGTCGGTACTTTTGCTTTGGGTATCGCAGAGTTTGGCATGATGGGCTTCCTTGGCGATGTGGCCGAGGGGCTCGATGTGTCGATTGTGAAGGCCGGAAGTCTCATCTCGGCCTATTCGGCAGGCGTAGCCGTAGGTTCGCCCGGCCTTATTCTCATACGTCGCATGCCTTTGAAAAGGGTTATGCAACTCCTTGCAGCCTTTATTGTTATAGGCAATACACTGGCGTCGGTAGCTCCTTCTTACGGCATGTTGCTTGCCGCCCGCTTCATTGCCGGATTGCCACACGGTGCGTTCTTCGGCGCCGGCGCTATAGTTTGCTCGCGCCTTGCCGATAAAGGCCGTGGTGCCGAAGCTGTGGCTATCATGGTGGGAGGCATGACGGTGGCAAACGTCGTTGGTGTGCCCGGTGCCACATTTGTGAGCGACGTCCTCTCGTGGCGCGCGGCCTTCGGCATAGTGGCTTTCATAGGTCTGTTGGCCTACATCGGAATCCGCGCGTGGGTGCCCGTGCTCGACGCACTGCCTGACCGAGGCATGCGCGGCCAGTTTGCTTTCCTCTCAAAACCGCAGCCCTGGCTTATCTACGCAGGTGTGTTTTTCGGGCAGGCATCGGTATATCCGCTTCTGAGCTATGTGGACCCTATTATGACCCGCGTGGCTCACTTCTCTGCCCCTGATATGACGTGGATTATGATGCTTGCCGGCCTCGGCATGGTTATAGGAAATTTCATAGCCGGGAAACTCAGCGACCGCCATCCCGCGCCTCTCGTTACTGGCAACCTCGCTCTGCTGGCTATTGCCGCCATGACGGCGATGTATTTCTTTGCCGCCGATAAACTGCCTTCGGTGGTACTTCTATTTATCGGTACCGCCTGCCTCTTTGGCATAGGCGGCCCGCTGCAGTACCTCATTGTGCGCTACGCCAAAGGCGGTGAGATGCTCGGGGGCGCAGGCATACAGATAGCTTTCAATGTATCTAATGCAATGTCGGCATGGCTCGGCGGTGCTGCCATAGGCCATGGCCTCGGTCTGGCGTCGCCTGCCCTCGTAGGTATTCCCTGCGGTATTATAGGCGCGACCGCTCTGTTTATACTTTACTTCCGATACAAATGATTTACCGAATTAAAAATATGGTGTGCGAGCGATGCGTGGCTGCGGTCAAGGCTGTGCTCGCCTCGCTCGGCGTTGAGAATCCTGCTGTGGATATTGGCACTGTAGAGCTTGCTGCCCCTCTTTCTGATTCCGCCTTGGCATCGTTCGATGCCGGCCTGCGCGAACTTGGTTTTGCCCGTGTCTCCGACCCCGCCGCCGACCTCGTGGAGCGCGCTAAGATAGCCGTGATGCACCACGTGCGTAACGAGGCTGAGTGCCGTTTCAAGCTTTCGGCTTGTATCGAAAAGCAACTTGGAGTATCGTACGACGCTGTGAGCCGCCTCTTCTCGCAGGTTGAGGGGCGCACTATCGAAAAATACCATATAGCACAGAAGGTGGAGCGGGTAAAGGAGCTGCTCTCCTATGGCGGCCGTTCGCTCGATGAGATTGCCGATATTGCCGGCTACTCGAGTGCGGCGCATCTCTCGCGTCAGTTCAAGACCGTGACAGGCCTCACCCCCTCGGCTTTCGTGAAGCTCGGATGCCCGCGTAAACCCCTCGACAAAGTATGACACGCCTGCGTGCCTCCACAGCCCTCCCTGCAGCCCTCATAATCTTCATAGGGGTGGTGTATGTTTTTGTATCCTTTTACATGCCTCTTACGGGTGATGACCTCGGCTACAGGCATTACTTCCTGCAGGATTGCACATCGCTCGACAGCCTCATCTATCACTACAAACTGCATTGGCACTGGTCGAACTCTCGCCTGGCCGACCTGCTCAACCCACTGCCGCTTGCCATTATGCCGCTGTGGGCCAACGCATTGTGTTGCGGAGCATGCACCGCGCTGATGTTTTGGATGATAGTGAAGTGGTGCCAAGGCTCCCACCGCCCCTCTCTGCTGTGGTCCTTAGCCGTGATTGCCGCAGCGGCCTTCACCTTGCGATGGGATGCTTTGTGGATGGAGTTCGTCACGCAGTATAACTATGTATGGGCCACTGCCTTCTGCCTTGCCGCTCTGTGGCTTGCAATAAGCAGGCGCCCCTTGGTGTGGTGGAAATTGGTGCCCGCGCTCGGCTTCTGTGCTTTGGCCGCCGGTATGCACGAGGCTTCGGGCTGCACGGCAGCTCTCGGTCTTGTGGTTTACGCCGCGCTTAACTTCAGGCGTATGGCTTGGAGGAATTGGCTAATGATTCTGTTCATCTGCGGAGGCGCCGTTTTCACCCTCCTCGCGCCCGGCAATTACCGCAATATGGACGCTTTGCTTGAGCCCGACAGTCTGCAGGCGATACTGGCAGGCTCCGGCTTTTATGTTTTGATTCTGGCGGCTGTGACACTCTACATGCTTATTGCCGACCGCAAGCGGCTCGTGGCACTCATCTACAGTCCATGGCTCATATTCGCACTGGCAGCGTTCTCTTCGCTATTCTTTATGATTATCGCCCGCTATGCCGGGCGTCCCGGGTGGTTCGGGCAGGTATTTGCCCTGATGGCTCTTGTGCGTTGGGCCCGGTCATATGATATACATGTGCGCTCGGCGCAGCTTACCAAGGTTGTTGCCATAGGCTTGGCCGTCGTTGTGGGCGCCCATTACACAGCGCTTGCAGTTTGGCAGGCACGGTTAGGCACGGAGACGCGCCGGGCTTTAGAACTTTACAGCAAATCGGCCGACGGCACCATATATTTCGATTACACCAACGAGCCTGCTCTCCCTTGGTACTTGCTGCGCAAAACCCACGGGGTGCCTGATGCCGACGACACTTACTACACCTTCCGCATATCATCTATTTTGGGCGGTGGCAAACCGTTTGTCGTTTTACCCGAGGCGCTCAAAAACATCCATCTTCAATCGCTCTCCGAACCTCTGCGTGTGGGCGAGGCCATTGTTGCGACAGAGCAACTCCCCGGCGTGGAGAATAGGGCGTATAGAACGGAATATCCCCGCCCCGTAGTAAACTACATGGGCAGGGATTATGCTGAGCAAAGTTTTATGCGTGACGGCCAAAAGTTTTTCCTATATTCGCCTCTTGACCGGGATGCGGGAGAGAAATAAGGGCAGCAAAAATTAAAAATGGGGTGCTAAGCTTTAACTCCTAACCCCTAACTCCTAACCCCTAACTCCTAACTCTTAACTATTCTTATAATTCCGTTGCCGTCGGCTATGATAAAGTCGACCGAAACATCGTGTTCCTCGGCTTCGATTTCGCCTGCGTCGAACAATTGGAAGTCGTAGCAAACGCCTACTTTTAGAGCCTTAGCGCGGCTAAGCAGACGGTCGTAATACCCCTTTCCGCGACCCACACGGTTACCGCTGCGGTCGTACGCCACTGCCGGGACAACGATGAGGTCCATGTCGGCAACGTCGGCGGTATCCTCGCCGTCGGGCTCCTCGATATGGAAAGCCCCGAGGTGAGTGCGCGAGCGCGAATAGGGCAGTATCTCAAGGTCGAGACCGTTGACGCGCGGGAGGTAGAACTCCTTCTCTGCCGACCAGCGGTCGAGGAAAGCATGTGTGTGGAGCTCGTCGGGCAGTGAGTGATACATGAGCACCTTGCGAGCCATGGTGAACGCCGCCATAGAGGCGAGCGATGAAAAAACACGCTCGGCGGCGGCGAAGCGTTCGGCATCGTCAAGCATTGCTTTGCGGGCTCGCACCCGGGCGCGTATGTCTTCTTTTTTCATTCTGCAGTTTCAGTTTATTCGTCGGTGAGAGGGAAATCGGCGCCGCCGGTGTTGAGCTGACGCACCGCTTCGACCACCACCGGGTCGCTTTCGTTGATTATCTCAAAGTAGCCGTCGAGCCCCACGATATCGCGGGCTATGAGGGCTTTCAGTTGATTAACAATCAACGGTGCCGAAATGTTGATGTAGTACCAGCGCGGAGCTATGCCGCCTTTGGCGGAAGCGTAGTTGACAAACGACTGCAGAAGCACGTTGTCGGACGGAAGCATGGAAAGAAGCTCGCGGGTGTCGCGGCTCTCGGTGAGTCGCGGGCGGTTGAGGTCGGCGTACTCGTAGGCGAATTTCCGCAGCAGGCCTGCGTTGGCAACTTTCACAAAGTAAGAAGTTACGTTGGTGGTGTCAGAGGGCACGAAGATGTCGGGCACGATACCACCGCCGCCGTACACCATGCGGCCTGTTGTGGTGGTGAAAATCAGGGTAGAGTCAACCTTGAGGCTGTCGGCGCTGAAAATCTCTCCGCGGTCGTAGCGGTCGAAAATTTCGGTGGCGTACTCACTGTTGTGGCCGGGGCGGTAGGTTTTCTGTATGCAGCGGCCCGAGGGTGTGTAGTAGCGCTGCACAGTGAGGCGGAACTCGCTGGAGTCGGGCAGCTCGAAGGAGCGCTGCACGAGGCCTTTGCCGAAGGTACGGCGCCCTACTATGAGGCCGCGGTCGTTATCCTGGATAGCGCCGGCAAGAATCTCGCTTGAACTGGCGGTGAACTCATCGACAAGCACCACTATTTTCTCATCGCGGAAAGCGCCAGTGCCGTCGGAGCACAGTATCTGGTGGTCGGCGCGGGTGCGTCCTTTCGTTCCTACGATAATATGCTCGGGTCCGAAGAACTCGTTGGCGAGGAGAACGGCAGGGTTCATGTAGCCGCCACCGTTGCCTCGGAGATCGAGGATAAAGGCTTTGGCGCCGTCGTAGCGCTGCTGGGCCAAGGTGGTGAGCATCTCTGGATAAGTGCTTTCAGAGAACTTGCCGAGGCGCACGTAGCCTATGGTGTCGGCTATGATATACGAGGCGTCGATAGGCGACACCGGCACCTGGGCGCGGGTGAGGTTGAAGGTGAGCGGGGCGGGGGAGTTGTTGCGCTTGATTTTGACCTTGACTTCGGTGCCCTCAGGGCCGCGGAGCATGTCGAAAATCTTATCCTGACTTACCTCGACACCTGCAATGTTGGTGCCGTCGACCTCTATGATTCTGTCGCCGGGTAGGATGCCTGCCTCTTCGGAAGCACCGCCGGAGATAACCTCAAGGATATAGAGGGTATCGTTCATCATCTGGAACTGTATGCCTATGCCCGAGAAAGCGCCCTCGAGGTCGCGGTTCACTGCCGTGCGTTCGGCATAGGGGATATAGGCGGAGTGGGGATCGAGGTTTGCCAGAAGCTCGGGTATGGCGAGCTCCACAAGGCTGTCGAAATCCACGGGGTCGACGTAGCTCTGGCCAATGATGTCGAATACTTCGTCGAGTTTTTGGCGCGCGGCGGCGTTACGGTCGTTGCGGGCGTAGTAAACACCGGCCCAGATGCCGGCGATGAGGAAGAGCGAACAGGCTATTGGTAGCCAAAGGAGATATTTTTTGCTCATTAAGCTGTGGTGGTTAGTCTTCGGGTATTGGCAGATGCACACATTCCACACCTGCACGATTGAGTAGGTCAATGCCGTCGGCGAGGCGGTAGAGCTCGTTGAAAACAACGCGCCGTATGCCTGCCTGTATTATCAGTTTGGAGCACTCCAGGCAGGGCGATGCCGTAATGTAGAGTGTCGAGCCCTCGCTGGAGTTGTTGCTCCGCGCCACCTTGGTTATGGCGTTGGCCTCGGCGTGGAGCACATAGGGTTTGGTCACGCCCTCACTGTCCTCGCACACGTTCTCGAAGCCCGCGGGGGTTCCGTTGAAGCCGTCGGAAATTATCATCTTGTCTTTCACAAGAAGGCAGCCTACTTTGCGTCGCATGCAATATGAGTTCTCAGCCCATATGCGGGCCATGCGCAGGTAGCGGCGGTCGAGGGTTTCCTGTTTTTCGGGTGTGCTGGTCATGACCTTTATTTTTCGGGAGTGGTTGAATTGACTTCGGTGGCGTCGACATCCTGCACGTCGGCATCATCGTCGATAGGGGGCGGAGTCGGGCCCTGCTCTTTGCTGCCGTCGGTCTCCGAAGTGTCTTTATGGCCGAAGAGCTCGTCGGTGCGCGATGTCCATTGGCGCGGGCCGAATATGCGTTTAACGTCGTCGGTGTAAATCACTTCCTTGGTAATGAGCGTTTCGGCGAGCTCGGCATGCCCCTTGGCATACTCGGTGAGTATGGCCTTGGCGCGCTCATATTGCTCGGTGATGATTCGGCTCACTTCCTCGTCGATAATCTTGGCGCGGTCGTTGCTGTAGGGGTTGGTGAACATGCTGTTCTGCCCGGTGGAGTCGTAGTAGCTGAGGTTGGGCAGGCGGTCGCTCATACCATAATATACCACCATGGCATAGGCCTGCTTGGTGACGCGCTCAAGGTCGTTGGCAGCGCCGGTAGAGATGCGGCCTAAGAAAAGTTCTTCGGCGGCGCGGCCTCCGAGGAGCGAACAGATGTCGTCGAGGAGCACCTGCGAGGGCACAATCTGACGTTCTTCAGGCATATACCAGGCGGCGCCGAGAGCCTTTCCGCGCGGAACGATAGTAACTTTCACGAGCGGATTGCCGTAGCGGAGGTGCCACGAAACGGTGGCATGGCCTGCCTCATGTATGGCAATGGACTTCTTTTCTTCGACGGTGAGAATCTTGTTGCGCTTCTCCAGGCCGCCAATTATGCGGTCGACGGCTGCGTTGAAGTCGCCCGTATCGACGCTGTCTTTGTTGTGACGGGCAGCGATTAGGGCTGCCTCGTTGCACACGTTGGCGATGTCGGCGCCCGAGAAACCGGGGGTCTGCCTTGCAAGCATGTCAACATCAAGTCCGGGGGCCGTTTTAATCTTGCGGAGGTGTACGTTGAAAATCTCCACACGGTCGGGGAGGTCGGGGAGATCGACGTATATCTGGCGGTCGAAACGACCGGCGCGCATGAGGGCCTTGTCGAGAATATCGGCACGGTTGGTGGCCGCGAGGATTATGACACCGCTGTTCGTGCCGAAGCCGTCCATTTCGGTAAGTAGTTGGTTGAGAGTGTTTTCGCGCTCGTCGTTAGCACCCATGCCGGCGTTCTTTCCGCGGGCGCGGCCCACGGCGTCGATTTCGTCGATAAACACAATGCACGGAGCCTTTTCTTTGGCCTGGCGGAAGAGGTCGCGGACGCGCGAGGCGCCTACACCCACAAACATTTCCACGAAGTCGGAACCCGACATTGAGAAGAAGGGGACGTCGGCCTCTCCGGCTACCGCCTTGGCAAGGAGTGTTTTACCCGTTCCGGGAGGGCCTACAAGAAGCGCGCCCTTTGGAATTTTGCCGCCGAGGTTGGTGTAGCGTTTGGGATTTTTGAGGAACTCAACAATCTCCTCGATTTCTGTCTTGGCTTCGTTGAGGCCGGCCACATCGCGGAATGTGACCTTGTTGGCGTTGTTCTTGTCGAAGAGCATGGCTTTCGACTTGCCGACGCTGAAAATGCCGCCACCTCCGCCCGAGCCGCTGCCGCCGCCCGACATGCGGCGCATGAGGTAGAACCACACGCCTATCATGAGCGCGAAAGGCAGTATCGACCACAGCAGGCCGCTCAGAGGGCTGGTCTGCTCATATTCAATCTCTCCGTCGAAGGCTCCTGTGGCGCGCCACTCCTCGATTTTCTGCGAGAGGCGGTCGGCCGATGGTATGTTGGCTTCGACTTTGGCGTCGATGCCGTTGCCCGAGGCATAGTTGTTGCCTGCGAATATCACATGTGCGAGAGAGTCGGTGAGGTAGCCCTCGACAAGTTTCTTATCGGAGAACACCACGATTTTCTTGATACCGTGGTCCTGCTCGATATATTTCTCGAAGGTGCTGTAATTCACCTTCTTGGTCACAGAGTTATTGTCGAAGTAGAAAATGCCGCACAAGAAAAGCGTGACAATGGCGTACATCCACCAAAGGCTGAACTTGAAAGGGCTTTTCTGGCCGCCGTTGTTGCCGGGGCCGTTGCTGTTATTGCTGGGATTAGGGAAAATTGGCATGTGAGCTGTGGTTTGGCTGTGGGTAAGCCATTAAGGATGAGAGAATCAGTCGAGGTCGGCAACGCGGCTTATCACGGCGTCGCTCCACAGGTCTTCAAGGTTGTAGCGCTGGCGAGTCTCGGGCAGGAAGATGTGTACCCACACATCCCCGTAGTCTATTATGACCCAGTCGCCGGTGTCGTCGCCGTCGACAGTGAAAGGCTTGATGCCCGATGCCTTGCGCACGTATTCCACCACGCTTTCGGCAATAGCCACAGTCTGGGTGGCCGAGGTGCCTTCGGCGAGTATGAAGCAGGCGGCGCCCGCATATTCTATTTCTGATAAATCAAGCACGGTCACGCCGCGGCCTTTGCGTTCGTGAATACCTTCTATGATGAGTTGACGTAAGTCTTTGTCCTGAGCCATTCGGTTAAATTAACTATACTTTAAATTAATGTGCAAAAGTAATGATTTTTGGCGGGAGTGCATACCTGAGCACTCCCTTTCTATGTTTATTTAACAATTACGTTCCCTAAAAGTTGAACGCCTCCCCGGCCAAAGCTCCGCAAATATCCTTGAAACCGGAGTGTTGAAGCCTTGCGTCACTCCTGCGATATTGCTCGTGCGGGGTCGGTATTGGCGGCAAAACGGGCAGGGATATTGAGTATGAGCCACGCCGCTGCGGCTACCCCGATGTTGAGGATTACAAACCACAGCGGGCGAATCTCCACGGGCACGGCGTTGAGGTAGTACATGTCGGGGTCGAGAGGTATTGCCGAGGTGTGTTTCTGAATCAGCAGCAGCCCTATGCCGAGCAGGTTGCCTATGAGCATGCCAAGGGCGGCTATGCGCATGCCCATGTCGGTGAATATGCTTTGCACCATGGGTTTGGAGGCGCCTATGGCGCGGAGTATGCCTATGGTACGCACGCGTTCGAGGATGAGTATGAAGAGACTCGACACGAGGGTGAAGCCTGCCACAATGAGCATGAGTATGAAAATTACCGTAACGTTTGTGTCGAGGAGCGCGAGCCAGTTGTAATAGAGAGCGCCTGTCTGGTGTATGTTGCCCACATTGCAGTATTCGTCGAGAATGCCGTCGGCCATAGCATCTACAAGGGCTACCTGCAGCTGCTGCGCCACGGGGTCTATTTCCTCTTCCGTGAGGCCGCGTATGTCTATGCTGTGGGCTTGAAGAGAGCCTGCGCCCGCAACACGCTGCAGGGCACGCAAAGAACCGTAGACCACCGTCTTATCGTACTCGCCGAAGTCCGATTCATAGAGCGCGGCCACAGTGTGGCGACGCAGTTTTATATCCTGCCCTATGATAAAGGTGGAGAAAACGCGGCTGCCGACTTCAAGACCGAGACTGCGGGCGAGCGCACGGGAAATTACGATTTTATTGTCGCACGAGTCGGCTGCAAAATCGGGCCACGAGCCCTCGGTGATGTTGGCTTTCTCGAAAGTGAAGGGGGCGTCGGCGCTCTGCGCTATAAACATCACACCCTCAAAATCGCTGTCGGTCTTGAGCATCCCGGGCTGACGCATGGCCATGCGTATGTCGGCCTTAGCCGGTACATTGGCGCTTATTATACTGTCGAGCTCAGGGCTGCGAGTCACAAAGGGCAGCTCGGTAGCTTCGGCGGCAGAGTATGGTGCAGCCACGGCAATCTGGGCGTCGAAGCCCGCGAGTTTGGCTTCGATACCGTCTTTGAATCCTACCACAACGGCGAGGGTAAACTCCATTATCATCAAGGCAAGAGCCACTCCTGCAACAGCTATAACAACAGCCGCGGGGCTGCCCCCGCCGCTGCCAAGCCTCAGGCGGCGCGATATCCAAAATGCCGTATTCATACCGCAAAATTACGAAAATAATGCGTAATTTTGCAATATCTAACGTGAACCTATCGTTAGCTCTATTATGAGACTGCAACACTTCACCTTATATATAATAGCACTTGTCATGGCCGGGGCGGCTTTATCGTGCCGCGGCCCCAAGCTTGCAACCGCCGACGAGCAGATGGCGCGCGGAGAGTACTACGACGCTGCGCGCACCTACCGCAAAGTCTATAACAAGCTCACCAAGAAAGAGGAACGTCAGCTCCGCGGAGAGGTCGCCTTTAAAATGGCCGACTGCCACCTCAAACTCAGCCAGTATGCACGAGCTTCGGCAGCCTACCAGAATGCCTTGCGCTATGGCGTGGCCGATTCAACTCTGTATCTGAAGCTCGCGCAGGCTCTTGCTGCCGACGGTAAATACCGTGAGGCTGCAAAGGCATACCGCGATTTCCTGGAATATAAACCGGGTGACCTCAGAGCCGAAAACGGTCTCGCCGGGGCTGAAATGGCTGCCGAAAAGAAGGGGGCGACGCGCTATGTGGTGAAGCAATCGAAGCTTTTCAATTCCCGCCGTGCCGACTACTCGCCGATGTTCCTCGATAACTCTTGCGAACAGATTTACTTTACATCAACCAACGAGAAAGTAACAGGCAACAACAAGAGCGAAATCACGGGCATGAAAAAAGGCGATATATGGTTCGCCGTTAAAAATGAGCGAGGCGAGTGGAAGCGCCCAGAGCCCGTGGAAGGCGAACTGAACACCGATGCCGACGAAGGAGCGGTGTCGTTCACACCTGACGGACAGACAATGTACCTCAGCCGTGCCCGACGCGAGCCCGCATCGAATACGGGCGTGGAGATATACACCTCGCAGCGCTCCGACGCCAAGTGGAGCGCACCCGTAAAATTCGAGATAACAAGCGATACTCTCTCGAGCTATGCTCACCCTGCGGTATCACTCGACGGTAACTGGCTCTACTTTACTTCCGATATGCCGGGCGGCCAGGGCGGCCGCGACATATGGCGCGTAAACCTCAAGGAGCGCGCAGGCTCGCTCGAGAATCTCGGCGAGTGGATTAATACGCCGGGCGACGAGATGTTCCCCTACGTCCGCAGCGATTCGGTTCTCTACTTCGCCTCCAACGGGCACCCGGGTTACGGCGGTCTTGATATTTTCCGCGCAGAGCTCACCCGCTCGGGAGGCTGGAGCGTGACCAACATGGGCACCCCCGTGAACTCTGCCGCCGATGATTTCGGCATAACTTTCGGCACGGGAGAGTGGGGCTTCTTCAGCTCCAACCGCACCGACGGCCGCGGCTTCGACCATATCTATTCTTTCGAGTTGCCCGAACTCAAGATTATGATTTCGGGCTGGGTGCTCGACAAAGACGAGGAGCCCGTGCCCAATGCTGTGATACGCATCGTGGGTAACGACGGCTCTAACCAGAAGCAGGTGGCGCGGGCCGACGGCTCCTTCTCTTTCCCTCTTGACCGCGGTGTGAGCTATGTGATGCTTGCAGGCGCCAAGGGTTACCTCAACTCGAAGCAGGAGTTTACCAGCGATACGGCCGAGGAAGATGCCGAGTACGGGGTTGACTTTATTCTCGCTTCGATTACCAAGCCCGTGGTGATTGATAATATTTTCTATGATTTCGACCGCGCCACGCTCCGCCCCGAGTCGAAGACCGCTCTCGACGAAATGGCTCAGGTGCTCCGCGATAACCCCAACGTGACAATAGAAATGGCCTCGCACACCGACCGCAAGGGCACCGAGGCTTACAATATCGACCTCTCGAGCCGACGGGCACAGTCGGTCATTGACTATCTTATATCGGTGGGTATCGCTGCCGACAGGCTGCAGAGCCAGGGCTACGGTAAATCGCGACCCAAGACTATTACCAAGAAACTGGCACGCGAATATCCGCAGTTCAAGGAGGGTGATGTGCTCACTGAAGAATATATCGAAGCACTTTCGCCCGAAGATCAGGAGACTGCCGACCAGATAAACCGCCGTACCGAGTTCCAGGTGCTGTCGATTGACTACCGTATGTTCTGACAATGCGTTTCCGAACTGAAATAGAGCCCTTGCGCGCCGGTTTCGAGATAAACCACGACACTCCGCTGCTCATGTTGGGTTCGTGCTTTACCGATGAGATTGGCTCCCGCCTTGAGGCCGACGGCTTCGATGTACTCCGCAATCCGCTCGGCCCTCTCTATAATCCGCTCTCGATAGCGCGCTGTCTGAGCCGTGCGGCAACCGGTGACGTCTATACCGTGGCTGACCTCACTCCCGGTCCGCGCGGTTTTCATTGCCTCGACTATGCCTTACGCTACAGCGGCGATGATGCCGAGGCTGTTCTCGCAGCAGTCAACAGCGGCATAGATGATATTTCGGCAATGCTCCGCCGCCAGCCTATAGTGGTGATGACGCTCGGCTCCTCTTTTGTGTACGAACTTATACGAGAGGGACGTGTTGTTGGTAATTGTCATAAATTCCCTGCCGCCGACTTCAACCGCCGCCGTATGTCTGTCGCCGAGGTGACGGCTGTGCTTGACAGAACCGTTTCGCTCCTTGGCGAGAGCGGGGTCAGGCACGTGATATTCACCGTTAGCCCCATACGCCACCTTGCCGACGGCCTGCATGGCAACGGTCTGAGCAAAGCCACCCTGCAGCTCGGCCTCGACGCCCTCTGCAGCGCAAGCGACACGGCGGTATATTTCCCTTCCTATGAAATCATGGTCGACGACCTGCGCGACTACCGCTTCTATGCCTCCGACATGAAGCACCCCTCCGAGGTCGCCGTAGATTATATATATGAGAAATTCGCTGATGCGTTTTTCTCTAAAAAGACCCTTGCGGCTGCCGCAGAGTGCAGGCGCCGCTTCAAGGCCGAAAATCATCGTCCTATCCTTTGAAAATGAAACTTCCGAATCTCAAATATCTCTGTGCCGACAGCCGTTCGGTTGTCAATCCCTCCGAAACTCTTTTTGCCGCTATCAAAACACCGCTTGCCGACGGCCACCGCTTTATAGAGCCGCTCCTCCGCCGTGGTGTGCGTAATTTCATAGTGGAATACGTGCCCCAAGCGCTTGCCTCCACTGATGCCAATTTTATAGTTGTGCCAAGTGTGGTGGGCGCCCTCGGCGAGATAGCCCGCGAGCGCCTAGGCGGCGTAGACGGAGGCGTCCTTATTACCGGCAGTCACGGTAAGACGACTCTCAAGGAGTTGCTCTACCGAACCCTCCTTGGAGAGAAAAAAGTGCGGCGCAGTCCCCGCAGCTGGAACTCGTCGGTAGGCCTGCCTCTTGCTGTATGGGATATGACTATAACCCCAGCCGACAGTGCCGTGCTTATCACCGAGGCCGGAATCGACGGGCCCGGTCAGGCCCGAATCATAAGCAATATAATAGGAACCTCGCACGGTACAGGCGTGATAACACCCCTCACCGCGGAGCACGACAGTGCCTTTGAATCGCATACGGCAAAGGTGCTCGAGAAGATTCACCTCGTGTCGGGTTGCCGCAACATATTCTATGCCGCAGGCGATGCGGAGCTTGAAACACTCCTTGCGCGCGAACTCCCTAATGCGCAGCTCCGCGCCGTCGAGCAAGGCGATTACCCCACAATCTATCATGCCCTGGCCGCCGCCGTAGCGCGCAGCTTGGGAGCGTCGGAGGAGGCTCTTGGCCGTCTTATGTCCCTCCCCGTGGTGAATAAGCGCAGACAGATAGCCGAGGGAAGTTTCAACAACACCATTTACCGCGACTTCTTCACACCCGATATACGTTCGCTCCAGGACGCCCTCGACTTCATGCGGCGCCACACCACACCGGCACGAGAGAAAGTACTCTTGCTTGGCGACCTGCTCGAAGGCAACTTTGACCGGGCCCGTGAGCTGGCTCTGCAAATGGGAGTTGACCGGGTGGAGAGTATCTCCGAAGAGCTTCTTGCCAACATCCACACGGGCAAGGAGGTGAACCACGCGCAGGTTCTGCTCTTCGGCTGTGACTCGCCTCTTATGACCGATATCGCCGAAGCCCTTGAGAGTGCCGGGCATGATACCACGCTTGAAGTGGACCTCGATGCCGTGGTTCATAATTTCAACTATTACCGAAGCCTCGTGCCTGCAGGAACGGGCATTGTGGCCATGGTCAAGGCCTCGGCCTATGGTATGGGAGCGATAGAGATTGGCATGGCCATGCAGAGCGCCGGAGCTGCAAGTCTTGCTGTGGCCGTAATAGAGGAGGGTATAGCCCTGCGTGAGGCCGGAATAACAATGCCGGTAATGGTGCTGAATCCGGTTACGAACCGCTATCCGGCACTCTTCGCACACCACCTCGAGCCCGCCGTTTTCTCGCCCGAAGAACTTGAACGCATGATAAAGGAAGCCGGGAAATGCGGCGTAAAGAATTATCCTGTGCACATTAAGCTCGACACCGGAATGCACCGCGTGGGTTTCATTGCCTCGCAGCTCGACAGAATTGTGGAGCTGCTTAACTCTACCGACGCCGTGCGCGCCGCCTCTATTTTCTCGCATCTGGCCACCGCCGACTGCCTCGATAAAGACGACTATACCCTTGGGCAGATTGCAAGCTTCACGGCCATGGCCGACACCCTTCGTGAGAAGCTCGGCACCGACGTGTCCCGGCACATACTCAATACTGCCGGCATGATGCGCTTTGCCAACGCGTGCAACTACGAGATGTCGCGCCTCGGCATCGGCCTCTATGGTCTCGAACCATACCGCGGCGGTGCGGCCGGAGCTCTACGCCCCGTGGCCGCTTTCCGCTCGCATATAATATCGCTCAAGCATTGGCCTGCCGATACTCCTATAGGCTACGGCTGCAATGGTCACACCAAGGGCGCTGATTCAATTATAGCCACCGTGCCCGTAGGCTATGCCGACGGCATAGACCGCCGCCTCGGTCGCGGAAACGCCTCTTTTGTGGTGCGGGGGGTAGAGTGCCCCACCATAGGGGTAATCTGCATGGACCTTTGCATGATCGATGTAACAGCGGTTCCGGGCGTAGCCGTCGGCGATACCGTCGAAATTTTTGGCCCGCAAATTCCCGTAGAGCGAATATCTGATACCTTAGGCACTATTTCCTACGAAATTCTCACCTCTGTGGCACCTCGCGTTAAGCGCGTGTATATCAAACACTAAGCGAAGAAGCGCTCAAAAAAGTGAAAAATTTTACGAAAAAAGTTGCTAAAAAATTTGGTGGAATAAAAAAAGCATCGTAACTTTGCACCGCAATTGAGGGAGAAACCTCAGCAAAGTTGACTCCGTAGCTCAGTTGGTAGAGCAACTGACTCTTAATCAGTGGGTCGAGAG
>CANPGB010000004.1 GCA_947573485.1 uncultured Porphyromonadaceae bacterium | reverse complement strand
AGCATCTGCCTTACAAGCAGAGGGTCGGGGGTTCGAATCCCTCAGCGCCCACCAAGCCTTGCCTGATACTTTTTCGGCAAGGCATTTTTTTTGCATAACCAACGCTTCTATTCCCCAAAATTCATACTTCCTAATGACAACGAGCATCAATCCGACAACCTCCTTCCGAAATCTCTCTGCTCAGGAAATCGCCGAACTCGAGCTCCGCGGCTGCACTGCCGACGACTGGAGCCGCGTAATAGTAAGCACCGAAAGCTTCGAGCCCTCACGCCTGCGCAACGTCGAGTTCTGCGGCGACGTGCGCATCGGCCGCCTCCAAGGCACATTCGAGCGCCCGGGCGGAGTAATCCGCCACTCCCTCATCGCCGACGTAACCCTCAACAACGTGACCGTGGGCAACGACTGCTTCATACGCCGCGTGGCAAGCTACATCACCAACTACGACATCGCCGACCACGCCTTTATCGAAGACGTCGACTGCATAACAGGCACCCTCGAATCTACATTCGGCATCGGCACCGAAGTTTCGGTCCTCAACGAGACCGGCGGCCGCGAGGTACCTATCTACGAGCGCCTCTCAGCCCAGACCGCCTATCTCATTGCCATGTACCGCCACGAGAGTGCAATGGTAGAGCGCCTCACCGCTATGATACACAACCACGCCGAAGCCCTCCGAGGCACCCGCGGACGCATTGGCCGCGACACCGTGATTGTTAACTGCGGCACTATCACCGACGTAAACGTCGGCGACGGCGCACGCCTCAAAGGCGCCACACGCCTCTGCGACGGCACTATCACCGCCTCCACCGACCACCCCGTGATCGTAGGCCGCGACGTTATCGCCGAAGGCTTCGTCTTCGCCGCCGGCAGCCGCGTCGACGACGGCGCCGTTGTCCACCATTGCTTCATAGGCCAGGCAACCCAACTCTCGCACCTGTTCTCGGCCCACGACTCTCTCTTCTTCGCCAACTGCAACTGCGAGAACGGCGAGGCTGCGGCCATCTTCGGCGGCCCCTACACCGTGACCATGCACAAGTCGAGCCTCCTCATAGCCGGCATTTTCTCCTTCCTCAACGCCGGTTCGGGCTCGAACCAGAGCAACCACATGTATAAGCTCGGCCCCATACACCAGGGCGTTGTAGAGCGCGGCTCCAAGACAACGAGCGACTCTTACATCCTCTGGCCCGCACGCATCGGCGCCTTCTCGCTCGTCATGGGGCGCCACGTAAACCACCCCGACACCTCGCGCCTCCCCTTCTCTTACCTCATAGAGAACCGCGACGGCTCCTTCCTCGTGCCCGGAGTAAACCTCCGCAGCGTTGGCACCATACGCGACGCCCAAAAGTGGCCAAAACGCGACAAACGCAAGACCGCTGACCTCCTCGACTGCATAAATTTCAACCTCCTCAGCCCCTACACCGTGGGCAAGATGCTCGCCGGACGAGCACTCCTCGATGACCTCGAGCGCACCGCCGGAGCCACTGCCGAGCGCTTCTCTTTCCAGACAATGATTATCGAGGCACGCGCTCTGCGCAAAGGCCGCGAGTACTACGGCATGGCTATCGACAAATTCATGGGCAACTCGGTGATACACCGCCTCGGCGACCGCACCGTGACCGCCGACACCGACATCGCCACTCTCCTCAGCCCCACACATCCGGCAGGCAAGGGCGAGTGGGTCGACGTATGCGGCCTCTTCGCCCCCAAAAGTGAGGTCGACGCCATTGCCGCCGAACTCGCCGCAGGCTCAATATCGAGCCTGGCGGAACTCGAGAAGCGCTGGCACACCCTCCACGCCGACTACTACGACATGGAGTGGACATGGGTATGCGAACACCTCGGGCAGTGGTACGGCAAAAACTTCGACGAGCTCACCGCCGCCGACCTCCGCGAGATTATTGCCCGCTGGAAAGAGAGCGTCGTGACGCTCGACCGCATGCTCATCGACGACGCCCGCAAGGAGTACTCTCTCAAATCGCGCGTCGGCTTCGGCATCGACGACCCCGCCTCGGTGGCCGACGGCGACTTCGTGAACGTTCGCGGCGAGTTCGATGCCGACCCATTCGTGGCAATGGTGGTCGACCACATAGCACGCAAGAGCGCCCTCGGCGACGACGCCCTCTGCCGACTCCCCTGAGAGCGCGCCCGTACGACATCTAAAAAAGCCCGGTGATTTTGATTTTTATACTTTTTTTCGCTAAATTTGCAGCAATTTAAGTAAATCAATCACCGAGCTTTTTTGTAGTCAAAACCCACATGACTTGCCATTATCAACTTTCGAGCCGTGTAAGAAGTCTGTTGATCCTCTTGTTCGCAATTATCGCCCTGCCAATGGCGGCGCAGAATAAAATCTCCGTCAACGAGGAGGTTTACGACGACCAGGAAACAACCTGCATGGCCTACCCCCACAAAGACCGCAACAACAAAGATTGCGCACTCGTCATTTTCCACAACATCGAGCCCGAAGGTTACACCTTCGACGGAAACGGTGCCTACATCCACGCGCAGAAGCAGACGAGCAAGGATACAGGCGAGAAAACAATCTTCGTATACATCTCCGACGGCGCTAAAAATATCACCATAAAGCACAGCGAGCCGGGTATCGGGAGCCTCAACTACACCTTCGAGAACGGCCCGCTGCGCCAGCGGCAGACCTACCACGTATACCTCGGTCAGATTGTAAAGGCAAGCGCCGTGGGCACGCAGTACCTCAACTTCCGCGTCACTCCCGTAAATGCCGTCCTCGAGGTTGAGGAAGACGGCGTCAACGCACCAGGCGTATACACCCCATGGCCCCTCGACCGCAGCGGCAACGCCTCCAAACTCAAGCGTTTCGGCTCGTACAACTACCGCGTCACGGCGCCCGACTACCACACTGCCGCAGGTGTGGCCTCGGTGTACAACGCCACCGAGCCCGTTACCGAAACCGTGGTGCTCAAGCCCAATTTCGGCTACCTCACAATTCCCGCGAGCGACGACATGCAGTCGGCGACAATCTTCGTCGACGGTCGTCAGGCAGGCACATCGAGCCTCTCCAAGCACGTCCTCAGCTCGGGCAGACATGTGGTAAAGGTATCAAAGAACCTCTTCAAGCTCTACGAGACAACCGTCAACATAACCGACGGCCAGACAACCACCCTCACCCCGCAGCTCGTGCCCAACTTCTCGCGCATAAGCATCTCGAACCCCAACAGTGCCGCACAACTCTACATACGAGTGGCCAACAACGACCGTCCCCTCGGCACCGGCACGTGGAGCGGTCCCCTCGAGCCCGGCGACTATCTCATAGTCAGCAAGCTCACAGGCCACAAAGAGAGCGTCAAACAGATAACAGTGACCCGCAACGGCGCAACTCAGTTCTCGCTCCCCGCCCCGCAGGCAATGTACGGCAGCATCAACGTCACATCGTCGCCCGCAGGTGCACGCATAATGCTCGACGGCAAGGATATGGGCGTGACACCCAAAGTTATCAACAACGTGCTGGCCGCAAGTCACAAGCTTGTGCTATCACGGCAGGGCTACAACGACTATAACATAAGCGTGGCCGTGGAAGACGGCAAGATGAGCACCGTAAAAGCCACCCTCACCAACGTTTGCCGCGTGACAGTGGGCGGCAACGGCATAAGCTACACCGTGTTTGCCAACGGCAAGAAACTCACACCCGTGGGCGGAGCCTATACCGTAAGCCGAGGCACGCGCATAACAGTCTATGCCGTGGGCAAATACGGTTATACCGACAAAACCAAGGAATACCTCATCAACACCAGCCGCAACATTACCATAAACCTCACACGCAACCTCCTGCACCGCAACGAGTTCTATATGGAAACAGGCGCCGTTTACAGCGGCTACTGGGGCTGGGGCTTATCTATGGGCTTCAACACCGGCGGTTTCAACATGCAGTTCGACATCGACGTACCCTTCACAGGCAACAGCTTCGACTTCTACGCCGTCGATAAATACTACGACTACAGCGGCTCTTTCGAGGTCTGCGAGAAAGCCGACTGGGCTATGGCAGGCCGTGTAGGCTGGACCATACGCTGCGGCACACGCTTCCGCTTCACTCCTCAGATTGGCTACAAGTACCTCAGCACCACCGAGACAGAGATTCACAGCCTGCTCCTTGCGGCGCGCATGAATCTGCAGCTCGGCTACCGCTTCAGCATTTTCGCATCACCCGAATACCAGTTCAAAGTGCAGGGCGACAGCCCCGCCATGCACCTCTACGGCACCGCCAAAAACTGGAGCGAGGGCTTCGCGCTACGCTTCGGCGCTTCGTTTAACTTCTGACACGGCATACAGATATGAATTACCGACACCTTCTTGTTTATGCCGCGGCAGCGGCCATGGCGCTGGCTACGGCCTGTGCCGACGATAACGATTTCTACGACAACGGCTCATACATCTACTCAAAAGAGCCATTCGAGTTCGGAATCTCCGAAACCTCGCTGTGGTTCCCCTACGAGGGCGCAACCCAGGAACTGATTCTCACCTCCACACACAGCTGGGCGGCTACCGGCGTGGCCGAGTGGGTCGACCTCAGCGCGCTCTCGGGCACCGGCAGCGCCGACCTCACGGTGACCGTCGCCCACAACCCCGGACTCGAAACCCGCGTCAACGTTTTCAACCTCGGCATGACCGACTACACCGAGGTCAACCGCGCCGTCGAGGTTTCGCAGTACGCCACATCGCCATACGTGGAGTTTGTGGAGACGAGCAACCTCGAAGTCCCCGCAACGGCAGGCACCTACGAGATTCCCTTCACCACCAACCTGCCCCTGGAGAACATCAGCTGCAGCTTCTCGTACACCACTCCCGAGATGACTGCCGAAGTGGCCGACGGCATGGTGATAGTAAAGACTTCAAACCGCACCCTCGCCACCACGACCTACAACATACTCAACCTCGTGGGCACATACGAGGGCCGCACCTACTCGCGCACCCGACGCATCTACCAGCAGGGAGCCTCAGGCAGCCCGACAATAAGCTCAAAGAACTGCGACGCCAAGGTGCAGAAATTCGACTACAGCTTCGAAATGAGCGTTGACTGGACTATCAACACCACGGCCTCATGGCTGACCGTCAGCCCCACTGCGGGTGATGCCGGTGAGCACACCGTAACGGTCAATGTCGACGCCAACAACTCCTCGCAGGCACGCACAGCCACAGTGCAGGTTTGTGCCTCGCCCTCGTCGGCAGCCTTCCTCTCGCTGTCGGTAACCCAGGCAGGCATCAAAGCCTCGGGCAGCATCGACAATTTCAGCAACATGGCAGCAGCAGGCGAAACCTTTGAAATGGACTTCTACTCCGACGTGCCCTGGAAAGCCACTTCCGATAACACCGCTTTTGAAGTCGTGCCCGCAAGCGGCAACGCCGGCCAGACTCATGTCAAAATAGGCGCCACGCCCAACTACTCAAAGTCGGTGCGCACGGGCAAAGTAAACTTCGAAAGCAACAGCGGCGACCGTCTGTGGGTGGTCGACATCACCCAGCAGGCGGCAGCAATGTCATTTGCAACCAACCAGCTCAACTTCACCGGCCGCAACGAGTCGAAGTCGGTGATAATAGAGTCGAACGTACCCTGGCGCACATATATCTACGACGATTACTCGGAGTGGATCAGCGTCTCGCCCGCAACGGGTGAGCCCGGCACCCACGAGCTCGTTGTCAGCGTCGTTAAGAACGAGACCTCGAAAACCCGCTCAGGCACACTCTGGCTCGGATACCCCGGCACCAACACCGTGGTTGAGCTGCTCGACATTGTGCAGAGCGGCGCCTCGCTCACAGCCGACGCCGAGATTAACGCTGGCTGGGAGGCCGCAGGAATAGGCTTCGACATCACCGCCCCCGACGCGTGGACCGCCGCCGTGAGCGACGCCTCGTGGATGAGCCTCTCGCAGTACAGCGGCAGCGGTCCCATGCAGATTGCCGTTATGCTCACCGAGAACACCGGCGACGAAACTCGCACGGGCACTCTCCTCATTGCCTCGGCCGGACGCACCGAAACCGTAAAGGTAACTCAACTCGGCCAATACCTCCGCATCGAAGGGCCCGAGACAAATCTGCCCTCGGCAGGCGGCAGCCTCACTCTCGAAGTGGGCACCTCGGTGGGCATGGAGTGGGATATAAACTACCCCTCCGGTGACATCGGTTGGCTGCACTGCGACGAGCTCAGCTCCCGCTCGGCAGCCCAGACCTACATCTTCAAGCTCTCGGCCGACGCCAACCCCAACAGCTACTTCCGTGAGGCCGTGCTTACTATTGAGCCGGGCGAGACCTACAACGGCAGCACTCTCAGCCAGGGTGTGAAATTTGTGGTACGTCAGGAAGGGCGCACCCTGCACATCGGCTCATCGGCAATATTCATCAACGGCGCCGGTGGCACAAGCGACGAAATAAGCGTCGACGCCGAAGGTCCCTTCTCTGTAAAGCGCGCCGACACCGACACTTGGTTCACCGTAATAACCTCGGCCACGGGCTTCAGCATCGCCGCCACGGCAAACACCTCGGGAGCCAAGCGCACGGGCACCGTATACGTGACCATGGACGGCCTCCCCGCCGGGCAGACCATGACCGTAGACATACCCGTGATACAGAGCGACCAGAACATCGGTTTTGACATCGAAGACTACTCACCCGACAAGATATGGCAATGAAAACAGCATATAAAGCAATGACAGCGGCCGCCGCAGTCGCCACACTTCTCCTCTCCGGCTGCACCACCGACGAGCCGCAGACCGACGTCGCGCTCCCCGCCGAGTACGTCTACACCTTGCACCTCGACATCGAGTCCGACAGCCGAGCCGAGGCTCTTGTGGAAGACGGCGCCTACACCTACTTCTCCTTCCACCCGGGCGAGCAGGCATCTGCCGACACCCACAGCACCTTCGTACCGGGCTACGCCGTTTACAACGCCTCCGAGAGAGTATGGCAGCTGCACACAGCCGCCGAAATCGACGCCAACACCTTCGGTTCGGCCTCGATATACTACTTCGGCCCCGACTTCAAAGACGACAGCTTCGAGACACTCACCCTCGACCCCACAAAGCCCGTCTACTCGGCGCAGGCCGATTACACCGCCTTCGCGAAAGGCGCTATCAGCATGCAGGCTACCCTCTACGCCTGGGGAACACGATTCCGCCTGTGCAACCCCTCGATGTCGTTGGCGGGCGTCAACGTCCAGGGGCTCACGGTTCCCGCGAGCTGGGACCGCAGCGACTCCGGACTCATGACCGGGCAGGATATGACTTCCGTGCCCGTCACCACCCGCCTCGACGACGGCATGTACTACTCCGACTATTACACCTGCCTCACCAACGACGTACCCAGCTCCAACTTCATAAAGCTATACAGCACCTATTGGTCGTCATACTCAAGCGTCATGCTCTATGAATACCCCGACGGCACCTTTGAGAACGGCGGCACGCTTACCCTCAACATTACCAACGCAGCCCATAAGACAGGCAGCTTCTCTTCTTTTCAGCCCTCTGACTTCACCGTAAGCTACGCCGACCAGACCACTCCCGGCCTCTACGGCTACTACACACTGTTGTCGAATACAAACGCTCCCACCGGTCTGCACGTAACATTCAAGGTGAAAATCCTTGAATACGCACCCGAAGGCGACTACAACTACGGCATAGGTCTGAGCTTCGATTCTTATACAAGCTCGAACTACTCCGACGTCACCACACAAAATATAAGCTTCGGTAGCGGAAAGAAACTTGAAATTGGCCGTACATACCTGCTCGACTTCTCGTACTACAACCCCGCGCTGACGGCCACTGCCTACTATTACTACTACCAGCCCGACTTCCTCTACGACGGCGTAGTGGCAGAAGTAAGCGACATAACGATAACAACATTCTAACCATAGACTATTTATTATGAAGAAAGCATTATCACTCCTTACCGTACTCTTCGCAGTGCTCCTCTGCGCCTGCGGCTCCAAGAAAGACACCGCCTCCTTCGATGGCAATAAAATGGTTGCCAATCCCCCCGCCATAACTAAATCGCTCGAAAAACCCGCCACCCGCGCCTACGGCACTTCCACCCAGTTCGACCTCGGCTTCGCAACCCGCTCTGCTTCGGCAGCCGCACGCCAGGCCCTCGCCGCACAGATAGCACAGGTAGTATCAAGCGACAACGAGCTCAACAACTACTCTTACGCACAGCACGCCTCCGAGGGCAAAAAGAGCGCCCTTGCCAAAGACGAAGAACAGAAAAACCAGGAAATGGTAGAAGCCATCGTCGCCGAGCTACCCATTAACGGCGCCGTAGTCATCGAAAACAACATCTACAAAACCAAAGACGGGCAATATCAAGTGTTTGTATGCGTTGAATTTCAGGGCGACGCCATGAAACTCGCCTCAAACATGGCCGACGGATACCGCAAATATCTCGAACAGACTATCGGCGAGGAAAAACGCGAGGAAATCGACAAGCGCGCCAACGACTTCCGCGACCACAGCTACAAGCGCATCCGCGAGCTCAACGGCGAACTCTAACCCTCCAAAGCGTCCGCGGGATTTGACCACGGCAACCCGACACGCCGCAGAGCGTCCGCCAGGGATTTGGCCACGGTAACCCGGCACGCCGCAGAGCGTCCCCCAGTACCAATCCCGACACGCCACAGAGCGTCCGTTAGGACGCTGATTAATCCAGTAACCCCGTACGCCGAAGCCGCAGGCGTAGGCGTGCGGGGATAGCGCCCGATACTCAGCAGAGCGTCCGCCAGGACGCTGATTAAGATCGACAGGCACGCCCCCACCCCGAAACCTTTAACTTTGACAATGAAACGAATACTGCTCTCTCTCCTCTGTGCATGCGTGACCCTCGTGGCGGCGCATGCGCTCACCCTCGACGAAATACGCAACTCCGGCAACTACTACTGGGGCGAAGGCACCCATGCCGAAGCCGCCCGCGCCGACGCCATTGCCCTTGAAATGCTCGCCTCGCAGATCAGCGTAAGCGTCAACAGCCACACCTCGCTCGTGAATAAATCGGCGAGCGTGCGCAAGACAGGCACCAAAGAGCGCAAGGACGAACGCTCGGAGTATGTGTCGGTCATCAACACCTACACCCAGGCCACCGTCGAGAACAGCAGCACCCTCACCTTCCCCGAGGGCGACAACACCCGCATTATCCGTTACATCGAGAAATCGAAGGTCTACAAAGTGTTCGAGAGCCGCCGCCGACAGATTACAACCCTGCTTGAGAACGCCGAAGAGCAGCTCCGCCTGGGCAAAATCGACGTCGTGCTCAAAAACTACTACTGGGCCTATGCCCTGCTCCGCTCTATGCCCGGCACGAGCGACGAGGAGTGGCGCGGAAAAGTCCTCTGCCAGTACATTCCCCAGGCTATCGACGACGTGCTCGACGGCATCGACGTGCGCGTGCTCAGCCGCGAGGGCAACGACTTCGACCTCGCCTTCACATACGCCGGCAAGCCCGTGACATCGGTCGACTACTACTGCATCGAGGGCGGCTTCCCCGGCCCCCTCTGCAACGCAGGCGAGGGCCGTGGAGAGGCATCGCTCATCAGCCGCGACCCCGTGGACCGCATCGAGATTGAAATTGAATACCGCTACAAAGACCAGGCCTCCGACGCACAGATGATGGCCGTGCTGCAAGGAGTCTCCGACTACCGCACCAAGCGCGCCACACGCTTCGTCAACGCCGACGGCAGCGGCACCGCACCCATTGTGGCCGAGTCGTCCAAGTCCTCATCGCAAGCCCCTAAGGCTCAGCAGGCAAGCGTTCCCGAAGCCTCAACCGAGGCACAGGTACTCCCACGCGAGATGATAAACCCCACCCGCTATCAGGGCACCGTCAAAGAGCTCCTCGGAGCCATTGCGCAGAAAGCCCGCCCCTCGGCCGTGAGCAGCTTCTTCACCGACGAAGGCGCGCGCAAGTACGCCGCAATTATCCGCAGCGGCAACGCCCGCGTGGTCGACGCCGACAACCTCCACTTCTGGCAGAGCTCGCAGGGCAACCCCGTGTGCCGCGGTGCCGTCATGGCTTTTCGCTATAACTCAGGCAAATACCGTACCTTCACCAAAGACCTCGTATTCTCGTTCGACAGCGACGGACTTATCGACAACATCTCGCTCGGCCTCGGCGAGGCGCCGCGCAACAATATCCTCGGCGAAACGTCGATTCCAGAGATGATACGCCACGCAATTGTAGAGTTTATAGAGAACTACCAGACGGCTTTCGCCCTGAAAGACATCGACTACATGCGCACGATTTTCGACGACAACGCCATTATCATCACCGGCACAGTGCTCCGCCAAGGCATGCCGACCGAAGACTACTGGTACCGCAACAACGAGAAAATCATATACAACCGCCTCACCAAAGACCAGTATCTCACCCGTCTGAAAGCCACTTTCGACAGCCGCGAATACGTGAATCTGCGTTTCGACAATATCTCGGTGGTACGCATCGACGAGGATGCCGAAGTCTACGGCATACAGCTCGAGCAGGACTACTTCTCGCCCTCGTACTGCGACCACGGCTACCTCTACCTCCAGTTCCAGATCAAAGACCCGGCAAACCCCGTGATTCACGTGCGCACATGGCAGCCCGGTTCTGTGGATATACGCGAGCTTTTCAACCACACCGACTTTAAGATTTTCCGATGAGAAACTCCTCCCTCCTGCGTCTCGGCACTGCACTCTTCATGGCCGCGACCCTCGCTTTCAGCGCCGGGGCTGCCGACAAAGGCAAGCTCGAAAAAATGCAGGAAAAGAACCGCAAGAAAATAGAGGCCGTGCAGAAAAAGGCCAACAAACGCCTCGAGAAAGTACGCGCCACCGCCAACAAACGCATTGCCAAAATCATGGAGCGCGCATGGGGCAAAAACATACCCGCCGAGGTGCCCAACCCCGTGCGCATCAATCCCGTGCCCCCGGTGCGACCCGTGACGCCCGACCCGCTCCCCGACCCTATCGACCGTGAGCTCGATGTCGCTCCCGTGACGCCGCCCGTGGTCGACCCCAAGCCACAGCCCTCGCCCCTGGTCGAGGAAGATGAAGTAATAGAGGAAGAGGTGCCCGTAATACGCACCGACGTCACGCTTTATGGCCGCAAATACCCCGTGGCCGTAGTCGGCGACTGGCAACTTATCGACTACAGCCCCGCCACAATTGCAAACCAGTGGAATAAATCGAGCGCATCGGCCGAGTGGAACGCCCTCGCAGCCGACGTCCTCGCCGCCACAAGGCAAAACAACCTCACCGGCTGGGCAGCCCTCGAGTTCACCGACGTCGTGGCGCGCAGCATGATGAGCAACCCCTCGTCGCAGGCCTTCCTGCAGACATGGCTACTCGTGCAGCTCGGCTACGACGCCCGTCTGGCAAACGCAGGCAACACCCTCTACACCATGTTCGGCACCAGCCAGATGCCTATGTGCAACCCTGAGCGCAAATTCGCCTACACAGTGAAAGATGGCCGCCGCTACGTGTTCTACAGCCCCTCGGCACCCGCAGGCTCATTCTTCATGCACGACAGCCTCGGCGCCTCGCTCAAACCCGTCGACCTCTTCTGCACAAGCCTCCCCGCAACCGCAGGAACGTCAAGCCGCCGCTCTCTCGCCACCGAAGACTACCCCGAGGTCAACATCGACACCCCCGCCGCCGACGCAGGACTCCTCGATTTCTTCAGCCGCTACCCGCGGTTCAGCTACGACAACGGAGGCGTGCCCGCACAATGGGTAAACTACGCCCTCACGCCACTGCAACCCGCCGTGCGCTCAGCCCTTGTAGAGCCGCTCAGGCAACTCACGCGCGGCAAGAGCGAACTCGACGCCGTAAACCTCATACTCAGCACCGTGCAAGATTCCTTCCCCTACGGCTACGACGACAAGATATGGGGAGGCGACCGCCCCTTCTTCGCCCAGGAAACCCTCCACTACCCGCTCTCCGACTGTGAGGACCACGCCATACTCTTCACCCGCCTGGTGAAAGACGTGCTCGGCCTGCCATGCGCCCTCGTCTACTACCCCGGCCACCTCGCCGCCGCCGTCGAGTTCAGCACGGCTGTCCCCGGCGACTACATTATGCTCAACGGACACCGCATGACAATTTGCGACCCCACCTACTACCGCCCCGCCGGTTACACCATGCCAGGCATGGATAATTCGGGCGCTCAGGCCGTCCGTTTCTGATTTTCAAAAAATTAATCTACCGTCCCGCGAAGTTTTGTTGTAAAAATTTTGCGGGTTTGTAGCTTTTTTGTAACTTTGCGGTGCTACTTTTAAATCAACGTTATGACTCACATGCTACGGACTATTGCAAGTCTCTTCATAATCGTTGCCGTATTCACTGCCTGTAAGTCAAAGACTCAAGCCGACAGCTCCTCGACAACCACCACTCCAAAAGCCACCGTCCTCGGTGCGTTTTCGGCTGATTCCGCATACCGGTACATCGCCGACCAGGTTAACTTCGGCCCGCGTGTACCCGGCACAGCAGCCCACACGGCATGCCGCGACTACATCGTGGCCAAGCTCAAAGACTTCGGTGCCGACTCTGTTATCACGCAGAACGCCACCGTGACAGCTTTCAACGGCGACGTACTCCCGATCAGCAACATCATTGCCGGATTCAACACCGCCAACTCCAAACGCATACTCCTGGCCGCACATTGGGATACACGCCCCTGGGCAGATAACGACATCACCATCGAGAAACGCCACCGGCCTATCGACGGCGCCAACGACGGCGGCAGCGGCGTGGCAGTCCTCCTCGAGATAGCCCGCAACCTCGCCCTCAAAGCCCCCTCCGTCGGTGTCGATCTCCTCTTCCTCGACGCCGAAGACTACGGCGACAACAGCGGATTCGGCGAGAACCCCGACACATGGTGCCTCGGAGCTCAGTACTGGGCCGATAACATCGTGCCTTACCGCGCCGACAACATGCCCGTCTACGGCATACTCCTCGACATGGTCGGAGGGCGCGACGCTCACTTCAACTACGAAGCCTTCGCCCTCCAGAACGCCCCCACACCAACCCGCAAGGTGTGGAGCGAGGCCGAGCAGCTCGGCCATGCCTCACGATTCATACGCAAGGTGGGCGGCGCCGTCACCGACGACCACGTGGTGCTCACACGTGCAGGAATTCCCACTACCGACATCATAGAACTCAACAACCCCGAGACAATGTCGTTCCCGCCAACATGGCACACCCTCGACGACAACCTCGCCAACATCGACAAAGAAACGCTCAAGGTTGTGGGTGATGTCGTGCTTAATGTTGTTTATAAAGAAAAACCGTTCTGATGACAATCGAAGAAAGCCAACGCGAGATTACCGACCAGTTTGCCGACATCGACGACTGGATGGACCGCTACGCATATATCATAGACTTAGGTAACACCCTCGCTCCCCTACCCGAAGAGCTCAAGACCCCCGACCGCCTCATCGAAGGCTGCCAGAGCCGCGTATGGCTCGACGCCGAAGAAGCACCCGACGGCACCCTCACCTTCCGCGCCGACAGCGACGCCATTATCGTAAAGGGCATTATCTCCATGCTCGTCGAAGTCCTCTCAGGCCACACACCCGACGAGATTCTCGACGCCGACCTCCACTTCATAAAGGATATAGGCCTCGCCGAACACCTCTCACCCACCCGCAGCAACGGCCTCGTGGCCATGCTCCGCCAGATGCGCGCCTACGCCGCAGCCTTCAAGGCACGCCGAGGCTAAGCCCTAACTTTATACTTTAGCCTTGTGACTCTCGCCTTAATAGTTCAGACTTCAGACTTTTGACTTCTGACTTCTGACTTTTGACTTTAGAAATACCTCCTAACTCCTCACCCCTAACTCCCCAATGGGTACAATAAATATGACACGCGGGTCGCTGGCCCGCCCTATGCTTATGTTCGCACTTCCGCTGATAGCCAGCGGAGTGCTCCAACAATCCTTCAACTCCGTCGACGTGGCTATCGTAGGCCGCTTCGCCGGAAGCGACGCCCTCGCCGCCGTAGGCAGCAACGGCCCTGTGATTGGCCTCCTCATCAACATGTTCGTAGGCCTCTCGGTAGGCGCCAACGTTGTCATAGCCAACTACATAGGCCAGCGTAACTCCGCCGGCGTACGTGCAGCCGTAGCATCGGCGGCATGGCTTGCCCTACTGAGCGGCCTGATAATGCTCACCGTAACCCTCTCGGTAGCACGCCCCATACTCGAAGCCCTCGGCACACCCGACAGCGCCCTCGACCAGGCCGTCGACTACCTCCGCATCTTCGCCCTGGGCATGCCCTTCATGATAATCTTCAACTTCGCATCGGCCATACTCCGCAGCGTTGGCGACACCCGCCGCCCCTTCTATAGCCTCGTGGCCTCGGGCATGGTAAACCTCGTGCTCAACCTCATCTTCGTAATCCGCTTCGGCATGGGCGTCAAAGGCGTGGCATGGGCTACCGTAATTTCAGGCATCGTCAACGCCGCCATTGTCACCATAATTCTCCTGCGCGAGAAAAGCGATATAAGACTCAACCTCAAGGCAATGCGGCCCTCACGCAGTCAGATAGGCAAGATTTGCGGCGTAGGCTTGCCCGCAGGACTCCAGAGCACCGTATTCTCAATCTCCAACATATTCATCCTATCGGCAATCAACAGCTTCGGCGCCAAAGCCGCGGCAGGCTCAGCGGCAGCCATAAACTACGAGATGTACTGCTACTTTGTGATAGCAGCCTTCGCACAGACAGCCGTAGCCTTCACAAGCCAGAACTACGGCGCCGGCGACCTCGAACGCTGCCGACGCATACACACCCTCAGCCTCATCTACAGCGTGGCAACCTCGGTGGTGCTCAACGTGCTCATAGCATGGCAGCACGGTGCCTTCCTGTGGCCCTTCACCGACGACCCCGAGGTAGCCTACTACGGCACCATACGCCTCACCACAGCCCTCCTCTTCCAGTTTGTGGCATGCTACTACGAGATGACAGGCTCGGTGATGCGAGGCACAGGCTACTCAATGACTCCGGCCCTGATCACAATCTTCGGCACCTGCGTGCTGCGACTCATATGGATTGGTTTCTTCCCCGCCGACGGCACCTTCGGCCAGCTCCTCGCCGTCTACCCCGTGTCGTGGCTCCTCACCGACGCCATTATGTATCTTGCATATAAACGCATACAGAAGCGCGTGGCACCCGCAGTGGAGACCCTCGGCGAAAAAGAAAATGAAAAATTTTGCGGAGCCGAAAATTATGCGTAACTTTGCACCGCTTTAGCCCCACCCGGGGTTGGGCGCACGATAGTCTTATGGTGTAATGGTAGCACAACAGGTTTTGGTTCTGTTTGTCCAGGTTCGAATCCTGGTAAGACTACCCTCAACGGAATTGCCTCTGCGGCAGTTCCGTTTTTTTATACCCTCCTCCCGCGCAGGCGCATAGCCACCGGGCGCAGCCCCGCAGCAAGCAACAGTGAGGCCAGCAAGAACAAGCCCAAGGTAGCCCAGCCCCACCCTTTTGGAGTGACCGTTGTGCAGAGTATGGCATAGCGCACCAAAGGGTGGATAACAAAAATAAATGCCGACAAGCGCCCTATGCCACCGAGCACCCGCACCGCCGAGGCGGGCAGCAGCAACGCCGCCCACAGCATTGCAAGAGGCCACGGCAGCGAGCTCAGCAGCCATGCCGCAGGGTGTGGCACCACACTCAGCGTCACCGCAAGCAAAAGCATGCTGGCGCCCAAGGCATGCACCGTGCGCCCACGCAGATCTATTTCGCTCCTGCCCAGACATATACCCAAGCAAAACACAGGGATAGCAGTAAAAAGATTGAGCCGCAACTGTATCAATAAATCCGAGTCCGCCCCCGCAAAAGCAATGGCCACACCCTCCGCGGCAAGACAAATCAGCGACCACAGCAACAGCTTGCCGTTTCCCGACCGATGCGCCACAAGATAATAGAAGATATATAACTCAAGTATCAGTCCAAAAAACCAATAGGGCCCCATATCAATCTCATCGAGATAAACATGGTTGATATGCGGCAGAAAAAACAGACTCTGCGCACACAGCCGCGCCACATGCAGGGGATGCCCCCAAAAAGCAATGTCGATAAGAGCGAAGCACACGAGCCCCGGAATCATCAACCGCCATATCTTGAGCAGGTTATGACGCATATAAGTCCCGAACGACGGCAGTCCGCACGCATGCTTGCGGGCAAGCCCGTAGCCGCTCAGAAACACAAAAACCTCCACGCCGTAATGCCCGAAAAACGACAGCAGCGCCCAAAGAGCATCCGGCAAATTACCTCCGAGGTTCTCAAAAAGCAAATTGATATTATCGGTCGAAAAAGCAAACTCGTTTTCCCCCACACCGTTGTAATGGCAGAAATTGTGCATCGCGATAGCCAATATAGCCATACCGCGCAGCACATAATTAAGCTCCTTACTAATCTCGAGTCGCACCTATCTCACAATAAATTTCTGATTCGAGCCGCAAAATTACAAAAAATCTGTCATAGAGAGAAACAGGAACATACCCCATGCCCTGGCCCGGAGGGCCTGAAGCTCGTTAACCGCGGGCGCTTGCCGCCCGTGGCTGCCATACCCCAAACCGAAACCTTGCCGAGCCCCACACCGTGGCCCGGAGGGCCTAAAGCTCGTTAACCGCGGGCGCTTGCCGCCCGTGGCTGGATGCAGATACGAAGCGTGCCGTGCCGGAGGTACGGTACAAGGCCTTCGCCCGAACCACCTGAGCGCGTCCGTCAGAACACAGCCGCAGGCGTAGGCATGCGGAGGAAATCGGCGAAGTCGCGTCCGCCAGGACGCCAATTAATCCAGTAACCCCGTACGCCGAAGCCGCAGGCGTAGGCGTGCGGGGATAGCCCAAACTCAGTGCGTGGCGTCCGCATGGACGCCGATTAAGATGAGTCTCAACACCTTACGATTTTGGCGCGCGTCCCGGCGGAAGCCATTACGGTTGATAGGACTCCCCCGCACACCCTGGCCCGGAGGGCCTGAAGCCCGTTAACCGCGGGCGCTTGCCGCCCGTGGCAGACTGCAGATATAGAGTGTGCCGTGCCGGAGGTACGGTACAAGACTTTCCACCGAACCTCCCGAGCGCCTCTGCCAGGACGCAGCCGCAGGCATAGGCGCGCGGAGGAAACCGGCGAAGTCGCGTCCGCCAGGACGCTGATTAATCCAGTAACCCCGTACGCCGCAGCCGCAGGCGTAGGCGTGCGGGGATAGTCAAAGCTCAGTGCATGGCGTCCGCATGGACGCCGATTAAAACGAGTCTCGAACTATCTGTCCCTCCCACAAAAAAACTACTACCTCCTATGAAACTAAAAAACATAAACCTAACCCTCCTTTCTGCAGCACTATCCTTAGCGCTCTTCTCCTGTGGCAATCATGCCGAAGAAGGCGGCGTTAAGACCGTCAAGTTCGACTACGACGAGCTGAAGACCGTGCCATTCGATCCCTCAGCACTTGTTGCACTCGAGGCAAGCGACAGTTCCCTTATCTACGATGTAATTGAGGCAATACCATATAACAACGAATATTACGTTTGGTCAAGAGATTTTCTAAAACGCTTCGACGCGCAAAGCGGTAAATACAAAGGCGAGCTTGCCAAACGTGGCGAAGGCCCGGGCGAATTCAGCAGAATAGGCCGCATTTGGGTCGACTCCGACACTTTAAGGCTCTTCGACAGCGATACCAAACAGCTGAATAACTACCTGCCCGACGGCACTTTCTGCGGTCAATCCACCCCTTTTCCTGACATGCCGGAATCAGAGGGCTTGAAACTTTCAGCTCAGACATTTTTTGAAGCTCCCGACGGCAATGGTTATTATATTCTAAATGGCTATATAGGAAGCCGTTCTACCCCATCCCCCGCCTACACCCGCTACCCAACCGATACGAAAGCATCTATAGTCTCGGGCAGGGGCTTGCGTTCGGGCAGTCATACTTTGGATAGAGGCTTTACCGACCGCGAACACAATCGACTGCTTCTTTGGGAAGCAGCGCGCGACACACTCTTCGTGATTGACGACTCTCACGAAGTCCGCCCCCTCTATGCCTTTGATTTCGGCGAACACTCCTTACCCGCCGACAAGCAGAATCTCGCCGAGCTTTACGAACGAGCTGAAGCAGTCAAAGCCGGTAAAGATATACCCTATCTCGCCTTTCTCCGCTACTTCCAAAGCGTGGGCGACCGCATCTATTTCTCTTTCCTCATCGGCGAAAGAGGTGCAGGCTTCGGCATGTTCGACGAAAAAACGGGCAAAACGAGCCTTATAACCCTCAACGGCGAGAATGGTCGTTATAAGCCCGCAGGCTTTATCAAAATCATAGGCGACTCCGCCTTAGTAGCTATCCACGACGATGAAGACGACGGCGCCAACCCCGCCCTCTACACCTTCCCCTTAACGGCGTTTGAATGAAAACGACCTCCCTGACATCGAAATAATATTCTACCCCTATGAAACTCAAAAACATAAACCTCACCCTCCTTACCACGGCACTATCTTTAGCGCTCTTCTCCTGCGGCAATCATGCTGAAGAGGGCGGCGTTAAGACCGTCAAGTTCGACTACGACGAGATGAAAACTTTGCAACTCGACCCCTCGGCTCTTGTTGCTCTCGAGGCAAGCGACAGTTCACTTATCTACGACATAGTTGAGGCAATACCCTACAACAACGAATATTACGTTTGGTCAAGAGATCTTCTCAAACGCTTCGACGCACAAACCGGTAAATTCAAAGGCACTCTTGCCAAACGTGGCGAAGGCCCGGGCGAGTTCAGCATGATAAACCGTTTTTGGCTCGATGCCGACACTTTCAGGGTTTTCGATGGCAACACCAAATTGCAATACTCCTACCTCCCTGACGGCACTTTTTGCGACCAATTTAACCCCTTCCCGGATATGCCTAAATCGGGAGCGACACAACTTCGCGCACAAACATTTTTTGAATCCCCCGACGGCAACGGATACTATATTGCAAACGGCTACGTAGGCGGTCGCCCGACTCCCTCACCCTCCTATACACGCTACCCAACCGATGCAGAAGCAACTATCGTGCCCGGAAGAGGTTTGCGTTCAGGATCTTTCCTTATGGACCGTGGTTTTACCGACCGCGAGCACAACCGTCTGCTTCTCTGGGAGGGCGTCCGCGATACCCTTTTCGTGATCGATGACTCGCACGAAGTCCGTCCCCTCTATGCTTTTGATTTCGGCTCACACTCCCTCCCCGCCGACAAGCAAAATCTCCTACATCTTGATGAACGAGCTACAGCTTTCGCAGAAGGAAAAGATATTCCTTACCTCTCAATGCTCCGCTACTTCCAGAGCGTAGGCGACCGCATTTATTTCTCTTTTGCAAGCGCGTCTCCTGAAATAGGCTTCGGCATGTTCGACGAAAAGACAGGCAAAACAAGCCTAATAACCCTCAATGGCGAGAACGGTCGCTATAGACCCGCAGGCTTCATCAAAATCATAGGCGACTCTGCCTTAGTAGCTATCAACGACAAGGACGACGACGGCGCCAACCCTGCTCTCTACACCTTCCCCTTATCGGCATTTGAATGAAAAAGACATTATTTATAGTAGCGGTGATAGCCCTGATTGCCATTGCCGTCTGGCAGCTTTCAATGCTCTGCTCCAATAAAGAGAGCAAGCCCGAAGTTGCGGAAGAAGAGAGCATTACAGCGCTCGACATCATAGCAATGGAGCACGATGCCATAAGCGAGGCTCTCGAAGGAGTGCCTCTCAACACCTCTGCCATAACAATCACCGATTTCCGAGGCAACCCGCTCTCCCTGAGCGATGCCATAGGTGCGGGCAAGAGCGCCCTCATAGCGCGCTTCTCGGCCACCGGCTGCCGCCCCTGCGTGGAGCGCCTCATGGCCGGGCTCGAGGACTTCTGCAACAGCCACCCCGACAGCGACACAACGGTGATAGTGGTGGCCGCCTCGGTCTATGCCCGCGACCTCAACGTTTTCGAGGCTCAGTATAGCCGCAAGATGCGATTCTTCGGCGCCGAGGAATTTCCCCTCGACTTCGGCGAAGCTATCTCGCCCTACTCTTTCTTTGTCGATGACAAGGGCGTGATTTCAGAGCATACTATCCTCACTAACGACTGACGCCGCCTACTCCCCCCACTCTTATCTGAACCTATCCTATGCCACGACTTTTTACCGTTTCTCTGCTCTCGCTCGCCCTCATCTCGGCGGCCTCATGCTCAGGCTCCGCCGACACCTCCAAGGAGTCTGCCGCCGCTATCCCGCAGGCTGCCGAGGCCGAGGAGCTTGTAGCCGTCGACACCATGGTGCTCCGCGCTGCTCCCTTTGCCCGCACCATAGTGAGCAACGGCAAACTCAAAGCCTCTAAAATGGCCGATGTATACTTCGGCTCCCCCGGCACCGTGGCCGCAGTAAACGTGCGCAACGGCAGCCGCGTGCAGGCAGGGCAGCCCCTCGCCGCGCTCGACAGCTACAAGCTCGACGCCGAACGTCGCCGCCAGGAGGCTGTCCTTGAGCAGGCACGCCTCGAAATGGCCGACGTGCTCATAGGCCAGGGCTACGACCCCGCGCGCCTCGCCGATGTTCCCGAGGCTGTGCTCGAGCTCGCACGCGTACGTAGCGGCCTCCGCCAGGCCGAGGCCTCGGCCGACCTTATCGAGCGGCAGATTGCTGAAGCCACCGTAAGGGCGCCCTTCGCAGGCGTGGTGGCCAACGTTAAGGCCGTGGCAGGCTCTACTGCCAATACCGCCGAGCCTTTCTGCCGCGTGATTGCCGACAGGGAGCTCGACATCGAGTTCTCCGTGCTCGAAACCGAGCTGCCACGCATCGCAATCGGCGACGCCGTAACGGTAATTCCCGTGTCGGGGCAAGAGGCGTGCAGCGGGCGCATCACCGAAATAAACCCGCTCGTCGAGGATAACGGCAATGTGAAAGTCAAGGCTACCGTAGGCAATGGCCGCGGGCTCCTCGACGGCATGAGCGCTCGCGTAACCATAGCCCCGGCACCCGTCAAAGCCCTATCGGTGCCCAAGCAGGCCGTTGCTGTCCGCTCGGGGCGCACAGTGGTTTTCACCTGGAACAACGGCCACGCCGAGTGGCACGACGTGACTCTCGGGCAGGAAAACGACCTTAGCCACGAGATAACATCAGGCCTCGCCGAGGGTGATATAGTAATTGTCGGCGGCGCCGCAAACCTCGCGCACCTCTCTCCCGTCACTATCAACAACAACAAATAGCCGCAAGCCCTTTGGTACGCTTTCTTCTTCGCCGTCCTATAGCCGTAATAATGAGCTTCCTGGCGCTCGTTATCCTCGGGTGCGTAACCTACCGTACGCTCCCCGTGTCGCTGCTGCCCGACGTCGACATCCCACACATCACCGTGCTAATCGAAGGCGAGGGCCGCTCTGCGCGCGAGCTCGAGGCCTCGGTCACAGAGCCCCTGCGGCGAAGCCTGCTGCAAGTAGGTGGTATTGAAGATATTGTGAGCGAGACCCGCGATGCCTCTGCCGTAATCCGCATAACAATGGACTACGGCATAGATACCGACAAGGCATTCATCGAGGTAAACGAGAAAATCGACGGCGCCATGTCGTCGCTCCCGCGCGACATCCCCCGCCCGAGGGTCATAAAAGCCACCGCCACCGAAATCCCTGCCGTATATCTCTACGCCACGCCCGCCCCCGGCTACAGCTTCGCCGACGTGGCCGAAGTGGTGACAAACGTCGTTCGCCGGCGCCTCGAGCAGCTCCCACAGGTGGCAATGGTCGACATGTCGGGAACCTCCGGGAAAATCATGGAGATACGCCCCGACGCCGACGTCCTCGCCGTTTCGGGCATAGGTATCAACGATATAGAGGCAGCCCTCGCGGCGGCAAACACCGCGCAGCAGAGCATGACGGTGCGCGACGGCGTCTTTGAATACAACGTGTCGCTCGCCAACACCCTCCGCACCGCCGACGACATTCGCAAGCTCCACATCAGCAGCAACGGACGCCTCTTTGCCCTCGGCGACATATGCACCGTTGAGCTGAAAGAGAAAGAGCCCTCAGGCATAATAACTTACGGTGGCGAGCGAGCCGTGGGCATGGCCGTGGTAAAGCACCCCGCAAGCACCATGGACGATATGGAGCAGGCTATCGCCGACGCCATAGCCTCTCTCGACGAGAGCACACCGGGCGTGCGTATAGCCTCAACACGCAGCCAGACGCAGCTCCTCGACTTCACTATCAGCAACCTCAAGCAGAACCTCATACTCGGCCTCATACTCGTGTTCCTCGTCTGCGCTCTCTTCATGCGCAGCATACGCCTTCCTTTTGTGGTGGGAATCACTGTTATAGTGGCCGTTATCGTCACTTTCCTGCTCTTCTTCATCTTCGGAGTCTCTATCAATATCATTTCAATGGCCGGACTCATCCTCGCCGTGGGCATGATGATAGACAACTCTGTGATTGTCGCCGAGAACATAACCCAGTTCAGGCAGCGCGGTCTCACCCTCGCCCTCAGCTGCGAGCGCGGCACAAACGAGATGATCACGCCCATGCTCAGCTCCTCGCTGACAACTGTGGCCGTATTCGTGCCGCTGGTATACATGAGCGGCATTGCGGGCGCCGTATTCGCCGACCAGGCTTTTGCCATAACGGCAGGTCTGGCAGCCTCTTATGCCGTGGGCATCACCCTCATGCCGGTGCTCTACTACCTCTTTTTCCGCCGCCGCACAGCCCTCTATAATCCCGCCCTTGGGCAAGACAGCGCCCTGCAGCGCTGCTACGACCGCGCTATCGACTTCGTATTCAGTCATAAAGTGCTCTCACTCGGCCTCGTGGTCCTTACGGTGCTGGCGCTATGGCCGCTGTCGAAAATGCTCGAGACGGCGCGCCTCCCCGAGACCGACGCCACCGAGACCCTGCTCCACATCGACTGGAACAGCGGCGTAACCGTCGCCGAGAACAACCGCCGCACCGAGGCCCTCATAGCCACGGTCGGCGACCTCGTAGAGGAATATGCCACCGCCACAGGCGCGCAGGACTATGTGCTCGACGACTCGCGCGCACAGACGTCAGCCGAAACGGAGATATACCTCCGCACCTCTTCTACCGAGAATCTCGACGCGCTCTGCAGCGCCCTCTCTGCCGAGCTCCTGCGCTCGCACCCCGGTGCAGTGTTCTCTTTCTCCGCCCCCGACAATATTTTCGAGAAAGTATTCTCCTCGTCTGAGCCCCCGCTCGTGGCTCAGATTCGCACCCCCGGGGGCGCCTCGGCCGATGTCAGCCGCATCGACGCCATACGTGAGAAAGTGGAGAGCGCCACCGGCCGCAAAATTCAGGGCATACCCCTCAGCGACAAGGTTGACCTCGTCCCCGACCCCTACCGACTCGCACTCTACGGCGTGCCCGGCAGCGAGGTGCAGCGCACCATAGCGGCAGCACTCCACGGCTCGGAGATTGGCGTGCTCCGCTCGGCACAGGATTATATCCCGGTGCAGATAAACAACACCACGCGGTCGCTCGACGAGCTCCTCGCTGCAGGCTTCGTAAAAAGCTCACGCCTCACCGGTGGCAGTGCCGCCCCCTCCCAGGTTCCGCTCAGAGAGTTGGTGCACAAACGGCAGTCGTCCGACTTCAAGGGCATTACCGCCGACGGTGCCGGTGTGTTCACACCCTTCGCCTTCGACATCTCCGCCTCCGAGGCCGACGAGCTCATGCAGCAGGTGCGCGCCGCCACCGCCGGCGATGCAGGCATCGACCTCACTTTCACCGGTTCTATCTTCTCGGGCAACGCCATGATGCGCGAGCTCATGCTCGTGCTCGGGGTCTCGCTGCTGATGATGTACTTCATACTCTCCGCCCAGTTCGGCAGCTTCATGCAGCCACTCATCGTCTTGCTCGAGATTCCTATCGACATCTCTTTCGCCCTGCTCTCGTTGCTCCTTTTCGGCCAGACTCTCAACCTGATGTCGGCTATAGGCATAATCGTAACCTGCGGTATAGTGGTCAACGACTCTATCCTCAAACTCGATGCTATCAACGAATTGCGGCGCGACGGCATGCCCCTCCTCGAAGCCGTCCACACCGCCGGGCGCCGCCGCCTCAAGCCTATTCTCATGACATCGCTCACCACAATACTCGCAATGGTGCCCGTGCTCTTCACCTCCGACCTCGGAAGCGAGCTGCAGCGCCCCCTCGCCATTGCCATGATAGGCTCTATGATAGTTGGCACGCTGGTGAGCGTAACTGTCATTCCCCTTGTATATTACCTCTTATCGCGGAAGAAAGCCCATGCTGCACCGACTCTTTAAGCTCATCATCATATGCCTCGCCATAGCCCCCGCCTTGCGCGCCGCCGAGCCTCTCAGGCTCAGCCTCGCCGACGCCATAGCGGTGGCCAACGACTCCTCGCTCACCACTTTCAAAAACCGCAACCTCTACGCCTCGGGCTATTGGGAGTGGCGCACCTTCAAGGCCAACCGTCTGCCCTCGCTCTCGCTCGACGTCACTCCCGCGAGCTATTTCCGCTATATAGCCCAACGATATGATTATGAGAATAATATCGACGTATTCCGCGGCCAGCAGCTCTACTCGGCCTCGGCAGGCCTCAAAGCCACGCAGAACGTCGACTTCCTCGGCGGCGCCCTCTATCTCGAGAGCGACCTCCAGTACATGCGCAACTTCGGCGACGTCACCAACAACCAGTTCTCGAGCGTGCCGGTGCGAATAGGCTACAGCCAGGACCTTATAGGCTACAACCCCTTCAAATGGGAGAAGCGCATCGAACCACTGAAATATGAGAAAGTTAAACGGGAATACCTCAGCCGCACCGAAGAGGTGGCCGAGAACGTGGTGATGTACTTCTTCACCCTCGCACTCGCACAGACGCAGTACCGCCTCGCCGCCGACAATCTCGCCGCCGCCGACACCCTCTACGCCGTCGGGGAGCGCCGTTTCAAGATTGCCGCCATATCGCAGGCCGACCTCATCACCCTCCGCCTCGACAAGGTGAACGCCCGTAACTCGCTTGAAAACGCACGCATAGGCATTACAAAGGCGCAGTTCGCCCTCGCATCATACCTCGGCCTCGACACCGGCACCGAGATTGAGGTCGTGCTGCCCGACAGCCCCTCACTCTCGGTGGTGCCTCTCGACCTCGCCCTCGCATGCGCCCGCGAGAACAACCCCGAGCTTATAGCTCGCCGTCAGACTATCATAGAAGCCGAGCGCGACGTGAGCAAGACCCGCGCCGAAAGCCGCTTCAACGCAAGCATCAACGCCAGCGTCGGCTTCAACCAGGTGGCGCCCAACCTTAATGACGCCTACCGCGACCTCATGCGCCAGGATATCGTATCGCTGTCGGTGTCTATACCCCTGGTAGACTGGGGTGTACGCAAGGGCAAATACAATATGGCCCGCAATGTGCTCGACGTTGCAAAAATCGACGCACGCCAGCAGGAACTGTCCGTCGAGCAGGATGTCACCGTCACCGTAGGCGAATATGAGTCGCGCCGGAGCCTCGTGGAAAGCGCTGTAGAGGCTCTCGACCTCGCTCGCATGGCTTATGAGCAGACAAAGCAAAGGTTCATAATCGGCAAAGCCGACATCAACAGCCTCACCCTCTCGCAGAACCGCCAGCAGGAGGCGACCATAAACTACGTGACCACCCTCCAGAATTACTGGCAGAGCTATTACAAGATACGCCGCCTCACCCTCTACGACTTCGAGCGCGACGAGCCCATAACACAGTCGTTCGACAAAGCCCTCGGTGTGCGATAGATGAAGCAACGAAGCTCCATACCCGCGTTTTCGGTAATCGTCACCTTCGTGGCGATTTCGCTCCTTGGCATGGCAGCCATACCCTTCCTGCCCGTGAAGGTGGCACCCTCGGCCACCCTGCCGGCGGTGACGGTGAGCTTCGGCATGCCCGGCAGCCCCGCACAAGTGGTCGAGAAGCAGGTTACATCGGCTATCGAAGGCACCCTGGCGCGTATGGCAGGCGTGAGCGGCATAGAATCGCGCTCACGCAACGGCGGAGGATATGTGCGCCTCGAGCTCGACGGCACCACCGACCCCGCCGACGCCCGCTTCGAGGCCTCGGTGCTCGTAAGGCAGCTGTGGAGCTCTTTCCCGCCCGAGGTTTCATACCCGGAAGTGGCCGTGGAGAGCCTCGCCGACAGCGAGGATACCCCTTTCATGCTTTTCTCGGTAAACGCTCCCGACGAGCCCGCCGACATCATGGATTTCGCCGCACGCGTCATAAGGCCCAAGCTCACAGGTATCGCCGGAATCAACGAGATACGCCTCTCGGGAGCCGAGCCCGCTCGCATGCTCTTCACCTACGACTGCAGCGCACTCGACCGCTACGGCCTCTCGGCAGCCGACGTCGCACGCGCAGTGGCCGAATATGGCCGCACGGGCAAGACCGACATCCCCTTGGGTTCAGCAACCTCGGCAGGCGGCCGCATCATCACCCTGGCCGACGTCACCACAGCAGCCATTGAGCAGCCCGAAGCCCGCTCTTACTCAAGGGTAAACGGCCACCCCGCTGTGCTCATTGCCATTGTGCCCGAGCGCGGAGTAAATCAGATTGAACTCAGCCGACGCATAAGAGAGGCCACCGACGCCATGACCCTCCCGCAGGGCTACAGCATATTGCTCAACTACGACGCCTCGGAAAGTATGCTCACCGAGCTCTCGAAAGTGTATTTCCGCAGCGGCCTCACCGTGCTCATTCTCCTCATTTTCGTTGGTCTTATTACCCTGAGCTTCCGCTATCTGCTGCTAATCACTATAAGTCTGGCGGTCACCCTCGCAATATCTTTCGGAGCCTTCTACTTCTTCGGGGTGGAGATTCAGATGTTCTCACTCGCAGGCATCACTATCTCGCTCAACCTGGTGATAGACAACCTCGTGGTAATGACCGAACACCTGCGCAGGCACCGCAACCGAGGAGCCTTCCCCGCAATCCTCTCGGCCACGCTCACCACCGTAGCCGCCCTCGCCGCCATTTTCTTCCTCGACCGCGAGCTCATGCTCACACTCCGCGACTTTGCCCTCACCGTAATCATAACGCTCGCTGTATCGCTCGTAACGGCACTCTTCTTCGTGCCTGCACTGGCGCAGACCCTCGGCATGACAACCGACACACCCGAGTCCGGCGATGCGCCCACGCCCCGCTCACTCGCGGCCCGACGCATCTACACCGCCATGGTTGCCGTCGTCGTTCGCTTCAGAATAATAGTGTGGATAGCCTTCGCAGCCCTCACACTTTGGGCTTTCCACATCTTCTACCACTCGCTCAACAACGGCACCAATATTTTCGGAGCTGAGTCCAACAACAATATCAGAGTCAACGTCTCGATGCCCGACGGCAGCACCGTCGCCCGGCTCGACGCCGTGCTCAAAGACCTCGAGAGCACAATCTGCGCTTCCCCGGGCGTAAGTCTCTGCCACACATCGGTGAGCGGTCCCCGCAAAGGCACCATTAACATCTACTTCACAACCGATGCGCAGCACTCATCGCAGCCCTTTTCTCTGAGAGAAAAGCTCGTCGAGAAAGCCCTTGCCACAGGCGGCGCAGCAATGCAGATTTCAGGGCCGGGACGCGAAGACTTCAACAACGAATTTCGCGAGAGCGCAGGCGCTTCATCGGTAAAACTCACCGGCTACAACTACGACGAGCTCTGCGCCCTCGCAGCACAACTCTCCGACACCCTCGTGGCACACCCCCGCATCCGCGAGGTAACAATAAGCGCCGACGAATCATATTGGAAAGACGACCACTCGGAATTTTACCTCGACTTCAACCACCCAAAGCTCAGCGCCGACTCAATCTCGGCCACAGCGCTCTTCGATCTCATGAGGCGGAGCGTGGATCGTGGCTCAATAGCAGGCATGGCGCTCACCACCTCGGGCACCATGCGGCTCGCCCTGAGCTCAAACCGTGCCGACGACGACCTCTGGCACCTTATGAACACGCCCCTGCTGTATGCCGGCCGATACATCAAACCCGCCGACTACGTGACAATGGAGCGCCGCCCCACACCCTCCGACATCGTCAAAGCAAACCAGGAATACATCATCTACCTACGGTTTGAATTTGTCGGCGATATTATGGCGGCAAAGAGAATGCTCGAGCGCAAGTTAAAAGCCTTCAACAACTCGCTCCCCGCAGGTTACAAGGCCAAAGACGAAACGCCCTACACCCTGCAGCCCGAATCCATTGGCAGCTGGGCAATACTCATCATTGTGGTGATAGCAATTTTCTTCATCGCGGCCATACTCTTCAACTCCCTGCGCCAGCCTCCCGCAATTATCGCAGTGATTCCCGTGGCCGTTTCAGGCGTGTTCTTCACCTACAGCATACTCAACCTGCAGTTTGACCGCGGAGGCGTCGCCGCACTCGTCCTCCTCAGCGGCATTGCCGTCAACGCCGCACTCTACATAGTGTGCGAGTTCAACAACCTCCGTGCGCGTCAGCCCCACACCCCCGACTCACACCTCTTTGCCCAAGCCGCAATGTCGAAGCTGCGCGCCATATTCCTAACCGTGCTCTCCACGGTCCTCGGCTTCATACCCTTCCTCATCGGTCGCCACGAAACCTTCTGGTACACCATGGCCACCGGCACCATGGGAGGCCTCCTGCTCTCACTCCCCGCCGTATTCATTCTCCTGCCCTCGATTCTCGTGAAAAAGAAATGAACCATTTAAAGCAGATAACGTTAGCATAATATGCAAGCGCCGGTTGATATTATTCAGCCGGCAGATGTATTTCCACAAAATACGTAATCTCTTTAAATATGCGTAATTCATTTTTTAAGGGTGCCCTTTCGGCACTCGCAATAATTTCCGGAACAATGACTATGGCAGCAAAAACTTCATATTTATTCCTCGCCCCCGGCGTTGAGGAAGTAGAGGCAACAGCAACAGTCGACGCCCTCCGCAGAGCATCGATCGACGTAGTGACAGTTGCCGTCGGCGACAACCTGCAGGTAAAAGGAGCCACTGGGCAGACCCTCGTCGCAGATTCCCTCATCTCATCAATCGACGCAGCCGGTGCCGACTGGCTCATAATCCCCGGCGGCGACCCGGGAGCACAGAATCTCGCCGCAAGTCCCGAACTCAGAGAAATGTTACTGGCACATGTAGCCGGCAACGGCCGAATAGCCTCGATATGCGCAGGCCCCGCAGTAGTGCTCGCGCCTCTGGGCATACTCAAAGGCAAGAAAGCAACGTGCTATCCGGGTCTCGGCGATGCAATAAACTCCAACGGCGGACAGTATGTTGAGCAGACCGTTGTGGTAGAACCGGGCCTAATCACATCAGAAGGCCCCGGCACTACTCTGCCTTTCGCAATTGAGATAATACGCGCTACCAAAGGCGACGCTGCCGCCCAAGCCGTAGCCTCAGGCATGCTTGTTTCGCCCGACCAAAAACTCCCGCAGTAAATCTCCAACACTTCTCACCCTATAAATCGAAAAGGGGCGGCCATCCTTCTCGGAGGCCGCCCCTGACTTTTTCAACTGATATTCAGCCTGAAGTAATGCGTCAGCGGGGAAAGAGGGAGTAGAAGAAGTCGTAATAGGCTCCGTACCACGAAGGTTTCACCCAGTGCCCGTTTACGTTGTTGATTTCGTAATGTTTGTTACCGGTGTTGAAGAGGTTGTACGAGGCAAAGTTGGTGTGCGGCGGGCAGGTGGAGTCCTGCAGGCTGTAAGATCCGTACACAGGGCAGGTGACCCACGGTGCGAGGTTCTTGGTATCGAAATAGGAGAGGAACTTATACATCTCGTCGTCAGTCATCGCTTTCTCGTCGCGGCACCGCTTTGCAACATTTCCCGGCCAATATTCAATGCGGAAGTAGTCGGGATAGTCGCCGAGGAAGGTCACGGCCGGAGCTATGCCCTTCACTCTGCCGCCACCGAGGGCTGCCGAAGCAACGGTGAAAGCGCCGCCCTGGCTCTGTCCGCAAGCGAACACACGGGTGGTGTCGGTGGCCTCGCGGGAGCATATGAAGTCAACGGCGCGCACAACGTCCATAAAGGCGCCGCGGTAGTAGTAGTGGTCTTTGTCGCCGAAGTTATAGGCAAACCAGTCGCCATAGGGGTTCTTGTTCTCGCCACGGTTATTGAGCATCTGCCCGCGGCTTGAGAGGTGGAACTCAGCCCAGTCGGGGTTGATGTCGCCCGGGCCCCAGTAAGGACCTTGGCCGCCGTCATAGCCTTCAAAGCAAAGCAGAGCGGGATATTTGCCTTTTTTCTTGGGCACGGAGTAGTAGCCGCGGATAGTCACGGGCTGCGAGCCCACGCTGTCGGGAATTGACTTCATCTCAACGAGATAAACATCGCGCGCCTCGCCCGATTTCTCTTTGTCGAGGGTAAGTTTGTATTCGGGTGCCGTAGCGGCGAGCTCGGCGAGAGCCGTATGCCAGAAGTCGTCGAAGTCAGGCTGCCGGTCGGGCTCCGATACTATTTCTGTGGGAGCGTAGCCTATATTGAAACTGCGCGCGAGGTGAGAGCCTACACGGACTTCAGCTCTGTAAAAGCCCGGTTTGAGTCCGGGGAGGTCAAAGCGCACGACCGCCGAGTCGCCGGCTGCCACGCGGGCTTGCTGACTCGGATTGCTTACAAAGGTCCAGTCGTCCTCCATAAGTTTGAGGCTCACGGTGGCCTCGGCGTCCTCGGGCGTAAAGTTATGCAGGTCAACGGCTATGGCAGGCTCTTCGCCGCGTTCCCAGCAGCGTAGCCAGCTGTCGTCAACAGAGGCCGTAACCCTCTCGTCAACAAGCCGGAAGCTCACGGGCTTGCCGGAGGCCGAGCTTGACGCTGTCCATACGCGGAACTCGCCGGATTCGAGGAGCGTCTCGCCGTTGAGGCCGCTGAAAGCGAGCTGCGAGGGGTAGATTGTAAATGTCACTTCGCGGCTCTCCCCGGGTTTAAGACTGATTTTTTGGAAGTCTTTGAGCTCTTTCACGGGTCGGGCAAGAGAGGCCACGGGGTCGCCGACGTACAGCTGCACAACCTCAGCTCCGGCGCGCGTACCGGTGTTCTTTACGTAGCATTTTACGGTCAAAGGTTCGGTTGAGTGAACCGACAGGGCATTGACGGGCAGCCACGCTTGGCTCACCTCAAAGGTGGTGTAACTCAGGCCGTAGCCGAAGGGGTAGAGAGGATTCTTACCGGCATCGAGGTAGTAGGAGGTACAGCCGGTGGAGGTCTGCGGTGCCTCGATAGCTATATCATCAAGGTCAATTGTCCACTCCGGCGGGCGTCCGGTCTGCTTGTGGGCGTAATATATGGGATATTGGCCGGTCATGCGCGCCATAGTGGCAGGGAGTTTGCCCGAGGGATTGGCGCGGCCTGAGAGCAGATTGGCGATGCCGGGGCCGGCCATAGTGCCGCCGTGGAAAGAGTAGAGAACGGCATCGGCCATGGCGATTTCTTTTTCAACGGTAAGGGGGCGTCCGGCCATGAACACGAGCACCAGGGGTTTGCCCGTAGCTTCGAGGGCTTCTACAAGAGCGGTCTGCGCGCCTTTGAGGTTGAGGTCGGCCATACTGTGTGCCTCGCCCGACATCACAGCCTCTTCGCCTATGAAGCATACAACTGCATCGGTCTCGCGTGCGGCGGCAACGGCCTCGGCAAAACCGTCGTGCTTTTTCTCGCGGGTATATTTAAGACCGGGCGCGTAGATAATGTTCTTCGTGCCGTACATCTCGCGCAGGGCGGCAAGTGGCGTCACGGAGTGTGTCTTGTCGAGGTCGGGAGCCCAGGTGCCGCACTGGTCATAGGCAGCATCGGCCATGGGGCCGACAACTGCGAGCTTGCGCACCTTATCTCCGAGGGGGAGTACGCCCGAGTTTTTGAGGAGCACGGTGCCCTCCTCTACTGCGCGGCGGGCGGCATCGAGGTGCTCGGCGCGATAGGCGGGCGAGGGCTTCGAGAGGTCGAGGTAAGGCTGCTCGAAAAGACCTAAGCGCATCTTGAGGCGAAGCACGTTTCTCACGAGATCGTCAATCACTGCCTCGTCAACTTTTCCCGATTTCACCAGCGATTCAAGAGCTGTGGCGTAGGCGTGGCCCTCCATGTCGATGTCAACACCGGCATTGGCGGCAAGAGCGGCAGCGCCGCTTTTGTCGGCGGCTACACCGTGGGCTATCATCTCCGAAATGGCGTTCCAGTCGCTCACGAGCACGCCGTCGAAGCCCCAGCGCTCGCGGAGCACATCGCGCATAAGCTCGCGGTTGCCCGACGACGGCACTCCGTTGATGTCGTTGAAAGAGGTCATGAAGGTAGCCACCCCGGCCTCGGCGGCAGCCTTGAAAGGCGGCAGCACAACATCGTTGAGCAGGGGCAGAGGCAGCCAGGTGGTGTTGTAGTCCTTGCCCGATTCGGCAAATCCATATCCTGCGAAATGCTTGGCGCAGGCGGCCATTGCTGTAGGGTCGCTGAGGTCATCGGTCTGGTAGCCGCGGATCATGGCCAGACCCATGCGCTCGTTGAGCAGCGGGTCCTCACCCGCCGATTCGGCGATGCGCCCCCAACGGGCGTCGCGCGACACGTCCATCATCGGCGAGAATGTCCAGCGTATGCCGCAGGCCGAAGCCTCCACGGCGGCTATGCGGGCGCCGAGTTCCACGAGTTCGGGATTCCAGGTAGCGGCCTGCCCCAAGGGTATGGGGAAAACGGTGTTGAAGCCGTGGATTACGTCGCGGGCGAATATCAGGGGGATACCGAGGCGCGATTCCTCTACGGCCTTGCGCTGCAGGGCGTTCACCACTTCGGGGTTTACCTCGTTGAGTATTGAACCCACGCGCCCCTCGGCCACTGCCACAGAGAGTGTGTCGAAACTTGCGGTGTTGAGCTGATGCAGCTGCCCTATTTTCTCGCGGAGGGTCATCTTGGCAAGAAGCGCCTCTATGCGCGGTTCAACAGCTGCATCGGAAGCTAATGCGGCAGCGCCGCCCCCGCAGGGGATGAGCGCCGCCGCAATAGCGAATACAAACCTTATAACAATCTTTTTCATTAATGCCACAGGGTTGAGTGTGGTAAAAATCTTATTTCAGTATCTTTACGGAAGCCTTGTGTGCGTTGAGAATATACACACCGGCGGGGAGACCGTTGAGGTCGAGAGTATTGGTGTCGGTAGAGGCCACGAGGCGACCGGTAACGTCGTAGAGGCGGCCGCCGGCTACACTGAGGGTGAGGATGTCGCCGCGACGGCTTACAGTAGCTGCGGGTGCCTCTACGCTCTCAATGCCGGTGGGCAGAAGTACGCGGCCAATCTCAACGGAGAGAGGACGCATGCCGGGAGTGACGGTAACAGGCACCGACACTGTCTTTTTCATATTGCCGTCGGGTGTGCTGCACGCATACAGCAGGTCGGGGTCGACTTCTTCGCCGTCTTCCTCGCCGGGAGTTTCTGTCTCGGCTTCGTCGGCATAAGCCTCGGGCTCAGAGGGATTTGCCCAACGTATTTCCTTGACGTATGCGCCGTTGAAAGCTGCGTCGTTGAACGAAATCTCTAAGTGGCCTTCGCCTTCGGGAACGGCCTCGAAAGATGTGTGCTCTACGATGTAACCGGGGAAGTGTTCGTCAAACTCAGCGTAATCGGCGGGTTTATCCATAACGAACTTCACAACGATATGCTCGGGAGCGCCTTCGTAGTTGACAAGGGGAGCCTCAACTTCGGTGGTGAGAATCTCGATGTTCATAGTGTTGTAGGGCGCGGTGGTCTTGAAGCTCTGCGCAGCCGAGGCAAGCACCTTGAAGGTGGTATTGGGGTTCTCGGCAACCTGGCTGAAAGAACCTGTCCACTTATCCTTGCCCACGTTTACGGTAGCCGACGGAGCCGAGGGAGCGCGGCAGATAAAGGTGCGCTCTACGTCGTCGGTGGCAACGAAGAAGAAGGCGATAGGAATCTTTGTCCAGAGGTTGGCCTGATTGGGGATAGTGAATTCAGGCATGGTCTTCACGCTCTGGAATACGTAAGAGTCCACTGTTGTGACGGTCGCGGGGAGAGTTGTGAAATTTACCTTTGTGCCTGCGAATACGCTCTGACGGAGCGCCTTAACTCCGGCAGGAAGTTCGGTAAAGCTTACGTTTGATTTCTGGAAAGCGTTCTGCTCAAGGTTGTCGAGTTTCGACGGAAGCTTGGTAAAGGCAACCTTGGACTCACAGAAGGCGAAGTTGCGTATGCTTGTCAATGTTTCGGGCATTTCTCCGCCTATAGTCAGCGAAGAGCATCCGCGGAAAGCTTCTGCTTCAATGGTAGTGAGATTGGCAGGAAGTCTGTCGAGCACAAGCTTCGAGCAGTTCATGAAACACTTGGAGGGAATCACGCGGATATTGTCGTTGAGATTCACGCGCTCGAGCTTTGTGCATCCGAAGAACGAGCCGCCGCCAAGAGTAGTAATGCTCGCAGGAAGCACTACCTCAACGAGTTCAGTCATGCCGTTGAAGGCCTTGCCGTTGCCGTCCCATTGGCCGCCGGGAAGCTTGTTTCCGGCGAGTGTGGCCTCGGAGAGGTCTATGTAGGTCAGCGTGGTTTTCATGTTGGCGCGGATAAACGTGAGGTCGGCCTCGTTGACGTCGGCTTCGCCCGTGATTTTGAGCTCGGTGATGTCGGCGAGAGATGTGAGGTTCTCAGCGGCCTCTATAGCTGCCAGGAGCTCGCTTTCGAGGGCGCCGGCGCTCATGTGCTGTATGGTAACGCTCTCGGCGTTGGCAGCCGAAGCTGCCAACACGAGTGCGCCCACAACTATGGTGGATTTTTTCATAATCGGTTCTGCGTAGGATTATAAAGGAGGTGGATTAGAAGCGGACTTTGGTAGCCTTGTTGCCCTGACGGCGGATGAAGATGCCCTTTTCGGGGTTAGCCACGCGTATGCCCTGCAGGTTGTAGTATTCTACGGGAGCGTTGCTGTCGTCAACATATACATCGGCAACGGCGCCGGTGGCGGGAACTGCACCGTATTCGTAAGCGCCTACGTCCTTGCCGCCCTGAGCCTCATAGCCGCGGCAGTCGGTAGCGGGGATGTAGTTCTCTGTAGTCCACTCTGCCGAGCTTTCGATACCGGCGTTGACAAGGGGAGAGTTGTCGCGGAGGATAGGCAGGAAGGGAACGAAGCCTTCGTCGCGGGTGCCGAGGGTTGTGGTCACACCGAGGGCGGTCATGGTAGCGTCTTTGCAGAGGCCGAGGGTGTTGTTGGCCGAAGCGGCGTTGGTGGTGAAGTCGGCGTCGTCCATGTTCTCGTTCACAGCGCGTTCTGCTCCGTAGAGGATATTGTTGCGGGCGATAATGGCGGTGCGGTCGGTGTCGGCGATAGAGCACTCCGAGAGAACGGTGGCGCGGTTGCAGTATGCGAAGTTGTTGAAGAGGTAGATAGGCTCGAGCTGGAAGTAGATGCGGAGCATACCGTCGTTGTTGTAGAAGGTGTTGTTGGCAAGGATGGTCTCGCAGTCGCTGCTGTCAGATACGTCGATACATGCCTGATAGGCGTCTTTCGAGGTGTTTTCAACGAATGTCGAGTTGGTTACTACAACTTTCTTGCAGCCTGAGAAGTTTACGCCGGGCTGGTTCGAGGGGTCGTAGATACCGATGCAGGTACCCTGGCCGCCCTGGTTCTCTGAGTTCTTGTAGAAGGTGCAGTTGTCTACATAGAGCTCGCCGTCGAGCGAAACGGGACCGCGCTGCATGATGGCAGGACCGCGCGAGCCGCCGCCAATGGTGTAGTTGTGCTCGAAGTAGGAGTTGCTCACGCGTACGATATGGCCGCGCGAACCGATAGCTGCGCCTGCCGAACCGGCTTCGTTGTCGATGAAGCGGCACTGGTCAACGATCAGTTCTTCACCGGCGAAGTAAATCGCACCGCCGAGAACGTATTCTACCTGACGGCCATTCACGAAGTTGATGCCGCGGAGGGTAACCTTGGAATTGTCGGCGGCACGGAAGATGCGCACTGCCTCTCCGCCCTCGTAACCGGGCTTCTCGGCACCCTTGAGTGTTGTGTTGTCACCCTCGATTGTGCAGAGCTTGTTGGTGCCCAGGTCGAGCTGACCGGCCATCATGAAGGTGGCGTCTTTCTGCAGGTGGATAGTGGTCTCGGTGTTGTCCTTGACCATGAGTATGGCCATTTCAGGTGTTGCGAAGGGCTTTTCCTGAGTGCCGGGATTTTCGTCGGAACCGTTGGTGGCAACCCAATATTCTACGGCGGCGAAGGATTGCGATACGCCGAGGATTGCTGCTAACGCAAAGGAGAGTAACTGTTTTTTGTTCATGGTGTTTATTCTAAGTTTTTTAATTGGTTTATAGGCTTTATGTTGTTATTGGAAGATTCGCACGTAGTCGATTTCGTAGGTCACGGGCAGTTTGTCGATTTCGAGTCCCTGCTGGCCGCCCCAGCTGCCACCCCATGCGAGGTTGAGTATGAGGTAGAAGTCCTGGTCGAAAGGCCACCCTGTCCAGAGGGGCGCGTTCTTCACTACTGTGAAGCCGCGCTTGCCGTCGACGAGCCATGTGAGCTTGTTCTCCGACCACTCCAGGGAGTAGATGTGGAAGTCTTCGGCAGGATTGGGGTTCATCACTCTCATCGACATGTGGTGCTTGTTGTTGTCGCCGCCGTGCTGCAGGTAGGTGTGGGCGGTGAAATGCACAACGTTGGGGTCGTAGCCCACGAGCTCCATGATGTCGATTTCGCCCGACCGTGGCCATGCACCGTATTTGCTGTCGTTGGGCATGAGCCATATTGCAGGCCAGGTGCCTTTTATGGTGGGGAGTTTTGCGCGTACATCAACACGGCCGTAGGTGAATTTCACGGTGTTCTGCGTGGTGATGGCAGCGGAGGTATATTCACACATGCCGCCTTTGTCGGGGTCGGGATAGTTCTTGTCGTTGAGGAGGCGGATATGGAGCGTGCCGTCGACCTGCTCGCAGTTCTCGATGCGCGAGGGGGTATAGTACTGGAGCTCGCCGTTGCGAACGTATCCTACCTCATTGCTCCAGATTTCGGGATTAGGCAGACCGGTGCCGTCGAACTCGTCATGGAACAGGAGGCGGGTATATCCCTCGGGGATAGGAATGGTCGTGTTACGGTCGAAGGCGGTGAAGAGTTTGCCGTCGTCACCCACGGCAAGGCGGTAGCGGCCTTCGGCAGTGGCGGGGCTCACGAGCGCCGAGGCTTCTTTGGCGTAGATAGCCGAGGGGGTGTAGCCGAGATTGGCCTCGCTGTTGATTTCGGAGCCGTCGGCGCGGGTGATGTTCACTTCGAGTTTGGAGGCGCTGAGCCAGCGTTCGTCGGAATATTCGCCGTCGAGGGCGGTGCCTGAGCCGAGGTAGGCATTGAGCTGACCGGCACCGTCGGAGGTGGTGGTGTGGCTCTCGGAGTACAGCGCATTGCCGTCGCTGTCGAGGAGGGTGAGGCGCATGGTCACGGTCTCGCCGGCCACAGGGGTGCCGTATATATCGGTGAGCGAGGCCTGGTAGAGCACGGGCTCGGCCCATAGGCCTGCGTAGGCGGCGGCGCAGAGTATGAGGGCAAGGAGTTTTTTCATCGGTCAGTTTCTAACGTTGAATTTGAAAACGCAGGGGGCGGCGTCGGTATCGGCGACGCACAGCAGGTAATGGCCGGAGGCGAGGGCGCTGATGTCGACAGCAGGCTCGGCAAGATTGCCGGTGGCGAGCACGCGGCCGTCAATGGCGAGCACGGTATAGCGGGCTGCGCCTTTTGCACCTGCAACTCTCAGCGAGCGTCCGTCAGCGGCATAGGATATGGTGATTTCAGAGCCTCTGGCGGCTACGGCTGCTACACCGCTGTTGTAAGTAGATATTGCAGGCAGCGTGCCGTGCGAGACTACGGCCTTATCGGTGGCGGTGAAGCCCGCTGCAAGGGGCTCTACGGCGTAGTGGGCGTTGCCTATTGCTCCGGCATAGGGCAGGAAGCCCTGTGCGGCAGCTCCTGCGGGCATTGCGGCGCCGATTATAATAAGGGATTTCAGAAAGTTGCGCATGGTCTTACTCAATGGGGCTTGCGGTGATTTCGCCGGTGTCGGAGATAACGACCTTGAACAGTTTACCGGAGGGCGATACAAGGGTAAGCGAGGAGGCGGTGGCGGCGTGGATAGCGCGGGGAACTTCGAGAATCTGCTGGTTTACCGCTTCGGCGAAGCCTTCGCCGGCGTCAACGGCGGTTTCCATATAATATTCGGTGTTGCCCCAGTCGAGCTCGTCAAGACCAAGCTGGGTGTTCTGCGAACCTATGGCAACATATGCCACTCCTGCGGGTGAGGTGGTCACCCGGTGTTCCTCGCCGAAGACAACGGGACCGTCGGGGGCGCCGGAGCGGATTACAACCTTGACTTTAACGGGGAGGTTGGCCTTAGGCAGCCCGTCGGAGGTCTGCACGGTACGCGCGAAGTTCATAACGGGGGCCGCCGATGCGCAGAGCATGGTGAAGGCGAGCGCAGCAAGGGTAAATATCTTTTTCATATGGTGTCGGTGGATTTTTTTATTTTAGTCTATTGGAAAATTCGCACATAGTCTATCTCATAGCGCTGGGGGAGGGTCGAGATGTCGACGCCCTCGGCTCCGCCCCACCCGCCTCCGAAGGCAAGGTTAAGCATGAGGTAGTATTCGATGTCGAAAGGCCAGGTTGTCCAGTCGCTGTCGGCCTCGCGGTCTATGGCATATTGCTCTTTGCCGTCGTAGTACCAGCTCAGGCGGTCGGGAGTCCACTTGAGGCCGTAGACGTGGAACTGACCAACGGCTTCGGGGGCGTGTATCTGGTGCGTGCGCTGGGTGCCGCGCATGTGGTTGAAGCGCTCGGTGTGTGCCGAGAAATGGATCTTCTCGGGGTTATACCCTACGTGCTCCATAATGTCGATTTCGCCGGAGCGGGGCCAGTCGCCGTAGTTGTTTTCCTGGGGCATCATCCATATGGCAGGCCAGGTGCCGAGAGAGGCGGGAACTTTAGCGCGTACTTCAATGTAGCCGTATTTCCACGAATTGCGGCCTTTGGTGGTGAGGCTTGATGAGGTGATAGGACAGATTTCGTCGCCAACGGTGATACTGTCGTTGCGGGCTTCTATCACAAGGACGCCGTCTTTGCAGAAAGCATTCTGCCCGGGGGTGTAGTATTGGAGCTCGCCGTTGCGTATGTAGCCGGTCTCGAAGTTCCATTTCCCGGGGTCGGGAGCGCCGTCGGTATCAAATTCATCAGCGAAAACGAGCCGCGAATACCCGTCGGGCATCGGCACGCCGTCTTCTCTCGCGGGCGATACCACGGTAAGCGCCGTAGCGGCTACGGCCACTATGGCGAGGGCGGCAAGGTAGGTGTTTCGTTTGCTTGATTTATTCATCGGTCAATAGATTTTTTCGGTTGACAGGCGAGCGCCGGAAGTGGGGCGTCGCCGACGATGCAAAATTAAGGAAAGGGGCGCCGAGGGCGTTTGAAATATGGCTCCGATACTCTTTCGTTTGCGCCGCAAATAGCAAAAATGACGCAAGGAGTTTCGTAAATGTGGCGAAACCCCTTGCGTGTATGTAGAAACAGGCTTTTTCTACTCTTTTTCCTCGTCTTGTGCAGCTGTCTGATTTAAGGCCACATAGCGTGTGGGCGACATGCCATAGAACTCTTTGAAGCAGGTCGAGAAGTGCGAGAGGGTGGAAAATCCGGTTGCGTAGGCCACTTCTGATACGGCGACATTCTTTTTGGTGAGCATCATGGCGGCATGACGCATGCGCTCGCGCTTGATATATTCGCTGGGATTCATGTTGGCAGCGACTTTAAGGCGGCGCTGGAGGTGCGAACGGCTCACACCAACTTCCTGAGCGATGAACTCAACCGAGAGGTCGGGGCTGGCAAGGTTGTCGAGCACCACCTTGCGCACGCGCTCGAAGAGGCGTTCGTCGTTTGATTTGATTTTAGCGATGTCTTCGTTCACGGCCACTTCGCCCGAATACTTTTCTTTGAGCATACGGCGCTGCATTATGAGCATGTTCACACGGTTGAGGAGGTGGGCTATACTGAAGGGCTTGGTGATATAGGCGTCGGCACCGGCGCGTATGCCTTCGTCGCGCTGCGCCTGCGATACTTTGGCCGTGAGCATGACCACGGGGATGTCGGAGGTATCGTCGTTGGCGCGTATCTTGCGGCAGAGTTCGAGGCCGTCGATACCGTCCATCATTATATCGGTGATTATCAGGTCGGGGTGGCGACTGAGAGTTAATTCGAGGCCCATGGAGCCGTCGGTGGCGACAAGTACGTTGTAGTGCTCGCCGAGCGCCCTGGCCACATAGTCGAGAATCGAGGGGTCGTCCTCCACAACAAGCACGGTCGCATGCCGCAGGGGGCCGTCGTCGGCGAGCGGCTTGCCCAATGTTGCATCGTGAAGCTCAACGGCGGCGTGGGTGATTGGGGCGGCATTGTCGGCAGCGCTGTGCTCGCCGTCGGCGTAGGCCGCGGAGCTGAAGGGTATGAGTATGCGCATTACGGTGCCATCGGCCGAACTGCTCTCAATGTCTATGGAGCCGTGGTGGAGCACCACCATTTTGCGGGCGAGGTGCAGACCTATGCCGGTGCCTGATGCCGTGGCGGGGGCGTTGCCGCGGTAGAAACGGCGGAACACGTCGTCGTGGTTCTCCTGCGATATGCCGGGACCGGTGTCGGAGATTCGGATTGCGAGGTTCTCGCCTTCGATTTTTACTGTAAGGTGTATCTTGCCGCCTTCGGGGGTGAACTTGAAGGCATTGGAGAGGACGTTGAACACCACCTTGTCGACCTTATCGCTGTCGAGCCACACGAACTCGGGCACTTCGCCGTCGATTTCTATACTGAAGTCGATGTGTCGTTGCAAGGCATAGTTTTCAAAGGAGAGCCCGAGGTCGGTGATGAAGCTGCGGGCATTGACTTTGCGCACGCAGAGGCGCATCTGATTGTTGTCGAGGCGCCGCAGGTCCATAATCTGATCGATGAGCCGCAGTATGCGCTCGCCGTTATGGTGCATCACGTCGAGGGTATGCAGCGCCTGCTTGTCGCGTATTTTGTCGCGGAGGGTGTCGAGGGGCGACAGCACCATGGTCAGAGGCGTGCGTATTTCATGCGATATATCGGTGAAAAACTGCAGTTTCTGTTCTGCTGCCTCGGCCTGCATGAGCTGCCGGCTGCGCTCTTCTTCTTTGCGGATGCGGTAGCGCACGGCGCGGTAAAGGAGATAAAGAAGTATGAGAAAAACAACTGCATATGCTGCCTTTGCCCACGGACTGAGGTAAGGTGGCGGCGGTATCGATAGCAGCATGGCACACTCCTGGGGCTTGTAGTCGGCTATCGAGGCCTTGAGGCGAAGGCGGTAGTCGCCGGGAGGTAGACTGGAATAAGTGGCCGTGCGAACACCCGCAGGGAGTAGTATCCAGCCGTTGTCATGCCCTTCGAGCATAACGGAATAGCTTACGTTTTCGGGCTGGGAGAACTCCACGGCGCCGAACGATACGGTGAAGCTGCTGTTGCGGTGGTCAAGGACTATGCTCCTGCGCTCTGTAAGGGAGATTGTCTCTTCGGTATTGTCGGCAGCAGCGTTGTCGCTGTTATCTTTAATAATGGTGAGCTCGTTGAAGGCCACCAAAAGGAGCTCGTGCGATTCTCGCTTGCGGTCGGGCATGAAGGAAATCAGGCCGCCGACGCCGCCGAAGTATATCCGGCCGTCAAGCCCTATGCAGCCGGAATTACGTTTGAACTCCCCGCAGCACATACGGTCGGCTGGCACGGGGCAGTCGAAGGTGAGTGTGCCGGGATCAAGTCTGCTTATACCGCCGCCCGTACTGAGCCACAGTTTGCCGCGGGCGTCGATGTTTATGCCGTAGATGAGATTGTTGAGGAGACCGTGGGTCTCGTTGAACACCTGGGTGCGCCCGTTGAGTATGCGGTTGAGACCCATGCGCGTGGCAGCCCATACTGCTCCCGTGGGGTCCTGGCGGAGCGAGAATACACAGTTGTTGCTCAGGCGCATATTCTTGGCGCCGAAGTACTCGAAGCGCTTTGTCGTGAGGTCGAGGCAGGTAAGACCGGAGTCGCTGGTACCGATCCACACTTTGCCGTCGGCGGTGAAGAGTATGTCGTGAATGGCGTTGCCGGGCAGCTGGGCGGCATCGGGATGCGTGGGGTCGTGTGTAATGAAGCGGGTCGCACCCGTGGCGGGGTTGTAAATACATATGCCGTCGTTGTTGGTGCCTATCCACAAGCTGCCGTCAGGAGCTTCGGAGATAACGTTCACCTCTTTCACGCGACCGCCGGGCGTATCGGGCAGCGGCAGGGCAACGGGCACGAAAGTGTCGGTGGCGGGATTATAGCGCGAGAGGCCGTTGAGATAGTTGCCTGTCCATATGGTGCCTCGGCTGTCCTGGAATATTGTCAGGATTGTGCCGGAGTCGGCAATATGCCGCATGGGCGCCTCGGGCCCTGCGGAGCGGTATATGCCGTCGCCGTCGGTCCCCACCCAGAGCGCGCCGTCGGAGCTCTGCAGGGCACAGAGCACGGGTTCTGTGCCTATGTTGAGCGCCGGTGAGAAGGGCGAATAGCTGTAGTTTATGAGTGAATCGTCGTGTTTCGGCACCATTAACGCACCTTTCTGGAAAACACCGAGCCAAAGGTTGCCCTGACGGTCGGTGAGTATGTCGTGTATCTTGGCCTTCAGGGGGTTGAACTCCTTGACGGCGATACCAACGTCGCTCAAGCGCCCGGTAGCCACGTCGTATTTCTTGAGTCCGTTGCCGTCTGTGCCTATATACATTGTGTTGGTCTCTGGGGAGTTGCGCAGTATATACACATTGCCGTCGACTTTCACCACATCGCGCGTCACACGGTTCGAGCGGTAGTCATATGCGTCGATACCGCCGTCGAGCGACCCTATGAAAAGGCGTCCGTCATTGGTCTGCTCTATGGTGAAAATCATATTGCTCGACAGCGACGCGGGGTCGTCGGGGTCGTGCCGCAGGGTTGTCATCGAGTTTGTGCTGCTGTTGAAGATGGTGATTCCGGCGTCCATCGACCCTATCCATATGTTCCCGAAACTGTCTTCATAGAGTATGGTGGTCTTGTTGGAGCAGATGCGCGAGTTGGTGGTCATGTAGCACACGGGCTCGGTGTCGCCTTTGCGGATGCACACGGCGCCCGAGCGCGAGGTGGTGAACCATATGTTGCCCTTGCGGTCCTCTATAATGGAGTTCACGTAACTGAATTCGGGCACGTTGGGGTAGCTCAGGCGCGGCGTGATAAAGGTCTGGGTCCTGGGGTCGAAGAGCTGTATGCCGTCGGTGGTGCCCACCCAGAGGTTCCTCTCGCTGTCTTCCATTACGGTGAGGACGGTGTTGCTCAGAAGCGAACCGGCATCAGAGGTGCGGGTGTAGGTCATGGCCTCCGAGCCGTCGAAGCGCGTAAGGCCGTAGTCGGTGGCAATCCATATGTAGCCGAGGTGGTCCTGGCAAATTTTGTTGATATGAGTGCTCGATACGGTAAACAGTCGGCCCGTGGGGTCGGTCTGCAATCCCGCAGGCTCCGCGTATGCAAAATTGCGGCAAAGAAGCAGGGCAAGTATCACCAACAGCCGGGTGGCCAAGTTCTCTATGGTCTTCATTTAAGGTCCGGTAGTGTATAGGGGTGGTTTTTAAGGTCTGAATTTGGCTTCAAAACTACGACATATTTGTGAAAAAGACGCGATGCTACATATAGAAAAATTGATTTGGCTACATTTTCGCAACAATTCTCCCCAAAACCGCAAGCCCTCCGACAATGCGCGAAGATTCGCGCACATATCCGTGGAGCCTCTGACACATTATATTACTAACTTTGCCGCAGAGATTCGGCAGTGTCCGGCTCGTGCAAACCCTGAAATTAAAAAACCAATCATAGCACCATGAATCCAAGCTTTAAATTCATCTCCATTGGCAGCCTTACCCGCGGGTTGAGGCGCCTGATGACAGCTGTCGTGCTCACGGGCGCTTGCCCGTTCGCGATGTCGGCGGCCGATATCTTAGTCCGAGGCATTGTCAGCGGCGACGGCGAACCTCTGCCGGGAGCTCTGGTTGCCGAAGCAGGCAACCCCCGCAACGCCACAACTACTGACCTCGACGGCAACTACTCGCTCACAATCTCCGACAAAGGCAAAATCTCGGCGAGCTTCGTAGGCTACAAAATGACGACAGTCAATGTCGACGGCCGCTCGAATATCGACATCGTTCTCATCGCCAACGAGAACGTGCTCGACGAGGTGGTGGTCGTAGGCTACGGCGTACAGCAGAAGAAACTCATCACTGGCGCCACGCTGCAGGTGAAAGGCGACGAAATAGCAAAGCAGAACACCATGAGTGCCTACGGCGCTCTCCAGAGCCAGGCGCCGGGCGTCAACATCGTGAAGAACACGGGTAAGGCAGGCGACGGCTTCAAGGTGAATATCCGCGGCCTCGGCACTATCTACAATTCATCGCCGCTGGTTGTAATCGACGGTATGAGCGGCGGCGACCTCAATCTGCTCGACCCCAATGACATCGAGAGCATCGACGTGCTCAAGGATGCGGCCTCGGCTGCCATCTACGGTGCCCGTGCGGCCAACGGTGTTATCCTCGTCACCACAAAGAAGGGTGGCAAATCGCGCGTGAACGCACGCTTCAACTCTTATGTAGGTTGGCAGGAGATTCCAAAGACTGTGACGCCGCTCAACGCTCAGGAGTATGTGATGCTCATGAAGGAGACTGGCCTCACCGACGAAGATTTCGCCGCCAACGTGCCCATGTGGCAGGAAATTCAGAGCGGTGAGTTCACAGGCACAAACTGGCTCAACGAGATTCAGAAGAAAAACGGCTTCAAGCAGGGCTACAACTTCGGCCTCGACGGCGGAAGCGAACGCTCTACCTACTCTCTTGGCTTCAGCTACTCGTCGGAGACCCCGACTATCGGTATCAAAGCGCCCGACGTAAAACAGCGCTACGAGCGATACACCCTGCGTGTCAACTCTGAGCATATCGTAGCAAAGGCTTCGGATCGCAGCATACTCAAGTTCGGCGAGACTCTCACCATGGCTCATGTCAACTCAAAGGGCATGACCCAGGGCACGGGCAACATGTACTGGAACGACGTCCGCAATGCCCTCTGCGCCTCACCACTCTTCCCCGTTTGGGAGATTCCGGGCGAGAAATATGCGTGGCCGGTGCTCCTCGACACCGACGAGACAAACCCGCTCGCCGAGATGTACTACCTGCGCTCTTTCTCGCAGAGCAAGAACTTCAATGCGCGCGGCAACCTCTATCTTGTTCTCGAACCTATAAAGGGCCTCACTTTCAAGAGCGCCTTCGGTTTCGCCTACAATGGCTGGAACTCGCGCGAATATGTGCCCGCTTACCAGATTAACGAGAAAACTTACTCCAAGACCGACCGCGTGGGCCAAGGCTCGGGCAACGGCATGCAATGGAGCTGGGATAACACCCTCAGCTACGACTTCACCCTCAAAGGCCACCACTTCAACATCCTCGGCGGTAACTCGGTCGAGAAATGGGGTCTTGGTCAGGATATGAACGGCTCGAACCGCGACAGCGAGTTCGACAGTTTCGACTACGCCTGGCTGAGCAACGTCAAGACCATCGCCTCGGGCTCGACGACTCTCTCGGGCGCTCCCTGGAGCCGCGGTCAGCTCGTGAGCTGGTTCGGCCGTATCAACTACGACTACGACAGCCGCTATATGGCAACGGTCACTATGCGTGCCGACGGCTCGTCGAACTTCGCACGCGGCCACCGCTGGGGCTATTTCCCCTCGGTATCGGCAGGCTGGGATATCGCCGCCGAGAAATTCATGGAGAGCCAGGCCTCTTGGCTCAACCAGCTGAAAATACGTGCTTCATGGGGTGAGAACGGTAACTGCAACATCCCCACTTTCCGCTATCTCTCTACTATAGCTTTCGGCAATGCCACTAACGCCGCATGGTATTATTTCGGCGACGACAAGGCTCACCCCGTAATCGGTGCTTACCCCGACATCATGAGCAACCCCGACCTCAAATGGGAAACCTCGCGCCAGACCGACATCGGCCTCGACGCACGCTTCCTCGGCAATCGCCTCGGCTTCACCTTCGACTGGTATGAGAAGAAAACCCTCGACTGGCTCGTACAGCCCACTGCCCTCGGCATTTGGGGAACGGGAGCGCCCTACGTGAACGGCGGCGACATCAAGAACACAGGTGTGGAATTTGCCGTATCGTGGAACGACCGCGTGGGCGACTTCACCTACAGCGTCTCGGCGAACCTCACCCACAACCGCAACAAGGTGCTCCGCATCGCCAACGGCAACGGCCTCATCGAAGGCACCGCAGCCGTCCTGGCTCAGAACACCACCTCGTTCTACCGCGCCGAAGAAGGTCACCCCCTGGGCTACTTCTACGGCTACAAGACGGCAGGCATCTTCCAGAATCAGGAGGAAATAGACAACTACATCTCCCCCACGACAGGCCTGCCTATCATGCCCTCGGCAAAACCCGGCGACGTGATTTTCGTGGACCGTGACAACGACGGCACCATTACTCCCGAAGACCGCACAAGCATAGGCAACCCATACCCCGACATAACCTACGGCGTCAACATCCTCCTGGGCTGGAGAGGCTTCGACTTCTCGCTCACGGGCTACGGCGTGGCAGGCAACCAGATTGCCCGCTCTTACCGCTCAGGCACTGATAAGCCTTACGACAACTACACTACCGAGATGCTCGGACGCTGGCACGGCGAAGGCACCTCCAACCGCCTCCCCGCAGTCGGTGGCTCGGCTATCAACTGGCAGTATGTGAGCGACATCTATATCGAAGACGGCGACTACTTCCGTATCACCAACATCACTCTTGGCTACGACTTCAAGCGTCTCTTCAACCGTCTGCCTCTCTCCAAACTCCGCCTCTACGGAGCTGTGCAGAACCCCTTCACCTTCACAAAATACTCAGGCATGGACCCCGAAATCGGATACGGCGGCGGCGACAACTGGGCCTCGGGCATCGACCTCGGATACTATCCCGGCTCGCGCAGCTACATGATAGGCCTCAACATCGAATACTAATCCGCATACCATACCTTAGCTAAACAACCCGAATACAATGAAAAAGATATTTTCAATAATCGCGATACTATTCTGTATGGCAGCGGTCTGCGGTTGCGAGGATTTCCTCGACACCGAGAACTATACCAAGAAAGATACCTCGAACCACCCCCAGTCGCCCGAAGATATGGACCAGCTGCTCGTCGGCGCCTACTCTATGCTCGGCCGCTGCGAGCCCCTCGGATTCTCGTACTTCGTCTCTGAGCTCATGAGCGACAACTGCTTCGGCGGCGGCGACAACGCCGACAAGTCGTGCAAGGCCATGGACCAGTTCAAGAAATCGAGCGAAGACATGTTCCGCTGGTGCTGGCGCGCACGCTACATGGGCATCTACCGCGCCAACTTCCTCCTCAGCAAAATAGATGACATCGAGTGGGACTCGGAAGCCCACCGCAACGCCGTAGAGGGTGAGACACGCATGCTCCGCGCATTCTTCTACTTCGACCTCTCCCGCATGTTCGGCGAAGTGCCTCTCGTTACAAGCCCCGACGCCGTAAATATCCCCAAGAACCCCGCAGCCGAGACATACGCTTTCATCGCCTCCGACCTGCTGGCTGCCGTCGAGAAAATGCCCGGCACCAAATTCACCGACATGCCGCGCGACGACAACGGCCGCATGACCCGCTGGGCCGCCGAGGCTCTCCTCGCCCGCGTATGGCTCTTCTACACGGGCTATTACCGTCAGGCAACCCTCCCTACCGCTGAAGGCGGCGAGGTAAGCAAAGCCAAGGTGCAGGAGCTTATTGCCGACTGCATCGCTAACAGCGGCCACGAACTCCTTTCCGACTTCCGCAACCTCTGGCCCTACAGTCACGTGCAGGACTATAAATACACTGCCGACAACGGCCTCAGCTGGGCAGGCGACGGCAACGTGGAAGAAGTAATGGCAATCAAATACTCCACAATAGGCACTTGGGACGTAATCCAGCAGAAATGCAACCAGGTATGTCTTTACTACGGTGTACGCGGCCAGAGCAACTACGTGTTCACTTTCCCCTTCGGCCAGGGCTGGGGATTCGGTCCCGTAAATCCCAAACTCTGGGAAGAATGGGACGACGCCGACCTCCGCAAGAAAGGCTCTGTAATAGACTGCAACGACCGCTCGGAAATGCGCATGTACATGAAAGGCGGCGGCAATGCCTCTGAAGAAACTTACTACATCAACAAAAAGCACTGCCCCATAAATGTCTACGCCGACGAAACCCGCCAGAGCGTCGTCAACTACAGCGTGCCTCTCTACAATATGACGGAGACAAACTTCCAGCTCAACAACACGCAGGATATCATCCTCATCCGTTTCGCCGACGTACTCCTCATGGGTGCAGAGCTCGAGTGCCCGCTCGCTCAGCAGTATTTCAACGCTGTACGCGGTCGCGCAGGGCTTGCCGACATCCCCGCCACGCTCGAAAACATCAAGGCTGAGCGCCGCTTCGAACTGGCTTTCGAGGGTGAACGCTACTACGACCTCCTCCGCTGGCACGACGAGCACCTCATCACTGAGAATCAGACCGATATTCAGATTTACGACCGCAAGGTGCCCCGCAAGAAAAGCGTAACCTTCCGCCCGGAGACAGGTGGATTCCTGCCCATACCGCTCACTGAAATTCAACTTTCTGAAGGCGTGCTCACACAGAACGCAGGTTGGGAAGGCTCTGATTGTTACCTCGAATAATACCGCCGGATATGTCAAGCAACCGCAGAGACTTTCTGAAAACAGCCGCACTCTTGGCTGCCGCCGCCGTCATGCCCCACGGGCTTGCGGCGGCCGGGAGCCCGCAGAGCAAGGCCGTAAAGCTCAATGACCGCAAGCTCAAGCTAAACACCGACTACGACGTCATCGTTGCCGGAGGCGGCCCCGCAGGATGCACGGCAGCCATCGCCGCGGCCTCAAGAGGCGAGCGCACGCTGCTAATCCAGGCCGAAGGCAATCTCGGCGGCCTCGGCACCTCGGGTATGGTACCGGCCTGGTGCCCCTTCACCGACGGCGAGAAGATTATTTATCGCGGACTCGCCGAGAAGGTGTTCCGCGAGGCCAAGAAAGGTGTGCCCCACGAGCCTGCCGATAAATTCGACTGGGTGACTATCAACCCCGAATACCTCATAGGGGTATACGACCGCATGGTGGCCGAATCGGGCGCCGAGGTGCTCTACTTTTCACGGGTGGCCGCTGTCGAAATGGCTGCCGACGATACCGTAGATGCCATTATCGTAGCCAACAAGGACGGTCTCACGGCTTACCGCGCCAAGGTATACATCGACGCAACCGGCGACGGCGACATAGCCGCCTGGGCCGGTGCCCGATTCCTCAAGGGTGACGCCGAGGGCATGCTGCAGAAAAGCACCCTCTGCTTTTCGGTGGCAAACGTCAACACCGAGGCATATCTCAACGGGCCCGAACTCCACACAGGCCACAACCCCGACAGCGCCTCGGCCCGTGCTCACGCCTCAGGCCGCTACCCCCTCCTCGACACCCACTGCTGCCACAATCTCGTTGGCCCCGGAGTGGTGCAGTTCAATGCTAATCACATTGCCATTGCCGACACCACCGACCCCTTGCAGCTCTCACAAGCCATGCACCGCGGGCGCCGCACAGCCGAGCAGCACCTTGAGATGCTGAAGGAGTTCCGTCCCGACGCGTTCAAAGACGCTTTCATAGTAAAGACGGCTATCATCCCCGGCATCCGCGACAGCCGCCGGATTGTGGGCGACTACATATTTACGGGCGACGACTGGCGTGCCCGAAAGACTTTTGACGATGAAATCGGACGCAACTGTTACTTCATCGACATCCACAAAGAAGGCGTGCCGCACGTGCATTACGGTCGCGGTGAGAGCCACGGTATACCCTACCGTTGCCTCACTCCCAAGGGCTTGCGCAACGTGCTCACCGCAGGCCGCTGCATCTCTACCGACGACGAAGCCTATGGCTCGCTGCGCGTCATGCCGCCCTGCCTTGTCACAGGCGAGGCTGCCGGTGTGGCGGCGAGCCTGACAGCACTCTCGGCAGCACACGACGTTCACGCCGTCGATACCGACGATCTGCGCCGCATACTCCGTAGCCGCGGCCAGTATTTCCTCTAAAATGACTTTGCCATGACTTTCAAGCAAAAAACTTTTGCCATCTTTTTATCAATCGCCGCGGTCTTCTCTGCCAAGGCCGCGGAGATTCCGCCATATCTCGACGACTCTCTCCCGGCGGAGCTGCGCATTGAAGACGCACTCTCCCGCATGACTCTCGACGAGAAAATAGCTCTCATCCACGCCCAGTCGAAATTCAGTACCCCGGGCTGTCCCCGCCTCGGTATACCTGAAATATGGATGAGCGACGGTCCCCACGGTGTGCGTGTGGAGTTCGACTGGGACGAGTGGAAGTGGGCCGGCTGGACAAATGATTCTTGCACGGCCATGCCTGCCCTGACTTGCCTGGCCGCGACTTTCAACCCTGAGCTTGCCGGCCGCTACGGCAAGGTTATAGGCGAGGAGGCTCGCTTCCGCAAGAAAGACATTATCCTCGGCCCGGGCGTGAATATATATCGCACGCCGCTGAGCGGACGAAATTTTGAATACATGGGCGAGGACCCCGTGCTCGCCTCACGTATGGTGGTGCCTTATATCCAAGGGGTGCAGAGCCAGGGGGTGAGCGCATGTCTCAAGCATTTCGCTCTCAACAATCAGGAGCATGACCGCGACCTCGTGAACGTGGTTGTCGACGAGCGCGCTCTCAACGAGCTCTACCTGCCGGCCTTCCGTGCAGGCGTCGTCGACGGTGGCGTATGGTCGGTAATGGGCTCTTACAACCGCTACAAGGGTACGCACTGCACTCACAACGACACTCTCGTAAACTCTATCCTCAAAGGGCAATGGGGCTTCGACGGCGCATTTATCACCGACTGGGGCTCGGCTCACGACACCCGTGAGGCTGCTCTCTACGGCCTCGACATCGAAATGGGCTCGTGGACAAACGGCCTCACTTGGGGCAAGAGCAACGCCTACAACAACTACTACATGGCAGAACCCCTGAAAGCCATGGTGCGCGCGGGCGAGATCGACGAAAAGTATGTCGACGAAAAGGTGCGACGCGTGCTGCGCCTGTGTCTGCGCACGAATATGAACCGCGCTCGCCCCTGGGGCTCAATGCACACCGACGAGCACCTTGCTCTCGCCCGCGAGGTATCGCGCCAGGGAATAGTGCTGCTGAAAAATGAGAAGCGCACTCTCCCCCTGAAAGCTGCCTCAGCCCGACGCATTGCGGTTATCGGCGAGAACGCCGTGAAGTCGCTGACCATGGGCGGCGGAAGCTCTGAGCTGAAACCGCGCACTGAGATTTCGCCCTTGGCAGGACTTACAGAGCGTTTCGGTGCCGACAATGTCGTCTTTTCGCTCGGCTATGCCTCGGGCGACCCCGACTATTCGCGCGAGCTCCCCTCGCCATACGATGCCGACTCTCTGCGTCGCGCGGCTCTCGAGGCTGCCCGCCAGGCCGATATCGTGCTCTTCATCGGTGGTCTGAACAAGAATTACCGTCAGGACTGCGAGGGCGACGATCGCCTCACCTACGACCTGCCTTTCGGGCAGAACGAACTTATCGCCGACCTCGCTAAAGTGAATCCGAACATCGCCGTGATAATCGTCAGCGGCAACGCTGTGGCTATGCCCTGGGCCGACAAAGTCCCGGCTATCGTCCAGAGCTGGTATCTCGGCAGCATGGGCGGAGCGGCACTCGCCGACATAATCTCGGGCGACGCCAATCCGAGCGGAAAGTTGCCGTTCTCAATCCCTTACAAGCTCGATGACTGCGCAGCTCACGCTTTCGGCGAAAGAGGCTACCCCGGAGTCGATGGCAACGTATACTACGACGAAGGCCTCCTCGTAGGCTACCGCTGGCACGATACCAAGCGGATACCCGCCCGCTTCCCCTTCGGCCACGGCCTGAGCTACACCGACTTCAAATATTCCGGACTCAAAACCGACCGCAAGGAGTATAGCCCCGCCGATACCATAACTGTCACAATGAGATTGGAGAACACCGGCAGCGTCGCAGGCGCCGAGAGCGTGCAGTTCTACGCCTCGCAGAAATCGCCGCGCCTGAGCCGGCCGGCCCGTGAGCTCAAGGCCTTCGCCAAGACTTCTCTCCGCCCCGGCGAAAATACTGAGGTGGAGGTGCGCATACCCGCCGCTGAGCTCGCCTACTTCGACGACTCGCAGCACCGCTGGGTGCTCGACCCCGACGAGTTCACAATCCACGCAGGCTCTTCAAGCACCGACCTCCGCGGAAAGGCCTCGTTCCGCATCAAAAGTCCCAATTCTTTAGCTATCAAATAATCCCGACATGAACACAATTGCAAAATACATAGTCAGCGCGGCTCTCTTGGCCGCCTCCGCTCCGGCAGTCTCCGCTGCCGAAACTCCCGCCGACGACAACGGCAAACTCACTTTCCTTCTTACAGGCGCTTCTTTTTCGGTACCTGAAAACGGCTGGTTCGAAATAGGCTGCGAAGACCTCGGAGCCGAAGCTATCAACAAGGCCGTGAGCGGCGAAGCAATCTACCACACCGCCCGACGCATGAACCTCGGCACTTTCTACACTACCGAGGAGCTCGACCGCACCGACGTATTTGTTATCGGCCACGTACATAACCAGAACGTCGCTAACGAGCAGTGGCTCAAAGAAAAGTGGGAAGATTACACAAGCATCGCAACAACCACCGACTACTCGGTGGCCTACGACTACGTGATAAAACGATACATCGCCGACTGCGAGGCTCTGAAAGACAACCCCGACTCAAAGTACTATGGCACTGAGGCAGGCAAGCCCGTGAAGATCATGTTCTGCACACACTGGCACGACGCCCGCACAACCTACAACCCTGCAATACGCAAGCTCGCCGAAAAGTGGGGCTTCCCCCTTGTGAAGTTCGACGATAATATCGGGTTCTCGCGTTTAGACGCCGCCGACGGCGAAGACCAGCCCAGCCGCAAATTCGCCCACGATACCGAGAAAATAGGCGAGACCGTATACGGTTGGCACCCCCTGCGCGGCAGCAACAGCTTCATACAGCGCCGCATGGCTCAGATTTTCGTTGAGGAGGCTTGCAAGTATCTCGGTCTGGAAGTCCCTTTTGACTATGCCCTCACTCCGGCTTCTCCGTTGGTAGTGAAGGGCGAAACGGCACGCATGCTCGTGAATTTCACCGCAGGCCACTACCCCTTTGACATCGACGGCACCGCCGTGAACGCATGCCCCCATTTCTGGGAGGTGGAAAACGTGCAGGAAAACGTGACTTTCAAAGCCGAAGCCGTGAGCGACGCCAAAGGCACCGAAGCCGCATCGGGCTCTTCGCAGGCCTCTATTATGGTGGCCGACAAGGTAATAGCACCGTCATACGACAGCTTCGTTCACCAGGCTGAGCAAAGCAAAGGTCACGCCGACGCTGAGACTCTCGACCTCAAAAACGGCGACGGCTGGACTCGCCGCATCTACATCACTTTCCCGCTGGCAGACCTGCCCGAAAATGCCGACCGAATCGGCATACGGCTCTATTACGAGAGCGTAGTGCCCGGCAAACTAAACAATGAAAACCGACCCCACGACGGCATAGAGACTCTTGAACTCGCCGGTAATACCTCTACTTATACCGCCAACCTCACCTGGGACAATCATCACAGCCACGTGTTCGAACCCGTTACCACGGCTCAACTCACACAGAACATGCTCAACTCATATGTGGGTTGGGACGTGACCGACTTTGTCAAAGCCAAGAAACAGGAAGGCGCATCGAACGTAACTTTCCGAATCTCTACCCCATATCAGTGGAGGTCGCTCAGCCGCTTCACCTCTTCGGAGTCAACCGCCAATCCCGACAAAGGGCCGCAGATGCTCATTGCCCTGCCCCGCGAGACCACATCTGTTTCAACAGTTGCAGCCTCAGAGCCCTCAATTTCTGTCAGCGGCAAAACACTCTCCAACCCTGCCGGGCAGCCTGTCATGATTTATGCTCCCGACGGCCGCGCGGTAGTGGTATCATCTGCCACAGATATCGACCTCTCAGCCCTCGCGCCGGGGCTCTACATCGTACGCGGGAACAATTCCGTAATCAAATTTGCCCGTTAAATTCACAGGATAATGTACAGGCGACTCGTTTCCGCGCTTCTCGCCGCGCTGGCACTGACGGCACAAGCCTCATCACTCTTGGTCGAAGCCGAATCTTTCGACAACCACGGTGGCTGGACAGCCGACGCGCAGTTCATCGACGAAATGGGCTCTACCTACCTCCTTGCCCATGGTCTCGGCCGCCCCGTTCAGAACGCCGAGACATCGGTCTCGCTCCCTGCCGCCGGCACCTACCACGCCTACGTGCGCACCTACAACTGGACCGCACCGTGGCACTCCGGCACAGGAGCAGGCGCCTTCCGCCTCGCCGTCGACGGTCGCGAGTTGCCCACCGACCTCGGGTGCAGCGGGAGCACCTGGCAGTGGCAGTATGCCGGAGCCTTCGAAGCCAACGGCAAGCAGGTGAAACTCGCCCTGCGCGACATGACCGGCTTCGACGGCCGCTGCGACGCCATATATATCACCGACAGCAAAGACGATCTGCCCCCGTCGGAGAAAGACGACCTCGACGCCCTGCGCCTGCAGCACTCGCTTCATAAAAGCGTAGCCGACGGTGGCCGCTACGACCTCGTGGTAGTCGGAGGCGGCATCGCAGGCATGCACGCAGCAGTCGCAGCTGCCCGCCTCGGTTGCAAAGTGGCACTCCTGCAGAACCGACCCGTTCTCGGTGGCAACAACAGCTCCGAAGTACGCGTCCACCTCGGTGGCGCCCTCGACCTCGGGCCTTATCCCGCACTCGGCACAATGCTCAAGGAATATGCCCCGACAATCGAAGGCAACGCCGCTCCCGCCGCAAATTATGGTGATGACAACAAACTGCAGTGGGTCAAGGGAGAGCCCGGGATATCGCTCTTCCTCAATCTTCATGTCAACAGCGCCGAGACAGCGCCCGACGGCTCTATTGCTGCCGTCAGCGGCGTCGAGACACTCACCGGAAAGCGGGTGCGCTTCGAGGCTCCCCTCTTTTGCGACGCCACAGGCGACGGAACACTCGGATTTCTGAGCGGTGCCGATTACCTCATAGGCCGCGAAAGCAAAGCGGAATACGGCGAACCCTCGGCACCCGACGAGGCCGACAAGATGACAATGGGAGCCTCCGTGCAATGGCGCTCACGCGAACTCAGTCAAGGCGACACCCCCCGATTTCCCCTCTTCCTCTACGGCGTGGCGTTCAACGATTCCACCTGCCACCGCACACCCGTGGGCGAATGGACCTGGGAAACAGGCATGCACGCCGACCAGCTGTCAGGCTTCGAGCGCGTACGCGACTACGGCATGCTCGTCGCGTACTCCAACTGGAGCTACCTGCAAAATAAACTTGCCCTCTACCCCGACCGCACCCTCGACTGGGTAGCCTACGTCGGCGGAAAGCGCGAGACCCGCCGCCTGCTCGGCGACTACATCCTCAAAGAAGACGACCTGGTAAAGCGCGTAAACCACGAAGACGCTTCCTTTACCGCAACATGGAGCATCGACCTCCACTTCCCCGACCCCGAAAACAGTCGTCAGTTCCCCGACGGGCCCTTCATAGCGTCAAACCACCACGTATTCATCTACCCCTACCCCGTGCCCTACCGTTGCCTGTACTCGCGCAACGTGCCCAACCTCTTCATGGCAGGCCGCGACATCAGCTGCACACACGTAGCCCTCGGCACCGTCCGCGTAATGCGCACCACAGCAATGATGGGCGAAGTAGTAGGCATGGCAGCCGACATTTGCCGCCGCCACGGAGTCCGGCCACGCGAAGTATACCACTCCCACCTGCCCGAACTCAAAACACTCATGACCCGCGGCACAGCGCAGCCCGACCTCCCCGATAACCAACGCTACAACGAAGGCCACCACCTTACCGACTGACACTCCAAGCACCAGCCTGTTTGTGATTAATCAATTCTTAATAGTCAAGTGAATTTGACTCTAAAAGTCTATCAACCATTACTGCAGGAAGCATATCGGTAAAGGATAGCATCCAAATCTGATAATGACCTATCGTTTAATGCGGGACGAAAATCTGCGAGTTTCTTTTCCCGCTCATTGTATAGACCGTATGCGTAATTTTGCAGAGCTTCATCAACAATGACCGAATCATGCTCCTTGCTCTTTGTCTTCAACTCCAAAAGTGAATTAACAGCACCTTTCAGATTCCCATCCGATATGGTTAAATCCACAAGTTCGCGGAAGTCGACAGGAGGATGCTGTTGATATTGCTCGATATATTCACATGCCAGCAATCCACGGAGAAAATATAGAAACTTCTTGAGCATGCAACCATTCCTCCGGAGGTAAGCTTCATCGTGACGCTTTGCAATGTTGAAGAAATGATACATCGCATGTATGGGGTTGTAGAATTTAGACTGCACTTCCCGAATTACATGTAAGAACTCATCCTCAAACAGATATATCTTATCAGTCAGCAGCCAATCTGATAGATTCGGATTGGTCTTGGAAAGAAGTTGAAGAGTCTTACGGAGTTCCCAGCCGGAGAAATCCAGCAGGCGGTCACCCGACATGTATTCAATTGTATCCGGCTGCCTTGCAACCCTAAAATACCATTCCGGCTTATGCACGTAGATAAACCGCACATCATAATCGCTGTCGGGGGATGCAAAGCCCCAGGCCCGGCTCCCCGATTCGACCGCCAGCAAGATCTTCACGTCATATTCGTGTTCAATCCGGCGTAATTTTTCGGTGATTTTAAGACGCAGAATTGCCTCGTCTGAAAGGCTAACATCAATCAATTCCTTAAGCCGCCATTCATGCCTGATCTCCAAAGTCGTTTTGAATGAACGTAGCCAAACATTAAAAATTACATCCGGTTTGAGTTCCTTATCATAATTTGTCTTCATTAAGTAGATGTATTCTGCAGCATTATCGCGAAGATACTTAGCACATTCATTTTTATCAATCTGTTTCCCATTCCAGAATCCACTACACCAGTCCCAGCCACCGTAGGTAATACCGAAACTACACAGTTCACCTCTGACTATACTATGGACACCCTCAATCAAATCCTCATATCCGCTTTCATACGACCAATAATGGCAATGCGACCCACCGAAATAGAGTGTAAACTCAGCGGCCAACTCTATTTTAATGTCAAGTGCCTCGGACAACGGATTAGGGATAATGATACAAACGCACTCGTCATCCTCAAGCCAATCATAGCCATCATCATTCTTTCGCTTTAGCACAGGCTTATATTCGGCAAACACATGCATTAGCGCATCGACCCGGGTCGTTGGGTCAACCTCAATCAAATCTTTCTCGGAATATTCCATATATCGATGTTTTAAGGGAATACTCGTATAAAACGAGTAAAAAACGGGTAAAAAGGAGTAGAAACGGGTAAAAAGGAGTAGAAACGGGTAAAAAGGAGTAATTACCCGTTTTTACGACCGGAATTCATCCATACCTTTAACAGTTATAAGCCACCTCTTACCACTTTCGTTCTTAGTAATCCATCCGGATGAATGCATAGCTTTCAGCATGTTGGTGATATAATTGAGTTTTTGAGTTTTGGTCATAGTTACAGGAAGACTCTGCTCCAGAAGCTCAAATACGTCAGAACGTCTAAAGCCGCCTTGTTCAGCATTACAAGCTAACTGAAGGACAAACTTAATCATAGCATCCTTCTTTAAGCCGGTTTCTTTTGTATAATGGCCTACTTGTTGAGCCTTTTGTGCTACCGCCAATGCGATATTATATCTCGGAGCCTTGCCTTCAATGAGATTCCTCTCCCTCAAATGCTTTGCAGCTTCTTTTGTTATCGGCTTGTGTCTTCTTACAGAATCAAGCCACAGGCATTCCATAAGGCTCAACGAAGAATCACTTTTCAATAGATCTGTATAGGCATCATCACTTGATATGCCATATATCGTGACACTTACAGTGCGTTCCTTTTCATCAATGTCATATTCCGGCATGGGAAAGAAGCGACGACGTTGCTCCTTGAACATTTTCGGGATGCCACGCCCAACGGTATCAATCATATTGAAATGAACCATACCATGCGCAAGACATGTGTTGCGATATTCCGATTGTGGCCCCTTCTCTTTCAGTACCTGCTCTATAGACTTTGGGATGAACGTACCCTTGTTACTGTAGAACAAAAAACCTTCGTTCTCGACCAAAGTAATTCTTCCACCAAGAGAATAATCCTGATGCGCTATACAATTATGTAATGCTTCGCGGATGGAATAATCCTCATACTGTCTCATTGTGTCGGGGAATAGGGTTCCTCCCGGCAACTCGCGCATCGTCCTGTTGCGAATCTTTCCAAAAATCTTGTCCACTGTCAAGATATATGGTATCGAGAAATGCTCATAATCGACCACTTCTCCATCCTTATCCTTCCAGACCCAAGTAATCTGAGCATTGGCCGGGTGAATCTTTTGGAGTGCCAACGGCTTGCCTAATAGCAGTATTGCAGCTCTCGTAAGTTTACCCTCACGCATCATCTCACTATGACACAAGAATTCTTCGGTCGACCATTCATCAACCTCATTTGCCGGAATCGTAGATCCATGTACCTTCTTATACATGACCCGAGCTGTGGCAACTGCCAGTTCATCAAGGTCCTCTATAGTCGCAGATTCAACAAGTTCTGCCGACCAGTCGGGAATTGGGGTCTGATGTCTTATTTCATCGCTTTTTGCCTGGTTCAAAGGCACTAAACTTTCACCATCACGACCATAAGCAATCCCCTTCCACTTTATAACAATATTTCTGGGAGCAGCGGGAATCTTGAACATCAAGACTCGCTTTCCCTCAATGCTTATGGGCGTAACCTCTCTAAATGTCAATTTATAAGTAGAATTGAGAGCAATATCATGTTTCAATTTATTGATGCCGTCCTCGCTATTCTTGAAAGACGTGCCGACAATCGTATGAGTCGGTTCGTGATACCCCATAACCAACCATGCGAAGTCAACGCCGCGCAAGTTAGCCTCATTGCTCAACGCAGAGAAATACTTTCCGAGGTCATCTGTGTCAAAATTGCGTTCCGCCTTCTTGAACTCCACCACCTCATTTTCAGCATGCTCAATAAGAGAACGGAATAAATCGATGTATTCTTGATTTGTCATAGTACTATCGTTGAATAAAATGCAAATATAACTATTTTAATTCAGAATAATTCGGAATGCGATGTTTTTCTTTTGCCAAAATACAAAAAATCAATCGGATAAACAACCCCTCGTCGTCTATCCGATTGCTAATTTTCATTTACAAGAATTTAGTGGCTTAATACTCCTCCTCGTTGAAGAAGAAATCCTCCTTCGAGGGGTAGTCGGGCCAGATATCCTCTATTGATTCGTAGGTTTCGCCCTCGTCCTCTATTTCCTGCAGATTTTCAATCACTTCGAGGGGAGCGCCGCTGCGGGTGGCATAGTCTATGAGTTCGTCTTTTGTTGCAGGCCAGGGAGCATCCTCAAGCTTCGAGGCCAGTTCGAGTGTCCAGTACATAGTTTATCGTTTTTAAAAAGTGCGCAAAGATAGTCATTTTCTTGTATCAAACAACTATATATTGCAAATATTTCACCGCCGACAATAAAAAATATTGCAACCACATCAGACACACGTCGGTAAAATTGGATTTTTCGGCGACAAATTAACAATCATTAGGCGAGGAGTAGCCAAATCGACCAATTCTTTGGTGGTTCGAGCTATTTTTAGAACGTTAAAATTTCGTACCTTTGCAGCGGATTTTGTGCTGTGCAACATAGTTTTGCAACATCACCTCTAATCCTGTGCATTCGCGAAATAACACAGTAATATTATAATATGAACACAAAAGCCTTATCAATCACGGCATTGGCAGTAGCAACCGCCCTCAGCGGCTCGCTCATGTCGTGCAGCAAGCAGCAGGGCGTGCAGGGCGCGGCTCCCGCCCCGCAAATCGCAGTCGTAACCGTTGAGCCCACCTCCACTTCTTTTGAAACTTCTTTCCCGGCAACTTTAAAGGGTAAGACGGATATCGACATCCGTCCCCAGGTTTCCGGTTTCATCACCAAAGTACATGTCGACGAAGGTCAGCGCGTACACAAAGGCCAGACCCTCTTCACAATCGACCAGGTGCAGTTCCAGGCTGCCGTCGACCAGGCTCAGGCAAACCTCAACTCCGCCAAGAGCGCCGTTTCTACCGCCGAAATCACCGAGCAGAACAAGCGCATGCTCCTCCAGAAAAACATCATAAGCGAGACCGAGTGGCAGATGGCCGCCAACCAGCTCGCACAGGCTAAGGCCGCCGAGGCCCAGGCTCAGGCAGCCCTCACCAACGCCCGCAAGAACCTCAGCTACACCACAGTCGTAGCTCCCAGCGACGGCGTCGTAGGCACTATCCCCAACCGCGAAGGCTCGCTCGCATCGCCCTCGTCGGCACAGCCCCTCACTACCCTTAGCGACAACTCCGCCGTATACGCCTACTTCGCTTTCAACGAGAACGACCTCCTCGACTTCACCAAAGGCGGTTCCGGCTCCGTAGAGGCCACCCTCAAAAACTTCCCCGAAGTTGAGCTCGAGCTCGCCAACGGCACCCGCTACCCCCTCAAGGGCCACGTAGCAACAGTGTCGGGCGTTATCGACAACAGCACCGGCGCAGCCTCGGCACGCGCGCTCTTCGCCAACCCCCAGGGAGTGCTCCGCAGCGGCAACACCGGCAAAATCATAGTACCGCGCACAAACGAGAACGTTATCACCATTCCCCAGCGCGCAACCTATGAGCTTCAGGACCTCCGCTACGTCTACACCCTCAACGACAGCAACGTAACCGTTCCCACACAGATCACCGTAGAGCCCTACAGCGACGGCCAGGTATTCGTCGTAACCTCGGGCCTCAACCCCGGCGACCGCGTCGTGGTAGAAGGTGTGGGCACCGCCGTACGTCAGGGCATGAAGATCACCCCCAAGACTTCGGCAGCCCCCGCTCCCGCAGCCGAATAAAGCCCAGGCTAATAACCAATGTAGAACAGACATTTACTAAGCAATGAAGCTTGATACATTTATAAACCGCCCTGTGCTCTCGACGGTAATCTCAATTTTTATCGTCCTGCTGGGTATCATCGGCCTCACCTCGCTGCCGGTGACCCAATACCCTGATATAGCACCTCCTACAATCTCAGTAACGACCACCTACAACGGTGCCAACGCCGCCGCGGTGCTCAACTCGGTGATTGCCCCTCTCGAGGAGTCGATCAACGGCGCCGAGGGCATGACCTACATGGAGTCCACCGCCACAAACACCGGCTCGGCAACTATCAACGTGTACTTCGAGCAAGGATTCGACCCCAACATGGCCGCCGTCGACGTGCAGAACCGTGTATCTGCCGCCGCCAACCTCCTGCCTTCTGAAGTTAACCAGGTGGGTGTGCAGACCAAGAAGCGCCAGACATCGATGCTCCTCGGTGTGGCTCTCGTCGACACCACCGCCAACCAGGAATACACCGCCGAGTTCCTCGACAACTACATGAAAATCAACGTCATTCCCGAACTCCAGCGTGTGTCGGGGGTAGGTGACGTGATGGCCTTCGGTGCCGACTACTCGATGCGTATATGGCTCAAGCCCGAGATCATGGCCCAGTACCACCTCATGCCCTCCGACGTGAGCATGGCACTCGCCGAGCAGAACGTCGAGGCCGCCCCCGGCTCCTTCGGTGAGCAGGGCAACCAGTCGTTCCAGTACACCCTCCGCTACCGCGGCCGCCTCACCACACCCGAAGAGTTCGGCGACATCGTGGTGCGCACAGGTTCCAACGGCGAGGTACTCTACCTCAAAGACGTTGCAGACATCGAGCTCGGCCGTGTAACCTACGGCTTCTCCAACCTCCTCAACGCCCAGACAGGTAGCGTGGCAATGGTGTTCCAGACACCGGGCTCCAACGCAACACAGATTATCAACAACTGTCTCGCACTCGTCGACCGCCTCAAGGCCGACCTTCCCCAGGGTCTCGACTTCGAGATTCCTATGAACAACAACGACTTCCTCTACGCCTCGATCAACAACGTGATCCACACCCTAATCGAGGCATTCATCCTTGTGTTCTTCGTGGTGTATGTGTTCCTTCAGGACATGCGCTCCACCATTATCCCCGCCATAGCAATCCCCGTGGCCCTTATCGGTACCTTCTTCGTGATGAACCTCATCGGCTTCTCGGTGAACCTCATCACCCTCTCGGCACTCGTCTTGGCCATTGCCATTGTGGTCGACGACGCCATTGTGGTGGTCGAGGCCGTGCACGCCAAGCTCGACCAGGGCTATACCTCGGCACGCCGCGCCTCTATCGACGCCATGGCTGAGATTGCCGGAGCGCTCGTGTCGATTACCCTCGTCATGATGCTCGTGTTCATCCCCGTGTCGTTCATGCCCGGCACTGCAGGTGTGTTCTACCGCCAGTTCGGTCTCACCATGGCTATCGCCATTGCCTTCTCGGCTATCAACGCACTCACCCTCTCGCCTGCCCTCTGCGCAATCTTCCTCAAGCCCCACAAAGCCGAGGGAGAAGCCGACAAACCCCTTGGCAAACGCATGGGCGAAGCTTATAAAGCCGCAAGCGAAGCCATGGGCAAGCGCTACAAACGCGCCTTCGCTCTCGACATCCACCCGCTCATCACCTTCATACTCCTCATCGCCACCATCACCTTCATGGTGCTCGGCTGGTACAGCTTCCACAACGTAGCCCTCAGCTGCGTGGCATGGGCCGTTGCCATAATTGCAGTGCTCGGCCTCTTCGGCAAGCGCTTCCACCGTTCATTCGAGAAGAACTTCGGCAAACTCCTCTCGGGCTACAAGAAGCTCGCAAGCTGGTTTGCACGCCACAAAGTCACCTCCTTCGCCACCGTTGTCGTTTCGATAGTCGTGCTCGTATGGCTCATGCGCACTACCCCGAGCGCACTCGTGCCCAGCGAAGATACAGGTGTGATTTTCGCAATGATCGACATGCCCGCAGGCTCATCGCAGGAGCGCACCCAGGAAGTCATCAACCAGGTCGACTCACTCTGCGCCACAATCCCCGGCATCCGCATCCGCCAGGCAATCAACGGCTACAGCTTCATCGCCGGCCAGGGCCCCACATACGGCGCCTTCATCATCAAGCTTAAAGACTGGAGCGAGCGCGACAAGAGCCAGAGCTCCGAAGCTATCATCCAGCAGCTTTACGCCCTCACCGCACAATACGTGCGCGACGGTCGCGTGATGATTTTCGCCCCCCCTATGATTACGGGTTATTCGACAACCAACGGTTTCGAGATGAAGATGCAGGACCGCACCGGCGGCGACATCAACCAGTTCTTCGGCGTCGTGCAGGGCTTCCTCGCTCAGCTCAACCAACAGCCCGAAATCCAGGCCGCATACACCACCTTCAACCCCACATTCCCCCAGTACATGATCGACATTGATGCCGCCAAGGCCAAAACCGCCGGCATCAGCCCCTCGACCATACTCTCAACCCTCCAGGGATACTACGGCGGTATGTACGTATCTAACTTCAACCGCTTCGGTAAAATCTACCGAGTGATGATGCAGGCCAACCCCGAGTCGCGTGTCGACATGGAAACCCTCAACAGCATCAAGGTGCGCAACGGCAACGAAATGGCCCCCATTTCCAACTACGTCAAGCTCACCCGCGTCTACGGCCCCGACCTCATGAACCGCTTCAACATGTTCACCTCGATATCCGTGACCGGTACACCTAAGCCCGGCTTCTCATCGGGCGAGGCACTTGCAGCCATCGAGCGCGTGGCCGCCCAGACCCTCCCCCAGGGCTACGGCTACGAGTACGCCGGTATGACCCGCGAGGAAGCCGGCAGCGGCAGCAGCGGCACAACAGCCACTATCTTCGCCCTCTGCCTCCTCTTCGTATACCTGCTCCTCTCGGCACAGTACGAAAGCTACATGCTTCCCTTCGCCGTTATCCTCTCGATACCCTTCGGCCTTGCAGGCTCATTCATCTTCGCACAGATGCTCGGCATCTCCAATAACATCTACCTGCAGATTGCCCTCATCATGCTCATCGGTCTATTGGCCAAGAACGCAATTCTTATCGTAGAGTTCGCCCTCGAGCGCCGACACACAGGCATGAGCATCTTCAACGCCGCAATCGCAGGCGCCGGTGCACGTCTCCGTCCTATCCTTATGACCTCGCTGGCCATGGTCATCGGCCTTCTGCCTATGATGTTCTCCACCGGCGTAGGTGCAAACGGTAACCGCGCCCTCGGCGCAGGCTCTGTAGGCGGCATGCTCCTGGGTATGATATGCCAGATATTCATCGTACCGGCACTCTTCGTCGTATTCCAGATTCTCCAGGAAAAGATCAAGCCCATACAGTGGCAGAACGAAGAGCGCGGCGGCACTATCGAGAAAGAAATTGAGCAATACGCCAAATAAACCACGCAACGATATATGAAAACAATATATTTCGCACGCACCGCCGTCGCTGTAGCGGCAATATGCTTCCTCGGCAGTTGCGGCATCTATAAAAAATACGAGACACCAACCTCGACGCCCCTCACAAAGGCATACGCCGAGGCCATTGAGCAGCCCGTCGACTCGGCAGCCTTCGGCAACCTCTCGTGGCAGAAAGTGTTCACCGACCCCAAGCTCGCCGCACTCATCGAGTCGGCACTGGCAAACAACACCAACCTGCGCAACGCCCAACTCAACGTTGAGATAGCTCAGGCAAACCTCCGCGGTGCCAAACTCAGCTACCTGCCCTCCCTCGCCCTCGCCCCCAACGGGGCGGGAGCCTCTTACGCAGGCAGCGACCTCAGCTGGACCTACTCCCTGCCCGCACAGCTCAGCTGGGAAATCGACATCTTCGGCAAAATCCTCAACAGCAAGCGCGGAGCCAAAGCAGCCCTCCTCAAGAGCGAGGCCTACGGCCAGGCAGTGCGCAGCCAGATTATTGCCGGTGTCGCAAACACCTACTACGCTATCGCAGCAGTGCGCCAGCAGCTCAACCTCTCGCGCAACACCGCCGCCCTTTGGAAAGAAACCGTGCAGACCATGCGCGACCTTAAAGAAGGCGGCCGCGGCGTGACCGAAGCAGCCGTAGTGCAGTCGGCGGCCAACTACTACAGCATCCTCGCGTCGATTACCGACCTTGAGATGTCGCTCGACCAGCTCAACAACACCATGTCGCTCCTGCAGAACACCCTGCCCCAGGAGTGGGACGTTACCGACCGCGTTGACCTCGTAACACCCGAGGTGCTCCGCGCCGGAATCCCCATGGCTGAGCTCGCCGCCCGTCCCGACGTAGCCGCCGCCGAGCAAGACCTCGCAGCAGCCTACTACGCCACCGCAAGCGCCCGCGCAGCCTTCTACCCCGGCCTCACAATAAGCGTCAACGGCGGTTTCACCAACCTCCTCGGCTCATTTATCAAGAACCCCGGCGACTGGTTCTACCAGCTCGCAGGCTCCCTCGTGGCACCCCTCTTCTCACGCGGCCAGAACATTGCACGCCTGCAGGCCTCAAAAGCTCAGCAGAAACAGGCAATGAACAACTTCGAGTACTCGCTCCTCAACGCAGCAGCCGAAGTCAACGACGCACTCACAGTATACGCAAAGAGCAAAGAGAAATCCGCACTCCTCATCGACCAGATCGCAAACCTCGAGAAGTCGGTGGAATACACCCAGGACCTCATGCTCTACTCAACCGGCTCAACAAGCTACCTCGAAGTGCTCACCGCACAGCAAGGTCTGCTCAACGCCCAGATAAGCCAGATTACCACAGAGCTCAACCGCGCCCGTTCGGTAATCACCCTCTACCAGGCTCTCGGCGGAGGCCGTTGATATTAACTTGCCCCATTACCACTAAGGCCGCGCCCACCCGGGTGCGGCCTTATTTATTTTGATATAGGCATGTGATATTTATCAATATTTCAAGTTTCGCTTCGCTGCGATTGGGGCGGGGCAGCTGCCGCAGACCCGTAGAAGACTATGGGTAAGGTTAAAGGCAAAAGGCAAGAGTCAAAAGGCAAAAGTTTTAAGTTGTTTGGGGGCGGGTCGGGGTCTGCTTCTATTGACTCGGGGCGGTCGAAGGGTATGTGTGGGTGGAGCTGTTTATACTCGCGTATTGTGGGCTGTGGCATGAAGGCGGGAGGGAGCTCAGGCGTGCGTGTGCCGCTGCCTGTGTGGTAGATAATGGCGCAGCCCATGCCGTAGTCGGGGATGATGGGGGCAAGGGCTGAGTTGACTGTACGCCAGTCTTTATTTGAGAGATTATGTATGAGGCAGATGTGGAAGTTGCAGCCTCGGAGCCGGTCGGCCTTGCGGTGGGAGGCTGTGAATACCTGCTTGCGGTCGATGCTTTTGGCTATCTCTTTTGCCTCTTTTGTGGTTTTTGAGACAATGGCGACTTCGGCCCACTCGGCACGGGTTAGTAGCCAGTTTATGTAGGCTGTGATGACGGGGGTGGTGTCGGTACCGGGCCAGTCGATAATTTGGGCTCTAATGGTGAGGCCTTGGCGGCGCTGACGCTCGAGGGTGTAGATGGCTTTGCGCTCCCACCAACGGAGTGCGCGACCGTACCACCGCTGAAATTCAGCGGTGATATCGGGGCGGGGGCGCCTGCGGCGGAGCTTATGTGGGAGCGGGGTGAGCATAAGGCCGAAAGCCTTCGGCCTTAAGGCAAAAGGCAAAAGGGTAAAGTGATGGTGCAAAGATAGGGTGCGGGCTTTTGCAGTGATGCGTGGGAAACCCGAACTCGGGCTTTCCGCCCTCGCACAACTCCAAAGGGGTAAGGCTGATGCGGTGGCTGAAGCCACCTTGCCTAAACAAATTATGTGGCGCGGGGCTCGGGCTTTCCGCCCTCGCACAACTTCAAAGCAGCCTGCTCTTGCGTGGGTGCTGATGCGGTGGCTGAAGCCACCTTGCATGAACAAATTATGTGGCGCAGGGCTCGGGCTTTCCGCCCTCGCACAACTTCAAAGGTGGCCGCTTTACTCGGCGCGTATGAGGATTTTAGAGGCTCCTTGCGGGGTGAGCTTAATGTAGAGGCCGGTGGTGGGGTTGGCCACGCGCACACCCTGGAGGTTGTAGTAGACGGGGGCGACGGTAGCGGCCGGGGTGAGAGCGGCACCTGATGTCTGGTCGAGGGTCACGCGGAGCTCTGTTATGCTGCTCTGCATCCACGATGCGAGGGCGAGTTCGGTCACAGCTTCGTCGCCGGGTTCCCAGCAGTTGCGTTCCCAGACCCACTCGCCTGCCGAGGGCAGGAACCAGGCGTCGGAGTTGGCACCGCTGAGCGAGACGGTGACTTCGGCACCTGTGATAACGAAAGCGGGGTTGAGCGAGCGGATTGTCATTACGTCGCCGTTATAGATGCGGAGGTCGGTTCCGGCGTCGTATGAGCCATAGAGGCGCACATGGGTGTTGCCGTCTTCGGCAGCTGTGAAGCTTACGGCAACGTCGCCGTCGGAGAAGGTGCGTCCGTCGAGGTCAACGGCTTCTTTAACGGCAGGAGCGGCTACGGCGGGGTTAAGAGTTTCAGGCTCGGCGAAGTTGAAATACGACTCGAGGGTGGCCTGCGGGTTGCGCACCTTGAAGTCGGCAGAGACAATAGCCGAGGGCTTCATGCCGTCGGCCACGGCGAAGGCACGCAGGGTGATGTCGTGGCTAATCTCCACGGGAGCCTCGTAGAGCAGAGCTGCCGACGACGGCTCGGTGCCGTCGATAGTATAGTAAATCTGCGCTCCTACGGTTGCCGACTTCATCTCCACACGCGTGCCTGCGGTAACGGTACCGGCGCCGGGGGTGAATACGGGCGCAGCGACAGTCTCGAGCACGGGGCCGACGTCGCCCTTGGAATCGTCGTAGTACACGGTTATGGCGTTGAGATACACACGGCGCTCAGCGTCTACAATGATGTTTGTGAGGGTTTTCTCGGGGCGCGAGGGTATGTAAAGGGTATAGAGTTCGTCGGCGGGCGAGGTTATGTAGAAAGTCTCCGAGTTAATCATGAGAGCAGCCTCGGCGTCGCGGTCGTTGTCGTATCGGCGTGCGTCGATCACAATTTTTGTAGCCACCACGCAGGCGTCGTCGGCCAGGTGTATGTTGAATTTACCGTTGCGGTTGTTCGATGAAAGGCGAATTGCATCTTTCTCGGGGAATACCGATACAACGCTTGTAACGTGGTCGATATAATCGGCCCCGGCGCTTACGGCAGAGATGAAGTTATCGTTTGTGAGCGAGGCCGTAGATGCCGTGGCGGCTCCGAAACGTATGGTGAACGAGCGCTCAGCAGCCATTGCAGAGCCTGCTATGAGGAGGAGTAAAAATGCGGTAAAATAGTGTTTCATTGTGCCCTTGAAGAATTAAGTGGTGCAAAGTTACGGAAAAAAGCCGAGAAGAGCACCTCCTGCTATCAAGCTTCAACAATCAGCCAACTGTCTATGCTACGCAGTTTGCTTGAAAAGTTGGCTCCGATTTTTATAAGGCGTCGGTTGTCGGCCTTGAAAGGTAGCAGGTAATCCTTTGAATCAATCTGCGCTATTGCCTCTTCGGCCGATTTATCCATTTTAAATTCAAAAAGGTAGATAAAGCTGGGAGTTTCGACGAGCATATCGATGCGCCCCGAAGCAGTGCGGTACTCTATATGCGTCATAAAGCCGAGAAGCTTCATGATGATATAGGTAATATCCTGATAATGTTGTTCGAGATTGACGTGATTGAAACCCTCGCGGTTGAAATCGGAGAAAATACTCTGCAACCTCTGCATGAAATCTTGCGGGCGGCCCTCACAGACATCATCGTAGAATTTCACAATGCTGAATCCGGAATCAATCTCAGCATGAGCCGCATAAACTTTCATGAGCTGCATGAAGAATCCCTCTTCGACCTCCCTGTTAGGGAACCCGAGAGTAAGGGTTCTCGTCTCCGGACGATAGGCTTTTATCGTCAGATATCCGGCCTGATAGAGCACCGGGTAAAGGCTCGAGCGCATATCGAACGACACATTTTCAATCTCAGACTGGCGTACTTCAAGTTTTCCGAGTGATTCAAGCGAAATATGCCTTGCCTTAATCATTTTTATGAGGAACGAAGGTGTGCCTGTCTGAAACCAATAGTCGCCTATCCACTTGCGTGTAAGGCAAATGAGCAGGCTGAATGGATTGTAAACATCGGGAGAAGCTACCGGCGCGAAGTGATAGCCGTCGTAGTTCTGCCTGAGCAGGCCATAAGCCTCTTCGATTCCTATGCCGTTTGCCGAAGCAAAAGCGGCCACGCCATCGTCGAAATAAGAGTGGAGTTCGTGCTCGGTGATTCCGCAGATACCGCCGAAAGCGCTCTCCATGGATATATCCCTCAGATTGTTAAGGTCGCTGAAAATACTCAGATGTCCGAATTTGGTAACTCCGGTAAGAAAAGCGAAACGAATATCCCCGTCAAGCTTTTTCAAATTGCCGTAAACGGCTCTTAGACGGTCGCGGAATGCTTCCTGCAACTCAGGGTGGTCGGCAGTCTCAAGGAGAGGTTTGTCGTACTCGTCGATAAGTATCACAACCTGCTTCCCGGAGATTTCCCTTGCCCGAAGTATAAGATATTCAAAGCGCTCTTCGGGCGCACGTTGCGCCTTTTCGGCGCCGTAAATCTCTTCCCAACGCTCGAGCATGCTGTTGAGGTGTGCATCAAGACTGCCGGGAGTGTTGTAATTCCGGCCTGTGAAATCGAGGTGAAACACCGGGTGCGGCTCCATATCATAGGCATAGCGGCTTATGGCAAGCCCCTCGAAAAGTGCACGGTTGCCTTTGAAAAATTCTTCGAGAGTACTGATGAACAGCGACTTTCCGAAGCGCCTGGGGCGACTCAGAAAATAATATTTTCCAGAGGATACCAGGTTGTGGATATACTCAGTTTTATCGACATATAGATATCCGTTCTCGCGTATCTGCGGGAACGACTGTATGCCGATAGGGTATAACTGACTGTTCATAGCTTGAAGAATTGCACAATTTGTAACGCAAAAGTAATCAAAGTTTTTGAGAGAAGCAAAAGGTATGTTTTACAACATATCCGGGGGTGTTGCGGAGGTGTGGAACAATTGCTAAATTACTTATCTTTGCAAAATATTATACCTTACCACCGCATGAAAAACCACGTTACGATCAAAGATATTGCAAGAGAACTTGGAATCTCGACTTCGACTGTATCGCGCGCCCTGTCGGATGCGTGGGACGTGAAACGAGAGACCCGCGACAAAGTTCTCGAGACGGCAAAGAAACTCAATTACCGTCCCAACCCCAACGCCCGCAACCTGCAGAACAAGCACACGGGTATAATAGGCATAATCATCCCCGAGTTTGTGAGCAGCTTCTTTCCGAACGTAGTGCTCGGTATCCAGGAGGAGCTTGCACGCGAGAACTACCGCATGATTATCTCACAGAGCAACGAGAACCGCGAGCAGGAGCTTGAGAACATGCGCGTTATGGAGGAGTATCTTGTTGACGGCATAATAATGTCGGTCACCAACGAGGGCGGCAACGAGGCCGAGTACCGCAACCTTATGGACCGCGGCACGCCCATGGTTTTCTTCAACCGCTGCCCGTCGATCAAGGTATCGAAAGTTCTTATCAATGACGCCGATATGGCCGAGCTCGCCGTCGACCACCTTATAGACACCGGTCGGCGCAATATACTGCACCTTGGCGGCCCCGTGAACCTCAGTATCACGCCAATGCGTGCCGAGGGCTTTGCCCGCGCGCTCACCAAGGCCGGGCTCGACCCCGAGGGTAAGGTGCGCACTGCGGGAATCTTTATAAAAGACGGGCGGGAAGCCATGCAGCGCATAATAGACAGCGGCGAGCCACTGCCCGATGCCATTTTCGCGTTCAACGACCCTGTGGCGATAGGAGCGATGAAGGCTCTGAAAGCTGCCGGGAAGCGCATACCGCAGGATGTGGCTATCGTAGGCTTCAGCGAGGGCTCGATGGCCACCGTCGTGGAGCCTCAGCTCACCACCGTGCTTCAGCCGATGAAGGAAATGGGGCGCGAGGCAGCGCGCCTGCTCATCAGGCAGCTCAAAGCCGAGCGGCATGTGGAGCCACGCACGGTGTACCTCGACGCAACGCTCAATGTGCGTGACTCGTCGGTGGCGGCGGAGTGAGCACACTCGGGCTTTCCGCCCTCGCACGACACCAAAGAGTTGCTACCAAAAGGGGGGAGACCCGGTACTGTACCTCCGGCACGGCATGGCCTCCGCAGGCCCTCTGCCGGGGGTGACATGCACCCCCGGTTAACCAGCTTTACCCCCTCCGGGGGAAGGGGTGAGCACAAGGCTTATTTCCTTAATTACTGCACAGTAAGGAACCGAAAGAATTATGATTCCGGAACGGAAACGTTTGCGAAAAATTACCGCAAACGTTCCCGTTAATTTTGTTGTAAGTTTATGAAAATCTATGCTTTGTAATTAATAAATTTGCAGAGCGGAAGCTAAAAAGGCCGCACACCTTAAACCGAAAACCAAGCAATGAACAATCTCGATCTTATCACAATCGTCCTCTTTTCGATAGGCGTCCTTGCCACGGGCATCGCCTTCTCGCGCACGGGCAAAGACATGAAAAGTTTCTTTGCCGGAGGCGGCAATGTACCCTGGGGTATGAACGGCCTCTCGCTCTTCATGGGCTTCTTCTCGGCCGGCACCTTTGTAGTGTGGGGCTCCATAGCTTACTCCTACGGATTTGTTGCCGTAATGATTCAGCTTACGATGTCGATAGCCGGTTTCGCCGTGGGCACATGGATAGCACCGCGCTGGCAACGGACGCAGGCGCTAACGGCGGCAGGCTATATCAACGACCGCCTTGGCGTGCGTGTACAGAAATTCTATACATATATTTTCCTTATAGTATCGGTATTCACCACGGGCAGTTTTCTTTATCCTGTGGCGAAAATCGTTGAGGTAGCTGCGGGAATACCGCTTACGTGGTCGATACTCGCCTTGGGCGTGTTCAGCATGATTTATGTTTCGATAGGCGGCCTGCGCGGCGTGGTTGTTACCGATGTTCTGCAGTTTGTGATACTTTTCTCGGCAGTGATAATCGTTGTGCCGCTGTCGTTTGAGAAAGTTGGAGGCGTAGAGGCCTTCCTTGCCGCCGTCCCCGAGAATTTCGGGATGCCCGTTCATGGCGAGTACTCGTGGTGGTTCCTGATAGCTTTCTGCGTGTACAACTCCTTCTTCCTTGGCGGCAACTGGGCATATGTTCAGCGCTATACCTCAGTGAAGACACCCGGCGACAGCCGCAAGGTGGGTTGGCTTTTCGGGGCCCTCTACCTTGTGAGCGCCCTTCTGTGGATGCTGCCCCCGATGCTCTACCGCGTGTATGACCCCGGTCTTACGGGTCTCGATAACGAGAACGCCTACCTGCTGATGTGCAAACTTGCCATGCCCGGTGGCCTGCTGGGCCTTATGCTCGGCGGTATGATTTTTGCCACAGCGAGCTCTCTGAACGCCACTCTGAATATTTCTGCGGGCGTGTTTACCAACGATATTTTCCGTCGCCTCGTGCCTTCGGCGAGCGACCGCACCCTTATGCTTGTTGCACGCCTTTCGACCCTTGGCTTCGGCTTGCTCGCCCTTGTTGTGGCACTGCTTGTGAAGAGCATGGGCGGCATTGTGAACGTGGTGATAAGCGTAGCGGCGCTCACGGGAGTTCCCCTGTATCTGCCCGTTATCTGGTCGCTTTTCAGCAAGCGTCAGAACGCGCGCACGGTGCTCTCGGTGACCTTGATAAGCCTTGGTATAACCCTCTCGTGCAAGTTCGCGCTGCCTCTTGCGGGAGTGACGCTCAGCCGTGGAGCCGAAATGGCCGTTGGCGCCTTCGTGCCTGTGGTTCTGCTTATAATCACCGAGCTTTACCTGTGGAGCCGCGCCTATGTAGACCCGCGCTACCTTGAGTACAGCAAGGAAGAGAGCCGTGCCGATGCCGCCGCAGCCGCGGTGACCGAAGAGGGTCAGGCTGCCAACCGCTTCACCCGCCGTGTGTTGGGGCTGAGCATAAGTCTTGCCGGTGTGCTGATAACAGTGCTCGGCCTGCTTGCCGACAGCTCGCAGTATGTGCCAGCGACCATGGGGTGCATAGTGCTTGCGGCAGGTCTGATTATCCGTTTCCGAAAATAAAGAAAAAAACACTATAAAACCATCTATGAACAGTCAAGGATTTGTAGCATCGCGCACCCCAAAGTGCGATACTGTCACCGGCGACATCATTGTAATCGGCGGTGGCCTGACGGGCGTATGCTGCGCCCTCACGGCAGCGCGCCACGGGGCACATGTGGTGCTTGTGCAGGACCGCCCCGTGCTCGGCGGCAACGCTTCGAGCGAGGTACGTCTGTGGGCCCTGGGTGCCACCTCGCACATGGGCAACAACAACCGCTGGTCGCGCGAAGGCGGAGTGATAAATGAAATAATGACCGAGAACGTGTACCGCAACCGCGAGGGCAACCCCGTGATATTCGACACGGTGCTTCTCGACATGGTAATGCAGGAGCCCAATATCAAGATGCTCCTCAACACAGTGGTATACAAGGTAGCGAAGAGCGACGACCACCGCATAGAGTCGGTGACGGCTTATAACCCTATCAACGAGACGCGCTACGAAATCAGCGGCCGCTTCTTCGCCGACTGCAGCGGCGACGGCCTCGTGAGCTACCTCGCAGGCGCCGCCTACCGCATGGGCTCGGAGGATAAGGAGGTTTACGGCGAGGGCTTCACCCCCGACAAGACCACCTACGGCGAGCTCCTGGGTCATACCATACTCTTCTATATGAAAGACACGGGCAGCCCCGTGGAGTACGTGGCCCCGACTTTCGCCCTCAAAGACGTGGAGAAGCACATAAGCAAGATTCACAACGACGAATACTTCTCGATACACCACCACGGCTGCAAATACTGGTGGATAGAGTACGGCGGCCGCTTGAACACCATCCACGACTCCGAGGATATCAAGCAGGAGCTGTGGAAAGTGGTCTACGGCATCTGGGACTATATCAAGAACTCGGGCAAGTTCCCCGAAATGGCCACCTACACCCTTGAGTGGGTGGGCACTATCCCCGGCAAGCGCGAGTCGCGCCGCATGAAGGGCCTCTATACCCTCACGCAGCAGGATATCAGCGAGCAGCGCAAGCACTACGATGCAGTGTCGTACGGCGGGTGGGCTATAGACCTTCACCCCTCGAACGGCGTCTATGCCGACGGCCGTGCCTGCAACCAGTGGCACTCCAAGGGTGTGTACCAGATACCTTACCGCTGCTACCTTGGCTCCAACATCGACAACCTGATGTTCGGCGGCCGTATAATGAGCTCGTCGCACGTAGCCAACGGGTCGACCCGCGTAATGTGTACCTCGGCGAGCGGCGGCCAGGCCATAGGCATGGCACTTGCACTGTGTGTTGAGAAAAACCGCATGCCTGCCGACTATGTGGCACCCGAGCTTATCGGCGAACTCCAGCAGGCACTTATCGAGGCCGGGCAATATATTCCCGGCGTGGAGATACACGACGATAAAAACCTTATCAACTCGGCGTCAATCAAGGTGAGCAGCGAGTACCTCTTCAGCGGCTACCGCGCCAACGGCAATTACCGCCGCCTCAAATTCTCGACAGCGGCTCTCTTCCCCGTTCAGGGCGCGATGCCCACGCTGACACTCAGCGTCGAGGCCGAAGAGGCCACCGAGTTGCGCGTTGAGCTGCGCAGCTCAGAGCGCGAGGGCAGCTATACGCCCGACCGCACCCTTGAGAGCGTGAGCGTGCCCGTTGAGGCCGGACGCCATGAAATCAGCGTTAACTTCAAGAGCAGCTTCGAGCGCAGCAGCTATGTGTTTGTATGCTTCATGGCCAACGAAAAGGTATCGCTTGCCGAGACCGACGAGCTTGTGAGCGGCACTACTACCGTTCTTAACCAAATCAACCCTGCGGTATCGAACTACGGGCGTCAGGATGCTCCTGCCGAGATAGGCTTCGACAGCTTCGAGTTCTGGTGCCCGCTGCGCCGCCCCGAGGGCAAGAACATAGCCTTCAGCCTCGAGCCCGCACAGCACATATTCAATCCCGGTCAGCTCGCCAACAGCTTCACGCGCCCCGTGGGCGCCACCAACGCCTGGGCGGCTGCTCCGGAGGATAAGACTCCCGAGCTTACCCTTGAGTGGGACGGGCCTCGCACCTTCGACGAGCTCACCCTCTTCTTCGACACCGACTATGACCACGCCATGGAGACCGTGCAAATGGGTCACTCCGAGAGCGTCATGCCTTTCTGCGTGCGCAACTGCGAGATAAGCGACGGCGAGGGCAACACCATTGCCAAGGTAGACAACAACTACCAGGCCATGAAGATGCTCAAGCTCTCGCGCCCTGTGAGCACATCGAAGCTCAAGATACGCATGCAGCACCCTGCGGCCAATGTTCCGGCCACCCTCTTCCACCTTATCGTAAAAGATACGGCAGCAGAAGCCAAATAATAAGAACCAATCATTGTCACAAGTCACAATACACAATATGAATCTTAAATCGAATATCATGCTCGCCCTTGTGCTTTTCGTGCTGGCATCGTTGCCCGCCGTAGCCCAGGGTACCTACCGCCTGAGCGGCATGGTGATAGACTTCGAGAACGGCGAGCCCGTGATCGGAGCGTCGCTGTTGCTCACTGGTCAGGACGTACGCGGCATCACCGACATCAACGGCGAATTTACGCTCGTGTCATCGACCCCCGAGGCTACCCTCTCGGTGAACTCGGTAGGCTATGAACCAGTAACAGTAACAATCACCGATAAAAAGCGCGCCAACATACGCATGCGCCCGTCGGCCACGATGCTCAACGAGGTAGTGGCCGTGGGCTACGGCACCACCACGCGCAAAGACCTCACCGGGTCGGTAGCCAAGGTAGATGTGAAAGACATGCAGAAGGCTCCCGTATCGAACTTCGAGGAGGCTCTCGCCGGTCGTGTGGCCGGCGTGGTGTCGAGCAGCAGCGACGGTCAGCCCGGCAGCGAGCTCAGCATCGTAATCCGCGGTAACAACTCGGTGACGCAGAGCAACTCGCCTCTCTATGTAGTAGACGGCTTCCCCCTCGAGACCTCGGTGGGCAATGTGCTCAACCCCGAGGAGATAGAGTCGATGGAAATTCTCAAAGACGCCTCCGCCACAGCTATCTACGGTGCGCGCGGCGCCAACGGCGTAATTCTCATCACCACCAAGAAAGGCAAGGTTGGACGCACGCAGGTTAGCTACAACGTGTATATGGGCTTCCAGGACGCTGTAAAGCGCCAGGAGATGCTTGACCCCTACGAGTTTGTGCGCTACCAGATAGAGAGCAACCCCTCGCTCTACACCTCGATGTATATCAACGACGAGAAATCGCTTGAGGACTACCGCAATGACCCCGGTATCAACTGGCAGGACAAGGTGCTGACCACGGCCTTTGTCATGAACCACAACATAGCCGTTCGCGGCGGCACCGAGAGCACGCGCTACTCAATATCGGGCAGCGCCGTGCATCAGGACGGTGTAATCCGCAACAGCGGCTACCGCAAGTATCAGGGGCGCCTCAACCTTGAGCACAATATAAGCCGCAAGGTAAAGGTTGGCCTCAACCTCAACTATACCTATAACAAGAAGTTCGGCACCATTGCCGCCGAGCAGAACAGCTCACCCACGGCGAGCATCATGTACAGCATGTGGGGCTACCGCCCTGTGCCTACCCTGTGGCAGGACGACCTTCTCGACGACCTCTTCGACAGCACCCTCGACTCGAACCGCGACTACCGCATCAACCCCGTAATGGCTGTAAACAACGAGTACAATCCTCTGCACACCAACACCTTTATCTCGAACGCCTTCTTCCAGTGGAAGATACTCGACAACCTTGTGCTGCGCATCACCGGCGGCTACAACAAGGTAAACCAGCGCCGCGAGATTTTCAATAACTCGAGCTCGCGCTTAGGTCACCCGCGCACCAACGAGAAGGTTAACGGCAGCATCTCGCACATAGAGCGCACCAACTTCATCAACGAGAACACCCTTACCTACAACTTCAAGCTCAAGAAGGGTCACAGCCTCAAGGTGCTTGCCGGTTTCACTCTGCAGGATGCGTCGTACTTCGCCGATGGCTTCACCTCTATCAACGTACCCAACGAGGAGCTTGGCATAGCCGGCCTTGACGAGGGCACGGTGACCAAAAGCCCGGTGTCGAAGACGTCGAACTCGCTGATGTCGTTCCTTGCGCGCGCCGACTACAACTACCGCTCGCGCTACATGCTCACGGTATCGTACCGTGCCGACGGAAGCTCCAAATTCCCGCGCGACAACCGCTGGGCATCGTTCCCCTCGGCCGCTTTCGCCTGGGGCTTCGGTCAGGAGAACTTCGCCAAGAACCTCACATGGCTCAACTCTGGCAAGCTCCGCGTGGGCGTGGGCACGACAGGTAACAACCGCGTGACCGACTATGCCTCGCTGACATCGCTCGTAATTTCTCCCACCACGGGCTACTCGGTGAGCAACTCGCCCCTGAAAGGCGTTGTGCCCTCGGCCCTCGGCAACTCGAAACTGAAATGGGAGACCACGGTGCAATATGACGCCGGCCTCGACCTGAGCTTCCTCAACGAGCGCATCAACTTCACCGCCGACTATTACTACAAGCACACCAAAGACCTGCTTCTGCGTGCCACGCTCGCGCCCTCGATGGGCTTCCTGTCGGCTTACCGCAACATAGGCAGCGTGTCGAACAGCGGTGTGGAACTTACGCTCAACACAGTGAATATCAAGACCCGCGACTTCCGCTGGGACTCGAATTTCAATATCTCTTTCAACCGCAACAAGGTGATCTCGCTCAACGACGACGAGCCCTCGCTGTCGACCCGCGTCACCTGGGGCAACTTCAACAACGCCTACCCCTACATAGCCATTCCCGGGCAGCCTATAGCGATGTTCTACGGCTATCTCTTCGACGGTATCTACCAGTATGAGCACTTCGACAAGGTTGGCGACACCTATGTGCTCAAAAAGGGCATACCCAACAACGGCAACGACCGCGCCAACATCAAGCCCGGCGACATACGCTACCGCGACATCAACGGCGACGGCACCGTAGACAGCAACGACCTCACTATCATCGGCAACCCGAACCCGAAATTCACGGGCGGTTTCACCAATAATTTCAGCTACCGCGGCTTCGACCTCTCGCTCTTCCTGCAGTTCTCGTACGGCGGCCAGATAATGAACGCCAACCGCATAGAGTTTGAGGGCGGCGACCCCACAGCCCGCACCTCGCTCAACATGTTCGCGTCGGTGAAAGACCGCTGGACACCCGAGAACCCGTCGAACACCCTCTTCCGCATCGGCGGCCAGGGCCCGACAGCCTACTCCGACCGCACTATCGAAGACGGCTCTTACCTGCGCCTCAAGACCGTGACCCTCGGTTATACACTGCCGTCGACACTCACCAAGCGTGCGGGAATCTCGTCGCTGCGCGTGTATGCCTCGGCTCAGAACCTGCTGACATGGACGGCCTACTCGGGTCTCGACCCCGAGGTATCGACTTTCGACACGGCACTCACGCCCGCCTTCGACTGGTCGCCCTACCCCCGCTCGCGCACCGTGACCTTCGGCCTTGAACTCAGCTTCTAATCTCCTACCTTAAAGCAAACAGACATGAAACGATATATATCGGCCATAGCCCTGGCCGCGACAATGCTCCTGAGCAGCTGCTCCGACTTCCTCGACAAGGAGCCCGACTTCCTCTCGCCTGAGAATTTCTACCAGACTCCCGAGCAAATGGAATCGGCGATGAACGGCGTATACAACCGCCTTATCGACCCCAACGGGCGCATGTACAGCAAGGCGCTGTTCTCGTACTTCGCAATCAGCGACGAGGCCTTCTACAAAAGCATATCGATGAACAACATCCGCGTGATGCAGTTCGATGCCGGCCACCTCGACATAGGGCGCTTCTGGGAGGTGCTCTACGAGGGCGTGAGCCGCGCCAACTACTGGCTTGCCTACGTTGACGACAGCCAACTCGACACCGCCGACAAACGCGCCATGAAAGGCGAGGTGCTCTTCCTGCGCGGGTATTACTACTATCTGCTCACGAGCTACTTCGGCGAGGTGCCTCTGAAGCTCAACCCTACACTCTCGCCCGATGAGAAGCCGCTGGGCAAATCGAGCCTCAAAGAAATCTACGTCCAGATTGTGAAGGATATGCAGGAGGCCGAGAGTCTTGTGCTCGACATCGACGCCCTGCCGAGCAACGAACGTGTATCGCGCACGGCAGTGCAGGCCGTCCTTGCCCGCGTGTTCCTGAAAATGGCCGGTCAGCCTCTTGGCGACACCGACCGTTATGCCGACGCCCTGGCCTATGCCGACAAGGTTACAGACTCGCACAAGCACAGCCTCCTTGCCGACTATAGCCGCATCTTCATCAATCACAGCCAGGATATCAACGACCCGAGCGAGTGCATTTGGGAAGTGGGTATGTACGGCAACAAAATCGGTGCCGAAGACCTCGCAGGCAGCGTGGGCGTGGAGAACGGTATTCTCTGCCGCGATATCAAGGTGGGTTACTCGGGCGGCGCCATGCAGGTTACCAAGCGCCTCTACGATGCCTTTGAGGAGGGCGACCTTCGCCGCGACTGGAGCATAGCGCCCTACTACTATGCCACCGACTCGGAGACGGGTATCACCGAGCAGAAATTCTACAGCGCCAAGCAGATCTACAACCGCAACCCGGGCAAGTGGCGCCGCGAGTATGAGACGGGCGAGAAAGCGCAGCTCTACAACTCGACGAACTTCCCTATTGTGCGCTACAGCGATGTTCTTCTGATGAAGGCCGAGGCCGCCAATGCCGTGAACAACGGCCCTACCAAGGAGGCTTACGAGGCTATCAACATGGTTCGCCGCCGCGCTTTCGGGGTTGATGTGAACACACCCTCGGCCTACGACCTTGAGGGTCTCTCGGCAAGCGAATTTTTCGAGGCCGTAAAAGCAGAGCGCTTCCGCGAGCTTTGCTTCGAGGGTCAGCGCAAGCTCGACCTCATCCGCTGGGGCATATATGTGGAGACGATGAACGAATATGGGCGCGAGGCAGCTGCCGACGGCGGTTCGTTTGCCTACGCCGGCAACTCGGGCCTCAACACCACCGCCCGCAATGTGGTATTCCCTATCCCCAACACCGAACTTACGGTGAACAAACTCATGACCCAGAATCCCGGTTGGTAATACTCCTAAACTATGAAACTCAGCAAAATCACAATAGCAGCGGCGCTCGTGCTTTGCGCTGCATGTACCGACGAGGCTCCCGAAGCCACCCTCGGTGTAAGTCTCGATAAAGCAAGCGTGAAGGCCGGCGAGCCTGTTACCTTCCGCTTCAACGGCGACCCCGACAATATAGTGTTTTACTCGGGCGAGAACGGGCATGAGTATGCACTCCGCGACCGCGAGTATGCCGACAATCTCCTTATGGTTGACTTCGTGTCGTATACCGACTATGTGAAGGAAGTTCACCCCAACCTGCAGGTGCTGTTGAGCACCGATTTCAGCGGCGTATATGATGCCGCCGACATCGCCGCCGCGCACTGGACCGACGTGACCGGTGAGTTCACTCTGCCCACTGAGGTGTCGAAGAACACCGACTCGGGTCGCGCCGACCTCACCAAGTACACCGGCACCGACAATCAGGCCATGGTGTATCTCGCTTTCCGCTACCACGACCTCGACGGCACCGGCGTGCGCAACCGTTGGGTGCTCCGCAGCCTCAATATAGAGAAAGTGTCGCCCGAGGGCGCGGCAAGCACTGTTGCCGACATCAAGACCGCGGGCCTGCAGAACGTTGTGGTATCGGGCGATGTGACCTGGACACTTCCCGGCTCGCAGATGCTCATCACGGGCAATGCCACCAGCAACGACAAGGATGTGTGGGCTGTGACCGCCGGAATCCGTCTGCGCGAATCGACTCCTTCGAGCGGCGTTGTTATCAAGAACCTGAGCATAGAGCTCCCCGAGTACAGCTATACCTACAGCGAGCCCGGCGTTTATGATGCAGTTTTTGCGAGCTCGTCGGTATGGTATAACGGAAGCAAGGAAAGTCTCACCACAGTACGCGTTACCGTCACCGAATAATGGCAGTGAAACACACAGCGATAATCATAGCCGCCCTTGCAGCCTCGGCCTTTTGCGCCGAGGCTCGCAAGGTGCGCCTGAGCAATGGCGATGTGAAGGTTGAGTGGACGTCGGGGCGCGACGGCTGGCGCCTCAGCGAGGTGTCGGCCGGAGGGGTGAAGGCTCCTCTGCCCAAGAGCGGCCGCACGGTGCTTGTGAGCGACAGTCTGCCGTCGGCGGACGCTCTCGACCCCAAGGATTACGGCGGCGCCGAGGGTTTCCCCGAGAAAGAATACCGCTATGTGCTGCCCTCGTGGCGCGAGGCCACAAGCGCGGTTGCTCTCAACCGTGCGGGGCGTGCCGTGGAGTTTAATCCGCAGGAGGTAAAGCAGATTAACGACAGCACCGTGAGCCTGCGCTACAGCTCGCCCGAGTTCAATCTTGACGAGGAGTGGGTTCTTGCCTGTGACGGCGACATACGCGTTACGAGCACCCTCACCGCCGGGCACGACGGCTATTACTCACAGGCGAGCGCGCCCGTTTGCGGCGCCGAAGAGAGCGAGCTCGAGTTTGCCCTTATCCCCGGCGTTCTTCACGGCCATGCCATAAATCCCGATTTCAGCCGCGCCTATGCCTACGGCTGGGGCATACCTGCGCTGCCGGTTCTTTTCCGCGAGCGCAGTACTTCGACCCTGAGTTCAATGCTCACCACACGCAATGGACTCACCATTGCCGTGACCGCCGAGCCCGGCACCGCCGCCGGGCCGTGGGGCTACGACAAACGCAATACCGGGGTTTGGCGCCTGGGACTCTCGGCCATGACCCGCCAAGGCGAGCTTTCGCCTACGCTCTACCACCCCGTGTTGGGGCAGGAGGGCTCGGACATGAAAGCGGGCGAGAGCCGCAGCTTCGGCTACCGCTACACTCTGCGCAAAGAGGGCGGCAGCGAGGGCTGGTGGCCTGTGTTCAAGCACGTTGCCAATGATATTTACGGCTTCGGTAAGACACTGGAGCTTCGCCATAACAAGCGTTCGCTCACCGACCGCCTCTACGCTATCCACAGCTATGTGGTGAACGACAGCACCTCGCGCTGGCATACCGTTGAGTGCGAGGGCACTACCATAGGCGCGCAGGAGTATCTCGGGGGCGTGTACAAGGCCAAGAAAGACGCACTGAAAAACGCCGACTACGGTGCCATGTGGATGCTCGGCGCCCTCACCGGCGACACGCTCATCACCAAGCGTCGCCTGCCTTATGCACTGAATTTCAAGGTTAAACAGCAGCACGCCGAAGGACCTATGAAAGGTGCCTCGCGGGGGCAGTACTACCTCTCGCAGGGCAAGGAGTTCGTTGAGGAGTGGGGCCCCTATACCGAGCCTATCGCCACAACTTACTACACCCTTATGGATGCAGGCAACATTGCCCTCTTCGAGCCTGCCAACGATACACTTACAGCACTCGTACGCGCTGCCGCCGAACGGCTTCTGCAGTGGCAGAAACCTACTGGCGAGTGGGCCGTGGCCTACAGCGACGCCACAGGCGAGGAAGCTTTCGGCGACCTCGGCGACTATCGCCCCACGTTCTACGGGCTTTTGGTAGCGTGGCGCCTCACGGGCGATGAGCGCTATCTTGCCGGTGCCCGACGCGGTGCCGACCGTCTCATAGCCGATGCCGTTGACACCCACCGCTGGCTCGGTGTTTGCGGCGACACGCGCTTTGCCTCCGATTTCGCCACTATCCAGGCCGCGCAGGCTCTCCTCGAGCTCTACGACGCCACGGGCGAGGAGCGCTACCGCGATGCGGCACTACGCACGGCACGCTTCTACACCACCTCGGTGTACACCAACCCCATGGCGAGCACCGAGAAGCGCGTAGTGAAAGGTAAAGAGCTTGAGGACTGGCAGATAAGCCAGAGCGGTCTGAGCTATGAGCACGGCGGCATAATAGGCTCCACCAATCTTCACGGGCCTATACTCCTTGCCTCGCATGCGGGCATGTTTGTGCGCCTCTACGGCATGACGGGCGAGCAGCTCTTCCTCGACATGGCGCGGGCAGCAGCCATCGGCCGTGACGCTTTCGTTGACGATGCCACGGGTGTGGCCTCGTACTACTGGGCAGCCATGAACCGCGGCGCCGGTCCCTACCCTCACCACGCATGGTGGCAAATGGGCTGGATTACAGACTATCTTCTTGCCGAGCTCGAGCTGCGCAGCAAGGGCGAGGTGAGCTTCCCCGCGGGCTTCATCACACCCAAGGTGGGGCCTCACCGCACCTACGGCTTCGCTGCGGGCAAAGTTATGGGCGAGAGCGCCGAGCTTGCCATGATCGACGGCGGCGTGAGCTGCGACAACCCCGATGTTGAAGTCGTGCTCGCCCGCGGCAGCGAAAACCTCTACATTATGCTTCTTAACGACGTAGGCCGTGCCCGCAAGGCGCGCATCACTACCGATGCCAAGGTTCTCGGCGCCGCTGCCGAGGCCGCTTATGAGCGCGAGCTCGAGCCCTACGGACTTGAAATACTGAAAATACCCTACAGTAAATGAAACTCCGCAACACACTGTCGGGCATAGTGCTTGCCGCCGCTCTCGCAGCGGGGGCACAGCAGCAGGGCGGTATAATAATGACGACACCGCTCCCCGTCGACAATCATGCCGAGACAATAGCCACTATAGGCAACGGCAACATACGCATGAGCTACGTCCGCGCCGGAGAGGGCGGTCAGGCCATAGCCGCCACCATGGAGGCCAAGACACCCACGGGGTGGCAGCGATACCTCTCGCCTTTAGAGGATAACAAAGTGTTTGTAATCACGGGGCCTGCACGCCTTCGCAGGCCGAGCTATAAATCGTTCTACCCCTCGTGGCGCACTGCTGCCGACACCCTCTCCACCGACCCGTGGCAGAGTGGCAGCGTTTGCGAGGCCGTGCCTGTGAAAGTGTGGAACGAGGACCGCGGCACCATAGCCGTTGACTATGCCACCGCGGGCGGCCACACGGTGCACGGGCGCTGGCGCCTCTCGGAAAGTGGCCGCAGCCTCGACTTAGAGCTTGAGTTCACCCCTGCCACAGCCGGTTGCTACAGCCTCGGCGTGCTTGCCGGGCACGGCGCCCTGCCCACGTCGGTGAGCAATGTTCTCATGCCTCCGATGTACCAATATGCACGCATCCCCGCGCAGCGCCATATGCTTCTGTCGGCGATGATGCCTCAGCCCGTAGCCATGGTTGAGACCCGCACCTCGGGGGAGGCCATGACGGTGTTTGTGAGCGGCGATGCCACAACCTTCCCCGCTGCCGAATGGGGCGGGGTCGATTATTCGCCCATGGGATTCAGCCTTACCAACCACACGGGACTTGTAGAGGCTGTGGCTTTCTCGCCCGTGCTCGGCATGGCCGACAGCAAAATGAAGGCCGGAGAGAAAGTGGTGCGCAAATTTGTGGTGGGTCTCACGCCTTCGACGTGGAACGAGACCCTGGAGCATGTATCGGCCGACATCTACAAGGTGCGCGACTACCGCCACCAGCCCGACCGATCGCTCACAGAGACGATGTTTGCCATTACCGACCTTATGAACGACAGCGTATTCGGCGGCTGGGACGCCTCGATGAAAGGTTACTATGACATCGAGGGCAAGCCTACGAAGGCTCCTACAGTGGTGCATCCGGCGCCTCTGGCCATAGTTGCCGCTGCCATAGCCGCAGGCGATGAGGAGATGTATATAAACCGTGCGCTCCCAACGATAGAATATACCCTCTCGCGCAAGGGCTACCGCTGGAGCACCCGCACCACCGATGAGGGCTATAACAAAGACCCCGAGACTCTGAGGCTGTCGCCCTTCGGCTCGCAGTTCACAACCACCTACTACGAGGGTCTCAACCGCCTTTTGGGCGGCAGGAACGCGTGGCTCCGCGAGATAGCGCTGCCCGGCGACTCGCTGCGCAAGCCCCGCGGCTACTCGGCACCGATACTCTCGTGGGTTCAGGCTTTGGGCGCCTATCGCCTCACCGGCGATGCCAAATGGCTGCGCAAGGCACGCTCTACGGCAGAGCGCGACGCCAACATGCACATATACAAGAACAGCGTGAAGCCCATGCGCTACCAGGCTTTCTACAATTCCACGATGTATGCCCCCTGGTGGGATTTCCTTGACCTCTACGAGACCACCGGCGACGAGAAATTCCTTGCCGCCGCCCGCTGCGGCGCCGCCCATACCTTGGCAGGCATACGCGTGTGGCCGGCAGTGCGCGACACCCTGCAGACCATACACCCCGGAGGCGTCTACGACGGCAATACCACGATGTGGTGGAAGGGTTCCGAGCAGTTCCGCCTCGGCTTCCCGCGCACGGCGGGCGATGCTCCCGAGCACGCCGTGGAAGAGTGGCGCGTGTCGCCCGTGGGACTCGGGTTCGAGCAGCCCTCGACTTACTTCCTGCGCACCAAGGGCAAGGTTACTCGCCCCGTGTTCATGAGTTCGTGGGCTCCTGCCCTGCTCCGCTTAGGCTCGCATACGGGCAATGAGCTTTTCGAGACCTTCGCCCGCAACGCCGTGATAGGCCGCTTTACCAACTACCCCGGCTACTACGCCACGGGCTACACCGACCTCACCATGAACGAGGATTTCCCCTATAAAGGCCCCGACGTGAGCTCGATCTACTACCACCATATACCTGCGCACCTTGCCTTTGTCACCGACTATCTTGTGAGCGAGGCCGTGCAGCGCAGCGGGGGCAATGTAAGCTTCCCCTATGGCCGCCAGGAGGGCTTCGTATGGTTCTCAAACCGCATCTACGGCGGTGCTCCCGGCAAGATTTTCGATGATCCCAAGGCCATGCTGTGGCTGCGCAAGGGGCTTGTGGAGAGCTCCAACCCCGAGGTGAACTACCTCACCGCTGTCTCCGACAAGCAACTGTGGGTGCTTCTGTGCAACGAAAGCCCCGAGGAGGTAAAAACGACAATCACCCTCGGAGCCGAGGCCTCGGCAATCGCCGACCTCAGCGGAGCCGCCACAGTAAATGCAAAGAAGAAACGCTCGCGCCTCGCCGCCACCGGCAAGAGCCTTGAGGTGAGCCTTCCTGCCAAGGGATTCATGGCCGTAGCGGTGCCTCTTGTGGCCGGTGCCGCCACGAACGATGCAGCCCTCAGCCGCCTGCTGAACAACGGCGGCAGCCCCGTGCTCACCGACGGGTACCGCGTGGCCGAGAGTGGTACGGCGGCAGGCAAGGTGTATATCTTCCGCATCCGCTCGCCTTTCGGTTGGGACTCTCTCTTCGGTTTCTGCGAGACGCCGCCGGGCGAGGCCGACATCAAGGTTGACGTTGAATGCAACGGTCGTAAAGCCACAGTGGACGCCTATCCCTACGAGTGGTCGATGACGAAGTTCAGTCCTGACGACAAGATAAAAGTGAAAGTACACATCGCCGACTCCAACGGCAAAGAAAAAACCTTAGAAGAAGAGATATGAAAAGAATAATAAGCGCCGCGCTTCTTGCCGCAATTGCCGCTTTCGCCCCCGAAGCCCGCGAGGTACTGTATTTAGGTGACCGCGCCGGAGGTCTCGACTCACTTCGCGCCACACTCGGCACCGACGATACCAAGTGGACCGACGTCACCGCACCCGGCTGCGGAAGCGCCTTGGCCGTTTTCCTCACCGACAGCTGCCTCAAGAGCGTAAAACCCGATGCCGTGTATATCGACTTCAGCGACGCTTCCAACCACTCTGACGCCACCGAGGGCATAGCGCGCAAGATACGCAGCGCCTGCCCCGAGGCTGAAATTCACTTTACCGGCAAGGCCAATGAGGCTCTTGCCAATCATTACGCTGCAAAGGGGCTGCCCACGCCGCTGTACGGCAGCGAGTGGGACAAGGCCACCGTGTACACCCCGGCTACAATATGCCGCAAACACGGCCTGTGGCACAATCTCGACGCCGCCACCGACAGCCGCCTGAAACCCTTTGCCGCACAGCTCGGCAAGGTTATGGCGAGCGGTCACCCCAAATCAACGCTCTCCTTCGCTTTCGAGGGCGATATGTTCGGGCTCTACGACGTAGCCGGTCCGGCGGCAGGTAGGCTCGAAATATATGTCGACGGTCAGATGATACGCCTCAAAAATCTCGCCGACAGCACCGTGCGTATGGCCGAATCGACAGCTCTCACCGGCTCGCACTACCTCAAACGCGCCAACGCTGCCGCGGGCGAGGGCTATGCCCTGCAGTACGACCTCATAAAAGTGGAGCCGGGCGTGCATCAGGTGACGCTCAAACTCAGCGAGAAAGGCGGCGACCCGAGCTACCTCTTCCTCGGCGGTGTGCTTGTACGCGGCACGATTGCCGAGTGCAATCCTGTGAAAGGTCTGCCCAAAATGGAGCAGCAGCTCAAATGGGAGAAGAAAATAACGAAGTATATGGAGCGCGACGAAGAGCAGGCGGCGCTCACCGACGCCACCCTCGTGGTGGGCAGCTCGTCGATAGACCTGTGGAAAAGTCTTGAGACCGACTTCCCCGGCAAGAACGTTATCCGCCGCGGCGTGTCGGGCACCAAGGCCATAGACCTCTACAACTACCGCCACCTCCTTATCGAGCCTTTCAACCCCAAACGCATCATAATCTATGAGGGCGACAATGAGATAGGCTTCAAGTGGACACTTGAAGAGATGATGGCTTCGATGAAAAAGCTCTTCCACGAAGTACGCCGCATGAAGCCCGATGCCGAAATCTACCTGGTGTCGGTGAAGCCCTCGCCAGTGCGCGCCAACCGCCTGGGCGAAATCCAGGCTTTCAACAAGGCCCTTGAGGAATTTGCCCTGAGCCAGCCCAACACCGGCTTTATCGACATCCACACCCCCATGCTCGACTCCGAGGGCAAGGTGCGCCCCGAGCTCTTCCTCGCCGACCGTCTGCATCCGGCCAAAGAGGGCTACGACATATGGCGCGAGCAATTCGGCAAAGTAATAAACAAGTAAGAGGGTGTTTAACAATAAAACTTAAAATCACACCACCATATTATGCGCAACACACTCCTGAGCCTTGCCCTCGCCCTGGTTGCGACGGGCGCGCAGGCACAAGTATATAAAGACGCGTCGGCAGCCCCCGAGGCGCGCGTCGAAGACCTCTTGGGCCGCATGACCCTCGAAGAGAAAATCGACTACATTGGCGGCTACAACGACTTCTATATCCGCGCCGTAGAGCGCCTCGGCATACCCGAAATCAAACTCACCGACGGCCCTGTGGGCACGCACAAAGACGGCCGCAGCACTGCTTACCCCGCCGGTGTGCTCAGTGCTGCCACCTGGAACCGCGAGCTCGTGCGTGAGCTCGGCACCCAGCTCGGGCGCGACAGCCGTGCCCGCGGCGTACACATCCTCCTTGGGCCGGGCATGAACATACTGCGTGCGCCCATGTGCGGCCGCAACTTCGAGTATTTCACCGAAGACCCCTACCTCAACGCCGAGACAGCCTGCGCCTATGTTGAGGGCGTGCAGAGCCAAGGCGTGGTGGCAACCCTCAAACACTATGCCGCCAACAACCAGGAGTGGGACCGCAACAACGTGAGCAGCGATATCGACGAGCGCACCCTCCACGAAATCTACCTCCCTGCCTTCAAGGCCGCCATACAGAAAGCCGGTGCGGGCAGCGTAATGGACAGCTACAACCCTGTGAACGGCGTACACGCCACACAGAACGGCTACCTTAACAACACCGTTCTGCGCGACATGTGGGGCTTCGACGGCGTGGTGATGAGCGACTGGTCGGCCACCTACGACGCCGTGGAGGCAGCCAACGGCGGTCTTGACCTTGAAATGCCGCGCGCCAAGTGGATGAACCGCGAGCAACTGCTGCCCGCCATTGCCGACGGCCGCGTGAGCGAGGCCACAATCGACGAGAAGGTGCGCCGCATACTGCGCCTCATCTTCACCAACGGATTCTTCGACCGCCCCCAGCTCGACAGCTCTGTGCCCATGGATAACCCCGAAGGCGCCAAGGCCGCTCTCAACCTCGCCCGCGAGGGTATAGTGCTTCTTAAAAATGAGGGCGAGCTTCTGCCCGTTCGCCCCACGGTGAAACGCATAGCCGTAATCGGTCCGAACGCCAACAGCTATATCTCGGGCGGTGGCAGCTCATATACCTTCCCCTTCCACAGCATATCGCTGCTCGAGGGCATAAGCAGCCGCGCGGGCAAGGATATTGAAATAGTATACTCTCCCGGCCTTCCGACACTGCCCGAGACAGTCGCCAACTCGGTGTTCTACACCGCCCCCGGCTCGGCAGAGCGCGGTCTGAAAGCCGAATACTACGGCAACCACAAGTTGCAGGGCGAGCCTATAAAGACCACTGTTGACACCATAGTGAACATACCCAACGGCTACCACATAGCCGCCGAGCGCAAGGGGTCGCCCTACGACCACTGCTCGATGCGCTGGAGCGGCGTTGTCCGTCCTGAAAAGACGGCCAATTACCGCTTTGTGGTGCGCGGTTTCGACGGCTTCCGCCTCAAAGTGGACGGTGCGCAGGTTATCAACGAGTGGCGCAACCAGGGTATCACCCTGCGCGAGGTGGTGCTTCCGCTTGAGGCCGGACGCGAATACCCCGTAGAGCTCGAATACTTCGCCGCCGTTCACCCCGTGGATATAGCCTTTGGCTGGCGTGAGGACCGCATGCTCTTCGACGAAGCCGCAGAGCTTGCCGCCGGAGCCGACCTCGCCCTTGTGAGCATAGGTTTCAACGAGAGCCTCGAGCGCGAGAGCAACGACCGTCCCTTCGCTCTCCCCGAATATCAGGACAGTCTTGTGAGCCGCGTGCTTGCGGCCAACCCCAATACTGCCGTGCTCGTCAACGCAGGCAGCAATGTTGACATGTCGCGCTGGGCCGATGCCGTTCCGGCCCTCGTCTACCTCTGGTATCCCGGTCAGGAAGGCGGTCAGGCAGCCGCCGAAATTCTCTTCGGCGACGTCAATCCCAGCGGCAAGTTGCCCGTTACACTCGAGAAGCGTTGGGAAGACAACCCTGCCTACAACTGGTACTACGATGAGGACGGCGACAAGCGCGTGACCTACGGCGAGAAGCTCAACGTTGGCTACCGCGGCTACGATGCCTCGGGCGTGAAACCGCGCTACGCTTTCGGTCATGGCCTGAGCTACACCACTTTCGCCTACTCGGGTCTGAAAGTGAAGACCACCGAGGCCAATGGCAAAATCTCGTGCAAGGTGAGCTTCAAGGTGAAGAACACCGGCAAGCGCGACGGCAAAGAAACGGCGCAGGTATACATCCGCCCTATCAACCCCAAGGTAGAGCGCCCCTACAAGGAGCTCAAAGGCTACGAGAAAAAGATGATAAAAGCCGGAGAAACTGTTGAATACGAGATAGAGCTCGACGAAGAGGCTTTCTCGTACTTCCGCACCGAAAGCAAGACTTTCGGCTACGATGCCGGAAAATATGAGGTGCTTGTAGGACCTGCCTCCGACAATATCGCACTGCGAAAAACCATAAGCCTGTAAATCAAGGTAAACCTTGAATCCAAAACAAATAGGGTGCCGACTGACTTAGCCGGCACCCTTTATTTTGCGGAATTTACCACTTGAAAGGTGGTAAATTTGGATAGTGGTGGTAAATTCATTAACTTTGCGGGCACAACGCACAAGCTCCCGATAAAATGGATTTGACCGATACAATAAAAGCATGGCAGGCACTGCAGCCCTTGAGTGAGACAGACACACTGCGGCTGCAGAACAAGTTTATGCTTGACTTCAACTACAACAGCAACCATATTGAGGGCAATACCCTGACATATGGCCAGACGGAGGTGCTCCTTCTGTTCGGACAAGCGACAGGCAATGCCCCCATGAGAGATTTTGAGGAGATGAAGGCACATAATCTCTGTTTGAATATAATGCTTGAAGAGGCTTTGAGCGGCCAACCGTTGACCGAAGCGTTCATAAGGCAGCTCCACCAAGTAATGTTGCGTGAAGATTATGAAGTGCCCGTGCAATCGCCATCGGGAGTCCTTTCGGGCTACACGGTTCATGCAGGAATTTATAAAACTCGCCCCAATTCAGTAAAGCTCCCCGGAGGCGGCATGTTCTATTATGCCAGCCCCGAAGAAACTCCGGCACTGATGTATGATTTGGTAAAGTGGTATAATGAGGCGGCGGCAGCTGAAGAATACAGCCCTATTGAACTGGCCGCGATATTCCACTACCGCTATATCAGGATTCACCCGTTTGAGGACGGCAACGGGCGCATAGCCCGCCTGCTTGTAAACTATATTCTCAAGCAGCATAATTGGCCTATGATGGTTGTGAAGACCAAAAACAAGGCATCGTACCTTACCGCCCTCGCGCAGGCCGATGCCAATGTTGGCCTCATACCCTCTGACGGCGCCCATGCCTCTTACGCCGACATCAAGCCTTTCGTAGAGCATATGAAGAAAATTCTCATGAGTGATGTCACTGATTACATTTCTTTGGTATCCACTGATAGGAACATGTCGTGGTGGTACGAAGGCGAGATAATAAGATTTTCGACCGAGACACCGGGTAAGATATTGTCGCTGCTCCAGGCAGAGCCTGACATTACCCTTGACAATATGGCTACCTCCCTTGGCATAAACAGATCGGCGATACAGAAGCATATTGCCTCTCTGGCTCAAAAACAGTATATTTCACGACCTGCAGGGAAGAAAAGGGGCTGGATAGTGAATGCCAAAAACACTGTTTCCTATGCCAAAGGATTCAAGCGATAACCGGTCATAACGAATATATAAATAGGGTGCCGACTGACTTAGCCGGCACCCTTTATTTTGCGGAATTTACCACTTGAAAGGTGGTAAATTTGGATAGTGGTGGTAAATTCGAGAGAGAGAATCAGAGCATGTATTTGCGGCCTGCTATGATGTAGATACCGCGTGGCATGGTGAAGACGTTGGAGCCCTGAGAGAGTGAGAGCACAGAAACTGCCGGGTCGCCTATGCGATAGATTTGCAGGGGTCTTTCGGCGGCGGATATTATTGTGATTGTGGCACCCGGGCGATTTATGGTAACCGCCACCGGGGTGGTTACCACTTTCTGCACGCCGGTAGGCACTTCGTCGTCAATTTCGATGTCGACGCCGGGTGTTTCGCCGTCCCAGAGCGTGCCACCGTCGGCACCGCCCACTTCGACGGTGGGCTCGTCGTCGTACTTGAAATCGTCGGCAAGGGCTGCCATGGGGCATGCAAGTGCAAGCAGGGCCGAGGATATTATAGTTATGAATTTCATAATTTATTAGTTCTGTTTGATAAATGTTCTGTAATACAGTTAAGTACCGTACCTCCGGCACGGCTTTAGCCTTATCTTCGGAAGCCACGGGCGGCGAGCGCCCGCGGTTAACGTGCTATTTCCCCTCCGGGGAAGGACAGCCACGCATAAGGCATTAACTGCATTGCATCGTTCTTTATGTTTAGCGGTTGTATGGCAGGCTGGTTATATCGGTGAGGTTTGATACGGGAAGCTTGCCTTCCTGCCCCAATTGGACGAAAACCTTTGCGCAGAGCACCGTCCACTGGTCGCCGTAGGTCATGTTGGAGTTGTGGTTGTAGCCGAGACAGTGGCCGAACTCGTGGAACATTGCCATGCGTGCATAGTTGTGGGGGTTGGAGCCCGGAGCTGTGGCATCGTGATAAACGCCTCTGTAGCAGTAATCGGCCAGACCATAAGTTCCGTTGCCACCACCGAGGCCGCCGACGCCTACCACACGGCCAAACTGCAGTTTATTGAAATTGCGGAGTTTGGTGCGGAGCACGTTAAGGTCGATGGCATTGCCGCCGTTGTCTTTGAGGATGCCGTCGTAGGTGTCGAGCTCGGCGCTGAACTCGGGCGAAGAGAACATGAATCCCATGTTGTATGCGAGGGCTATGGCGTGGCGGCATAGCTCGGGTGTCATGTGGCGCCAGCTTGCGTGTCCGCTGTCGGCACCATATTTAGAGAAACAGATATAATAGCGCGATTCTGTTTTGGCTATTTTATCGAGGAACTCCGATTGCGTCTCGAACTTGAACTCGATGTCGGAGGCCTGAAGCGCCGGTTGCGCCGGGATACGGATTTTGCGGCCTGTGGTGGTTGTAAAAGTGCACTCGCGCTCTACAAGAGGCATTTTGAACAGGCCTTCGAGAAAAGCGGGTATTGCCTCGAGGTAAGCGATGTCGAACCACTCGTCGTCGGTATACTCGCCTCCGATGCTTCGCAGACGAGCGAGCACGCGCACGTCTCTTAGGCCAATGGGCGAGAAGTATTTCACGCTGAGGGCACCTCCTGCACCAATTGAGAGCTGCAGAGGGGTGTCGGTGTAGAACGAGCGACGGGAGGTGTTGTAGAAAACCTCTCGAGGCTCGTCGGACATAAACATGGTGTCGGTATCGAAACGCGAGAGCTCTTTCTCGAGCACGTAGAGGCGACCCGACGAGGCCTCGGGGTGTCGGAAAGGCACCACTATGCGCGAAAGCCGGCCTTGCTGCAGGCTAAGGCCTGAGAAGTTGTAGCGGGTTGTGAACTCAGTGCCGTTCTCCAGTGCTGCGACTACCTCAACGGTGCCGTTCACGGGCTCTTCGGAGGGGAAAGTGGTGAACGACATCAGGCTTTTGCTGCAGTCGAACGCGAGAGTGTCGAGGCTTGCCGAGCCCCCGTAAGTACCGTCGGCCTTCATGTGGGTGTATACTTCGCCGTCGACCGATAAGGATACACTCTTAATATTTCGCCAGAGCGAGAGGTTGGCCATATCGAGCACGACATCGACCCTTGCCACGGCGAGGTCGAGTTCCACCTGCCCGCGCACGGGTGCTTGGTCGAAGCCTACGGCGAAGTCGACTTTCTTATAGTAGTGCAGTGAGTTTACGGGCTCGTTCTCCACCTTATTCACAATCCAGGGCTCGGCGGTCGCGGCAGGCTGTGATGCGGCCGCGTTGCCTGCATCTGTGCCTGTGGCGAGGAACATGATTGAATAACTTCCGCAGGCGAGACCTTCGAGGGTAAGACGGCTGTAGTCGTCTTCGAGGCGGGCGTAGCGGTGGTTAATGAGGCGCCCTTCGCCGTCGGTAAGAATGTATTCGAGCTTGGTTATACCTTCAGGGGCTGCGTAGGTCGCGATAGAGTCGGCCATTTCGACCACACCTTCACCGGCGCGGGAGCTCACCTCGAGGCCGAAAGCGTGCTGCGTGCTGATTTCAAAGGTTGCCGAGCCTGCAGCGGCAGTGTCGGGCGCGTTGAAGTTGTAATCGTCGCATGCCGCTAGCAGCAGTGCGGGCAGCAGGAGGATTGCATGTTTTTTCTTCATATCATTACAATCTATTACTCAACACCTTTTACTGTGCGTTCTTAATGCCGCGCACGGGGCAGAAGCCATTGTAATTGAATTTCGATTCCTCCATAGTTGCCGTAAGAGGGTTTGCAGAAGTGCAATGGGTGTACCACACGCAACGGTCGTCGGAGACCCAATATGTTGCAAAATCTTCGTACTTGAGATTGTTTACACCGGGCACGACCACTGTTGTGTTGGGTTTGCTACCGCAGTGAGGTATGAAGAGTTTGTTGCCTGTATCGAGCGACTCGAAAAGCACATACCGCATTTTGAAATTGCGGCTGTTGATTTCATCGACGGGCGTTTCGAGGGTTCCGGGGAGGGTCACCAACGAAACCCTTATGCGCTCACCGGCTCGGCAGGTGTACTCCGAGGGTATGGTGACGTTGTTGGGAACGAGGTCTTCCCACTCGGCAAAAGAAGCTATGTGGTAGCCTGCGGGCAGTGGGAAATAGACCGAATTTGTCCAAGCGCCGTTGAAAGGCTTTGTAACGGCATTGGGGTTGTTGCTTGTCCAGGGCGAATATGGGTTGGGGCGCCCAAACTGGAAGTAATTTCCGACGCACTCCACAAAGTGATTGTTGTACATATCCTCTACGGTCTCGACGTCGTCGAGGAGGTAGATTTGCTCTTCGATGTTGGCAGATGTTGCATTGAAGCACATCCACTCATGGCCGCCTATCATGACGGTTTCAACCTGATATGGCGAGGCCTCGACACGTACTTCGACAAAATCGTAGCTGTAGGTCAGGAGAGCGTTGCTGAGGTTCATTGTGAAGTTGTAGCCGAGGCTGCCTTTGCTCACGGGCTCAACATCGATGTTGAACGACGACACATATCCCTGCCCGAGGGTCTCGACGGGGTTCTCTGTGACAGTCACTGCCGAGCCGAGATCGGCGTCGGGCTGCATTTCTATTTTGGCGTCGGCTCTGAAGGCGAGTTTCAAGCCAGAGACACCGGCGGCGGGAACTGTGACGATATTGTTGTCGTAGTCTACCGTGACCCCTTCGGGGAGGAATGAGTATTCGGGGTCGATGTGTATGCCGTCACCGGGGTCGGGGGTTGCGCTCACGGAGTCGCCGTCTTTCCAGTCTGAGATGTTGAAGCTTGTCTCTACCTTTGTGCCGGCGTTAACCACGTTGAGCGTATACACCTTGTTGCGCTGCACCGAGGGAAGCGTGGCTGTCATGTCGACTTCGGCGTTATTGTAGTAGCCACGTATGCGGATGTTTACGCTGTGGCTTGATTCGAAAACCGTTGTCACACCATGGCATGTTCCCTTGAAAGGCTCATCGAAGACATGCACCAGGCGCACCGAGGGGCATTCGAGTATGCTGTCGCCTTTGAACACGAAAGTTGATTGAGGAGCGTTCTCCACCACCACTTCGGTTACAAAGAGGTCGCCTAACTCGGCGTTCACAAGGTCGATACGTGCCACCGAGCGCTCGAGGTCGACCGACAGTTTGCCTGCCGAATACACGTCGTCGCCGAGAGCCGCGCGGCCTGCGTAGAAGAGTGGAGCCCCGTCGTCGAGCGCAAAGCAGCTTGTGGTTGAGGCGAGGATGTCGGCGACAGAAGTCACACCCTCCTCAATGTCGAGGGGGAGGCCCGATGTAACGTAAACCATACCTTGGCCCACGTCCTTGATTTTTATGGGAGAAGCGACGGCGTCGGCTGAGTGGAGCCATTTTACGAGCGTCTCTCCGCGGAAAACATATACGTCGGTTTCAAGCTGACCGCCGTCGGCAGCGGGCACACCTGCACGGGAGAACGACATCACCACTTTATCGTCGTCGAAAGTTTCGGGGCCGGCAGGCTGTTCGGAGCACGATGTGGTGCACATGCACATAGCCATTACTAAGCCGGCAAATGAATGCTGGTAAAGTTTGGTCATTATATAGAATTGATGTTGGTTTTTGAGACAGCAAAAAGAGATGGTCAAGCAATGGAGTGAGAGAGGCCCCCTCCTCACAGCGATGCCAGCCCGGCAGCGCCTGTGGAGAAATTCGGCGCGAAATTATAAAATGATAGCGAATATTGCAAATTTTGCCGTACCTTTGCAGCGCGAAAGCACCATACATAGTTATAGGGGTGCGAAGCGGCAGTTGCCGCCAAGCTGAGATCATACCCTTTGAACCTGATCCGGGTAATACCGGCGTAGAGAAATTAACAGATGAAAAAAGCACTGCTGAGTGCGTGCCTGCCCCTTATGGCGGCTCCGGCATGGCACGTGTCGGGCTCAGAGAGCACCGACACCGTAGCTCTCTCCGCTGTGGAGATTGTAGCTAACCGCGCCACGGCGAAAGACCCCGTGGCCTTTACCAACATCGTCAAGGCTGACATCGAGAAAATCAATGACGGGCGCGATATACCCTACCTCTTGGGCATGACGCCTTCGGTGATTATGACGGGCGATGCGGGCGCTGGCATGGGCTACAGCTACATGCGCGTGCGCGGCTCCGACGCCTCGCGTATCAACGTGACGACCAACGGTATACCTATCAACGACGCTGAGAGTCACCGCGTGTACTGGGTTAATATGCCCGACCTTGCATCGTCGGTGCGCGATGTGCAGATACAACGCGGCGCGGGCACGTCGACCAACGGCGCGGGGGCTTTCGGGGCGAGCGTAAACATGATTACCGACGCGCCCGACGATGACGCCTATGCCGAGCTCAACGCCTCATACGGCTCCTACAACTCCAACAAGGAAACTTTCCGCGCGGGCACGGGTCTGCTCGGCGACCACTGGAGCGCCGACATCCGCCTCAGTCACTTAGGGTCGGACGGATATATCGACCGCGCTTTCTCGAAGCTCTGGAGCTACTTCGGGCAGGTTGCATACCGCAACGCCGGCACTCTGCTGCGCCTTGTGGCTTTCGGTGGCAAGGAGCAGACTTACATGGCGTGGGACTATGCCTCGAAAGAGGATATGGCGCTCTACGGGCGTCGCTACAACCCCTGCGGCAAGTATACTGCCGACGACGGAAGCACGGCCTTCTACCCCGACCAGACCGACAATTTCGTACAGCACCACTTCCAGCTCCTGCTCAGCCAGAGTCTCGGCGATGCGTGGAACCTCTCGGCGGCGCTTTTCTATACCGACGACGACGGCTACTACCGCCAGTACAAGACCTCGCGCACGCTTGAGGAGTACGGGCTGAAGCCTTTCGAGACGGCAGACGGCAGCACGGTGAGCAAAAGCGACCTCGTGCGCCTGAAATATAACCGCAACTACTTCGGGGGCGGCACTTTCACTTTCAAATACGCTGGGCGGCGCCTGAGCGCCACTTTCGGCGGGGCTGCCAACAAGTTCCGCGGCAATCACTACGGGCAGGTCGACTGGGTACGCAACTACGTCGGGCCAATCGACCCTCTGCAGGAGTACTACCGCAACCGTGGTGACAAGTTTGACGCCAACATATATGCCCGCGGCTCCTACGACATCGGCGCGGGCTTCTCGGCCTATGCCGACCTGCAGTACCGCTACATACATTATACCATAAAGGGTATAAGCGATAATTTCGACTGGAACACGGGCGGCATGGGGAAGCTCAACATCGTGCGCGACTACAGCTTCTTCAACCCCAAGGCGGGCGTGAACTGGACGCGAGGCTCTCACCGTGCCTATGCCTCGTGGAGCGTGGCCCACAAGGAGCCTGTGCGCGATAATTTCACCGACGGCGACCCTGCGCACTACCCCACTGCCGAGCGCCTTTTCGACTATGAGGCGGGGTATTTCTTCACCACTCCTCTGATTACCGCCGGTGCCAATCTCTATTATATGGATTACAAGGACCAGTTAGTGACCACCGGGCAACTCTCCGACACGGGCAACGCGCTGAGCATCAATGTGCCCCGCAGCTACCGCATGGGCATAGAGCTGCAGGCGGCCTTGAGGCCGGTGTCGTGGTTCGACTGGCAGATAAATGCCACGCTCTCGCGCAACCGCATCAAAGATTTCGTGGAATATATCTACGAGGACGAGTGGCAGAACCCCATAGCCATAGAGCGCGGCGACACGCCCATAGCTTTCTCGCCGGGCTTCACGCTGAACAACGCTTTCAACTTCCGCGCCGCGGGCTTCGACGGTCAGCTTGCCTCGCACTATGTGGGCAAGCAGTACCTCAACAACGCAGGCACCGAGGAGACGATACTCAAACCTTACTTCGTGAGCGACCTGCACGCGGGCTACACTTTCAAGGGTGTGCTCGGGCTTCGCAGCCTCCGCGTGGGCGTATCGATATACAATCTGTTCACCACCAAGTATTTCAGCAACGGTTACTGCGGAGCGGGCTACACTGTAAACAAGGAGGGCGAGCCCGAGATTTACCGCTACGCGGGCTATGCCGCGCAGGCACCGATAAACTTCATGGGCTCTGTAGCCATAAAATTCTGAGCCACAGCTATGCTCGACACTATTCTACAGTTCGCCGGTCTTGCCATAGGGCTCGTATACCTCTATTATGAGTATCATGCCAACCCGAAGGTGTGGATAGCGGGGCTTTTCATGCCCATGATTTCGATGTGGGTGTATTTCCGCAAGGGGCTATACGCCGACTTCGGCATGAATATCTACTACCTTGCAATGGCAATATACGGCTACTTAGCGTGGACGGGTGTGCTGAGCCGCAAAGACAAGAAAAAGGAGACTCCGCTGCCCATACGTCATGCCCCCGCCGGTGTATGGCTTGGCGTGGGCGGCGTCACGGTGGTCCTCTGGGCCGCTATCGCCGTATTCCTAATCAAAGCCACCGACAGCACCGTGCCCGTGGCCGACGCTTTCACCACCGCCGCAAGTATAACGGCCACATGGATGCTCGCCCGCAAGTATATAGGGCAGTGGCTCATGTGGATAGCGGTGGACACGGTGTGCGTGGGGCTGTATATCTACAAGGGCATCTACCCCTATGCCGCCCTATATACCATATATACCATAGTGGCCGTGGCCGGGTATCGCAAGTGGAAGCGGATGATGAGTGTGTAAATAGCGCCCACGCTAAAATAGGACTGACCCGCACGCCTCCGCTAAAGCTTCGGCGTACGGGTCAGAGGTGAAATGGCGCCCGAGCTGAAGCTCGGGTCTAAAGACAAATGAGCTCGGAGAGCCCTTTGGATTTCTTACTCTGCAGGCTTGAGCTGCACGGTGAAGTGGCGCATGAGGGGAGCCTCCCATGTGATTTCGACACCGCGGGTGATTTCGTTGCGGCGGTCGAATACGTTTTTGAGGGCTACGGCAACGACGTCCATGTGGTTGTCGGTGTAGGTACGTCGGGGAATAGCGAGGCGCAGGAGGTCGAGGCCGCCGAAGCGGTTTTCACGAGTCACGGGGTCGCGGTCGGCGAGGATGTAGCCAATCTCACAGCCGCGGATGCCTGCCTCGAGGTATAGCTCTACGGTGAGAGTCTGGGCGGGGAACTCTTCTTTGGGCACATTGGTGAGAATCTTGGAGGCGTCGACGAATATAGCGTGGCCACCGGCGGGGCGCTGGTAGGGTATTCCGAACTCGTCGAGGCGCTTTGCGAGGTATTCTACCTGATGAATGCGGGTGTGGAGGTTGTCGAACTCAGTGTTTTCGTCGAGGCCAACGGCGAGGGCTTCCATGTCGCGGCCATTCATGCCACCGTAGGTGAGATAGCCTTCGAAGGGTATGGAGAATTTCTTGGCAGCCTCAGCCCAGTCGTCGTGGCGAGTGGCGATGAAACCGCCCATGTTGACGATAGCGTCTTTCTTGGCCGACATTGTCATGCCGTCGGCGAGGGCAAACATCTCGCGGACGATTTCTTTGATAGTCTTGTCGGCATAGCCTTCTTCGCGTGTCTTGATGAAGTAGGCGTTCTCGGCGAAGCGTGCGGAGTCGAAAATCACGCGCAGGCCATGGCGGTCGGCGAGCTCACGCACGGCGCGTAGGTTGGCCATTGACACGGGCTGACCACCGGCGGTGTTGTTGGTGATGGTGACGATTATGAAGGGTATGTTGCCGGGGTTCTCGGCGCATACTTTCTCGAGTTTGTCGATGTCGACGTTGCCTTTGAAGGGGTGCTCGAGCTGGGTGTCTTTGGCTTCGTCGATAGTGCAGTCGACGGCGAAAGCCTTCCGGCTCTCGATGTGGCCTTTGGTTGTATCGAAGTGAGAGTTACCGGGCACGATGTTGCCTTCTTTGACGAGGGCGCTGAAGAGGACGTTCTCGGCTGCGCGGCCCTGGTGTGTGGGTATCACGATGGGGAATCCGGTGATTCGCTCCACGGCGTTCTTCATGTTGAAGAAAGAGCGCGCACCGGCGTAGCTTTCGTCGCCTGTCATCATGGCGGCCCACTGACGGTCGCTCATGGCACCTGTGCCCGAGTCGGTGAGGAGGTCGATGTAGACTTGCTCGGCGGGGAGCTGGAAAACGTTGTAGTGGGCGTCTTTGATCCACTGTTCGCGCTCGGCGCGGGAGCTCTTGCGGATAGGCTCCACCATTTTAATTCGCCAAGATTCGGCAAAAGGAAGTTCCATGGTATATAAGTAATAGATTGGTTAAGGTTCGGCAAATATACACTTTTTCTTCGAGATGTACAAAAACAACACATGGCCGGTCTCACGACCTGCCATGTATCTCTAAACCTTAAAAATCTAATCCTATGAAAAAACTAATTCAATACTTACTTCTTTCTGCTGTTGCTATTCTTAATACGCGGAGGAGGGGGTAAATGTTGCATGGAGCGGGCGGGGGAGGCAGTTTTTTACCGATTTTTTACAGTGGAGCGGCTTTTTTTGCTTACTTTTGCATTATGTCATATTTCAACGTAACAATATTGGGCTGCGGCTCCGCCACGCCTACACTGCGGCACAACCCCAGCGCGCAGGCGGTTGAGTACCGCGGGCGTCTGATGCTTGTTGATTGCGGCGAGGGCACGCAGCTGCAACTGCGGCGCTACGGGCTCTCGTTTGCCAAGGTGAGCGATATATTTATCTCGCACCTTCACGGCGACCATTTCTTAGGACTGCCGGGGCTGCTCTCGACCATGGCTCTGCACGATGTGGAGGGCACGGTGACGGTGCATACCTTTGCCGAGGGCGCCGAGATACTTCGGAAACTTATGGATATGTTCTGCCGCGACCGCAGCTACCGCCTTGCCTTCAATATCATCGACCCCAAGAACCCGGGCACGGTGTACGAGGATAACAACCTGCAGGTGCGGGCTTTTCCGCTCTACCACCGCGTGCCCTGCGTGGGATATATCTTTGAGGAGAAGCCCAAACGGCCACATATCAACGGCGAGTTTGCCAAGTACCTCGGGGTTCCGCACTACATGATGAACGCCATTAAGGACGGCGCCGACTTCGTGCGCGCCGACGGCACGGTTGTGCCCAACGCACGGCTGACGACACCTGCCGACCCTGCCGCAAGCTATGCCTACTGCTCCGACACGGCTTTCGACCTCCGCGTTGCCGAGGCTGTGCGCGGCGTGGATGTGCTCTACCATGAGGCCACCTACAGCGACGAGCGCGCCCACCATGCCGCCCCCCGCGGCCACTCCACGGCCCGCGAGGCCGCCCGCATAGCGGCTGCCGCCGGTGCCCGCACGCTTGTGTTAGGGCACTACTCCAAGACGATAAAAGATGAGAGCATACTCGCCGCCGAGGCCGCGCAGGAATACGAGGGCACGGTGATAACGGCCACCGAGGGGCTTAAAATTGAGATAATATAATGTTTGGCGACGATTATTACATGGGGCTTGCCCTTGCCGAAGCCCGTGCTGCCGCCGCCGAGGGGGAGATTCCCATAGGCGCTGTGGTGGTGGGCGGCGGACGCATACTCGGGCGCGGGCACAACCAGACTGAGCGCCTGCACGACGTGACTGCTCATGCCGAGATGCTGGCGCTGAGCGCGGCGGCGCAGACCTTGGGCGGCAAGTATCTCACCGACTGCACCCTCTACGTTACGGTGGAGCCGTGCCCCATGTGTGCCGGAGCTATAGGCTGGAGTCAGATTGGCCGCATAGTTATCGGCGCCCCTGACCCCAAGCGCGGCTACAGCCGGATACTGCGACCCGGAGCCACGCCTTTCCACCCCCGCGCCACCGTTACCGAGGGGATACGCGAAGGAGAGTGCCGGGCTATCATGCAGGAGTTTTTCGCCGGCTTGAGGCCGGGAAAAACTCCGAAGTAAAAAGTCAAAAGGATAAAGTCAAAAGTGGACATGGCCGAAGTGAACATGGCAAAGCCATGTCCCTACAAACCTAACTCCTAACTAAGTGTGCATTACTTTATTATAGCCGGGGAGGCGTCCGGCGATCTTCACGCCTCACACCTTATTGCGGCGCTCCGGGCACTTGACTCCGAAGCCGTTGTCACCTTCCTGGGAGGCGACAAAATGGCGGCTGCCGCCGGATGTGACCCGATAGTACACTACCGCGAAATGGCTTATATGGGCTTCAGCGAGGTTATACGCAATGCCCGCAAGATTGCAGCCAACCTGCGCACGGCAAAAAATGCTGTGGAAATGGCGCGACCGGACTGTGTGATTCTTGTGGACTACCCCTCGTTCAACCTCAAGATAGCAGCCAAAGCTCACTCGCTGGGGATACCCGTCTACTATTATATCTCGCCCAAAATATGGGCGTGGAAAAAATGGCGTATCCGCGACATACGCCGCACGGTGAAACGCGTTTTCTCTATCCTGCCTTTCGAGCCTGAGTTCTACCGCGCCAACGGCTTCGACTCTACCTATGTGGGCAACCCCTCGGTGGAGGAAGTGGACGCGCTAATGGCAGCCGCCGAACCGCGCGATGCTTTCCTTGACCGATATAAGTTGCGCGACCGCCCCTTGATAGCGCTCATGCCGGGCAGCCGCCGCAGCGAGATTCGCAACAATCTTGCGGTGATGAATCTTGCCACGGGGCAGTTCCCGCAGTACCGCGCGGTGATAATTTGCGCACCGGGCATCGAAGATGAGTGGTACCGTGCCAACGGCGCTGGCAACCTGCCGCTGCTGCGCCCGTCGAGCGCCGTGGAGGTGCTCGCCCACTGCCGCGGCGCCCTTGTAACGTCGGGCACCGCTACCCTGGAGACTGCTCTTGCCGGAGTGCCGCAGGTGGTGACATACCGCGCCAACGGCTCGAAACTTTCTTACGATATAATGAAAAAACTGCTGAGTGTTGACTATGTGTCGCTGCCCAACCTCATTGCGGGCAAAGAGATTGTGCCCGAGCGCCTGCTCCACACCTGCACTCCCGACCTTGTTGCCGAGTCGCTGGCCCCGCTGCTGCGCGACGGCACTCCCGCCCGCGAAGCACAGCTCGCAGGTTATGCCGAGATGCGCCGCCGCCTGGGCACGAGCAATGCCGCAGCCACTACGGCCACGCTTATAATCGAGCAGCTTAAAACTCAAACGATTTAGTCATCAATAATTTTTTAGCGATGTAGGGCATATCGTCCCGGCAATCTCCGGCCATTACAAAATCTACCCCTCTTCTAAGAGACTCTCATAACGCAAAGTTGCAAGTTAATCTCTACTTCTCTAATCAGCCAAGTTTGATTAACTCAATTTAACAAAGTGTTTTATTTCAAAAACACAAAACAAAATCGCTCAATAATAGAAAATTATTTTGTAGCATCAGATTTAACTACTATTTTTGCAAAAGATTATGAAAGAGAGAAAGTATCTAAGAAGAATTGCAGACAAGACTCTTGATTTGCGTCTCGAGGCTTTCGGCGCGGTCCAGATTACAGGACCAAAATGGTGTGGCAAGACAACAACGGCCGAACGTCGGGCGGGAAGTGTTATTAAAATGCAGGATCCCGACCGACGGGAGGGCTATCTTGCCACTGCACGGACAAAGCCGTCGCTGTTGCTCAAAGGAGCAGCCCCCAGACTTATTGATGAATGGCAGGTGGCCCCCGTAATATGGGATGCGGTTCGCCATGCGGTTGATGAACGAAAGGAGAAAGGACAATTTATTTTGACCGGCTCAACCGTAATAGACGATGCCGAAATTATGCACACCGGCACAGGCCGCATCACCAAGATTTCGATGGCTCCCATGAGTCTGTTCGAATCTCTTGAATCCAACGGTTCTATATCGTTGGGAAGGCTCTTTGAGGATTCAGAGTATGACATTGACGGAGAGGTGTCACAGTTATCTATTGAGCAGCTTATTTTTGCTGCTTGCCGTGGAGGTTGGCCTGCATCACTCGATGAAATGAGTAAAACAGCAAAATTGCTCATCGCCAAGGACTATGTGGACGAAATTTGCAACAATGATATTTCAAGAGTTGATAAAACACGGCGCAATCCAACCCTGGCCAGGTTAATTCTACGTACGTACGCCCGGAACATTTGCACTCTTGCTAAGAAAACGTCAATGCTTGCTGACATATCAGCAGAAATGGAAGGGACATCCATGCCTACGTTTGATGATTATGTCGGTGCGTTAGAAAAACTCTTTGTAATTGATGATATTGAGGCATGGTCTCCTGCTATTCGATCAAAGACCGTTATCCGAACAGGAAAGAAACGCTGTTTTGTAGACCCGTCGATAGCTGTTGCAGCGTTAGGAGCATCGCCCGAGAGTTTGGAGCTTGATTTGAATACCTTTGGGTTCATTTTCGAGTGCTTATGTTTTCGCGACCTCCGAGTATACTCACAGGCATTAGGGGGACGGCTATCGTATTACCACGACCGTCTGGGACTTGAGGCAGATGCCGTGCTACACCTTGACGACGGACGATATGCACTGATAGAATGTAAACTTGGCAGCCGGGAAATAGAAGTCGGAGCTAAACACCTACTTGAAATAAAACGACTAATCGCTGAAAAGAATAATACAGAAAAGCAAACCAAACTTCGCGAACCCGATTTACTTATCGTTCTAACAGGGGGTGAAATAGCCTATACACGCGAAGATGGAGTGAAAGTTATTCCAATCGGAACCCTACGAGACTGAACCTTCATTAATGAGCACAGTTTCACGTTTCGCTTACAAAACCAGGATAGCAGGTATAAAAACAATGAAAGTGCGTTACTTCCCAGCAACGCACCTCCCTCATAACCAAAATTCAAGTATATTGTGAGTCTAACAAAATGTATCTGCTATGAAAACGAACTTGTATCTATTCCTTGTTTTCGCTTGCAAAGTTAAGAACAATTTTTGAAAGTTGGTTTTAAAGTTTTGGTAACAAAACTTAATAAATGTTATAGGGCTAAACTTTTTTGCATATGCCCGTCTGAACTTTCGGGCCAAGGGGCTTGTTAGATATATGTTTTACTTATTTAATATGAGACTAAAATGAAAAAGTTAGTATTACCTCTCGCCCTCTGTGCCGTGCTGGCAATGGGAGGCGTATCATGCTCAAAGACAAGCCACGAGGCCTCAGACAAGGCCGCCGATAAGATCGAAGCCGCCAAAGATGCCGCCTCGGCAGCCGCCGACAGCCTTGGCTCGGCAGCCTCTGCCGCCACCGACGCCGCCGCCGAAAAGGCCGGAGAAGTGAAGGATGCCGCCGCCGAAAAAGCGGGCGACCTCAAGGACGCCGCCTCGAAAAAGGCTGAAGAAATCAAAGACGCTGCCGCCGACAAGGTGCAGCAGGCTAAAGACGCCACTGCCGACGCTGCTCAGAAAGCTGCCGACAAGGTTAGCGACGCACTGAAGTAAGAGCCCGACACTACCCTACCCCATCAATGCTGCCCTCAGCCAGAGAAAAAATCGGCTGAGGTGCGGCATATTTTTTGCCGGAAAAAGATTTTTGTGCTATATTTGCAGTCGAAAGGTCGGCCAAAAGGCGGCCGCCATAACGGACTAACCATTTTAACTACCGGATTATGACACTGTTTAAGCATTTTTTATCGCTGTGCTGCCTGCATAGGCTGCGGTGACGTGTACATAAGCCAAAAGCCTCCACTTACCGCATACCGAAGCAGTCGCCCTGCGCACCACGGGATTGCTGTGCCCCTACGGCAACAGCTGACAAGCCCCTGCAGCGCAACGGCGAGGCACGCTTATGCGCGCAAGTGAACATTGACATATTGGAAAAACTCCGCCAACCGGTAGTAAAGGCCCATCTTAAGCGTCCTAACTCCTAACTCCTAACCCCTAATTCCTAACTTCTAACCCCCACCTCCGTTATGGCAAAACTATTCATATCCACCCTTCAGATACACCCCGTAATCGCCGGCAGCCGTCTTGCTGCCCAGAACACCAACTTCGATCTCTTCAATCACCACCGGCACTTTGTGCTGAGCCCCGACATGCGCTCTCTGGCCATTGCCATAGAGTTTCTCAATCTCACCCTGAACAGCAGCCGTCCGCGCGCCGTACACGACACTTTCGTGGCCACAATCTACGACGCCGACACTCGAGAGGCCATTACCGCCCGCAAATTCTCGGTGCGTCTCGACGCTGCCACGGCGTCGGAAAAACGCCGCGTAGACCTTATTCTGCCCACGTCGCTCGTACACCCCGAGTGCAGCTACTCGGTAGAAGTGACCCGCTACGGTCAGGAGGATGACGGGCCCGAGGCTTCGAGTCCGCTGAAATTTTTCTGTTCTGACTTCTTCGGCACGCCGAAGTTCACCGTCGAAAAGGCTTGGTTCGAGCCCGAAGAGGGCGTGCAGCTGCGGAGCTACGACGGCAACAACACCGAGTATACAAGCTTGAAAATAGCCGTCGAGAGCAACCTGCGCGCCGAGCAGGGCTCGCCCGACCTGCGTGCGCGGTATGTATGCGCCGACGGCGACGAGGTTAAAGAGCTCGCCACTCCGCTTGGCTTCGACGACGAAGGGCGCCACCTCTATGAACTGGGCATAGTGAGCAGCTTTTTCCTCGAAGCTCCCGGCTACATAGAGTTCACGGTTTTAGACGAGGTTATAGGCGGCCTTGTGATATGCACGGCCGGCAGCGAGACCGAGGGCTCTTTCAGCGCCAACGAGTTGCAGGCCGTAGAGGGCTACACTACCGAAAAAGGCGAGGAGATTCTCGCTGCCCGCGAGACAGCAGCTCCTGCCAAGGCCGCACTCCCCGAGCCCTACACGCCCAAGGCCATGGATACCCTCGCGGCCATGGTGGGCCTCGAAGATGTCAAAGCCCGCGTGGAAAGTTTCGTAGCCACGGCACGCCTGCGCAAGCTCAGGCGCGACGCCGGGCTCTGCGAGATAGGGCTCCCGCTCCACTCGCTTTTCATAGGCTGCCCCGGCACGGGCAAGACCACCGTGGCACGACTTATGGGACAGATGCTGAAAGAGGCGGGGATACTCTCGTCGGGGCATGTGGTTGAGCACACCCGCGCCACACTCTTGGGGCAGAGCTACAACTCCGAATCGGAGAAAACGCTGCAGGCCATAGAGGATGCCAAGGGCGGTATACTCCTTATCGACGAGGCTTACCAGCTCAACCAGCCCAACGACCCGCGCGACCCCGGGCGCCTCGTGCTCGACGCCCTCATGACGGCTCTCGCCGACGGAAGTCAACGCGACTGGATGCTGATTCTCGCCGGTTATGCCGCTCCCACCCTTGAGCTGCTCGAGCTCAACCCCGGGCTAAAGTCGCGCATCCCCGCGGCCAATATATTCCGCTTCGGCGAGCTCAGCGCCGACGAGCTGTGCCGCGTGGCCGTTGACTACTTCGCCGCCCACGACCTCGCTATCACCGACGAGGCTTACCAGCGCCTCACCCACCTTATCGACGCCATGCACCTTGGGCGGCGCACGGGCTTCGGCAACGCCCGCGAGGTGCTCAACATCATAGAGACAGAGATAATACCCTCAATGGCCATGCGCGTGGCAATGCTCGCCAAGCCCGGGCTCGACGACATCACCACGATAAGCGCCGAAGATATTCCGGCGATGCGCGTAGCGCGATAAGTGATATTTTTTGTAACTTTGCAGCTCTAAATCAATTTCCAATAGTTAATAAACCAAGGAATATTTATGAAAAAATTTTTACTCATCTGCACTGCACTTGCCTGCACTATGACCCTGCAGGCCGCCGACAACACTCCGGCAGAACTCAAAGCCAAATCAGAAAAGCGCATGGAGGCCGCCCGCAAAGGTCCGCGCCACGCTACAGGCTCTGAAAAGTGGCTCCCCGGCACCATCGCAACCTATTTTTGGAACTACGACGAGCAGGATTGGAATCTCTACGAGACCGAGAAGCGCACTTACTTTGCCAACGGACTTCTCGAGACTCAAGAATCGAGCTCTAATAAAACCACTTATACATATAACGAGCGCGGTCTTGAAAGCTCGGTGACATATTCTTTCTTCGACGGAGAGAAATATGTAAACAGCTCGAAATCGGAATACGGCTACGACTCACGCATCGATGTGGAAACTGAGTATAAATCTTTCTTCTGGGACGAGGAAGAAAACAAGTGGTCGCTGAACGGAGATGACAAAAACGTGATTACCCGCAATGAGGCAGGTAATATCACCAAGGTTGAGCAGTATTCGTCGTACAGCGGCGAGATGACTCTCGGCGAGGTCTCGGAGATAAAATACGGCAGCGACGGAAAGGCTACCGAAATCACCAATACCGACACCGACGACAACGAGATAGAACTGCAGCTCAAAGACATCGTATGGCAGAACACCAACGGCCAGATTTTCATAACTGACTATAACGACCTCGATGCCGAAGACTACTTCGAGGGTGCAAACCGCATAAAGAGCGCCACAGCCACTGTATACGACAGCTTCAAAGAGCCCGTGTACATCACCGCGGAGTATCCCGACAACAAGGGAAGCTACAAAGTGCAGCTCACCTACAACGGCAAGCTCATCTATTCAATGGATTATACAGTGCTCGACAGCTACGGCAGCTATAGTTCCGAAGAATATGAAGTTGATTTCGACTACAACGAAGAGACCGGCGCCCTCACCGAGGACGGAGAATCCCGCTATAAAGAGGCAGCCACCTACGACGCCTATGGCATAATGACAAGCTATATGTCAAGCTCTGTAAGCGACGACTACTCGTATACCCGCGAAGAGAAAAACGAGGTCACCTACGACAGCACCTACGGCTATCCTACCGAGGTGATTTCCATGTGGCTGAACGAGGAAGGTGTATGGGAACACAACTCGCGCAAGGTGTACTCCGACTACAAAGATTTCAGCTCGGTAGCCGCTATTGAGAGTGCCGACGACGCCCCCGTGCAGTACTTCAACCTCAACGGTATGCCCGTTGACGGCAACAAGCTTGCCCCCGGCATCTACATCCGCCGCCAGGGTAACAAGGCTACCAAGCTTATTGTGCGCTAAGCATCTTCACAAGCAATTATCTATTAGAGGGTGTTTAATAATAAAACTTAAAATGAATCGTTCGCAAAATCGTCAAAGTGGTTGTTACCAACCATTTGCCGATTTCACTCACTCAACATATTTTAATTGTCAATGTCTTTGGCCGTCTTTTTGGTAAATTTCCGCAAACTCGTCAGTCGCGTAGCTCGCTACGCTCCTTCCTCATTTACAAAAATTTCCTCAAAAATACAGCTCAAATCCATTAACATTTCTTATTAAACACCCTCTAAAATATGAAACGACTGTTCACCGCGGCAGCGTTGCTGGCAGCCTCTGCGAGCCTCTTCGCCGCCGTTCCCGACTGGATTAACCTTGAGCGCTATGCCGCTGCCAACGACAGCATAGCAAACGCCGCAGCCGACCCGCAGCGCATAGTGCTCATGGGCAACTCCATAACCGATATGTGGCCCCGCAAGCGCGCGGCGTTCTTCTCCGGCAATCACCTTGTGGGCCGCGGCATATCGGGGCAGACATCGTACCAGATGCTCTCGCGTTTCCGCGACGATGTTGTAGCCCTCGCACCACGCGCCGTGGTTATAAACTCGGGCACCAACGATGTTGCACGCAACACCCACCCCTACAACCGCGAGCGCACCTTAGGCAATATAAAATCGATGACAGAGATAGCGCTCGCCAATGGCATAGCCGTATATCTCTCATCGGTGCTTCCGGCAGTGTCCTTCCCATGGAATCCCGGGCTGCAGGATGTGGCCGAGGAAATAAAGGAGCTTAACCGCAGTATCCGCGCATATGCCGATGAGAAGGGTCTGCCCTACATCGACTATTACTCGGCAATGGTGGCCGACGACGGCAAGGGGATGCGCGCGGGGCTCTCGACCGACGGCGTGCACCCCAACGAAGAGGGTTACGCCATTATGGAGCAGGTGCTTCTGAAAGCTCTCGCTACGGGAAGCGGTGAATGACACATGAACAAGATGCCCAAGGGGCCGCGCCGGAATCTACCGGCGCGGCCCCTTGCTTTTATCTGTTGGCGGGATTGGCGTCTATACAAGCGTAAGCTCGCCTGTTGTAGAGTCCATGATATATCCGGCAACGCGCACGTCGCGTGGCATAAGCGGGTGATTTCGCACGAGGTCGACGGTTTCGTTTACGGCATCGGCTGTATCGGTAAAGCCGTGGAGCCAGCTGTCGAGGTCGATTCCGCAGTGGCGCATGAGCGATATATGCTCCTCGTCGACGCCACGCGAGCGCATGAGCTCGAGCATTTCGGAGGCGTCCATGCCCTGCACGCCGCAGCCCGTATGGCCGATAATCATAACCTCGTTAACGCCAAGCTCATAGACAGCCACAAGCAGAGAGCGCATGGTAGAGTCGAAGGGATTGGTGATAGTGCCTCCGGCGTTCTTTATCAGTTTTACGTCGCCGTTGCGAAAACCCAGCGCGGCGGGCAGCAGCTCTACCAGACGGGTATCCATGCACGTAACTATGGCAATTTTCTTGTCAGGGTATTTAGAAGTCTCGAAAGCGCGGTAGGCTCCCGATGCCACAAACTCGCGGTTGTGGCGGAGAATTTCGTCGATCATAGGTCAATATTTTTCTTCAACACAAAAGTAAAGAATCTTTCAAGAATAGACATTACAGCCTAAATCTCAATTCAAAGTTAAGCAATATAATTGAAATTTCATAAGGCACTCAGTGGAGAAGCGACGAAGAACAGAATTTAGGGACTATTCACAAATTTCCCAATGCCCTCCTTTATCAGGACCCACACGACGAATCTTTCCTGATTGCTGAAGTTTCTTCAATTGTTTGGATACTGCCCTTTCAGAGATAGCCAATTCTTTTGAGAGCATACTTATTGTTACATTCTTATTCTCGGATATTATCCTTACAATCAAGACCTCAGTTTTCTCTGAACTTTTCTCTGAACTTTTCTTTGAACCTTTCTCTGAACCTTTCTCTGAACTATTGAGTTCTCCTCTCCATAGAATCACTCGAAATTGGTCACCGCTTACTTCGTTATGAAATTCAATATTTTTATCGAACTGCAACGCGCGTATAATACCGGAGCCAAGACCACGGTAATCCATTGTCTTGGCACAAAGATTGGCAAGAAGTTGGTTGCGCTGATAAGCATTTCCAAGTTTAATATCTTCAACAGTTAAATTATTTGGCAACGCACCGGGACTTATGATCTCTACCCTGTCGTCAAATACAAGAAGCCGAATAGGTGCAGGTTTGAGCCAAGAGCGATGAACGAGCGCATTTTGCAAAAGTTCTCTTAATGCGACCTCTGAAATTTCCAAAACGCCAATAGAATTAAAATTCTGCCCGGCCTGATAACGATGAAGACAAGATTCAAGGAAACGCATACCATCCTCAAACATCTCGGGAATTGTTCCGTCGATATCCTTACTATCGCGGTAGTCACAACCACCTATTGAATTACCAAAGAACCAAACAGCCTTTATATTGAATGCAGGACAAAACTGCTGCGGATTTTTGGCAAAAAACATTAGACCGCCAAGAGTAAGCCGTCCGTCATCATTTAGAAGGTTTAGATTTTCAAGAGCTTTAGTCAACGGTAAGCCTAAATTATCGGATGTTTTACCGAGGCTGCGCTGAAAAAATTCATCAAGTGCCTTGCTGTCTAAATCCGAAACAGAGGTCTTGAAAACAGGCTGTCTGTCGGGTTGAAAATTGTTTGAATTTGACAACAGCCTAAGTATCTCATTATTATCCGTTACTCTTCGTTTATCCGGCCCCTGCTTCACATATAGTTCACCCCTATTGTTTGTATAAGGTGCGTCGGTCCCCTTAGGGACAGTAACGACCATAACGGCTTTTTCATCAACTATAATAGTCTCTACAACAGGATAAATTGCAGGATGAACCCTGCTCTCGGCAGCGGCAGAGATTAACTGACCGATATTACGGAGCTGAGCGAAGTCAAGACCTTTAATTTCACCGGTTTTATCATCAATTCCAATAAAAATAGAACCGCCCTCCGAATTGGAGAACGCAACAAATTCATTGGCAACATCCTCTGCGACCTTGAACGTTTCCTTGAACTGTTTGGTCGAGGTCTCACCACATCTTATGATATTTTTGACTTCATCTGCTGTCATACTACAAAATTACGGATTTTTTTCAATTCACGCCCAAAAGACAATAATTAATTTTCAGCATATAGCGAGGCATGGTATTCTTAAAATTTTTCGAGCGGCGACAGCTTGTTATTCAAATATTTTTGTGTAATTTTGAGGCACAGAACACAATTATGCTAAACAACACACAATTATTAAAGGAATACGACGTGGTGATAATCGGTGCGGGTGCCACCGGAGCGGGTACTGCGCGCGACTGCGCCATGCGCGGGCTGCGCACTCTGCTTGTAGAGCGCTTCGATTTCACCGCGGGAGCCACGGGGCGTAACCACGGGCTGCTGCACAGCGGCGCACGCTATGCCGTGACCGACCGGGAGTCGGCCACGGAGTGCATTGAGGAGAATATGATTCTCCGCCGCATAGCACGGCACTGCGTGGAGCCCACGGGCGGTCTCTTTGTAACTCTGCCCGAAGATGACCTTGGCTACCAGTCGACTTTCATCGATGCCTGCCGTGCTGCCGGTATTGACGCGCGCGCCATCGACCCTGCCGAGGCTCTGCGCATGGAGCCGTCGGTAAACCCGGCAATCACGGGTGCGGTGACGGTGCCCGACGGTGCCGTTGACCCATTCAGGCTCACGACGGCCAATGTTGTCGATGCCAAGCTTCACGGTGCCGATGTGCTCACTTATCACTGCGTGGAGGAGCTCATCAAGGAGGGCGACAGGGTGCGCGGCGTGAGGCTGCGTCGCCAGGGCTCGCAAGAGCTTTTCGACATCCGCAGCCGTCTGGTGATAAACGCGGGCGGCATATGGGGACACGGCATCGCTGCCATGGCGGGGATAAACATCAATATGTTTCCGGCCAAGGGTGCGCTGCTTATCTTCGGTCACCGTGTGAACAATGTGGTTATAAACCGCTGCCGCAAGCCTGCCGACGCCGATATTCTCGTGCCGGGGGACACGATATCGCTCATAGGCACGACGTCGAGCCGCGTGCCCTACGATGCGGTTGACCGCATGGATGTTACACAGGAGGAGGTGGATATACTCCTGCGTGAGGGCATGAAGATAGCTCCGGCTCTTGCCTATACGCGCATACTGCGCGCCTACAGCGGTGTGAGGCCGCTCATAGCGTCGGACGACGACCCTTCGGGGCGCAGCATAAGCCGCGGAATAGTGTGTTTCGACCATGCCGCGCGCGACAGTGTGGAGGGCATGATAACAATTTCGGGCGGAAAGCTTATGACCTACCGCCTCATGGCCGAGCAGGCTGCCGATATGGCCTGCCGCAAGTTGGGCGTCGAGGCTGCCTGCCGCACCGCCGAGCTGCCACTGCCCGGCTCTGAGGAGGAGCCCAAGCCCGAGAAGAAGCGTTTCCGCAAGTCGCATATCATAGAATTAAGCACCAATCAATTGGCTGCCAAGGGGCGTCACGGCACACTCTCGGGCGACATAGATTTCAGCCGTGACAGCGACGACGCCCTCGTGTGCGAGTGCGAACGCGTTACTGCCGCCGAGACTGACTACGCCATCAACAGGCTCGAAGTAAATAATCTCGTGAACCTGCGCCGCCGCACCCGATTGGGCATGGGCACCTGCCAGGGCAGCATCTGTGCCTGCCGTGCTTCGGCGATGCTCGCCCGCAGTTTCGGCAACGATGTTGCGCTTGCCGACCTTGCCTCTTTTATCAACGAGCGCTGGAAAGGCATGCGCCCCGTGGGCTGGGGGCAGACTTTGGTCGAGGCCAATTTCTCGGCATGGATTTATCAGGGGGTATGCGGCCTCGCTCCCGGCAAAACCGATACGTCAGCACTATGAAATTCGATGTTGTAATCACCGGCGGGGGCCTCAGTGGCCTCGTGGCAGGCACGGCTCTTGCCAAAGCTCGCCGGAAAGTAGCGATAATATCAAGCGGGCAAAGTGCGCTGCACTTCTGCTCGGGTTCTTTCGGGCTATTAGGCAAAGCCGGAGGCAAGACTCTTGAATCGCCCTTGGCGGGCATAGAGTTGTTGCCGCCCACGCACCCTTACCGCAAAATGGGCGCGGAGGCCACGGGCGCCTATGCCGATGCCGCCCCGCTCCTCTTTGCCGAGGCCGGCATCACCCTTAAAGGCACGAGCCGCGCCAACCACCGGCACCTCAGTCCGCTGGGCAAGTTGCGCTCGTCGTGGCTCACCATGGGCGATTTCATGACCTTCTCGGGCGAACGGCCTCCGATGAAAGACTGCGTGATAGTGAACTTCGAGGGCTTCCTCGATTTCTACCCCTCGTACCTTGCCGACGGGCTCGGAGCCTTAGGCGTGCGCTGCCGCACGGCAAGCGTGAAAATAGAAGCTGTGGAGCGCCTGCGCCGCAGTTCGGGGGAGATGCGTGCCGCCTCGGTGGCACGACTGCTGCGCGGCGAGGCTCTCGAGGAATTAGCCATTGAGATTAACAAGGTTTGCGGCGATGCCGATACCGTTTTCATACCTGCGGTTATCGGTTTCGACAGCGAGGAGCACCTTCAGCGCCTGCGCCGCATGGTGGGTGTGCCGCTCTACTGCGTGCCCGTCACGCCGATGTCGGTTACCGGCCACCGTGCGCAGCAACTTCTGCGCCACCGCTTCGGGCAGCTCGGAGGCACCTATCTGCTCGGCGACTCGGCAGTGGCCGCCCATATGAACGCCGACGGCAGTGTGCGCGCCATAGAGACGGCCTCGCTCTGCGACGACTATCTCGAGGCCGACCGCTTTATACTTGCCGGGGGCGGTATTTTCAGCCGCGGCATAGTGGCGGCACCCCATAAAATATACGAGCCGCTCTTCGGGCTCGACGTGCAGGCCACCGACGACCGCGACCGCTGGTTCGATGCCGACTTCTTCGCTCGGCAACCCTACATGAGTTTCGGCGTTGCCACCGATGCCGCTTTCCACCCCCTGCGTGGCGGCTCGGCTGTGGAGAACCTCTACGCTGCCGGTGCCGTGCTCGGGGGTGCCGACCCGCTCACCGAGGAGTCGGGCGCGGGCATAGCCATAACCACGGCGCTGCATGTGGCCGACCTCATTATAAACAGCTGAGACAATGGAATATCAAGTACAGAACATAAGCCGCGACAACTTCGAGCAGTGCATAAAGTGCACGGTGTGCACCGTATACTGCCCTCTTCTCAGCGTCAATCCCGATTATCCGGGACCCAAGCAGGCCGGCCCCGACGGCGAGAGGTACCGCTTGAAAAACCCTGCCTTCTACGACAGCGCCCTCAAATATTGCCTGAACTGCAAGCGCTGCGAGGTGGCCTGCCCCTCGGGGGTGCGTATAGGCGACATCATACAGCGCGCGCGAATACGCTACGACCGCTCGCCGGTGAAGCTGCGCGACCGCATGCTGGCAAACACCGACTTCATGGGCACGGTAGCCGGTGCATTAGCTCCCGTCACCAATTTCATGCTGCGGCGGCGCATAGTAAAGCAAGGGCTGCAGGCGGTGCTGGGCATTGACAGCCACCGCACTTTCCCGGCCTACTCCGCCACGACTTTTGCGCAGCAGTTCAAGTCACTGGCCGACGCGCAGAAGGGCTATCCGAGGCAGGCGGTGTACTTCCACGGCTGCTATGTGAACTACAATTACCCCGCCTTAGGACTCGACCTTGTGCGGGTACTCAACGCCGCAGGTATAGGCGTGCGGCTCATCAAGGGAGAGCGTTGCTGCGGGGTGGCAAAGATTGCCAACCGCCTCACCGACAGCGCCCGCGCCGATGCCCGCCACAATATAAAGGCGATGCAGGCGGCTCTGGGCGCCGACGCCGATGCGCCGGTGCTCTTCACGGGTTCGTCGTGCGCCTTCACAATGCGCGACGAGTATCCGCATCTGTTAGAGGTTGACAACAGCGCCGTGCGCTCCAACATGATGCTCGCCTCGGCATGGCTTGCCCGCGAGGTGGAGCGCGGAGCTGTGAAGCTCGTGTTCAAGCCCGAGTACACACGCCGCGTCACCTACCATACTTCGTGCCATATACAGAAGCTCGGTTGGGCGATATACTCCATACGGCTGCTCAAGCTCATTCCGGGCATAACTTTTGTGCCTGTCGAGTCGCAGTGCTGCGGCATAGCGGGCACCTACGGTTTCAAGAAGGAGAACTACGCAACGTCGCAGGCCATAGGCGCCGAGCTCTTCGACAAGCTGCGGCGCATAGCACCCGATGTGGTGGCATGCGACTGCGAGACCTGCAAGTGGCAGATTGAGATGAGCACGGGCATAAAAGTTGAAAACCCCATAAGCATCCTCGCCGAGGCCCTCGACTTCGAGGCTACGGCGGCGGCAAACCGATAAAAATCACCCTTAAAAATACCATGTCAAGCAAAGAAAACATCTTCGCCGGGTGGGACGATGCCACCATAAAGCGCTACAAGAGCTGGCAGATGCGCACTATTATTGTAACAATGGTGGGCTATGCCATATACTACTTCGTGCGCAAGAATTTCTCTATAGCCATGCCCGGGCTCACTGCCCAGTATGGCATATCGAACACGAGCTTCGGCATCGTGATAGGCATAGGGTCGCTCATCTACGGCCTCTCGCGCTTTATCAACGGCTTTGTCGTTGACCGATTCAGCTCGCGTGTGATAATGGCTTTGGGCCTGCTGCTGTGCGCGGCGTCGAACTTCGCTTTCGGTTTCGGTGTTAACATAAGCTCGTGGCTGACGGGTGTGGACCAAGGGCCCGACTTCATCAACATGCTCGTGCTCGTAATGGCCGTCACAATAGTTCTCAACCAGCTCTTCCAGGGCGTGGGTTACCCGCCGTGCGCGCGTCTGCTGCCCTCGTGGATTCACCCCTCGGAGCTTGCCACGAAGATGTCGGTGTGGAACACCTCGCACTCTATAGGGGCTGCCCTGGCCGTGGTTGTATGCGGCTATATAATGGGCACCATGGGGCGCGACATGAGCGGCGACAGCGAGATTATAGCCACCATAGCGCGCAACCTCAAGCTCGACCCCTCGTCGGCAGCCGACATGAGCACCATAATGGGCTACGCACAGCATTGGGATGCGTGGCGCTGGTGCTTCTGGCTCCCTGCCTGCCTTGCCGTGGCCGGTGCAGTGTGGCTCTACGTGGGGCTGCGCGACGACCCGCGTTCGGTAGGGCTACCCGAGTTGCCCGGTACCACCACGGGCAACACCGCCACGGGCACGGGCAAAGACCCCAACCGCAGCCGTTTCCTCAAACGCATGGTGTGGGCCAACCGCTGGATATGGACTCTGTGCATAGCCAACGTATTTGTATACGTGATGCGCATGGGTATACTCGACTGGGGTCCGAAGTTCCTCACAGAGGCCCGCAACATGAGCATTGAGGACGCCGCGTGGTCGGTTGGTCTCTTCGAGGTCTTCGCCATTGTGGGCACCATATGCTCAGGCTGGGCCACCGACAAGCTTTTCCACGGCAAAGCTCACCGCATGTGCCTCGTGTGCATGGTTGGAGCCTCGCTCTTCATGGGCATATTCATACTCTTCCCGGGGCTGCCCGTGTGGCTGTCGATAAGCGTCCTGGCAATGGCCGGATTCTTTATCTACGGCCCGCAGGCGCTCATAGGCATAGCCTCGGCCAACCAGGCCACAAAAGAGGCTTCGGCAACGGCCAACGGCCTCGCAGGCATATTCGGGTACGCGGGTTCCTTCCTCTCGGCAATCGGTATAGGTATAGTGGCCGACCACTGGGGGTGGAACATGGTGTTCTACATCATAGTAGGCACCGGCGTGCTCGGTATTATCACTTTCATTACCATGTGGCGCGCTCCCCGCGACGGTTATGCGCGCAGCAACGAATTCTACAACAGTCTGAAATCCTCAGCTAAATAATCATGATCGAAGAAAAAGACCGCTATATAAGCCCCCTCTCTCGCGAACAACTCAGCCAAGCCCTCGGCAAGATTCGCCACGTGGCTCTCGACATGGACGGCACCCTTTACCTCGGTGCCACCCTTTTCCCCTTTACGAAGGCTTTTCTTGCACGCCTCACAGAATTGGGCATAGGCTACTCCTTCCTGACCAACAACCCCACCCGCAGCAAGGCCGACTATATAGCCAAGCTCGCCGGGCTCGGAATAGAGGCTGCTCCCGAGCAGATGTATACCTCGGCACTGGCGACAATCGACTATCTGCGCGCCAAGCTGCCCGATGCACGGCGCCTCTATGTTGTGGGCACCCCGAGCATGGAGAAGGAATTTGAGGAGGCGGGCTTCGAGCTCACCGCACCCGAAAGCACCACCATGCCCGATGCCCTCGTTGTGGCTTTCGACACCACCCTCACCTACCCCAAGCTCTGCCGTGCCGCTTACCTGGCGTCGCAGGGGGTGCCTTACATTGCCACCAACCCCGACCGCGTATGCCCCACCGACCTGCCGACAGTGCTCGTGGACTGCGGCTCGCTGTGCAAGGCCATAGAGCATGCCACAGGTCGCGAGCCCGACATTGTGATAGGCAAGCCCAACCCCGACATGCTTGCGGGCATCTGCCGCCGTCACAAGCTCTGCCCCGAACAGATTGCCATGTGCGGCGACCGAATATACACCGATGTAGCCATGGCATGGGCAGCCGGAGCCTTCGGAGTGCTCGTCCTCTCAGGCGAGACCACGCTCGACACGGCTCTCTCAGCCCCGCGCGTGCCCGACCTCATAGCGCGCGATGTAGAGGTATTCGCCTCACTGCTCTGAAAGTGAGACGCCAACCTTAGCGCGTCTTCATGCGTTGTATTATTATCGGATTCCCTATTCCACCGATTTCAACGTTATGAAGACAAAAGGGTTTATAGCAATTGCAGCCGCCGCGGCAATATCGCTCACAGGCTGCGTGACACACAAGAAATACAATCTGCTCGAGGCCGACTACAACGCCTCGCAGGTGGCGCTCGCCGAGAGCCGCTCTACGGCAGCGAGTCTCAAATCGCAGCTCGAATCGTGCGGAGCGGCCAACCGTGAGCTCAAATCGCAGTACGATACGCTACAGCGCACTCTCTACCAAAGTGTGCTTGCAAGCCAGTCGGGCAACGTGAACATAGCCAAGCTCGCCGACCAGGTGAGCGAGTCGAACGGCTACATACGGCGCCTTGTCGACGCCAAGGCCAAGAGCGACTCCATGCTCATGGCGCTCACCAACAAATTGACGCGCTCGCTCGACACGTCGGAGCTCAAAGACGTGGATGTGAAGGTGCTCAAGGGCGTGGTCTACATCTCTCTTGCCGACAATATGCTCTTCCGCTCCGGCAGCTACGAAATCAGCCCTGCGGCAATGGATATTCTCAGCAAGATTGCCAAGATTATAAAGGACTACAACAGCTACAGCGTGCTCGTGGAGGGCAACACCGACAATGTGCCCATATCGCGCACCAACATCCGCAATAACTGGGATCTGAGCGCCCTGCGTGCTTCTTCGGTGGTGCAAACCTTGCAGGATAAGTTCGGCGTTGACCCCTCGCGCCTCACTGCAGGTGGCCGAGGCGAGTATAACCCCATTGCGAGCAACGACACCGAGAGCGGCCGCAGCCTCAACCGCCGCACTCAGATTATAATCACTCCCGAACTCGACCAGTTTATGGACCTTATCGACAAGGCTCCCGAGTCGGCTACGGAGCAGTGATTGAATAATACCAAAAAAGGGCAGTGTCGCGCGACACTGCCCTCGTTTTTAGGGGTATTATAGCCTTGGGGCTTATTCTGCTGCGGGAAGTTCGGGTTCCTGAGCGGCAGCTTCTGCCACGGGGTTTTCGGGAGCTGCAGCTTTAGAACCGCGGCGGCTGCGGCGGGTCTTGGCTTTGGCTTCCTTGTTGTCTTTGAGCATGGCCTCGTTGTAGTCAACGAGCTCGATGAAGCATGTGGGGGCGTTGTCGCCAAGACGGTAACCGGTCTTGAGGATTCGTGTGTAGCCACCATTGCGGTTGGCGATCTTCTCAGCGATTTCCTGGAAGAGGATCTTTACGGCCTCTTTGTTCTGGAGGTAGCTGAAGACGAGTCGGCGGTTAGCCATGGTGTCTTCCTTAGCGCGGTTGATAAGGGGCTCGGCATAGACGCGCAGCGCCTTAGCCTTTGCGAGGGTAGTGTTGATGCGCTTGTGGAAGATGAGCGACACCGTCATGTTGGCGAGCAGCGACGCACGGTGAGCAGTCTTGCGGCCGAGGTGATTGAATTTCTTATTGTGTCTCATCGTTGATTATTCTTTATCGAGTTTGTATTTGGAGATGTCCATGCCGAAGGAGAGGTTCAAGCTCGTAAGGAGGCTTTCGAGTTCGACGAGGGACTTTTTGCCGAAGTTGCGGAATTTGAGCAAATCGGTTTTGTTGAATACCACCAGTTCGGCGAGAGTTTCAACCTCGGCGCTCTTTAGGCAGTTGAGGGCGCGCACTGAAAGCTGCATGTCCACAAGCTTCGACTTGAGCAGCTGACGCATGTGGAGTACTTCTTCGTCGAATTCTTCGCCGGGATCGGGCTCAGAGGTTTCGATGGTGATCTTCTCGTCGGAGAAGAGCATGAAGTGGTAGATGAGAATCTTAGCGGCTTCCTTAACGGCGTCCTTGGGGAGGATAGAGCCGTTGGTGCTTATTTCGAGGGTAAGTTTGTCGTAGTCGGTTTTCTGGTCTACGCGGTAGTTTTCGACAGTGTATTTGACGTTTTTGATAGGCGTGTAGATTGAGTCGATCGCTATAGTGTTGATGTCGTCCTGAGGGGTGACATTTTCTTCAGCGGGAACCCAACCGCGGCCTTTGTTGACGGTCAGTACGATGGTGAAACTTGCGTCGGGATCCAAATGACAGATCACCAGTTCGGGGTTCATGACCTCGAAGCCTGTGAGGGCACTGGAGATGTCGCCGGCTGTGAACACTTCTTTGCCTGAAACGGTGATGGTGACGCGTTCAAATTCACTGTCTTCGACCTTTTGTTTGAGGTCGACCTGCTTGAGGTTAAGGATGATGTTTGTAACGTCTTCCTTAACGCCGGGCACGGCATCGAATTCGTTTTTAACGCCGTCGATCTTAATCGACGAGATCGCGAAGCCTTCGAGAGACGAAAGGAGCACGCGACGGAGAGCGTTGCCTACGGTGATGCCATAGCCGGGTTCCAAAGGCTTGAATTCGAATTTGCCGTAGAAGTTGCCGGCTTCTACCATTACTACCTCTTCAGGTTTTTGGAATGCTAATATAGCCATGGATCTTTGGATTTGGAATTTATTACTTAGAGTAGAGCTCGACGATCAGCTGCTCCTTGATGTTCTCGGGGATGTCTTCGCGTGCGGGCACGTGGAGGAACTTGCCGCTCTTTGTGGCTTCGTCCCATTCGATCCAAGGATATTTGCTGTGGTTGAAGCCTGCGAGGCAGTCGGCGATAACTTCGAGCGACTTGCTGCGTTCGCGTACTCCTACGATGTCGCCGGGTTTAACGGCGAACGAGGGGATGTTAACGACTTCGCCGTTTACGGTGATGTGCTTGTGGAGCACAATCTGGCGGGCAGCAGCACGTGTGGGGGCGATGCCGAGGCGGTAAACTACGTTGTCGAGGCGGCCTTCGAGGAGCTGGAGGAGGATTTCACCGGTGATACCTTTGAGCGAAGATGCTTTCTCGAAGAGGTTGCGGAACTGACGCTCGAGTACACCGTAGGTGTATTTGGCTTTCTGCTTCTCGCGGAGCTGTACGCCGTACTCAGAGGTTTTGCGGCGCTTGTTGGCACCGTGCTGGCCCGGGGGGAAGTTGCGACGGGCGAGAACCTTGTCTTCGCCGAAAATGGGTTCGCCGAATTTGCGGGCTATTTTGGTCTTGGGACCTGTGTATCTTGCCATTGTAGTTAAAATCAGTTTATCGGGAGCGGCAAGGCTGTTGTCGGTGGCATTTCGCCGGCGCAGCCGCGACCATAGAGAGGTGATGAAATATGGTCTATTCGCCTTTGTAATGCTTGCCACAGGTGTTTTGTGGCTTGCAGCCTTGCCCGGGGTAGCGGCACTGGCTTGCCGCAAGAGGCTCCCGCTTGTTGAAAGATATTGTTACTAAAAGTGAAAGCAGAGGTCGGGGGCTTGTGAGTTGTGAGGCTCTAAGCCCTCGATACTGATTTTATACTCTTCTGCGTTTGGGAGGACGGCAACCGTTGTGGGGCAGCGGGGTAACGTCGATGATTTCGGTTACTTTGATGCCGGCACCGTCGATGGTGCGGACGGCGCTTTCGCGGCCGTTGCCCGGGCCCTTGAGGTATGCCTTCACTTTGCGGAGGCCGAGGTCGTAAGCGATTTTTGCGCAATCCTGAGCTGCCATCTGGGCTGCATAGGGAGTGTTTTTCTTAGACCCGCGGAAGCCCATCTTGCCGGCCGATGACCACGAGATGACCTGTCCTTCGCTATTGGCAAGGCAAACGATAATATTGTTGAAAGACGAATGAACGTGAAGCTGGCCTTCTGCGCCGACTTTGACGTTTCTCTTCTTAGCTGCGACTGTTTTTTTTGCCATGTTGATTTATTATTTAGTAGCTTTCTTCTTGTTAGCAACGGTTTTCTTGCGGCCCTTGCGGGTGCGTGCGTTGTTCTTGGTGCTCTGGCCACGGACGGGAAGACCGTTACGGTGACGGATGCCGCGGTAGCAGCCGATGTCCATAAGGCGCTTGATGTTGAGCTGGATCTCGCTGCGGAGGTCGCCCTCTACTTTGTAGTCTGTGCCGATTACTTCGCGAACTTTCGCTGCCTGGTCGTCGGTCCAGTCCTGTACTTTGATGTTTACGTCGATACCTGCTTTCTCAAGAATCGACTTGGCGGCGCTCCGGCCGATGCCGAAGATGTATGTCAAGGCGATTTCACCTCTTTTGTTCTGGGGGAGGTCAACTCCCACTATACGTACTGCCATATTTTAATGTGTCAGCTTATTATTTCCTCAAAAATAATAGAATTATCCTTGACGTTGTTTATACTTGGGGTTCTTTTTGTTGATGACGTACAGACGTCCTTTGCGACGGACGATCTTGCTGTCCGGGGTGCGTTTTTTAACGGAAGCTCTTACTTTCATATCTTTTAGTTTTTTCGATTATTTATAGCGGAAAGCAATCCGTCCTTTAGAAAGGTCGTAGGGCGACATTTCGACACGCACCTTGTCGCCGGGGAGGATGCGGATGTAGTGCATGCGCATCTTGCCGGAGATGTGGGCGGTGATTTCGTGACCGTTCTCGAGTTCGACGCGGAACATTGCGTTCGACAGCGCCTCGATAATGGTTCCGTCCTGTTCGATTGCTGATTGTTTTGCCATAGATTGGGGGTTAAATAAATTTATCTGTGATTGCCTGGTGAATGTAGTCGAAGGTTGTGAGTACTTCGGTGCGGTCGCCTATGATAGCGAGCGTGTGCTCGTAATGTGCGGAGGGTTTGCGGTCGCGGGTGCGGCATTCCCAGCCGTTTGACTCTATTACGATATTACGGCTTCCCATGTTGACCATGGGTTCGATGCAGATGCACATGCCGTTCTGGAGGCGGGGTCCGATACCACGGCGACCGTAGTTTGGCACCTCGGGGGCTTCGTGCATGTTGCGGCCTATGCCGTGCCCGCACATCTCGCGCACGAGCGAGTAGTTGCGGCGCTCGCAATAGGTTTGCACGGCGTTTGATATATCGCCGATGCGTGCGCCTATCTTTGCGGCTTTTATGCCTTCGTAGAGCGATTCGCGTGTAGTGCGGCAGAGTGCCATTTTCTCGGGCGATATTGTTCCTACGGCAAATGTGTAGCAGCTGTCGCCCATGAAACCGTCTTTCTCGACCACGGTGTCGATGCCGACGATGTCGCCGTCGACGAGTACGCGGTCGGAGGGGAATCCGTGCACTACGGTCTCATTCACTTCTATGCAAAGTGTTCCGGGGAATCCTTCGTAACCGAGGCAAGCGGGCTTGCCGCCATTGTCCAGGATAAATTCCCGGGCAATGGTGTCAAGCTTGCGTGTGGTTACGCCGGGTTCTATCCAGCGTCCGACTTCGGCGAGTGTCTGTGAGACGAGTGTCGCCGCCGAGCGCATGGTTTCGATTTCTTCCGGTGTTTTGAGATAAATCATTTAATTGTGTCGAATGATACGTGGTGTCTATGCTCTATCAATAGGCCTGACCGGTGGTGCGGCCTTTGATTTTGCCTTCTTTCATCAGACCGTCGTAGTGGTGCATCATCAGGTGCGACTCTATCTGCTGGAGGGTGTCGAGAACTACGCCCACCATGATCAGGAGCGATGTTCCGCCGAAGAACTGCGCGAAGTTCTGGCTGATGCCGAAGAAGCGCGCGAAGGCGGGCAGGATTGCCACGATACCGAGGAAGATTGAGCCGGGGAGTGTGATGCGCGACATGATAGCGTCGAGGTACTCTGCCGTTTTCTTGCCGGGTTTGACGCCGGGGATAAAGCCGTTGTTGCGCTTCATGTCTTCTGCCATCTGGGTGGGTCGCACTGTGATGGCGGTGTAGAAGTATGTGAAGGCTACGATGAGCACGAAGAATACGAAGTTATACCAGAAGCTGTTGATGTCGGTGAAAGCGTGCATGAATCCGCTCTCGCCTCCGCGGAAGCCGGCAAGTGTCATGGGGATGAACATGATAGCCTGCGCGAAGATGATAGGCATAACGCCTGCGGCATTGACTTTCAGGGGTATGTACTGGCGTGCGCCTCCGTACTGGCGGTTGCCTACGATGCGCTTTGCATACTGCACGGGCACTTTACGTGTACCCTGTACGAGCAGAACGGCACCTACGGTAACGGCGAAGAGGAGAACTACCTCGACAATGAACATCACGAGGCCGCCCTGGCTGCCTGAGGCACCCGGCAGACGGCTTACGAATTCATAGTAGAGGGCTCCCGGGAGACGGGCGATAATACCTACAAGGATGATGAAAGAGATACCGTTGCCGATACCACGGTCGGTGATGCGCTCACCGAGCCACATGATGAACATGGAGCCTGCGGCGAGGATTACCGTGAGGTAGGCTACGGTCCAGAAACCGAGCTGGAGGGTGCTTCCGTTTGCGGCGCCGTTTACCTGTACCTGGAGGTTGATGAGGTAGGCGGGAGCCTGGAGGAAGAGGATGAGCACTGTGAGGTAACGGGTGTACTGGTTGAGTTTCTGACGCCCGCTCTCACCTTCGCGCTGCATCTTCTGGAAAGAAGGCAGGATCATGCCGCAGAGCTGTATCACGATTGAGGCCGTGATATAGGGCATGATGCCGAGCGCGAAGATAGATGCCTGGGAGAAGGCACCTCCGGAGAACATATCCAGAAGCTGCATCAGGCCGCTCTTGTTTGTAAAGTTGGCAAGGGCGTCGATGTCGGAGGGAGAGATGCCGGGCAGCACCACATAACAGCCCAGTCGGTAGATGAATACCAACAGGACGGTTATGAGGAGGCGCTGGCGGAGCTCCTGGATTGTCCAGATATTTTTAAGGGTTTCTACAAATCTCATAATTAGATGGTTTGGGCAGTTCCGCCGGCAGCTTCGATTGCTGCTTTGGCAGCTGCGGAGAAGGCATTGGCTTCAACGGTGAGGGGTGCGGTAACGTTGCCGTTAGCCAAGATCTTCACGAGCTGGTTGGCGCGGATGTAACCGGCCTCGCGGAGCTCCTGAATGCCTACTTTCTGAAGCTGACGAGCTTCTGCGAGAGCGGAGATGAGATCAAGGTTTATAGCTTTGTATTCCACACGGTTGATATTCTTGAAGCCGAACTTGGGAAGACGGCGCTGGAGAGGCATCTGACCGCCTTCGAAGCCGATTTTGCGGCTGTAGCCCGAACGCGACTTCGCACCCTTGTGACCGCGGGTCGATGTTCCGCCTTTGCCCGAACCCGGGCCGCGGCCGATGCGTGTGCTGCGTTTAACAGAGCCAGTTGCGGGTTTTAAATTGCTTAAGTTCATAGTGGTACCTTTGTTTTAAGCGTTTTCCACTTTTACCAAGTGGTGTACTTTGTTGACCATACCCATCACAGAGGGGGTGTTTTCTTTAACCACGCTGTGATTCATTTTCTTGAGGCCGAGTGCATCGAGTGTACGCTTCTGAACAGCGGGTGCACCGATGCGGCTCTTTATCTGAGTGATTTTGATCTGTGCCATAGTTGGATCGATTTAGCCTTTGAAAACTTTTTCTACCGAGATACCGCGGTTCTGGGCGATGATAGCGGGTGAGCGCATTTCGTCGAGAGCGGCGATAGTTGCTTTCACAAGGTTGTGGGGGTTTGAAGAGCCTTTTGACTTGGCGAGCACGTCGGTGATACCTACGCTCTCAAGAACGGCACGCATAGCACCACCGGCTTTAACACCGGTACCGTGAGATGCGGGCTTGAGGATGATGCGCGAGCCGCCGAATTTGGCAATCTGCTCGTGAGGTATTGTGCCTTTGTGAACGGGCACGCGGATGAGGTTCTTTTTGGCAGCTTCAACGCCTTTGGCGATAGCGGCCTGAACTTCGTTGGCTTTGCCGAGGCCCCAGCCTACCACGCCGTCTTCGTTACCGACAACGACAATGGCTGCGAAGGTGAAAGTACGGCCACCTTTTGTTACCTTGGTAACGCGGTTGATGGCCACGAGGCGGTCCTTGAGTTCGAGGTCGCCTGTCGATTTTACTCTATTGTTTCTTTTAGCCATAGTTTATCAGAATTTGAGGCCGGCGCTGCGTGCAGCATCAGCGAGTGATTTAACACGGCCGTGGAAGAGGTAGCCGTTACGGTCGAAAACGACTTCGGAAATACCGGCTTCGAGGGCCTTGGCAGCGATAGCTGTGCCAACGAGGGCAGCGATTTCGCATTTTGTAGCCTTCTGGTCGAGACCTTTTGAAGAGGCAGCCACGAGAGTGCGGCCTGCGAGGTCGTCGATGAGCTGCACGTAGATCTGCTTGTTGCTGCGGAAGACGGTCATACGGGGACGCTCGGCGGTGCCGGAGATTTTACCACGTATGCGGGTCTTGATTTTATTTCGTCTTTCTATCTTTGAAATCATGACAGTGTGCTTTTAATTATTTAGCACCGGCCTTCTTGCCGGACTTGCGGCGTATGATTTCGCCGACAAACTTGATACCTTTGCCTTTGTAGGGTTCGGGCTTGCGGAAGGAGCGGATTTTGGCACATACCTGGCCGAGGAGCTGTTTGTCCTGGCTTTCGAGGATGATGAGCGGGTTTTTGTTACGCTCCGACTTAGCTTCAACTGCCACTTCGGGGGGAAGCTTGAGATATATGGCGTGGGAGTAGCCGAGGGAGAGTTCGAGAACCTGCCCTGTGGCTGCGGCGCGGTAACCTACGCCGACGAGCTCCATTTCTTTGCGGTAGCGCTGGTGCACGCCTTCTACCATGTTGTGGATGAGGGCGCGGTAGAGGCCGTGCTGTGCACGGTGCTCACGGTCGTCGCTGGGACGGGTGATGTGCACGGTGTTGTCTTCTACGGTAACTTTGAGGTCGGGGTGCACCTTCTGGGTGAGTTCGCCGTATTTTCCTTTGACGGTAACAACGTTGTTCTTTTCATCAACCGTCACTGTTACACCTGCAGGGATTGCGATAGGTGCTTTACCAATTCTTGACATATTCGGATTGTATTAGCGGGTTGATTAATATACGTAGCAGAGGACTTCGCCGCCGATTTTGAGGTCGGCAGCCTTTTTGTTAGTCATCACGCCTTGTGAGGTTGAGAGGATGGCGATGCCGAGGCCGTTGAGCACGCGGGGCATGTCTTTGTATCCGGTGTACTGACGCAGACCGGGGCGCGATACGCGCTTGAGGCCTTTGATAGCGTTCACACGGTCCTGGGGATCGTATTTGAGGGCAATCTTTATAGTGCCCTGAGCGTTGTTTTCGCCGTCTATAAACTTGTAGTTAAGTATATAGCCTTGTTCGAAGAGAATCTTGGTGATCTCTTTCTTCAAGTTTGAGGCAGGCACCTCCACCACGCGGTGGTTGGCTTTGATCGCATTCCTCAATCTTGTGAGATAATCTGCTATAGGATCGGTCATTTTATTGATTGTTTAAATTGATTGGGCCGGAGTGCCCAACAATATTTAATACTCTCGGTATCGGCGGCGCCTAATGTCGGCCATGGGCGGATAGGGGCGCTGCCGCTCAAGCAAACTGTGGAGAGCTAATTACCAGCTTGCTTTCTTGACTCCGGGAATGAGGCCGGCGGAGGCCATTTCGCGGAACTGGATACGGGAGATGCCGAACTGACGCATGTATCCTTTGGGACGACCGGTGATGGAGCAGCGGTTGTGCTTGCGGATGTACGACGAGTTCTTCGGGAGGGTCTGGAGCTCCTGAGCGGCTTCGTAGGCTGCCTGACGTGCTTCGTCGGTGTCCTGAACACCGGCGTTCACGATTTTCTTGAGCTCGGCACGGCGCTGTGCGTATTTTGCGCAAAGACGTGCACGCTTCACCTCACGGGCTTTCATTGATTCTTTAGCCATAGATCGGTATTATTATTTTTTTGCGTTTTTGAAGGGGAGGCCGAAGTTCTTGAGCAGTGCGTAACCTTCTTCATCGGTCTGGGCAGATGTCACGAAGGTGATGTTCATACCCATGAGTTTGTTGATGTTGTCGATGTTGATTTCGGGGAAGATTATCTGCTCTGTGATGCCGAGGGTGTAGTTGCCACGGCCGTCGAGTTTGCCTTCGATGCCCTTGAAGTCGCGGATACGGGGAAGGGCAACACGGATGAGGCGCTCGAGGAATTCGTACATTTTCTCGCGGCGGAGTGTCACACGCACGCCCACGGGCATTTTCTTACGGAGCTTGAAGTTGGAGATGTCCTTCTTCGAGAGCGTAGCCACGGCTTTCTGGCCGGTGATGGCTGTGAGCTCGTTGATGGCTGTCTCGATGAGCTTCTTGTCCTGAGTGGCGGCGCCGATGCCCTGGTTGATAACGATCTTCTCAAGGCGGGGCACCTGCATCACGGTGGAGTAGTTGAACTCACGCTCAAGAGCCGGAACGATGCGCTCCTTGTAGTCTTTTTGCAGTGTTGTGCTCATTATTTGATTACCTGGTTGGATTTTTTAGCGATGCGGACAACCTTGCCGTCCTCACGCTTGATAGCGATGCGGGTGGGCTTGCCGGTCTTGGGGTCCACGAGGTTGATGTTGGAGATGTGGATAGGTGCTTCTTTCTTGATAAGGCCACCCTGGGGGTACTGAGCCGAGGGTTTTGTAGCCTTGGTGACAATGTTTACGCCTTCAACGATGGCGCGGTTCTTGTCGCGGAGCACGGCGAGCACGCGCCCGGTCTTGCCTTTGTCTTCGCCGGCAAGGACGCAGACGGTGTCGCCTTTCTTGATGTGTATCTTGCTCATAGAGTTGTGAAATGTTTAACAGTTTGTCAGAGCACTTCGGGTGCCAGTGAAACGATTTTCATGTTCTTGGCACGAAGCTCGCGGGCCACGGGGCCGAAGATACGTGTGCCGCGGAGGTCGCCGTCGTTCTTGAGGAGTACGCAGGCGTTGTCGTCGAAGCGGATGTAAGAGCCGTCGGGGCGGCGCACTTCTTTTTTAGTGCGCACTACCATGGCGCGGCTTACGGTACCTTTCTTGACATCGGCGCCGGGGATAGCGTTCTTGACGGTGACCACGATGATGTCGCCAACAGAAGCGTAGCGACGACCTGTTCCGCCGAGGACGTGGATGCAGAGTACTTCCTTGGCACCGCTGTTATCGGCTACGGTAAGGCGTGATTCGGTCTGTATCATTTTTACTTAACTTTTTCGATAATTTCTACTAATCTCCAGCGTTTGGTCTTGCTCAGGGGGCGGGTTTCCATAACGCGAACGGTGTCGCCTACAGAGCACTCGTTCTTTTCGTCGTGAGCGTGGTATTTTTTGGTCTTGTTGACGAATTTACCGTAGATGGGGTGTTTCTCCTTCCATTTGACGGTGACGGTAATAGTCTTGTCGCCCTTGTTGCTGGAGACCACGCCGATGCGCTCTTTGCGCAGATTACGTTTTACTTCCATTGTTGGCTTGCTTATTTGTTGTTAAGTTCGCGCTGACGGAGCTCGGTTTTCACACGGGCAATCATGCGGCGGTCGGCTGTGATCTTTGCGGTGTTGTCGAGGGGAGTAACGGCGTGGTTAGCACGCTGCTGTACGTACTCCTTCTCCATCTGCTGCAGACGCTCTTTGAGGTCGGCAGTCGACATCTCGCGTATTTCTTCTTTCTTCATAGCTTAATTACACGTTTTGGGTGGGGTCGTAGTCGCGGCGTACTACAAATTTAGTTACCACGGGAAGTTTCTGCGCAGCGAGGCGGAGTGCTTCTTTGGCAATGTCGTAGCTTACGCCTTCAACTTCAATTATGATGCGACCGGGGGTAACGGGCGCTACGAAGCCTTCGGGGTTACCTTTACCTTTACCCATTCGGACGTCGGCAGGCTTGCGGGTAATGGGTTTGTCGGGGAATATGCGGATCCAGATCTGACCCTGGCGCTGCATGTAACGGGTTACCGCGATACGGGCAGCCTCAATCTGACGGCCGGTAATCCACTTGGTCTCGAGTGTCTTGATTCCGAAGGATCCGAAAGCAAGCTGATTGCCGCGCTGGGCAACGCCTTTGCTGCGGCCTTTCTGGGCGCGGCGGAATTTTGTTTTCTTAGGCTGTAACATGAATTGTTGTGCTTACGGAGTGATTAACGGTTTGATTTCTGCGAACGGAAACCGCCACGGCGCTCACGGCCTTTGCCGGCGGGGCCACGGCCTTCTTTCTGGCCGGCGGTGAAGTTGGGGGCGAGGTCGCGCTTGCCGTAAACTTCGCCACGGCAAATCCATACCTTAACGCCGATTACACCTACTTTGGTGTGTGCCTCTACGAGGGCGTAGTCGATGTCGGCGCGGAGGGTGTGGAGGGGTGTGCGGCCTTCTTTGAACATCTCGGAGCGGGCCATTTCGGCGCCGTTGAGACGGCCTGAAACCTGAATCTTGACGCCTTCGGCACCGGCACGCATTGTAGAAGCGACGGCCATTTTCACGGCGCGACGGTAAGCTACTTTGCCTTCGATCTGACGGGCGATGGTAGATGCTACGATTTCTGCGTCGAGCTCGGGGCGTTTCACTTCGTAGATGTTGATCTGAACATCTTTGTCGGTGATTTTCTTGAGCTCTTCTTTGAGTTTCTCAACTTCCTGTCCGCCCTTGCCGATGATCAGACCGGGACGCGAGGTGCAGACGGTGATTGTAATGAGCTTGAGCGTGCGCTCGATCACGATACGCGAGACGCTGCATTTAGCCAGGCGTACGTTGAGGTATTCGCGGAGTTTGTAGTCTTCGAGAATGTTGTCGGGATATTTGCCTTTCTCAGACCAGTTGGAGTCCCAGCCGCGGATAACGCCCAGGCGGTTGCTTATAGGATTTACTTTCTGTCCCATATATTATGCCTCGGTAATATGTTTGTTTTCGATTGTGTCAACTATGACCGTAACGTGGTTGGCACGCTTGCGGATACGGTAGCCGCGGCCCTGGGGGGCGGTGCGGAGGCGCTTGAGCATGGGAGCGCAGTTGACGTAGATAGTGCTTATATAGAGCTCGCCGTCCTGTGCTTTGCGGTCGTTCTTCTCTTCCCAGTTGGCAACTGCGGAGCGCACGAGTTTCTCGAGGCGGGCAGCGGCTTCCTTGTTGGAGAATTTGAGCATGCCGAGAGCGCGGAAAACTTCTTTACCGCGGATCATGTCGGCAACCAGACGCATTTTGCGGGGGGAGGTGGGTATGTTGAGGAGCTTAGCGAAGGCTATGCTCTTGTTTTCCTCCTTACGACGGTCGGCTGATAGTCTTTTTCTTTCACCCATTGTATTTAGTCGTCTTAGAATTTCTGTAAATTTTTATCAGGCTTATTTTTTCTTGTTGCCTGCATGGCCGCGGAAGGTGCGGGTGGGGGCAAATTCGCCGAGTTTGTGACCTACCATGTTTTCGGTCACATACACGGGGATGAATTTGTTACCGTTATGCACGGCGAACGTCATGCCCACGAATTCGGGGGCGATCATTGAAGCGCGGCTCCAGGTCTTGATGACGTTGCTTTTGCCGGAGGCAGCCATGTCGGCCACTTTCTTTTCGAGCTTAACGCTGATGAAGGGGCCTTTTTTTAATGAACGGCTCATATTAGATTAGCTATTTCAGATTACTTCTTTTTTCTTCTCTCGATAATGTACTTGCTCGACTGCTTCTTGGGCGCACGAGTCTTGAGACCCTTGCTGTAGAGGCCCTTGCGCGAACGGGGATGGCCACCTGAAGCGCGGCCTTCACCACCGCCCATGGGGTGGTCGACAGGGTTCATTACCACACCGCGGTTGCGGGGACGGCGACCGAGCCAGCGTGAGCGGCCGGCTTTGCCGGAGCGTTCGAGCGAGTGCTCGCTGTTACCTACGGTGCCGATAGTGGCGCGGCACTCGGAGAGGACTTTGCGTGTTTCGCCAGAAGGTAATTTGATGATAGCGTAGTTTCCTTCGCGGGAAACGAGCTGGGCGAAAGTACCGGCAGAACGAGCCATGAAGGCGCCCTGGCCGGGACGGAGTTCTATACAGTGTATAACTGTACCTACGGGAATTTTGCTCAGGGGGAGAGTGTTGCCGATTTCAGGAGCTGCATCGGGACCGCTGAGGAGTGTAGCGCCTACTTCGAGGCCGTTGGGGGCGATGATGTAGGTTTTCACACCGTCGGCGTAGTAAAGGAGTGCGATGCGAGCCGAACGGTTGGGGTCGTACTCGATAGTCTTTACTACTGCGGGGATGCCGTCGCGATTTCTCTTAAAGTCAATGAAACGGTATTTGCGCTTGTGACCACCGCCAAGGTAGCGAGCGGTGAGATGGCCTTCGTTGTTACGACCTCCGGAGGCGCGCTTGCCGACTGTAAGAGATTTTTCCGGTGTGGTAGCAGTGATTGTACCCTTGAACACACCGATGACCTTGTGACGCTGCCCAGGAGTTGTGGGCTTGAATTTTCTTACTGCCATTTTAGTTAGATGTTGCTAAAGAATTCGATGGACTGGCCCTTGGCAACTGTTACATAGGCCTTTTTCCAGCGGTCGGTACGTCCTTTGAGGAGACCGCTTTTGGTCCAGCGTGATTTGTTCTTGCCGCGCATGATTGCTGTGTTCACATTCTCCACCTTTACGCCGTAGAGCTGCTCGATGAGCGACTTGATCTGGTATTTGTTGGCGTCGGGCGATACGCGGAAAGTGTAGCAGTTCCGCTTCTCGGAGAGGGCGGTTGCTCTTTCTGTGATTATGGGTTTGATAGAGATTTCCATTGTTGGGTATCCTCCGGTGGATTAAAGTTTATTAAGCACGTCAACGCTGGCCTCGGAGAGGATCAGCGCGTTGTTGTCAAGTACGGCATACGTGTTAATGTCCGATGCAGTCATGATTTTAGCATCGGGCACGTTACGCATCGACAAATATACGTTATTATTTTTTTCCGACAAAACGAGGAGTACTTTTTTGCCTTCTACTTTAAGATTTTTAGCAAAATTTACGTATTCTTTAGTTTTGGGAGCTTCGAACTGAACGTTTTCAACCACGATGATCTCGCCGGCAGCAGCTTTAAGGCTGAGAGCCGAGCGACGTGCGAGCTCTTTGAGCTTGCGGTTGAGTTTGAAGCGATAGTCGCGGGGACGGGGACCGAACACACGGCCACCACCAACGAGGACGGGCGAGTTGATGTCGCCGATACGACTGCCGCCGCCACCCTTCTGTTTGTGGAGCTTGCGGGTAGAGCCGCTCACTTCGCTGCGTTCTTTCGATTTGTGTGTGCCCTGACGGTGGTTTGCAAGGTACTGCTTAACGTCGAGGTAGAGGGCGTGCTCGTTGGGCTCGATAGCGAATACCTCGTCGTTGAGGTTTACGCGGCGGCCGGTATCCTGGCCATTCTGGTTGTATACTGCGAGTTCCATTATTACTTCTCAATTAAGACGATTGAACCTTTGGCACCGGGGACGGAACCTTTAATCATGATAAGGTTGTGCTCGGGAATCACTTTGATGATCTGGAGGTTTTGTACGGTCACGCGTTCGTTACCGGTCTGACCGGCCATACGCATGCCTTTGAACACTTTTGCGGGGTAGGAGCAGGCGCCGATCGAACCGGGTTTGCGGAGACGGTTGTGCTGGCCGTGTGTAGCCTGGCCGACACCGCCGAAGCCGTGACGCTTAACTACACCCTGGAAGCCTTTACCCTTCGAAGTACCGACAACGTCTACGAAGTCGGCTTCGCTGAAGAAGTCGGCGCTGATGGTGTCGCCGAGCTTGTACTCGCCTTCAAATCCTTTGAACTCGGCCAAGTGACGCTTGGGAGTCACACCGGCTTTGCGGAAGTGACCGAGTTCGGGCTGTGTGAGGTGCTTTTCCTTCTGCTCTTCAAAGCCGAGCTGGATAGCATTGTAGCCGTCGGTAGCTTCTGTCTTAACCTGAGTGACAACACAAGGACCTACTTCGATAACAGTGCACGGCACGTTGCGGCCGTCGGCACTGAAAACGGATGTCATTCCGATTTTCTTTCCAATTAATCCTGGCATTTCTCTGTTAATTTGTATATTGGTTGTTGTTGTGAGGTGACTTTGGTGTTACAGGGTATCAGCACTTGATTTCCACTTCTACACCGCTGGGAAGTTCGAGCTTCATCAGGGCGTCTACAATCTTGGGGGTAGCGTTGTAGATGTCGATGAGACGCTTGTAGCAGCTGAGCTGGAACTGCTCGC